>NZ_FMHT01000003.1:1597500-2197500 GCF_900091585.1 Micromonospora nigra | reverse complement strand
CCCTGTTCGGCTCGGTGCTGCTGCTGGTCGGCGTCTACGTCGTGGTGGCCGCCGCCGGCACCGCCGACGTCGTCGCGCTGACCGGCGGCACCGCACTGACCCGGGGCACCCAGCTTGCCGCGTTCACCCTGCTGGCGGTGGCCTTCGCGGTGAAGAGTCCGCTGTGGCCGCTGCACTCCTGGCTGCCCGACGCCCACACCCAGGCACCCACCGTGGGCAGTGTGCTGCTCGCCGGGGTGCTGCTGAAGATGGGCACGTACGGGCTGGTGCGCATCGCCGTCGGGGTGGCCCCGGAGGGCGCCCGCTGGGCCGCCCCGGTGCTCGGCGTGCTGGCCGTTGCCGCGATCCTGGTCGGGTCGCTGGTCTGCCTGGCGCAGACGGAGCTGAAACGGCTGATCGCGTACTCCAGTGTGGGGCACATGGGTTTCGTGCTGCTCGGGGTGGCCACGCTCACCGCCACCGGCATCCAGGCGGCGCTGATCGGCAACGTCGCCCACGGCGTGATCACCGGCCTGCTGTTCTTCCTCGCCGGGGCGATCAAGGACCGCACCCACACCGGTTCGCTGGCCGAACTGTCCGGGCTGCGGGAGACCGCACCCCGGCTGTCCGGGCTGCTCGCCTTCGCGGCCGTCGCCTCGCTGGGGCTGCCCGGCCTGGCCGGTTTCTGGGGAGAGGCGTTCGCCGTGGTCGCCGCGATCGAGGTGGGCGGCCCACTGTGGACCACCCTGGCCGCGCTGGCCGCGCTCGGCGGGGCGCTCACCGCCGCGTACCTGCTGCGGCTGCTGCGCCGGGTGACCCACGGGCCGCCCAGCCCGGCGGTCACCACCCTCGCCCCGGGCCTGGCCGGGGCGGAACTGGCCGCCTGGACGCCGCTGGTGCTGCTCGCCCTGGCCGTCGGGCTGGCCCCGACGTTGGTGCTGGGCGTCGCCGAGGCCCCGGTGGCGGCACTGGTGGAGGTGCTGCGATGAACGGGCGGGTCGACCGACGCGGCGAGGTGGCGGGATGAGCGTGGTGCAGAGCGTCGACAACGTGGCGCTGCTGCCGGCCTACCTGGCCGCCGGCACGGCCGTGCTGGTGCTGCTGGTCGACCTGATCCTGGCCCGCCCGGCGGCGACCGTCGCGGCGGCGGTCACCGGTGCGCTGGCGACCGCCGCCGGGGCGGCCGTGGTCGGGTCGGGGCCGCAGCGGCGTACGTTCTGCGTGGGCGCGGACTGCTCGTTCGTGTTCGGCGGGCGGGCCGCCCTGGTCGCGGCCGTGGTCGCGTTGCTCACCCTCGGGGTGCTGGCCCTGGCCGGGCCGCTGCTGCGGGCCGGGGACACGCCGGTGGGGGAGTTCTGCTTCCTGCTGGCCTGCTCGATGACCGGCGGCGTGGTGCTCGGCGCGGCCGGCGACCTGATCACCCTGATCGTGGCGGTGGAGACGCTGACCCTGCCGTTGTACGTGCTGGTGGGGCTGCGCCGGGGCAGCCTGGCCGGTGCCGAGGCGGCGGTCACCTTCTTCGTGGTCAGCGTGGTCGCCACCACGGTCACCCTGCTCGGCGCGGCGCTGCTGTACGCGGCGACCGGCGCCCTGCACCTGGGCCGGGTCGGTGCGACCCTGGCCGAACGCCCCGACCTGCTGGATCTGCCGCTGACCACCGTCGCCGTGGCGCTGGTGGTGGCCGGGCTGGCGTTCAAGGTGGCCGCCGTGCCGTTCCACGCGTGGGCCCCGGCCACGTACGACGGCGCACCGCTGCCGGTCGCCGCGTACCTGTCGACCGCCTCGAAGCTGGGCGGGGTGGTGGCCCTCCTGGCCGTGGTGCAGCAGGCGCTGCCGGCCGCCGTGACCGGGCCGGTGCTGGCGCTGCTGGCCGTGCTGACCATGACCGTCGGCAACCTGGTGGCGCTGCGCCAGCGGCGTACCGTGCGGCTGCTCGCCTGGTCCTCGGTGGCGCAGGCCGGCTACATCCTGGCCCCGCTCGGCGTGCTGGCCCTGGCCGACGCCGAGGCCCGCGCGGGCGCGTACGCGGCGGCCGTCGCGTACGCCGTGTTCTTCGTGCTGTTGGAGTTGGCGGCCTTCGCGGGGGTGGTGGCCCTGCGCCCGGCGGGCGCCGACGGCGGCCGGCTCGACGACCTGCGCGGCGCGGCCCGCCGTCACCCGTGGATCGGCGGGGCGCTGGCGTTCGCGCTGGTCGGGTTGGCGGGCCTGCCGCCGGGCCTGGCCGGCCTGTTCGCCAAGGTCACCGTGGTCCGTTCGCTGCTGGTCGGGGAGCTGGGCCTGCTGGCGGTGGTGGTGGCCCTGAACGCGGTCCTCGGCCTGGCCTACTACCTGCGCGTTGCCGCCCTGCTGTACGCCCGACCGACGGTCACTGTCGGTGAACAGACCGCCGGTCGGCCGGTCGGCGCGGTGGCCGCCGCGCTGGGCGTGGCGACCACCCTCGCGGTGCTGGTCGGCTTCGCGCCACAGCTCGTGCTCGACCTCGCCGGGGGCTGATCCGGGGCGATCACTCAGGTAACTCCCAGTCATGGAAGGGATGGTTACCGGGTACCGGAGGTGTTGTACCGGTCGGCGGATCCGCCGAGGTCCGTGCACCGAAGGAGTGATCGTGCATCACAACCGTCTCAAGACCGCCGCGCTGCTCGGCCTGCTCACCTCGCTGATCCTGGCGGTGGGCTACTGGTTCGGCGGCAGCGGCGGACTGGTCATCGCCGTCGTCGTGTCGCTGGTGATGAACGGTGTCACCTATTTCTACTCCGACAAGCTCGCGCTGCGGTCGATGCGGGCGCAACCGGTCAGCGAGGCACAGTTCCCCGAGCTGTACCGGATGGTGCGGGAACTGGCCACCGAGGCCCGGCAACCCATGCCACGCCTGTACGTCAGCCCGACCGCGCAGCCCAACGCGTTCGCCACGGGCCGCAACCCGCAGAACGCGGCGGTGTGCGTGACCCAGGGCATCGTGGAGATCCTCGACTACCGCGAACTGCGCGGGGTGATCGGGCACGAACTGTCGCACGTCTACAACCGGGACATCCTGATCTCCAGCGTGGCCGCCGGCCTGGCCGGCATCATCACCATGCTGGCGAACCTCGCGTTCTTCATCCCGCTGGCCGGTGGTGACGACGAGGACGCCCCGAACCCGGCCGTGCTGCTGCTGACGATCATCCTGGGCCCGATCGCGGCCACGGTGATCCAACTCGCGATCAGCCGCAGCCGGGAGTTCCAGGCGGACGCCTCCGGCGCCGCGCTGACCCGGGACCCGCTGGCCCTGGCCAGCGCCCTCAAGAAGATCCACACGGGTACGAAGGCCCGACCGCTGCCCGCCCAGGGACAGCTCACCAGCACCGCCCACCTGATGATCGACAACCCGTTCACCAAGGGCGGTGGCATGGCCGCGCTGTTCGCCACCCACCCCCGGATGGAGGAGCGGGTGGCCCGGCTGGAGCGGATGGCCGCCAGCGCCGGTCCGGTGCGGTTCCAGCGCTGACCTACGACAACCCCTCGGCCGCCCGCACCGGGTCCACCCGGTGCGGGCGGCGTGCGTCCGGGTCGGGGGACCGCGATAACCGTTTCACCGCGACACCCCGCTGAGGTTAGGGTCGGAACGACTCCCGCTCGTTACGCCCCCGGAGGTTCGTCGTGGCCGCACTGCGGCAGTACCTGGGCGTCTGGCGGATCCCCGGCGCCCCACTGCTGCTGATCGCCGGCATCGTCGGCCGGCTCGGGATCGGCATGACCCCGCTGGCGCTGCTGCTCGTCGTGGAGCAGAACACCGGGCGATACGCGCTCGCGGCCGTGGCCGGCGGCATCTACGCCCTGTCCGGGGCCGCGCTCAGCCCCGTCGCCGGGCGGGTCGCCGACCGGATCGGGCCCACCCCGGTGCTGCTCGGCACCGCGTTCGCCCACCCGCTGGCCCTGATCGGGCTGCTCCGGGCCGCCCAGTCACCGACCGGCAACCTCGCCCTGGTCTTCGTGGCCGCCGGGGTGGCGGGCGCCACCTACCCGCCGCTGACCGCCGCCCTGCGCGGCGCCTGGAACGACCTCACCAACGCCACATCCGGCCGGTACCACCTGCGCAACACCGCACTCGCCGCGGAAACCACCCTGTTCGAGATCGTCTTCGTGCTCGGCCCACTGCTGGTGGCCGGTTTCGTGCTCGTCGCCGACGCCGGGGCGGCCCTCGTTGGGGCAGCCGTGGTCACCCTGGCCGGCACGACGGCCATCGCCCTCGGCGGGGTCATGCGCGCCTGGCGGCCCCACCCCCGGGAGCACCACGCCCGAGGGCTCGGCCCGCTGCGGGTGGCCGGCTTCCCGGCGCTGCTGCTGTGCGTGGCCAGCCTCGGCATCGCCTTCGGCGTGGCAGGCGTCACCGTGCCCGCCTTCGCCACCGCGTACACCACCGACGACCCCGACAGTCTCGCCGGGCTACTGCTGGCCGTCTGGGGTGTCGGCAGCGCGCTGGGCGGCTTCTGGTTCGGTGTCCGCAAGCCGTCGGCGAACATGTCCCGGCAGTTCGGCTGGCTCCTCGGCGGCGTCGCGGCCAGTTTCGCCGTGTTCGCGCTGATGCCGACCCCGCTGGCGCTGGGCACGGCCCTGCTGGTGGGCGGGGCCACCATCGCGCCCGCGCTCACCCTGGAGAACACCCTCGTCGGGCGGATCAGCCCCGGCGGCATGCTCAACGAGGCGTACACCTGGGTGGTGACCATGTCGATCGGCGCGAGCGCGGCCGGCGGCGCGGTCGCCGGGGTGATCGTCGACGGCGCTGGCGGAGTTCCCTGGGCGTTCCTGTTCGCCGGTGCGGCGGTCGCCGCCGGGGCCGGGCTCGCGGGCCTGCCCACCGGGCCGATCGCCCGCGCGGAGGCCGCCGCCGTACGCCTCGACGCCCCGGTCGCCGTCTGACCCGCGCGGTACGCCCAGACGTCCCTGGCGGCGACCGTCTGATCCGCGCTGAGGCGGGTATGCCCGCAGGATGTTCGCCTTCTTCTCGAACCGGTTGGGCTGCCTGGGCTCGATCCTGGTCAGCGCGATCCTGACCATCGTCCTGCTGCTGATCTTCGGCCGCTGAGGCGTCGGCTAGTCTCCGCTGTGTTGGTTGGCTGCGCGGGAGCCGTTCGGCGGAGGCATCGTGATGTGGCGCGCTTGGCTCGGGCTCTCGTGGGGAGGGCTCTTGATCGCGATCGGAGCAGCCCTCGCAGGCGACTGTCGCGGCATCGCGACCAAGCACGCAGAGCTGTCCATGCGGGTCGTCGGCACGCTCAGCCCCTTCCGGTGGACAGCTGACCGCCTCGATCGACGTCGCGCTCGCTTCGTCGTGTTCGACAGGATCCTCGGAGCGGGGATGGTGCTGATGGGTGTGGTGGCGCTGACCGGCGGCGGGTACCTGCTGCTCAGCGAGGTCTCGTAGCAGAGGCGTTGCCCGGTGGGCAGCGCGGGCTCGGGCGTGCCGCCTCCGCCGCCGCTACGACGAGCGCAGCGAGCACCGATTCGGGTGGGCCGGCGAGGCGCAGGTCCAGGCCGTCACCAGGCCGTCGGAGACCGATCGCGACCGACCAACGACGACCATTGGTGACGATGCCCGCCCTGGCGAGAGGGCGTGGCCAGCCTGGTGGTGACAGGGCACGGCCAGCCCGCAACCAGGTCGGCCTCGGATCCCCTACCTGTAGTTGGTGAACTGGAGGGCGACCTCGAAGTCCTCGGCCTTCAACAGGGCGATGACCGCCTGGAGGTCGTCCCTCTTCTTGCCGGTGACCCGCAGTTGGTCGCCCTGGATCTGGGCCTGGACGCCCTTCGGCCCCTCGTCGCGGATCTTCTTGCTGATCGCCTTCGCCTTGTCCGAGTCGATGCCCTGGACGACCTTGCAGTCGATCTTGAAGGTCTTGCCCGAGGCACGCGGGTCACCGGCATCCAGCGACTTCAGCGAGATGTTGCGCTTGACCAGCTTCTCCTTGAAGACGTCCAGCGCCGCCCGCACCCGCTCCTCGGTCTCGGCCTGGAGACTGATCGCCTCCTCGCCCGACCACGAGATCTCCGCGCCGGTCCCCCGGAAGTCGAACCGCGTCGCGAGCTCCTTCTCCGCCTGGCGGAGGGCGTTGTCGACCTCCTGCCGGTCGACCTTGCTCACGATGTCGAACGACGGGTTCGATGCCATGCTTCTGCTCCTGCTGTCGGGCCGGTTTGTGGTCCTGTGTCCCCCGCTGACCAGCGGTACGACCTCTGACGGTACCCGGTTGCGCTGGCGGTGGGTGGAGCCGCTATCCTTGCTTCCGCTACCGCGTCACGACGCGGTGGGTGCCCTGGCGGGTTGCCCGAGCGGCCAATGGGAGCGGACTGTAAATCCGTCGCGAAAGCTACAGAGGTTCGAATCCTCTACCCGCCACCAGGAGCACCAACGGCCCCCGACCAGCAAGAATGCTGATCGGGGGCCGTTGTCGTTGGTCTGCCGGAGTCCGGCCCAGTTCAGCCGTGGACGACTCGTCCTCTTGCGGGTACCGCTGGGCCTGGGTGCCCTCGCCTACCTGGCAGCGTGGCTACGACGGTCGGTGCCACGGTGCCACGGCTCTGGGGCGTGGGTCGATCGGGCGGTGGTGTTCCTCGGACGACCGGTCGGAATCGCCGGCGGTGCCGCCGCGTCATCGGCCGTGGATGTCGCTGTGGGGCCTGACGTGCCGCTCCCGCCGCGCCGATCACTGTGGACTCCCGGGGTGGCCGGTCCGGGCGTACGACGCGGGTGGTTGGTGTGGCCCCGGAAGCCCCGCTACGGTGTGTCCACTTGGCAGTTGCCCGTCGACTGGGAGGGCTACGCCAGGTAAGGTCGGTATGACTGAATGGCGATTTCTTGGGCGGAGCGGGCGATGACGTCCGCCTGATCTGCCCGGACGTTCCACGGCACGGGGCCCAGTCGTTGCGCGCTGCCCGCCAACCGGGTCAACCTCCGCCCTGCGAACTTCCACCGGGACATGCGCTGTGGCACCATCGGGGACCTCCATCAACTCTGTCGTCACCCCAACAGGAGCACAGATGTCTGCTCAACGTCTGGGCCGGCTGCTCGGCTCCCTTCTGCTGGTCACCAGCCTGGTAGTCGCGTCCAGCATCGCCACGGAGCTCGACCTCAGGACGTCCGGCATCGAATGGAACATGCCTGCGCCGGATCCGTCGGTGCCCTGACGGGCGGCCTCCGTCAGGGCAAAGTCCGGCATCCGCGGAAACCGACGTCACGAGGGGAACCATGACGTCTCGCCCTCGTGCCGTTCATCGGCGGACGGACCACGCCTGGCTCATCACCGGACCACTGGCGATCTGTGCCGTGGTCCTGTCGGTGCTGCTCGGGCTGACAACCGACCCCGCGCTGGGCGACCTGCCGGTCACCCTGGTGCTGACCGTCGCCATGGTCGCGGCCGCCATGCCGACCATCAACGTCGTGGTGCGCCGGCAGGCGCTCGCCGTCACCCCCACCGAGATTCCCCTCGTCGTCGCGCTCTACCTGTTGCCGCCGCTGTCGGTGGTGCTGGCCTACATCGTGGCGACGCTCGTGGTGCAGCTGCGGCGCCGGCTCCTGCCGGCGAAGCTCTGGTTCAACGTCGCGCTCGCGGCGGCGGCGACCTCCCTGGCCACGTTGGTTTACCACCTGCTGCCGCAGACCCGCGGCGTCGGGCCGGGAACCTGGGGCGTGCTGCTCGCCGCAGTCGGCACCCACACCCTGGTCGCGCTGGTTGCCGTGGTCGCGGTGATCTCCGTCGTTCAGGGCTGGCAGGCCGGCCGGGAGCTGATCCGGGCCGCCCCGCCGATGCTGATCGCGGTCGCGATCAACCTCTCCATCGGGCTGTTGATCATCATCGCCCTGGAGAGCACTCCGTGGGCCGTGTTCCTCTTCGCCGGCCTGGCCATGGCATTCGCCCTGGTCTACGGGTCCTATGCACAGTTCCTCCGGCAGCACCGCACCCTCTCCGAAATGTACGAGTTGACCAGGGCGATCACGGAGAGCGGCCCGGACGGCACCCTCATCGACGCGTTGCTGGTCCGCATCCGCAGCCTCATGCAGGCCGAGTACGCCACCCTCTGGCTGCCCGCCCAGGGCCGCCATCCGGAGGTGCTGCTGACCGCGCAGGAAGGCAAGCCGGGGCTGCTCGACTCCGCTCCGATCCCGGCCGCGCTACGGCAGGCCGCGGTGTCTCGCCAGGCCACGGTGGCGGTGGGTAGCCGGCTCGGCGGCGACCCGGAGGTACGGGAGGCGTTGGGGCGGGCACCGGTCAAGGACGTCATCGTGGTGCCGTTGCGTTCGGGCAAGGCGGTGATCGGCACCCTGGAGGTGGCCAACCGCCTCGGCGACACGAACTTCTTCCGGCCCGCGGACGTGACGGTCTTCGAGACCGTCGCCGCGCATGCCGCGGTGGCGCTGGAGAACTCCCGGCTGGTCGACCGGCTGCGGCACGACGCCTACCACGACGGGCTCACGAAGCTGCCGAACCGTCGCCGGATCCTCGGCGCCCTGGAGGAGGCGGTCCGGATCCGGGCTCCCGGCGAGGTCGTGGCGCTGCTGCTGTTCGACGTGGACCGGCTGCGGCAGGTCAACGAGTCCCTCGGCCACGCGGCGGGCGACAAGGTGCTCGTCGAGGTGGCCGACCGGTTGCGGGGCTGCATGCCGTCGGCGGCGCTGGTGGGCCGGGCCGGCGGCGACGAGTTCCTGGTGACGTTGCGGTTGGAGAGCGCCGAGGCGGCGGTCGACTTGGCCGCCCAGTTGCGGGAGCAGATCCGCGACGAGATGGTCTTCGACTCGCTCACCCTCGATGTGGACACTGCCGTCGGGGTCGCGGTGCACCCCGACCACGGCAGTGATCCGGCCACCCTGCTGCAACGGGTCGACCTGGCGGCGACGGCGGCCAAGACGATCGCAGGCAGCGTCCAGCTCTACAACCCCGCGCTGGAGTCGCGGTCCCTGCGACGGCTCGGTCTCGCCGGCGACCTGCGGCACGCCCTGGACGCCGGGGAACTGGAGGTCTACTTCCAGCCGAAGGTCACACTGCGGGACCGCCGGCTGGTCGGGGTGGAGTGCCTGGCCCGGTGGGAGCATCCGACGCACGGGGCGGTCGCCCCGGAGGACTTCGTGGCGGTGGCCGAGCACACCGGCCAGTTGTGCCGGCTCACCGAGTTCGTGCTGCGGGAGGGGTTGCGGCACAGCCGGGAGTGGAGCCTGGGCGGCCAGCCGTTGGCCGTGGCGGTCAACATCTCCGCCCGTACGCTCACCGACCAGCACTTTCCGGATCGCGTACGGGAGTGGCTCGACGAGTACGGTGTGCCACCGCAGCTGCTGACCCTGGAGATCGCGGAGGCCGGTGTGCTGGACGGTACGGACCGTTCGGTCCCCACGTTGCGCCGGCTGCGCGATCTCGGCCTGCGGCTGTCGGTGGACGACTTCGGCACCGGCTACTCGTCCCTGGCCCACCTGCGCCGGCTGCCGGTGCACGAGGTCAAGGTCGATCGTTCCTTCGTCCAGGGCATGGCGACCGATCCGGGGGACCTGGCGATCGTCAACGCGGTGGTCACCCTGTCCCAGCAGTTCGGGCTGACAGTGGTCGCCGAGGGTGTGGAGAGCGAGTTGACCTTGGAGCTGCTCCAGGACATCGGCTGCGAGATCGGGCAGGGCTTTCTGTTCAGTCGGCCGCTGCCGTACGAGCGGCTGGGGGCCTGGTTCGGTGCGCAGCTCGACCCGGAGACGATCTCCGCCGCCGAGCTGCCGCGCCTTCGCGCGGTGCCCTGAGCTGGCGTGACACCGCCGAGGGGGATCCGATTTCACCTGTGGGTCGACGCCGTGTACTCTTACCTCTGCGCGGGCACGGAGTGATCGCGCAGGCCCCCTTAGCTCAGTCGGCAGAGCGTCTCCATGGTAAGGAGAAGGTCTACGGTTCGATTCCGTAAGGGGGCTCAGAGGGTCCGGCTGGGCCCACCGCGGCGGTGTAGCTCAGATGGCAGAGCAAGCGGCTCATAATCGCTGTGTCGCCGGTTCAAGTCCGGCCACCGCTACTGTCGTCCTCCGGGCCTGGCCCTGGTGGTCGAGAGATGGGCGCCACAAAGGGCGCCCACTTTGCATGTCTGCGTCGTCAGCGCGTAGTCTGATGCGCCGTCGTTGTAACCGTTAGCGAGGAAGGCACTCCGCCGTGGCGAAGGCGACCGATGTTCGGCCGAAGATCACTTTGGCGTGTGTGGAGTGCAAGGAGCGCAACTACATCACGCGCAAGAACCGCCGTAACGACCCGGACCGCATCGAGCTGAAGAAGTTCTGCCCGCGGGACGGCAAGCACACGGTCCACCGCGAGACCCGCTGAGCGTCGGCCGGCTCTGCCGGCCCGCCACCGCATACCATCCGACCGCCGGTCCGTACGACAGGCGCGGCCCCGAGCCGCCGCCGACCGTACGGGCCGGTTGTCGCGTGGTACGTGTAGTTTCGCGTCATGCCTCTGGACCCGTCCTTCGTCGGCCGGACGTACCCGCCGACCGCCCCCTATCAGGTGGGCCGAGAGAAGATCCGTGAGTTCGCCAGCGCGATCGGCGCGACGGACCCCGCCCACCACGACCCGGCAGCCGCCCGCGCGCTCGGTCACCCGGACGTGGTCGCCCCGCCGACCTTCCCCGTGGTGATGACCATGGCCGCGACCCGGCAGATCGTCGACGACCCCGAGCTCGGGGTCGACTACAGCCGCGTCGTCCATGGTGACCAGCGGTTCGCGTACACCCGGCCGGTGGTGGCGGGCGACGAGCTGGTCTGTGTCAACACCGTCGAGGACGTCCGCTCCCGCGGCGGCCACGACTTCCTGACCACCCGGACGGACGTCAGCACCGTCGCCGGGGAGCCGGTCGTCGCCGTCTGGTCCAAGATCGTCGTACGCGGGGAGGCCTGAGATGGAACTGCCCACCCAGACGTTCCGGGTGACCCGCGCGGACCTGGTCCGCTACGCCGGTGCCTCGGGCGACTTCAACCCCATCCACTGGAGCGACCGGTTCGCCACCAAGGTGGGGCTGCCCGGGGTCATCGCCCACGGCATGTTCACGATGGCGCTGGTCGGGCGGGCGGTGACCGGCTGGGCCGGTGCCGCCGACGGGGTGGTCGACTTCAACGTCCGGTTCGCCCGTCCGGTGGTGGTGCCCGACGACGACCACGGTACGGAGGTCGAGGTGTCGGCCGTGGTGCGTGAGGTGACCGAGGACGGTCTGACCCGCCTCGACATCACCGCCACCTGCCAGGGGGAGAAGGTCCTCTCGCAGGCCCGCGTGACGGTCCGGACGCCACGCTGACCAGGCACAACCGCCCGGTTGGGTAGACCGCTTGGGAAAGTCGTGCCGGTACCCGTACACTGGTCCGCCGTGGGGCAAGTGACCCCTGCCTGGTCCGTCGTGGCCGGTGGGGCGAGCGTGCCGCACAGGGGTGTAGCTCAATTGGCAGAGCAGCGGTCTCCAAAACCGCAGGCTGCAGGTTCAAGTCCTGTCACCCCTGCGCCTCAGGCCTGACCGTTCCCGTGGGTCGCGCCGCCGCCAGGCGGCGCCCGGCCCGTGGTGGTGGCATCGGCGGGGAGGTTCCGAGGCATCGGGCCTTTCTGTCGATCCGCCGGCCGCGGCCCGTCGCGGGACGGTTGGGCCGGCCGGCGTTCAGCAGGCGCCGACCGCACGCCCGACGGCGTGCGGCCCCGACATCCCGCGACGGAGGGCGAAGTGGCCGACAACAAGCGGCGCGGCGAGGACCCCGGCGACGACCGTCTGCACGACGAGACCGTCGACGACGTGGCCGACGACGCCACCGAGGCGGACGACGAGCCGGTCACTCGCGGCGGTGGCACCGCGACCCGTTCGCGCGCCAGGGCGGACTCCGCCGACAGCCGTCCCAAGACCCGGTCGGAGACCGACAAGGTCGGCCCGTTCGGCCGTATCGCGCGTTTCGTCCGCGAGGTCGTGGCCGAGTTGCGTAAGGTCATCTGGCCGACCCGCAAGGAGCTGCTGACCTACACGGCCGTGGTGATCGTGTTCGTCGCGGTGATGCTGACGATCGTCGCCGGGCTCGACTACGCCTTCGCCAAGGGCGTGCTGTGGGTCTTCGGCAACCCCAGCTGACCGGCTGACTGTGCCGATAGTTACGGAAGTGAGCGAGCGTGCCTGAGTACGACGAGACCGCCGAGACCACGGACGAGCAGTCCACGGTGGCGACGGCGGCTGGTGACGAGTCGATCGAGGCCGCCAGCGAGCCGGAGTTCCCCGCCACCGAGCCCGCGCCGGACGAGGATTTCGACCCGGTCGCGGAGCTGCGCCAGAAGCTGCGTTACGCGCCGGGCGACTGGTACGTGGTGCACTCGTACGCCGGCTACGAGAACAAGGTCAAGACCAACCTCGAGACCCGGATCACGTCCCTCGACATGGAGGACTACATCTACCAGGTCGAGGTGCCGACCCGGGAAGAGGTCGAGGTCAAGAACGGTAAGCGTTCGCAGGTCCAGGCGAAGGTCTTCCCGGGCTACATCCTGGTCCGGATGGAGCTGACCGCCGAGTCCTACTCCTGCGTGCGCAACACCCCGGGAGTCACCGGCTTCGTGGGGGCGACCGACCGGGTCGACCGCCCGGCGCCGCTGAGCCTCGACGAGGTGCTCAAGTGGCTGGCACCGGCCGTCGAGACCGAGCAGAAGAAGGCGAGGCCGGAGGTCAAGGTCCTCGACTTCGAGGTCGGCGACTCGGTCACGGTGACCGACGGTGCCTTCGCGTCGCTGCCGGCCACGATCAGTGAGATCAACGCCGATCAGCAGAAGCTCAAGGTGCTGGTGTCGATCTTCGGCCGGGAGACCCCGGTGGAGCTGAACTTCAACCAGGTCACCAAGATCTGATTCGCCGACGCCGGGGCGGGCTTCGGCCCGCCCCGGCGTCGCCGTTCCTCCTGCCCGCGCGACCTCGGCGCACGGGCAGGAGGCGGGCTGCGCTAACCTAGAACGTCGCCGCCGTCGACCCCGCGCTGACCGTGCGCGCCCGACGGCGGGTCGGTGCGAACAATTCCCAGTTCCAAGCCCCAGGAAGTGACATGCCTCCGAAGAAGAAGCTCGTCAAGACGTTCACGCTTCAGCTGCCGGCGGGCCAGGCCACCCCGGCGCCGCCGGTCGGCCCCGCGCTCGGCCAGCACGGCGTGAACATCATGGAGTTCTGCAAGTCCTACAACGCGCAGACCGAGTCCCAGCGGGGCGACATCGTCCCCGCCGAGATCAGCGTGTACGAGGACCGGTCCTTCACCTTCGTGCTGAAGACCCCGCCCGCCGCCCGGCTGCTGATCAAGGCTGCCGGTGTGCAGAAGGGCTCGGGCGTTCCGCACAAGGAGAAGGTGGGCTCCGTGACCCGCGCCCAGCTGCGTGAGATCGCCGAGAAGAAGATGGCTGACCTCAACGCCAACGACCTCGACCAGGCTGAGAAGATCATCGCCGGCACCGCCCGGTCGATGGGCCTCACCGTCGCCGACTGACCTCGGCCACCACCGACCCGTACGGATCGTGGGAGGGCGCGCGAGCACCGCGGCCCGCCAGAGACCACAGGAGTAACCAGAAATGCAGCGCAGCAAGAGCTACCGCAAGGCCGCCGAGGTCATCGACCGGGCCAAGCTCTACACCCCCGCCGAGGCCGTGAAGCTGGCCAAGGAGACCACCACCGCCAAGTTCGACGCCACGGTCGAGGTCGCGATGCGCCTCGGCGTCGACCCCCGCAAGGCGGACCAGATGGTCCGCGGCACGGTCAACCTGCCGCACGGCACCGGTAAGACCGCCCGCGTGATCGTGTTCGCCGCCGGTGCGAAGGCCGAGGAGGCCGCCGCCGCGGGTGCGGACGAGGTGGGCACCGACGAGTTGGTCGCCCGGATCCAGGGCGGTTGGCTCGACTTCGACGCGGCGATCGCCACGCCGGACCAGATGGCCAAGATCGGCCGGATCGCGCGGATCCTGGGCCCGCGCGGTCTCATGCCGAACCCGAAGACCGGCACCGTGACCATGGACGTCACCAAGGCCGTCGCCGACATCAAGGGCGGCAAGATCGCCTTCCGGGTGGACAAGCACTCCAACCTGCACCTGATCATCGGCAAGGCCTCGTTCTCCGAGTCCCAGCTGGTCGACAACTACGCCGCCGTCCTCGACGAGGTGCTGCGGGCCAAGCCGTCCGCGGCCAAGGGCAAGTACCTCAAGAAGGTCACCCTGACCACCACCATGGGCCCGGGCGTCCCGGTCGACCCGAACGTGGTGAAGAACCTCCAGGAGTCCACCGAGGGCTGAGCACGGCTGACGTGACAGGGGCCCCGCCACGGACCGTGGCGGGGCCCCTGCGCGTCCGTACCGGAACGGGCGGGTCAGCGACGGGAACGCAGCGGGCGGCAACGAATCGCGGGACCCGGCGGTGGCGACCGTCGGGGAGGTGACCGGGCCCACCTGGGGCGATTTGGCGATCCGGGGCCTCCTCGCGTAGCCTTTGCCGCGAAGTTCCACCCAGAGACCGCTGGTCACCGTGCTCCGGCACGGTCGAAGGTCCCGCTTCGACGGGCGACCCGCGCAGGGCGGCAAGCGACTTCCGGCTTCACCTGTGGTCCGCCGACCACGGCGATCCCGCCGATCTCGCCCCGTGCGCCCTGCGCCGGGGCTTTTCTGTTGTCGCGATGCCTCCGCCCCCGTCGAAGGTTCCCGCCTGCGATGGTGACCAGCCTCGAGCAACGAGAGAGGAGGGACATGGCGGACAAGCCGATCCGGGCCGACAAGGCCACGGCCGTCGCTGAGCTGACCGAGAACTTCCGCAACGCGGGTGCCGCGGTGCTCACCGAGTACCGTGGTCTGACGGTTTCCCAGCTCACCCAGCTGCGGCGCTCGCTCGGCAAGGAGACCACCTACACGGTCGCGAAGAACACGCTGGCCAAGCGTGCGGCGACCGAGGCGGGCATCTCCGGCCTCGACGAGCTGTTCACCGGTCCTACCGCGCTGACTTTCGTTTCGGGCGACGTCGTCGAGGCGGCGAAGGGGCTTCGCGACTTCGCGAAGGCCAACCCGAAGCTCGTCATCAAGGGCGGCGTCTTCGAGGGCAAGGCCATTACCGCGGCCGAGGTCACGAAGCTCGCCGACCTGGAGTCCCGTGAGGTGCTGCTGGCCAAGCTGGCCGGCGCGATGAAGGGCAACCTGAGCAAGGCCGCGGCCCTGTTCCAGGCTCCGCTCTCCAAGACCGCCCGTCTGGCGGCCGCCCTGCAGGACAAGCGCGAGAAGGAAGGTGCCGAGGCGGCCTGAGGCCGCGCGGCGCACCCACGTTCTTAGTCAAACCTTTCAGAAAGGACGCCAGACATGGCGAAGCTCAGCACCGACGAGCTGCTCGACGCGTTCAAGGAGATGACGCTGATCGAGCTCTCCGAGTTCGTGAAGCAGTTCGAGGAGACCTTCGAGGTCACCGCCGCCGCGCCGGCCGCGATGATGATGGCGGGCCCGGCCGGCGGCGGTGCCGCCGCCGAGGCCGAGCCGGAGAAGGACGAGTTCGACGTCATCCTCGACGCCGACGGTGGCAAGAAGATCCAGGTCATCAAGGTCGTGCGTGAGCTGACCGGCCTGGGCCTCAAGGAGGCCAAGGACGCGGTCGAGTCCGCGCCGAAGGCCATCCTGGAGAAGGTCAACAAGGAGACCGCGGAGAAGGCCAAGGCCAAGCTCGAGGGCGAGGGCGCCAAGGTCACCCTCAAGTGACTGAGCTCGATCAGGCGCCTGTCCGGCTGACGTGAGCCGGGGCACACAGCGCGTCGCGGCGGGCGGCGATCCGGGATCGGATCGCCGCCCGCCGTGTTGGTGGACCGTTACAGCATGCGTGAGCAGGGTGTCGACGCTCCGTTGCGAGTGCGGGTCGGCGCTGTGCGGTCGCCTGTCGGTGGGAAAGACGGCGGCGACCCGGGAGGAGACTCTTGACGTGACACCAGCCTCCCAGGCACGCTGACATCAGCAAGACTTTCCGCGCTTGCAACGGCCACCGCGCGGGTAAGGCAGCGGCAGCACCAACGCCGCGGCACCCCGAGCGGCCCGGTGGGAAACGTTGCGTTCCGAGCGGCCCGGTGAGACCCGGATCCAGGGTCCCGAGGCATGTTCCGCAACGACCTGCGGGGTGGGCTGGACAGCGGTTAGCCTCTCGGCTACACTGCTAGTTTGCGCTGCCTTCCGACTTGACCCCTGCTCGGAAATGTCCGTTTGTGGATATTCCTGGTGGGTCATTGGAGTGCACGCGTACCAGCCGTTCTGCAGCACCGGTCCTCGGAAGGACGCATCTTGGCAGCTTCCCGCCCTGCGAAGACCAGTCGTACGTCGAGCGCATTCGCTCCCCGCCGAGTTTCCTTCGGCCGGATCACCGAACACCTCGAGGTCCCCAACCTCCTCGCCATTCAGAACGAGTCCTTCGACTGGCTCGTCGGCAACGAGGCTTGGCAGGGCCGGTCGGCGGACGACCCGCACGCACGCTCGGGTCTCGCGGAGATCCTCGACGAGATCAGTCCCATTGAGGACTTCTCCGGCACCATGTCGCTCTCCTTCTCGGCCCCGCGCTTCGACGAGGTCAAGGCCTCGATCGAGGAGTGCAAGGAGAAGGATCTGACCTACTGCGCGCCGCTGTTCGTGACCGCGGAGTTCACCAACAACACCACCGGCGAGATCAAGAGCCAGACGGTGTTCATGGGTGACTTCCCGATGATGACGCCGAAGGGCACCTTCATCATCAACGGCACCGAGCGCGTCGTCACCAGCCAGCTCGTCCGCTCGTCGGGTGTGTACTTCGACAAGCAGCCGGACAAGACCTCCGACCGCGACATCTCCAGCGTCAAGGTGATCCCGAGCCGGGGTGCCTGGCTGGAGTTCGACATCGACAAGCGCGACACCGTCGGTGTCCGGATCGACCGCAAGCGCCGTCAGGCCGTCACGGTCGTTCTCAAGGCGATCGGCTGGTCGGCCGAGCGGATCCGCGAGAAGTTCGGCTGGTCCGAGCTGATGATGACCACGCTCGAGAAGGACCACATCGCCAGCCAGGACGAGGCGCTGCTCGACATCTACCGCAAGCTGCGCCCTGGCGAGCCGCCGACCCGCGAGAACGCCCAGACCCTGCTCGACAACCTCTTCTTCAACCCGAAGAGGTACGACGTCGCCAGAGTCGGGCGCTACAAGTTCAACAAGAAGCTCGGGCTGAACCTGCCGATCACCACCGGCACGCTCACCGAGGACGACATCGTCGCCACCGTGGAATACCTGTGCCGGCTGCACGCCGGTGAGGAGGGCTACGAGGCCGACGACATCGACCACTTCGGCAACCGCCGGATCCGTACCGTGGGTGAGCTCATCCAGAACCAGGTCCGGGTCGGCCTGTCCCGGATGGAGCGGGTCGTCCGGGAGCGGATGACCACGCAGGACGTCGAAGCGATCACGCCGCAGACTCTGATCAACATCCGTCCGGTGGTGGCGGCGATCAAGGAGTTCTTCGGTACCTCGCAGCTGTCCCAGTTCATGGATCAGACCAACCCGCTGGCGGGGCTCACCCACCGGCGGCGGCTGAACGCGCTCGGCCCGGGTGGTCTGTCCCGCGAGCGGGCTGGCTTCGAGGTCCGCGACGTGCACCCGTCCCACTACGGCCGGATGTGCCCGATCGAGACGCCCGAAGGCCCGAACATCGGTCTGATCGGCAACCTGTCGACGTTCGCCAGGGTCAACCCGTTCGGCTTCATCGAGACGCCGTACCGCAAGGTCGTCGACGGTCGGGTCACCGACCAGGTCGACTACCTGACCGCTGACGATGAGGACCGGTTCGTCAAGGCCCAGGCCAACGCGCCTCTGACGGCGGACGGCTCGTTCGCCGAGGAGCGGGTGCTGTGCCGGCGTAAGGGCGGCGAGACCGAGGACGTACCGCCGGCTGCCGTGGACTACATGGACATCTCGCCGCGGCAGATGGTCTCCGTCGGGACCGCGATGATCCCGTTCCTCGAGCACGACGACGCCAACCGGGCGTTGATGGGCGCCAACATGCAGCGCCAGGCAGTGCCGCTGGTCAAGGCCGAGGCACCGCTGGTCGGCACGGGCATGGAGTACCGCGCGGCCGTGGACGCCGGCGACGTGGTCGTCGCCGAGGCCGGTGGTGTGATCGAGGACCTCTGCGCCGACTACGTCACCATCCACCAGGACGACGGCCACCGTCGGACGTACCTGTTGCACAAGTTCCGTCGCTCCAACTCCGGCTCCTGTGTCAACCAGAAGCCGGTGGTCTTCGAGGGCGACCGCGTCGAGGCCGGCCAGGTCATCGCTGACGGTCCGTGCACCGACGAGGGCGAGATGGCGCTCGGGCGCAACCTGCTCGTGGCGTTCATGTGCTGGGAGGGTCACAACTACGAGGATGCGATCATCCTGTCGCAGCGCCTCGTGCAGCAGGACGTGCTCACCTCGATCCACATCGAGGAGCACGAGGTCGACGCGCGGGACACGAAGCTCGGCCCGGAGGAGATCACCCGCGACATCCCGAACGTCAGTGAGGAGATGCTCGCCGACCTCGACGAGCGCGGGATCATCCGGATCGGTGCCGAGGTCGTCCCCGGCGACATCCTGGTCGGCAAGGTCACGCCCAAGGGTGAGACCGAGCTGACCCCGGAGGAGCGGCTGCTCCGGGCGATCTTCGGCGAGAAGGCGCGTGAGGTCCGGGACACCTCCCTGAAGGTGCCGCACGGCGAGACCGGCACGGTCATCGGTGTGCGGACCTTCTCCCGCGAGGACGGCGACGAACTGCCGCCGGGTGTCAACGAGCTGGTCCGGGTCTACGTCGCCCAGAAGCGGAAGATCCAGGACGGCGACAAGCTCGCCGGCCGGCACGGCAACAAGGGCGTCATCTCCAAGATTCTGCCGGTCGAGGACATGCCGTTCCTGGAGGACGGCACGCCTGTCGACATCGTGCTCAACCCGCTGGGTGTGCCGGGCCGGATGAACCTCGGCCAGGTGCTGGAGACGCACCTCGGCTGGGTGGCCAAGACGGGCTGGAGCGTGGACGGCGATGACGCCGAGTGGAAGCGTCAGCTTCGCTCGATCGACGCGCACGAGGCCGCGCCGGACACCAACGTGGCCACCCCGGTCTTCGATGGTGCCCGCGAGGAGGAGATCTCCGGTCTGCTCTCGTCGACCCTGCCCAACCGGGACGGCAAGCAGCTGATCGGCTCGTCCGGCAAGGCCCAGCTGTTCGACGGTCGTTCCGGTGAGCCGCTGCCGGACCCGATCGCCGTCGGCTACCTCTACATCCTGAAGCTCAACCACCTGGTTGATGACAAGATCCACGCTCGGTCGACCGGTCCGTACTCGATGATCACGCAGCAGCCGCTGGGTGGTAAGGCGCAGTTCGGTGGCCAGCGCTTCGGTGAGATGGAGTGCTGGGCCATGCAGGCGTACGGCGCCGCCTACGCCCTGCAGGAACTGTTGACCATCAAGTCCGACGACGTCCTCGGCCGGGTCAAGGTCTACGAGGCCATCGTCAAGGGCGAGAACATCCCCGAGCCGGGCATCCCGGAGTCGTTCAAGGTGTTGCTCAAGGAGTTGCAGTCGTTGTGCCTCAACGTCGAGGTGCTCTCCAGCGACGGTGTGGCCCTGGAGATGCGCGAGACCGACGACGAGGTGTTCCGGGCCGCGGAGGAGCTGGGCATCGACCTGTCCCGGCGCGAGCCGAGCTCGGTCGAAGAGGTCTGAGGTGGTGGTTGGGGCAGGGTGACCGGCTCCGACGCGGGTTCCGGGGCGCGACGCGAGAGCGGGCGCGCCGGAACCCGCGAGGTCAGGCTTGATCCCTGCGCGGGTCACCCTGCCCCCGACTCCACAGGTTATCTAGCAGTACAGACGACGACATAGGGGACATAGTGCTCGACGTCAACTTCTTCGACGAGCTGCGCATCGGTCTCGCCACCGCCGACGACATCCGTCAGTGGTCCCACGGTGAGGTCAAGAAGCCCGAAACCATCAACTACCGCACCCTGAAGCCGGAGAAGGACGGGCTCTTCTGCGAGAAGATCTTCGGCCCGCAACGGGACTGGGAGTGCTACTGCGGTAAGTACAAGCGGGTCCGCTTCAAGGGCATCATCTGCGAGCGCTGCGGCGTCGAGGTGACCCGGTCGAAGGTCCGTCGGGAGCGGATGGGCCACATCGAGCTCGCCGCGCCGGTGACCCACATCTGGTACTTCAAGGGCGTGCCGAGCCGGCTGGGTTACCTGCTGGACCTCGCCCCCAAGGACCTCGAGAAGATCATCTACTTCGCCTCGTACGTCGTGACGAGCGTGGACGCCGAGGCGCGTCACCGCGACCTCTCGACCATCGAGAACGAGATCCTGGCCGAGAAGCGGCAGTCCGAGAACAGCCGCGACTCGGAGATCGAGAAGCGGGCCGCCAAGCTCGAGGCCGACCTGGCCGAGCTGGAGGCCGAGGGCGCCAAGGCGGACGTCCGGCGCAAGGTCAAGGAGGGCGGAGAGCGCGAGATGCGCCAGATCCGCGACCGGGCCCAGCGCGAGATCGACCGCCTGGACGAGGTTCTGGAGACCTTCCGCAAGCTGGACCCGAAGCAGCTGGTCACCGACGAGCTGCTCTACCGGGAGCTGCGCGACCGGTTCGGCGAGTACTTCACCGGTGGCATGGGTGCCGAGGCCATCAAGGCGCTGGTCCAGAACATGGACCTCGACGCCGAGGCCGAGAACCTGCGCGAGACCATCCGCACCGGCAAGGGCCAGCGGAAGATCCGGGCGCTCAAGCGGCTCAAGGTGGTCGCGGCGTTCCTGAACACCCGCAACTCGCCGCTCGGCATGGTGCTCGACTGCGTACCGGTCATCCCGCCGGACCTGCGTCCGATGGTGCAGCTGGACGGTGGCCGCTTCGCGACCTCCGACCTGAACGACCTGTACCGCCGCGTGATCAACCGGAACAACCGCCTCAAGCGGCTGATCGACCTCGGCGCGCCCGAGATCATCGTCAACAACGAGAAGCGGATGCTCCAGGAGGCCGTCGACGCGCTGTTCGACAACGGTCGCCGGGGCCGGCCGGTCACCGGCCCGGGTAACCGCCCGCTGAAGTCGCTGTCCGACATGCTCAAGGGCAAGCAGGGCCGGTTCCGGCAGAACCTGCTCGGCAAGCGCGTCGACTACTCCGGCCGATCGGTCATCGTCGTCGGCCCGCGGCTCAAGCTGCACCAGTGCGGCCTGCCCAAGCAGATGGCGCTGGAGCTGTTCAAGCCGTTCGTGATGAAGCGGCTCGTCGACCTCAACCACGCGCAGAACATCAAGTCCGCCAAGCGGATGGTCGAGCGGCAGCGGCCGGTCGTGTGGGACGTGCTGGAAGAGGTCATCAGCGAGCACCCGGTGCTGCTGAACCGTGCCCCGACCCTGCACCGCCTGGGCATCCAGGCGTTCGAGCCGCAGCTGGTCGAGGGCAAGGCCATCCAGATCCACCCGCTGGTCTGCACCGCGTTCAACGCCGACTTCGACGGTGACCAGATGGCGGTGCACGTGCCGCTGTCCGCTGAGGCGCAGGCCGAGGCCCGGATCCTGATGCTGTCGTCGAACAACATCCTCAAGCCGGCCGACGGCAAGCCGGTGACCATGCCCACCCAGGACATGATCATCGGTCTGTACCACCTCACCCACCGCACTCCCGGTGGCAAGGGCGAGGGCCGGGCGTTCAGCTCGGACTCCGAGGCCCGGATGGCCTACGACAGCGGCGAGCTGCACCTGCAGACGCCGGTGCGGATCCGGCTGCGCGGGCTGTCCGAGGTCGACAACGGCACCGGTGCCGAGCCGTGGACCGCCCCCGAGGGCTGGGTCGAGGGCGACCCGTTGGTCGTGGACACCACCCTCGGCCGGGTGCTGTTCAACGAGACGATGCCGCAGGGCTACCGGTTCGTGAACTACGAGGTCCGCAAGGGCCAGCTCTCGCAGATCGTCAACGACCTCGCCGAGCGGTACCCGAAGGTGGCGCTGGCCGCCACCCTGGACGGGCTCAAGGAGGCCGGTTTCCACTGGGCCACCTGGTCGGGCGTCACCATCGGCATGGAGGACGTCAACCCGCCGCCGCGCAAGCGGGAGATCCTGGAGCGGTACGAGGCCGAGGCCGACCGGATCGACAAGCAGTACCAGCGGGGTCTGATGACCGGTGAGGAACGCCGCGGCGAGCTCATCGAGATCTGGACGAAGGCGACCAACGAGGTCGCCAAGGACCTGGAGACCTCGCTGCCGAAGGAGAACCCGCTGTGGAAGATGATCCACTCGGGTGCCCGAGGTAACCTGCTCCAGCTTCGGCAGATCGCGGCGATCCGTGGTCTGGTGGCCAACCCCAAGGGCGAGATCATCCCGCGTCCGATCAAGTCCAGTTACCGCGAGGGCCTGTCCGTGCTGGAGTACTTCATCTCCACGCACGGTGCCCGGAAGGGTCTGGCCGACACCGCGCTGCGGACCGCCGACTCGGGTTACCTGACCCGTCGTCTGGTGGACGTCTCGCAGGACGTGATCATCCGCGAGGAGGACTGCGGCACCGAGCGGGCCATCCCGATGCAGGTGGGCGAGCAGCTCGACGGCACGCTGGTGGTGCACGAGCACGCCGAGACCGGCGCGCACGCCCGGACCCTGGCCGACGACATCAAGGGGCCGGACGGCACCGTGGTGGCCGAGCGGGGTCAGGACCTCAACTCGATCCTGGTCGACCGGATCGTCGCCGCCGGCGTCGAGACGGTCCGGGTGCGCAGCGTGCTCACCTGCGAGTCCAAGCTCGGTGTCTGCGCGGCCTGCTACGGCCGGTCGCTGCCGACGGGCAAGAGCGTGGACATCGGCGAGGCGGTCGGCATCATCGCGGCCCAGTCCATCGGTGAGCCGGGTACGCAGCTGACGATGCGTACCTTCCACACCGGTGGTGTCGCGGGTGAGGACATCACCCAGGGTCTGCCGCGGGTCCAGGAGATCTTCGAGGCCCGGATCCCGAAGGGCAAGGCGCCCATCGCCGACACCCCGGGCCGGATCCGGATCGAGGACGGCGAACGGTCGCGGAAGATCATCGTGGTGCCGGACGACGGCAGCGACGAGATCGTCTACGACAAGATCTCCAAGCGGGTGCGACTGCGGGTGCACGACGGCTCGCACGTCGAGGTGGGCGAGAAGCTCACCGAGGGCACCATCGACCCGCACGAGTTGCTACGCATCCTCGGCCCGCGCGCGGTGCAGGTCCACCTGACCCAGGAGGTCCAGGAGGTCTACCGCTCGCAGGGTGTGCTCATCCACGACAAGCACATCGAGATCATCATCCGCCAGATGCTCAAGCGGGTGACGGTCATCGACTCCGGCTCGACCGAGTTCCTGCCGGGTGTGCTGGTCGACCGGGCGCTGTTCGAGTCGGAGAACCGCCGGCTCGTCTCCGAGGGCGGCGAGCCCGCCGCCGGTCGCCCGGTGCTGATGGGTATCACCAAGGCCTCGCTGGCCACCGACTCCTGGCTCTCGGCGGCCTCCTTCCAGGAGACCACCCGGGTGCTGACCGACGCGGCGATCAACTCGCGCAGCGACTCGCTGGTCGGCCTCAAGGAGAACGTGATCATCGGTAAGCTCATCCCGGCCGGTACGGGCATCAGCAAGTACCGCAACGTCCGGGTCGAGCCGACCGAGGAGGCGAAGGCCAAGGTCTACTCGATGACCGGCTACCCGGAGACTGACTACGGCTTCGGGCCGGCCAGCGGGCAGGCGGTTCCGTTGGACGACTTCGACTTCGGGTCGTACCGCTAACCAGCACGACCGACGAGCCCCCGGCAGCTTGTGGCCGCCGGGGGCCTCGTCGTGTGCGCACCGCCGGTCCGCGTCGTGGGCGCAGGGCATGATGGGGGCATGACGACCGCACCCGGGCAGGCACCCGTCGCGCCGCCGGTGCCGCGTCACCCCCTGGACCCGGATCCGGTCCGGTCCACGAAGGCGCGGGCCGTCTTCGCGTTGGGGCTGATGGCGGTGTTGACCGGTCTGTTCGTCGGTGGCGTCGTGCCGGCCACGTTGGCACTCCACCTGTCCCGGCAGGCGCGCCGTGAGGCGTACGCGTCGGGGGGTTTCCTGACCGGCGCTGCCTGGCTGCGGCGCGGTGAGCGGCTGGCCTGGGCGGGTCTGGTGCTCGTCGCGGTCAGCGTGGTGGCCGCGGTGGTGATCGGGGTGGTGCGGCTGGCCGAGGCGCCCTACGGCCAGGACTTCGCTCCCCACATGGACTGAACTCGCGCGGGTGCGCCCGCGCGGACCCGCGACGGTAGCCTGACCGGTGTCCGTCGCACGGCGGTGGACGCCGACGGCGGATGAGGAGGACCCGTGACGGAACCGGTGCGCCCCCCGGGCGGCGATCCCGGGCAGCCCGGTGCCGTGGGTGGGCCGAGCCAGTGGGCACGGCCCGACCAGGGTTCCGGCCCGCCGTCGGAGGCGGCTCCGCCGAACCACCCGCCGCCGCCCACCGCGGCGGCCGCGCCGGGTCCTGCGCCCGCGCCGGGTCATGCGCCCGCGCCGGGTCCTGCGGCCCACGCCGCCGCGCCGCTCCCGCCGGGTCACGCGGCCCATGCCGTCGGGTCACCCCCGGCGGGTCATGTCGCGTCGCCCCCTGCCGTCCCCCTGCCGCCTCCCGCCGGTCCTCCCGCCGTCTGGGGCCCGGTCGCCGGTCCGGCCGGTGGGGGCGGGCCGGCTCCGGTCGCCGCGCCGCCCCCGCCGCAGGAGCGGCCCCGGCCGCCGAAGCGGGTGGAGGCGGTGCCGGGTACCCCGTTCGGGATGGTGCACCTCGACGTCGCGCCGGTCACGTCCGGCCTGGCCGTCGGCTCCCTCGTGGCCGGCGTCGTCTCGGTCCTGGTCGGCCTGCTGGTGGTCTGCATAGGCGCGGTGGCCGGCAGGGGCGGAGGAGTCTGGGCGGCGGCCGCCTTCGCCCTGCTGGGCCTGCTGACCGGGGCCGGGGCGGTCGTCGCCGGCCTGCTGGGCATGCGGCAGATCCGCCGGCCCGCGGCACCGCCGGCGGTCCGGTTCACCGGCCGGGGCCTGGCCATCGCCGGGGTGAGCTGCGGCGGTACGGGGCTGTTGATCAACCTGCTCGGCCTGGTGCTGGGCGTGCTGCTGTCGTTGGCGTGACGCTGCGGCAACGGTGCGGTGCCCGGTCGGTTCAGCCGGGGGCCAGGCGGGTGGCCCGGTGGGGAAGCCGGTACACTTGTGTTTGTAGGTGCCCATCACGGGCAGGCAGGCATGACGGGTCGGGCTGGCGGGCAGGTGGCCGCCGACCGGTGTCCCCGTTTTGACCAGCTCGACTGTGGTAGGTACTCTTTCCCCTTGTGCCCGGGCCCGCCCGGGCAACTCGTGCGTGCGCTGGATCCGGCGTTCCGGATTCCGGCGGCGTCACGAACGAGAGTCGAAGATCCGGTGCGCGGCCTGCCGTGTGCCGGTGACAGAATCCCCGGTCCGCGCGCGAGTGCCGGCACCGGGACCGTGGGTGGGGCGACACGCCCGACCGCGGGTGCCGATGCCATCGTGAGGTGGCTCCGGTCGGAATGTAGGAGAGCCGTCCAGCAGGCGGCTAACGAGCAGACGGCGCGGCCGCGGCAGCGGCCGAAGGGAGCGGAGAAACCCGGTGCCCACCATCCAGCAGCTGGTCCGAAAGGGCCGCCAGGCCAAGACGACCAAGACCAAGACCCCGGCGCTGAAGGGCAGCCCTCAGCGGCGCGGTGTGTGCACCCGCGTGTACACCACCACCCCGAAGAAGCCGAACTCGGCGCTCCGCAAGGTCGCTCGCGTCAAGCTCAGCAGCCAGATCGAGGTGACCGCCTACATCCCGGGCGTCGGTCACAACCTGCAGGAGCACTCGATCGTGCTCGTCCGCGGCGGCCGGGTGAAGGACCTCCCCGGCGTGCGTTACAAGATCGTCCGCGGTTCGCTGGACACCCAGGGTGTCCGTAACCGCAAGCAGGCGCGCAGCCGGTACGGCGCGAAGAAGGAGAAGAGCTGAGATGCCGCGTAAGGGACCCGCTCCGCGGAAGCCGCTGGTCGCTGACCCGGTGTACAACTCGCCGTTGGTCACCCAGCTGGTGAACAAGATCCTGCTGCGCGGCAAGCGTCAGCTCGCCGAGCGCATCGTGTACGCCGCCCTGGAGGGCTGCCGCGAGAAGAGCGGCACCGATCCGGTCGTCACGCTCAAGCGCGCGATGGACAACGTCAAGCCGACCCTCGAGGTCCGCAGCCGCCGGGTCGGTGGCGCGACCTACCAGGTGCCGGTCGAGGTCCGCCCGGCCCGGGCGACCACGCTCGGCCTGCGCTGGCTGGTGACGTACTCCAAGGCCCGTCGTGAGAAGACCATGGTCGAGCGGCTCATGAACGAGCTGCTGGACGCGAGCAACGGTCTGGGCGCCGCCGTCAAGCGACGCGAGGACACCCACAAGATGGCCGAGTCCAACAAGGCCTTCGCGCACTACCGCTGGTAACACCCTGGTTCCGGCGCCGGACCGGCGCCGGAACCGCCACCAGTTGTGTCGAGACGACGATAAGTAGGGATTGAAGTGGCCGCCGCAGACGCGCTCGCCAACGTACGCAACATCGGCATCATGGCGCACATCGATGCCGGTAAGACCACCACCACCGAGCGGATCCTGTTCTACACCGGTATCACGTACAAGATCGGTGAGGTCCACGAGGGCGCTGCCGTCATGGACTGGATGGAGCAGGAGCAGGAGCGTGGCATCACCATCACCTCCGCTGCCACCAAGTGTGAGTGGAAGGGCCACACGATCCAGATCATCGACACGCCCGGCCACGTCGACTTCACGGTCGAGGTCGAGCGGTCGCTGCGGGTGCTGGACGGTGCGGTCGCGGTCTACGACGGTGTCGCCGGCGTGGAGCCGCAGACGGAGAACGTCTGGCGGCAGGCCGACAAGTACAACGTCCCCCGGATGTGCTTCGTCAACAAGCTCGACCGCACCGGTGCCGACTTCTTCCGCTGCGTGCAGATGATGATCGACCGGCTCAACGCCACCCCGCTGGTGTTGCAGATCCCGATCGGTGCCGAGTCCGACTTCATCGGCGTGGTCGACCTGGTGGAGATGCGCGCCCTCACCTGGCGCGGCGAGACCCAGAAGGGTGAGGACTACGCGGTCGAGGAGATCCCGGCCGACCTCGCCGACTCCGCCGCCGAGTGGCGCGAGAAGCTGATGGAGACCCTGGCCGACGTCGACGACGCGGTGATGGAGAAGTACCTGGAGGGCGAGGAGATCTCCGTCGAGGAGGTCAAGGCCGCCATCCGTCGGGCCACCATCGCCGGTAAGGCGAACCCGGTGCTCACCGGCACCGCCTTCAAGAACAAGGGCATCCAGCCGATGCTGGACGCGGTCGTGGCCTACCTGCCGTCGCCGCTGGACATCCCGGCGATCGAGGGCACGGCCACCGACGGCGAGACCCCGATGCAGCGTAAGCCGTCGGCCTCGGAGCCGTTCTCGGGTCTGGCGTTCAAGATCCAGACGGACAAGCACCTCGGCAAGCTCACCTACGTGCGGATCTACTCCGGGACGCTCGAGTCCGGCTCCCAGGTGGTCAACTCCACCAAGGACCGCAAGGAGCGGATCGGCAAGATCTACCAGATGCACGCCAACAAGCGGGAAGAGCGCAGCTCGGCCCAGGCGGGCGACATCATCGCGGTGCAGGGTCTGAAGCAGACCACCACGGGTGACACCCTGTGCGACCCGGCGAAGCCGGTCATCCTGGAGTCGATGACCTTCCCGGAGCCGGTCATCGAGGTGGCCATCGAGCCGAAGACCAAGGCCGACCAGGAGAAGCTCAGCACGGCCATCCAGCGGCTCGCGGAGGAGGACCCGACCTTCCGCGTCAAGCTGGACGACCAGACCGGTCAGACGGTCATCTCCGGCATGGGCGAGCTGCACCTGGACATCCTGGTCGACCGGATGCGCCGCGAGTTCAACGTCGAGGCGAACATCGGTAAGCCGCAGGTGGCGTACCGCGAGACCATCCGCCGCAAGGTGGAGAAGGTCGAGTACACCCACAAGAAGCAGACCGGTGGCTCCGGCCAGTACGCCCGGGTGATCATCAGCCTGGAGCCGCTGCCGCTGGGCAACGACGCCCCGACCTACGAGTTCGCCAACGCCGTCACGGGTGGCCGCATCCCGCGGGAGTTCATCCCGTCGGTGGACGCGGGCGCGCAGGACGCGATGCAGTACGGCATCCTCGCCGGCTTCCCCCTGGTGGGCGTCAAGCTCACCCTGGTGGACGGCCAGTACCACGAGGTCGACTCGTCGGAAATGGCGTTCAAGATCGCCGGCTCCATGGTGATGAAGGAGGCGGCCCGCAAGGCCGACCCCGCGTTGCTGGAGCCGATGATGGCCGTTGAGGTCACCACTCCTGAGGAGAACATGGGTGACGTCATCGGCGACCTCAACTCCCGTCGTGGCATCATCCAGGCGATGGAGGAGCGCAGCGGCGCCCGCGTCGTCAGGGCCCTGGTGCCGTTGTCGGAGATGTTCGGCTACGTCGGCGACCTGCGGTCGAAGACCCAGGGCCGGGCTAGCTACAGCATGCAGTTCGACTCCTACGCCGAGGTTCCGGCCTCCGTGGCGAAGGAGATCATCGCCAAGGCGACGGGTGAGTGACGCTCTCCTGAGCTGACCCGGTGATCCGGGGCTGGTCGCGGACGGATTCGTCCGCCCGCGGCCACCTCGGTCGGGATGTGTGTGACCGGGCCTGTAGGCTTCATCGCCGCAGAACCCACCAAAGCTCTCCGGCCGCCAGGCCGGAAAGGCTGTCGACAGAGTCCTAAGCGCCGACCGGCGCACCGGGGCGAACGAACCAAGAAGTCCACAGGAGGACACCAGTGGCGAAGGCGAAGTTCGAGCGGACTAAGCCGCACGTCAACATCGGCACCATTGGTCACATCGACCACGGTAAGACGACGCTGACGGCGGCCATCACCAAGGTCCTGCACGACCAGTTCCCGGACCTGAACCCGTACACGCCGTTCGACCAGATCGACAAGGCGCCGGAGGAGAAGGCCCGGGGCATCACGATCTCCATCGCGCACGTCGAGTACCAGACCGAGGCGCGGCACTACGCGCACGTCGACTGCCCCGGTCACGCCGACTACATCAAGAACATGATCACCGGTGCCGCCCAGATGGACGGCGCGATCCTGGTGGTGGCGGCGACCGACGGCCCGATGCCGCAGACCCGCGAGCACGTGCTGCTGGCCCGTCAGGTCGGTGTGCCGTACATCGTCGTGGCGCTCAACAAGAGCGACATGGTCGACGACGAGGAGCTCCTGGAGCTCGTCGAGCTCGAGGTCCGTGAGCTGCTCTCCTCGCAGGAGTACCCGGGTGACGACCTGCCGGTCGTCCGGGTCTCGGCCCTGAAGGCCCTTGAGGGTGACCCGGAGTGGACCGGCCGGCTCATGGAGCTGATGAACGCGGTCGACACCGCGATCCCGCAGCCGGAGCGCGAGACCGAGAAGCCGTTCCTGATGCCGATCGAGGACGTCTTCACGATCACCGGTCGTGGCACCGTCGTCACCGGTCGCGCGGAGCGTGGCATCCTCAAGCCGAACGAGGAGGTGGAGATCGTCGGCATCCGCGAGAAGTCGATGAAGACCACCTGCACCGGCATCGAGATGTTCCGCAAGCTGCTCGACGAGGCCCGCGCGGGTGAGAACGTCGGGCTGCTGCTGCGTGGCATCAAGCGCGAGGACGTCGAGCGCGGCATGGTCGTCATCAAGCCGGGCACCACGACCCCGCACACGGAGTTCGAGGCCACGGTCTACATCCTCTCCAAGGAGGAGGGCGGCCGGCACACCCCGTTCTTCCAGAACTACCGCCCGCAGTTCTACTTCCGGACCACGGACGTCACCGGCGTCGTCACGCTGCCCGAGGGCACCGAGATGGTCATGCCGGGCGACAACACCACCATGAGCGTGAAGCTGATCCAGCCGATCGCCATGGAGGAGAACCTCAAGTTCGCGATTCGCGAGGGTGGTCGTACGGTCGGCGCGGGTCGCGTCACCAAGATCGTCAAGTGAACTGGGTAACCCCGATTAGCGTCGCCGCCGGTCGTGCGGCATACTAGTCAGGTTGCGTAACGACAGTTGGTTGCCTGCGTCCGGCGAAAGCTGGACCTCCGGGCGAACGAACCGTCGCGCGTAGGGTGGTTGATCGCCCCTGGCGGTCAACCACCCTCGTACGGCGTCCGGGTCGCGGTCACCGCGATCGGCGCCACAGACCCCCAATTGCGTGGTCAGGGAATCGCTCCGGAGCCCGGGGCGGAGCTCGACCCACGGGCGCGACACGCCCGACCGCGGGGGTCGGCGGAAGTGGGCCTGTGCCAGCCGGTACAGGTGCCCGCGACACAGCGGCATCGAGAGAAGGAACAGAAGCCACCATGGCGGGACAGAAGATCCGCATCCGGCTCAAGGCCTATGACCACGAGATCGTCGACTCCTCGGCTCGGAAGATCGTCGAGACGGTGACGCGTACCGGGGCGCAGGTCGCTGGCCCGGTGCCGCTGCCCACGGAGATCAACCGTTTCTGCGTCATCCGCTCGCCGCACAAGTACAAGGACTCGCGCGAGCACTTCGAGATGCGTACGCACAAGCGTCTGATCGACATCATCGACCCGACCCCGAAGACGGTCGACTCGCTCATGCGCCTCGACCTGCCGGCTGGCGTCGACATCGAGATCAAGCTGTAGGGACCGGACAAATGGACAGGCAAGTCAAGGGGATCCTGGGCGCAAAGCTCGGCATGACCCAGGTCTGGGACAACAACCGTGTTGTTCCCGTGACCGTGGTTCAGGCCGGCCCGTGCGTCGTCAGCCAGGTTCGTAGCGCCGAGAAGGACGGTTACTCCGCGGTCCAGCTCGCCTACGGCACGATCGACCCGCGCAAGGTCAAGAAGCCGATCAGCGGGCACTACGCGAAGGCGGACGTCGCGCCGCGCCGCCACATCGTCGAGCTGCGCACCGTCGACGCCGCGGACTACTCGCCGGGCCAGGAGGTCACGGTCGAGGAGTTCCCCGCAGGCATCACCATCGACGTGACCGGCAAGACCAAGGGCAAGGGCTACGCCGGCCCGATGAAGCGGCACGGCTTCCACGGTCTGCGCGCCAGCCACGGTGTCGAGCGCAAGCACCGCTCGCCGGGCTCCATCGGCGCCTGCGCCACCCCGGGTCGGGTCTTCAAGGGCACCCGGATGGCCGGCCGGATGGGTGGCGTGCGCTACACCGTCCAGAACCTGACCGTCCAGGCGGTCGACACCGAGAACAACCTCCTGCTCGTCCGTGGTGCCATCCCCGGCCCCAAGGGCGCGCTGGTTCTGGTCCGCACCGCGGCCAAGACCAAGGTGAAGAAGGGTGGTGCGGCGAAGTGACCACGGTCGACGTGATCACCGTCGAGGGCACCAGGAGCGGCTCGGTCGAGCTGCCCGGCGACATCTTCGACGTGCAGGCCAACGTCGCGCTGATGCACCAGGTCGTGGTGGCCCAGCTCGCGGCGGCCCGGCAGGGCACCCACAAGGTCAAGACGCGGGGCGAGGTCGCCGGCGGCGGCAAGAAGCCCTACAAGCAGAAGGGCACCGGTCGGGCCCGGCAGGGCTCGATCCGCGCGCCGCAGTTCGCCGGCGGTGGCGTGGTGCACGGCCCGGTGCCGCGCGACTACAGCCAGCGCACCCCGAAGAAGATGAAGGCTGCCGCCCTGCGTGGCGCCCTCTCCGACCGGGCCCGCGCCGGGCAGGTGCACGTCGTCGAGGCTTTCGTCTCGGGCGAGAAGCCGTCGACCAAGGCCGCCCTGGCCACGCTCGCCAAGCTGACCGACGCCCGTCGGGTCCTGGTCGTGCTGAGCGGCACCGACGAGCTGAACTGGGTGTCGCTGCGCAACGAGCCGCGGGTGCACCTGATCGAGGCCGGTCAGCTCAACACGTACGACGTGCTGGTGGCCGACGACGTGGTCTTCACCAAGGAGGCCCTGGACGAGTTCCTGGGGCTGCCGACGGAGGTCGGCCCTGCGGCCGGGTCCGCCGAGACCACCGAGGAGGATGGCAAGTGAGCACGATCGCCGACCCGCGCGACATCATCGTGGCGCCGGTCGTCTCGGAGAAGAGCTACAGCGAGCTGAACCGCAACTGGTACACCTTCCTGGTGCACCCGGACGCGAACAAGACCGAGATCAAGATCGCTATCCAGCAGATCTTCGACGTCCGCGTCCTGACGGTCAACACGCTCAACCGCGAGGGCAAGCGCAAGCGGACCCGGACCGGGTTCGGTAAGCGCAAGGACACCAAGCGGGCGATGGTGAAGCTGGCTGACGGTGACCGTATCGAGGCCTTCGGCGGCCCGGTCAGCTGAGGGGTGTAGACAATGGCTATCCGTAAGTACAAGCCGACGACGCCGGGCCGGCGTGGCTCGAGCGTCGCCGACTTCGCCGAGATCACCCGGTCGACGCCCGAGAAGTCGCTGCTGGCTCCGCTGCCGAAGAAGGGCGGTCGCAACGCCCACGGCCGGATCACCGCCCGGCACCACGGCGGCGGGCACAAGCGCCAGTACCGCCTGATCGACTTCAAGCGGGTCGACAAGGACGGCATCCCGGCGAAGGTCGCCCACATCGAGTACGACCCGAACCGCACTGCGCGCATCGCGCTGCTGCACTACGCCGACGGCGAGAAGCGCTACATCCTCGCGCCGAAGGACCTGAAGCAGGGCGACGCCGTGGAGTCGGGTCCGGCCGCCGACATCAAGCCGGGCAACAACCTGCCGCTGCGCAACATCCCGGTCGGTACCACGATCCACAACGTGGAGCTGCGTCCGGGCGGCGGCGCGAAGCTGGCCCGCTCGGCCGGTGTGGGGATCCAGCTGCTCGGCCGTGAGGGCGCGTACGCGACCCTGCGCATGCCGTCCGGTGAGATCCGGCGTGTCGACGTCCGCTGCCGCGCGAGCGTCGGCGAGATCGGCAACGCCGACCAGTCGAACATCAACTGGGGCAAGGCCGGCCGCATGCGGTGGAAGGGCAAGCGCCCGACCGTCCGTGGTGTCGCGATGAACCCGGTCGACCACCCGCACGGTGGTGGTGAGGGTAAGACCTCCGGCGGTCGCCACCCGGTCAACCCGCAGGGTAAGCCCGAGGGCCGCACCCGTCGTAAGGGCCAGCCGAGTGACCGGCTGATCGTCCGCCGTCGCTACGCCACGCGTAAGCGCGGCTGAGGGAGATAAGACATGCCTCGCAGCCTGAAGAAGGGCCCGTTCGTCGACGACCACCTGCTCAAGAAGGTGGAGACGCAGAACGAAAAGGGCTCGAAGAACGTGATCAAGACCTGGTCGCGGCGCTCGACGATCATCCCGGACATGCTGGGTCACACGATCGCCGTGCACGACGGACGCAAGCACGTCCCGGTGTTCGTGACCGAGGCGATGGTCGGGCACAAGCTCGGCGAGTTCGCGCTGACCCGTACGTTCAAGGGTCACGAGAAGGACGACCGGAAGAGCCGTCGGCGCTGACGCCGCGGGCATACGGATAGAGGATCAAGGGGTTACAGCGATGCCAGGAAAGGGCGACGCTCCGGTGCTTCCGGGCGCGCGGGCGGTTGCGCGGCACGTGCGCATCTCGCCGATGAAGGCGCGCCGGGTGGTCAACCTCGTCCGCGGCCTGCCCGCGAAGGAGGCGCTCACGGTGCTGCAGTTCGCGCCGCAGGCTGCGAGCGAGCAGGTGTACAAGGTGCTCGCGAGCGCGATCGCCAACGCGGAGAACAACGAGCGGCTGGACCCCGATGCGCTGCTCGTCAGCGAGGCGTTCGTCGACGAGGGCCCGACCATGAAGCGGTTCCAGCCTCGGGCACAGGGCCGGGCGTACCGGATCCGCAAGCGCACCTGCCACATCACGGTGAAGGTGGAGGCGGTGGCGCCGGCCGCGCCGAAGAAGGCCGCGAAGAAGGCGGCCCCGGCGAAGCAGGCCGAGACGGCGGAGACGCAGAGCACGACGGAGGGTGCCGAGTAATGGGTCAGAAGGTTCACCCGCACGGGTTCCGGCTCGGCATCTCGACCGACTGGAAGTCCCGCTGGTTCGCGGACAAGCTCTACAAGGACTACATCGGCGAGGATGTCAAGATCCGCCGGATGATGTCCAAGGGGCTCGAGCGCGCCGGCATCTCCAAGGTCGACATCGAGCGCACCCGCGACCGGGTCCGCGTGGACATCTTCACCGCCCGGCCGGGCATCGTCATCGGCCGTAAGGGTGCGGAGGCCGACCGGATCCGCGGCGAGCTGGAGAAGCTCACCGGCAAGCAGGTCCAGCTGAACATCATCGAGGTGAAGAACCCCGAGTCGGACGCGCAGCTGGTCGCCCAGGGCGTCGCCGAGCAGCTCTCCAGCCGGGTCAGCTTCCGTCGGGCCATGCGTAAGGCCATGCAGTCGGCGATGAAGAACCCGGTCTGCAAGGGCATCCGGGTGCAGGTCTCGGGTCGCCTCGGCGGCGCCGAGATGAGCCGGACGGAGTTCTACCGCGAGGGCCGGGTTCCGCTGCACACGCTGCGGGCCAACATCGAGTACGGCTTCTTCGAGGCCCGTACCACCTTCGGTCGGATCGGTGTGAAGGTCTGGATCTACAAGGGCGACGCGGTGCCGGGTCGGGAGACTCCGGCCGAGGCGCCGTCGCGCCCGCGTCGTGAGCGCGGCGACCGCCCCGAGCGGCCGCGCCGTGGTCGGTCCGGCTCGTCCGGCACGACCGCCGGTGGCACCGAAGCCGGCCGGGCTGCCGCGACCACCATCGCGCAGCAGGCCGAGACGCCGAGTGGTGACGCGGTGGATCCCGCCGCCGTCGCCGCCGCGGCGGAAACGCAGCAGGAGGGCTGACAGATGCTGATGCCGCGCAAGCCCCCGAAGGGCTTCCGCAAGCCGCACCACCCGGACCGCAGCGGCGCGTCCAAGGGCGGCAACCGGGTGGTGTTCGGCGAGTTCGGGATCCAGGCTCTCGAGCCGGCGTACGTGACGAACCGTCAGATCGAGTCGGCGCGTATCGCGATGACCCGCCACATCAAGCGTGGTGGCAAGGTCTGGATCACGATCTTCCCGGACCAGGCCCTGACCAAGAAGCCGGCGGAGACCCGGATGGGTTCCGGTAAGGGCTCGCCCGAGTGGTGGGTCGCCAACGTCAAGCCGGGGCGGGTGCTCTTCGAGATGTCCTTCCCCAACGAGCAGATCGCGCGAGAGGCGATGCGTCGCGCGATCCACAAGCTCCCGATGAAGTGCCGCATTGTGACGCGCGAAGTGGGTGAATCCTGATGGCAGCGGGCGTCAAGCCTTCCGAGCTGCGTGAGCTCTCCGAGGAGGAGCTGGTCACGAAGCTGCGCGAGGCCAAGGCGGAGCTGTTCAACCTCCGCGTGCAGGCCGCAACCGGGCAGCTGGACAACAACCGGCGGCTGCAGGTCATCCGTCGGGAGATCGCCCGGATCTACACGATCATGCGTGAGCGCGAGCTGGGGCTCTCGGCCGCGCCGACTGAGGTGACTTCGTGAGCGAGCGGAGCGAGCGTAAGGGAGCTCGAGCATGACCGAGGAGAACACCACCGTGGACGCGCCCCGTGCGCGTCGCAAGGTCCGCGAGGGCCTCGTGGTCAGCGACAAGATGGAAAAGACCGTCGTGGTCGAGGTCGAGGACCGGGTCAAGCACGCGCTGTACGGCAAGATCATGCGCCGTACCCGCAAGCTGAAGGTGCACGACGAGCAGAACGCCGCCGGCATCGGTGACCGGGTCCTGATCATGGAGACCCGGCCGCTGTCCGCCACGAAGCGTTGGCGGCTCGTGGAGATCCAGGAAAAGGCCAAGTAGCGAAGGCTCGAGCTCGCCCGGTGTCACGCCGGGCGCAGGTTCCGCCAGGCTCCGGCCGCCAGGTGCGGCCGGAGAACCGGCAGACATAGGAGATAGACGTGATTCAGCAGGAGTCGCGACTGCGCGTCGCCGACAACACGGGTGCCCGGGAGATCCTGTGCATCCGGGTTCTCGGTGGCTCCGGTCGGCGCTACGCGAGCATCGGCGACGTCATCGTGGCCACCGTCAAGGACGCGATCCCGGGTGCCGGTGTGAAGAAGGGCGACGTCGTCAAGGCCGTCGTCGTCCGCACCGCCAAGGAGAGGCGGCGGCCGGACGGCTCGTACATCCGTTTCGACGAGAACGCCGCCGTCATCATCAAGGACGGCGGGGACCCGCGCGGTACCCGTATCTTCGGCCCGGTGGGCCGGGAGCTGCGGGACAAGCGGTTCATGAAGATCATTTCCCTCGCGCCGGAGGTGTTGTGACCGTGAAGGTCAAGAAGGGCGACACGGTCGTCGTCATCGCCGGCAAGGACAAGGGTGCCAAGGGCAAGGTCATCGCGGCCTACCCGCGGCAGGACAAGGTCCTAGTCGAGGGCGTGAACCGGGTCAAGAAGCACACCCGCATCAGCACCACCCAGCGTGGCGCCAAGACTGGTGGCATCGTCACCCAGGAGGCCCCGATCCACGTCTCGAACGTGCAGGTCCTGGACTCCGACGGCAAGCCGACCCGGGTCGGCTACCGGATCGACGACAACGGCCAGAAGGTCCGCATCGCGCGTAGCACCGGTAAGGACCTGTGATGACCACGGCTACCGAAACCAAGACCCTGCCGCGCCTCAAGGAGCGGTACCGCAACGAGATCGTGGCCCAGCTGCGCGAGCAGTACAGCTACGGCAACCCCATGCGGGTGCCGCGGCTGGTCAAGATCGTCGTCAACATGGGCGTGGGCGAGGCCGCCCGCGACGCCAAGCTGATCGACGGCGCCGTCCGCGACCTCGCCACGATCACCGGCCAGAAGCCGCAGGTGCGGCGGGCGACCAAGTCCATCGCGCAGTTCAAGCTGCGCGAGGGCATGCCGATCGGCGCGAAGGTGACCCTGCGCGGCGACCGGATGTGGGAGTTCCTGGACCGGCTGCTGTCCATCGCGCTGCCGCGTATCCGCGACTTCCGCGGTCTCGACGGGCGCAAGCTCGACGGGCACGGCAACTACACGTTCGGCCTGACCGAGCAGTCGGTGTTCCACGAGATCGACCAGGACAAGATCGATCGGCCGCGGGGCATGGACATCACGGTGGTCACCACCGCCACGACCGACGACGAGGGCCGGGCGCTGCTCAAGCTCCTGGGCTTCCCGTTCAAGGAGAACTGAGATGGCCAAGAAGGCGCTGATCCTCAAGGCGGCCGCGAAGCCGAAGTTCTCGGTTCGCGCGTACACCCGCTGCCAGCGGTGCGGGCGTCCCAAGGCGGTATACCGCAAGTTCGGTCTCTGCCGGGTGTGCATCCGGGAGATGGCCCACCGCGGTGAGCTGCCCGGCGTGTCCAAGGCTTCCTGGTAAATAGCTATTGCTCTTCGCCGTAGGCCCGGGGCGCAACGCCCCGGGAACCCCGGCGAGAAAGGCTGACGAGTTTCATGACGATGACCGACCCGATCGCAGACATGCTCACGCGTCTGCGTAACGCCAACCAGGCGTACCACGACCGGGTGACGATGCCCTACTCGAAGATCAAGGCGAACATCGCCGAGGTCCTCAAGGCCGAGGGTTACATCGCCACCTGGTTGGTCGAGGAGCCCGAGGAGGGCGCCGTCGGCAAGCGACTGGTCGTCGAGCTGAAGTACGGCCAGAACCGCGAGCGGAGCCTGGCCGGCATCAAGCGCGTGTCCAAGCCCGGTCTCCGGGTGTACGCCAAGTCGGACGGGCTCCCCCGGGTGCTCGGCGGGCTGGGTGTGGCGATCATTTCGACGTCCCAGGGGCTGCTCACCGACCGGCAGGCCCGCAAGCGGAGCGTTGGCGGGGAAGTCCTCGCCTTCGTCTGGTAACGGGAGACAGGTAGAAATGTCGCGTATTGGACGTAAGTCGATCCCGGTGCCCTCCGGCGTCGACATCACGATCGACGGGCAGACCGTCAAGGTCAAGGGCCCCAAGGGCGAGCTCGCGCACACGCTGGCCGAGCCGATCACCGTCGAGCGGGCCGAGGACGGGCAGCTGAACGTCAACCGCCCGAACGACGAGCGCAGGGCCAAGGAACTGCACGGCCTGAGCCGTACCCTGGTCGCCAACATGATCGTCGGCGTGACCGAGGGCTACCGCAAGAGCCTGGAGATCGCCGGCACCGGTTACCGTGTCACGGCCAAGGGCAAGGACCTGGAGTTCGCGCTCGGGTTCTCGCACCCGGTGCTGGTCGCCGCGCCCGACGGCATCACCTTCACGGTGGAGAAGCCGACGCTGTTCCACGTGGCCGGCATCGACAAGCAGCTGGTCGGTGAGGTTGCCGCCAACATCCGGAAGATCCGCCCGCCGGAGCCCTACAAGGGCAAGGGCGTGAAGTACCAGGGTGAGGTAATCCGCCGTAAGGCTGGAAAGGCAGGTAAGAAGTGAGCGCCACGCTGCTCAAGCGCCGCCGCGGCGTCGCCGCCAAGCGTGCCGTCGGGCGTGCGCGCCGGCACTTCCGGGTCCGCAAGAACATCAGCGGCACCGCCGAGCGTCCCCGCCTCGTGGTCACCCGTTCCCTGCGGCACATCGTCGCCCAGGTCGTGGACGACACCAAGGGTCACACCCTGGCGTCGGCCTCGACCCTGGACGCGTCGCTGCGTGGCACGGAGGGCGACAAGAGCGCCCTGGCCGGCAAGGTCGGTGGTCTGCTCGCCGAGCGGGCGAAGGCCGCCGGCATCTCCAAGGTCGTCTTCGACCGCGGTGGCAACCGGTACGCGGGGCGGGTCGCCGCGCTTGCCGACGCCGCCCGCGAAGCCGGGCTCGAGTTCTGACAAACCCCGTCACGAGAGAGAAGGAAGGCTGCTGATGCCAGGTCAACAGCGCCGTGGCGGCGGGTCCGGTGGCAACGAGGGTGGTCGCCGCGACAACCGCCGTGAGGGCGGTCGCGGAAACGCGCCCGTCGAGAAGACCCCGCACCTCGAGCGGGTCGTCGCGATCAACCGCGTCGCCAAGGTCGTGAAGGGTGGTCGTCGCTTCAGCTTCACCGCCCTGGTGATCGTGGGCGACGGCGACGGCACCGTCGGCGTGGGATACGGAAAGGCCAAGGAGGTGCCCGCGGCGATCGCCAAGGGTGTCGAGGAGGCCAAGAAGCACTTCTTCAAGGTGCCGCGCATCGGTGCCTCGATCCCGCACCCGGTGCAGGGCGAGGACGCCGCCGGTGTGGTGCTGCTCAAGCCGGCCTCGGCCGGTACGGGTGTCATCGCCGGTGGGCCGGTGCGTGCCGTGCTGGAGTGCGCGGGCATCCACGACGTGCTCTCCAAGAGCCTCGGGTCGTCGAACCCGATCAACATCGTGCACGCCACCGTCGCGGCGCTGAAGGGGCTCGAGTCCCCGGAGCAGGTCGCCGCGCGTCGTGGTCTGCCGGTCGAGGACGTCGCGCCGGCCGCCATGCTGGCGTCGCGGGCGGAGGTGGCTTCCTGATGGCTCGCCTGAAGGTCACCCAGGTCCGGTCCGAGATCGGGACCAAGAGGAACCAGCGTGACTCGCTGCGTTCGCTCGGTCTCAAGCGGATCAACGACGTGGTGGTCAAGGAGGACCGTCCGGAGATCCGCGGCATGATCTTCACGGTCAACCACCTCGTGAAGGTCGAGGAGGTCGAGTAATGACGATCAAGGTCCACCACCTGCGCCCGGCACCCGGGGCCAAGACCGCCAAGACCCGCGTGGGTCGTGGTGAGGGCTCCAAGGGCAAGACCGCCGGTCGCGGTACCAAGGGCTCGAAGGCCCGCAAGAACATCTCGGCGGCGTTCGAGGGTGGGCAGATGCCCATCCACATGCGCCTGCCGAAGATGAAGGGCTTCAAGAACAAGTTCAAGGTCGTCTTCCAGGTGGTCAACCTGGACCGGCTGGCCGAGCTGTTCCCCAACGGCGGTCAGGTCGGCCCGGCCGAGCTGGTCGAGGCCGGTGCGGTCCGCAAGGGCCACCCGGTGAAGGTGCTCGGCACCGGGGACCTCGGCGGTGTGGCGCTCCAGGTGTCGGCGCACGCGTTCAGCGCGTCGGCGAAGGAGAAGATCACCGCGGCCGGTGGCTCGGCCACCGAGCTGTAAGGCTGTAGAACCCATGGCGCCCGTCCGGTTGATCCAAACTGGCGGGCGCCATGGTGTACCCCGGGCCCTTGCGACCGGTAACATCGGACTCGGTTTATGTAGCCGGGCGCATCTGCCCGGACCGGGATCGGGCTGTTAGAGTCCCTTTCCAGCTATGGATATCGGGCGTTCGCCCGACCACCCCGACCCGCCAGGGATCACCGGCGGCCCGCCTCGCGCAGGAGGAAGAAGTTGCTGTCCGCCTTTCTCAGTGCGTTCCGTACGCCTGACCTGCGCAAGAAGCTGCTGTTCACAGTAGGCATCATCGCGGTCTACCGGCTGGGCGCGACCCTGCCCAGCCCGGGCGTGTCGTACGGCAACGTGCAGAAGTGCCTCGACACCCTGGAGAACGGCTCGACCGGGGTGCTCAACCTGCTCAACCTGTTCTCCGGCGGGGCGCTGCTGCAGCTCTCGGTCTTCGCGCTGGGCATCATGCCCTACATCACCGCGTCGATCATCCTGCAGTTGCTGACCGTGGTGATCCCGCGCCTCGAGCAGCTCCGCAAGGAGGGCCAGTCCGGCCAGGCGAAGATCACCCAGTACACCCGGTACCTGACCCTGGGCCTGGGTGTCCTGCAGGCGTCGGCGTTCGTCGCCCTGGCCCGTTCCGGGCAGCTGTTCAACAACCAGTGCGACCAGTTCCCGATCATCCCCGAGGGCACCGGCATCCCCGACTGGCTGACCCTGTCGATCCTGGTGATGACGATGACCGCGGGCACCGGTGTGGTGATGTGGCTCGGCGAGCTGATCACCGACCGGGGCGTCGGCAACGGCATGTCCGTCCTGATCTTCACCTCGATCGCCGCCCGGCTCCCCGCCGAGGGCTGGTCGATCAAGGAGAGCCAGGGCTGGGCCAAGTTCTTCCTGGTCATCGCGCTGGTCCTGGTGGTCATCACCGCGGTCTGCTTCATCGAGCAGGCGCAGCGCCGGATCCCGGTGCAGTACGCCAAGCGCATGATCGGCCGGCGGATGTACGGCGGCACCTCGACCTACATCCCGCTGAAGGTGAACCAGGCGGGTGTCATCCCGGTCATCTTCGGCTCGTCGCTGCTGTACCTGCCGCAGCTCGCGCTCCAGTTCTTCGACCAGACCGACCCGGGCAAGACCCAGGCGTGGATCCAGAACAACCTGGTCGACCCGACCAGCCCGATCTACATCGTGGTCTACTTCCTGCTGATCATCTTCTTCACGTACTTCTACGTCTCGATCACGTTCAACCCGACCGAGGTCGCAGACAACATGAAGAAGTACGGCGGCTTCGTGCCGGGCATCCGCCCCGGCAAGCCGACCGCCGACTACCTCGACTTCATCCTCAGCCGGATCACCCTGCCGGGTGCCCTCTACCTGGCGATCATCTCGATCCTGCCGAACTTCTTCTTCATCTGGCTGGACCGGCAGCAGTACCTCAACTTCCCGTTCGGCGGCACCGCAGTGCTGATCATGGTCGGCGTCGGTCTGGAGACGACCAAGCAGATCGAGAGCCAGCTGATGCAGCGGAACTACGAAGGGTTCCTGCGGTAGATGAGACTGGTTCTGGTTGGCCCGCCGGGTGCGGGCAAGGGCACACAGGCCGAGTTCATTGCCGCTCATCTCGCGGTGCCGAAGATCTCGACCGGGGACATCTTCCGGGCGAACGTGTCGCAGGGCACGCCGTTGGGTGTCGAGGCGAAGCGCTACATGGACGCCGGCAAGCTGGTTCCGGACGAGGTGACCATCAACATGGTCCGGAGCCGGCTCGCGGAGCCGGACGCCTCCGAGGGGTTCCTGCTCGACGGGTTCCCGCGCACCACGCCGCAGGCCGCCGCGCTGGACAAGCTCCTCGCCGACCTGGGCACCGCGCTGGATCTCGTCCTGGAGTTGGTCGTCGACGACGACGAGGTGATCCGTCGCCTCTCGGGCCGGCGTACCTGCCGGGGGTGCGGCAAGATCTGGCACGTCGAGTTCGACCCGACGACCCGCGAGGACATCTGCGACCGCTGTGGCGCGGAGCTGTTCCAGCGTGACGACGACAAGCCGGAGACGATCGCCGCCCGCCTGCGGGAGTACGCGGACAAGACCGCGCCCCTGGTCGACTACTACGGCGCCCAGGGCAAGCTGGTCGGCATAGACGCCACGGGCCCGGTGGAGGACGTCACGGTCCGCGCCATCGACGCCCTGAGGTCCTACGGCGGCTGACGTCCCGCTGCCGACGATCGCGATCGGCTCGTCGACGCCAGTCCGGCGGTGGATAGAGTGCGAAGAGCGGGGTACGCGCGACGTGCCCCGCTCTTCGGCAACGAAAGGTAGCGGCTCCATGCGTCGTCCCCAGCTGGACATCCAGCTGAAGACCCCTGACCAGATCGAGAAGATGCGCGCCGCCGGCCTGGTGGTGGCCGAGGCGCTGCGTCGGATGCGCGAGGCGGTCGCCCCCGGGGTCACCACCGCCGACCTGGACGCGATCGCGGAGTCCACCATCCGGGCGGCCGGGGCCGTTCCCTCGTTCAAGGGCTACCACGGCTTCCCCGCATCGATCTGCTCCTCGGTCAACGAGCAGATCGTGCACGCCATCCCGTCACCGGAGCAGGTGCTGCACGAGGGCGACGTGATCTCCATCGACTGCGGGGCGGTGCTGGACGGCTGGCACGGCGACGCCGCCATCACGGTCGGAGTGGGTGAGGTCGACCCGGCCGTGTCGCGGATGACCGCGGTGGCGGAGGACGCCATGTGGGCGGGTATCGCCGCCGCAGCCCGGGGTTCGGCCAGCGGGCGGGGCCGCCTCACCGACATCTCCCACGCCGTGGAGAGCGCCGTCCGTAAGGGGGGCCGGTACGGCATCGTCGACGGCTACGGCGGCCACGGCATCGGCACCGAGATGCACCAGGATCCGCACGTGCTCAACCACGGCCGGCCCGGCAAGGGGCCCCGGCTGGTGCCGGGAATGGCCCTGGCCATCGAGCCGATGATCACTCTCGGCTCCCCCCGCACGGAGGAACTGGCCGATGGCTGGACGGTCGTCACCCGGGACGGTTCGATGGCCGCACACGTCGAACACACCATGGCGCTGCTCCCGGACGGCGTGTGGGTGCTGACCGCTGCGGACGGCGGCCGGGCCCGCCTCGGTGACCTGGTGACTGCTCGGCAGCCCGCCGTCCCGGTGGCCCACTGAACCGGCGACACCTGACCGGCGAGACCCGGGGCACCGAGACCCTGGCGAGGCGGCCCGCGGTGGTGACCACCGGCAGTGGGTGACGGGGGCGCCGGTGCCGGTGGGCCGGGCCCTGCGGTGGTGCCGGCCCCACGGTGAACCGCGCCCTGCGGTGGTGCCGGCCCCACGGTGAAACGGCGTCCGGCTCCGGGTGGCGACGTGGCGACGTGGTGGCATGCTTGCTGGCATGGACGGGCGGGAGGACGCGCGGGCGGCCGACGCGGACCGGGAGGCCACGGCGGAACGGCTGCGGGTGGCGCTGGAGGAGGGCCGTCTCGACTTCCACGAGTACGACGAGCGGCTCGGCCGGGCCTACGCGGCGCGCACGTACGGCGACCTGGCCGTCCTGGTGGTCGACCTGCCGGCCCCGGCCAGCGCGGATTCGTCGCGGCTGGCGGTGCCGGACGACGCGGTGCCTGACGGCGTGACGCCGACGTACGGACGGTCGGTGACCGGTCGCTGGCTGGTGGAGGTCTGGGAGCCCTGGCTCAAGGTCGTCGGCATCGTGCTGGCGGTCTGGGCGGGCACCTCGATCGTGGCGGGGGAGCCGCTGTACTTCTGGCCGGGCTGGGTGGCCGGCCCGTGGGGCGCGATCGTGGCGGTCCGTACCGTGACGGGCCTGGCGACGGGGGAGCCGGTGCGGTGGGCCGCCAAGCAGGACCGGCGGCGTCGTCGCCGTGCGGAGAAGCGTGCCCGTAAGCGGGAGCGTGGCGGCTCCACGGCGGTGGCGGGCGGTCGGCCCGAGGTGGGCGGCCCCGGGGTGGGGGGTTCGGAGGTGGCGGGTTCGGAGCCCGCCGGACGACGTTCGGACGACGCCGAGAACACCTGACAGGTGAGTTTTGTCGGAATCGCCAGCCCCGATCGGTGGCCGGTTTGGCGGCGACCCGCAGGCGGGCGTACACTTTCTGATCGGCGCACAGCGTCCACTCCGGCATGCCCGCCAGCGCTTCGGCGGGATTCGGAGCCGCGGCTGGCGCGGGCTTCTGATCCGAGATCAGACACCCGTGTAAGACGTTGTGGGCCGTCCGGAGCAACCGACGTCAGGACAGCGGAGTACATGCCGAAAAAAGACGGAGCAATCGAGATCGAGGGTCGGGTCATCGAGCCCCTGCCGAACGCCATGTTCCGGGTGGAGCTCGCGAACGGCCACAAGGTGCTCGCCCACATCAGCGGCAAGATGCGGCAGCACTACATCCGCATCCTGCCTGAGGACCGGGTCGTCGTCGAACTCTCGCCGTACGACCTGACCCGCGGGCGCATCGTCTACCGCTACAAGTGAGCCTGACGGCGGCCGGGACGTCCCGTGTCCGTCTTCGACGTCCGGTGTCGCGTCCTCGCGTCGCCGGGCCAGATGGGAAGTAAGGCAACCGTGAAGGTCAAGCCGAGCGTCAAGAGGATCTGCAACAAGTGCCGGGTTATCCGCCGGCACGGCCGGGTCATGGTCATCTGCACCGACCCGCGCCACAAGCAGCGCCAGGGCTGAACCAGATCCGACCGGTCGTGTGACAACACGGTCGGTCGAACCGGTCCGGCCGCAGATCCAGCCAACTCATCATGCTCGTCCCAGCCGCGAGTGGTGCGCATCGCGTACTTCTGCGTGGTTGACCCCCGGTCGGAGGCCGGGGCCCGCTCGGGCAGCGACCACCCGGTCGCCGGTGCTGACAGCGCCGGAAGGACAGGGCGGTCGGTAGCGGGATGGGACGGGTCCACACCTCCGCCACAACATCACGAGGAGCACGCCCGCACATGGCACGTCTAGTCGGCGTCGACCTCCCCCGCGAGAAGCGGATGGAGATCGCGCTCACCTACATCTTCGGCGTGGGTCGCACCCGCGCCCTGGAGACGCTCACCGCCACCGGTATCTCGCCGGACAAGCGTGTCCGGGACCTCACGGACGAGGAGCTGGTCCAGCTCCGTAACCACATCGAGGGCAACTACAAGGTTGAAGGCGACCTGCGCCGCGAGGTCGCCGCTGACATCCGCCGCAAGGTCGAGATCGGCTGCTACGCCGGCATCCGGCACCGCCGGGGCCTGCCCGTGCGTGGCCAGCGGACCAAGACCAACGCGCGGACCCGGAAGGGCCCGAAGCGGACCGTCGCCGGCAAGAAGAAGCCCGGCAAGAAGTAACTAGGAGCGCACAGACTTATGCCACCGAAGGCTCGTGCCGGAGCCGCCGTCAAGAAGGTCCGGCGCAAGGAACGCAAGAACGTCGCCCACGGGCAGGCGCACATCAAGAGCACCTTCAACAACACCATCGTGTCGATCACCGACCCGACCGGTGCCGTCATCTCCTGGGCCTCGTCCGGCCAGGTGGGCTTCAAGGGCTCCCGCAAGTCGACTCCGTTCGCCGCGCAGCTCGCCGCCGAGGCCGCCGCGCGTCGGGCCATGGAGCACGGCATGCGCAAGGTCGACGTGTTCGTCAAGGGCCCCGGCTCCGGCCGGGAGACCGCCATCCGTTCGTTGCAGGCCGTGGGCCTTGAGGTCGGACAGATCTCCGACGTCACCCCGCAGCCGCACAACGGGTGCCGTCCGCCCAAGCGTCGTCGGGTCTGAGAGGTAGAGAGAGATGGCTCGTTACACCGGTGCTGACTGCCGCCGTTGCCGGCGGGAGAAGATGAAGCTGTTCCTCAAGGGCAGCAAGTGCGATGGCCCGAAGTGCCCGTTCGAGTCCCGGCCGTTCCCGCCCGGACAGCACGGCCGCGGCCGCACGAAGGAGACGGAGTACCTGCTCCAGCTTCGTGAGAAGCAGAAGGCCCGCCGCGTGTACGGCGTGCTGGAGAAGCAGTTCCGCGGCTACTACGAAGAGGCCGTCGGCAAGAAGGCCAAGACCGGCGAGGTTCTCCTGCAGATCCTCGAGTCGCGGCTGGACAACGTGGTCTACCGGGCCGGCTTCGCCAAGTCCCGGGACATGGCCCGTCAGCTGGTCAAGCACGGTCACTTCGTCGTGAACGGCAAGAAGGTCGACATCCCGTCGTACCGCATCAAGGAGCACGACATCGTCGAGGTGCGGGGCAAGAGCAAGGAGCTCACCCCGTTCATCGTCGCCCAGGCCGAGGCCGGCTCCAAGACCGTTCCGGCGTGGCTGGAGGCGATCCCCAGCCAGATGAAGATCCTGGTGCACTCGCTCCCGGCCCGTCAGGTCATCGACACCCAGGTCCAGGAGCAGCTGATCGTCGAGCTCTACTCCAAGTAGGGGCTCGTTGCGGTGGCCCGCCCACACCGGGCGGGCCACCGGAACACGTTGTGTCGTGGGCGTCATATGGCGGGCGCCCCGGAAGAGAAGAGAAGACATGCTCATCAGCCAGCGACCGACCCTCTCCGAGGAGTCGATCAACGAGACCCGGTCCCGGTTCACCATCGAGCCGCTGGAGCCGGGCTTCGGCTACACCCTGGGCAACTCGTTGCGGCGTACGCTGCTGTCGTCGATCCCGGGTGCGGCCGTGACCTCGATCAAGATCGACGGTGTGCTGCACGAGTTCACCACGATCCCCGGGGTCAAGGAGGACGTGGTCGAGCTCGTCATGAACATCAAGGAGCTCTGCGTCAGCTCCGAGCACGACGAGCCGGTCAGCATGTACCTGCGCAAGCAGGGCCCGGGCGACGTGACCGCGGGTGACATCCAGCCCCCGGCCGGCGTCTCGGTGCACAACCCGGACCTCAAGCTCGCCACCCTCAACGGCAAGGGCCGGCTCGACATGGAGCTGACCGTCGAGCGGGGTCGCGGGTACGTGACGGCGGCGCAGAACAAGCAGGCCGGCGCCGAGATCGGCCGGATCCCGGTCGACTCGATCTACTCGCCGGTGCTGAAGGTCACCTACCGGGTCGAGGCCACCCGTGTCGAGCAGCGGACGGACTTCGACCGGCTGATCATCGATGTCGAGACCAAGCCGTCGATGGGCCCGCGCACCGCGCTGGCCTCCGCCGGTTCGACGCTGGTCGAGCTGTTCGGGCTGGCCCGGGAGCTGGACGAGACCGCCGAGGGCATCGACATCGGGCCGTCCCCGCAGGACGCGCAGCTGGCGGCGGACCTGGCGCTGCCGATCGAGGAGCTGGACCTCACCGTCCGCTCCTACAACTGCCTCAAGCGCGAGGGCATCAACTCCGTTGGTGAGCTCATCGGGCGTACCGAGGCCGACCTTCTCGACATCCGCAACTTCGGCCAGAAGTCGATCGACGAGGTCAAGATGAAGCTGGCCGGGATGGGGCTGGGGTTGAAGGACTCGGCCCCGAACTTCGACCCGGCGCACGTCGTGGACACCTTCGGCGAGGCCGACTACGACACCGACGACTACCGCGAGACCGAGCAGCTCTAGTCCGCGCTGCCGCCACACCTGAGGAGCACCAAGCATGCCCACGCCCACCAAGGGCCCCCGCCTCGGCGGCAGCCCCGCGCACGAGCGGCTGATGCTGGCCAACCTGGCCACTGCGCTGTTCCAGCACGGCAAGATCCAGACCACCGAGACGAAGGCCCGGCGGCTGCGTCCGCTCGCCGAGCAGCTCATCACCAAGGCCAAGCGCGGCGACCTCGCCTCGCGTCGGCGGGTGCTGGCCGTCGTCAAGGACAAGGACGTGGTCTACTCCCTGTTCGACCAGATCGCGCCCCGGTACGCCAACCGCAACGGTGGCTACACCCGGATCGTGAAGACCGGTCCGCGCAAGGGTGACGCCGCTCCGATGGCGATCATCGAGCTGGTCGAGGAGCTTCAGGTCGCCGCGCCGAAGGCGAACAAGAAGACCGCCGCCCGCAAGTCCGCGCAGCAGGACAAGGTCGAGGCGCTCGCCCCGGCCGACGACACCCCGGCGTCGACGTCGACGCCGGGCGACCAGGACGCCGAGCCGCCGGTGTCGGCCTCCGGCGACACCGCTGCCGCCCGCGAGGACAGCGACCTGGCCACCGAGGAAGGCAAGGTCTGATCCAGACCACCGTCGGGCCCGGCATCCCCCAGGGGGTGCCGGGCCCGATCCGTCAGGGGAGGTACGAGGTGCAGGAGCGCAGCCGGCTTCGGCTGGACGTCGCGTACGACGGCACCGGCTTCTCCGGCTGGGCCGCCCAGCCGACCCGCCGTACGGTGGCGGGCGTGCTGGTGGAGGCACTCGACCTGGTCCTCGGTGCGGGCACCGCGACCGGCCTGACGGTGGCCGGCCGCACCGACGCCGGGGTGCACGCGTCCGGGCAGGTCTGCCACCTCGACCTGCCGACCGCGACGTGGCGGGAGCACGGGCCGAAGCTGCTGCGTCGGCTGGCCCGGCTGCTCCCCACCGATGTGCGGGTGCGCGCGATGACGGAGGTGCCCACCGACTTCGACGCCCGGTTCTCGGCCACCTTCCGCCGCTACGAGTACCGGGTGACCGACGCCCCGTGGGGGGCCGAGCCGCTGCGCCGGCACGAGGTGCTGGCCTGGCCGAAGCCGCTGGACCTCGACGCGCTGAACGCCGCCGGGGCCGGTCTGGTGGGGGAGCACGACTTCGCCGCGTACTGCCGGCGCAAGGAGAATGCGACGACGCTGCGCGAGGTGACCCGGCTGGACTGGCGACGCGACCCGGACGGGATCCTGGTCGCGACGGTGCAGGCCGACGCGTTCTGTCAGGCGATGGTGCGCAGCCTGGTCGGGGCGATGCTGGTGGCCGGGGACGGCCGGCGTGGGGTGGAGTGGCCGGCGGGCCTGCTCACCCGCCGGGAACGGTCCAGCGAAGTGACCGTCGCGCCGGCGCACGGTCTGACCCTGGTAGCGGTCGGCTATCCCGAAGACCCCGCCGAGTACGCCCGCCGCGCCGACCTGACCCGGCGACTGCGGGTGCCGGTCGAGGGCTGACCGGACGCGGCGGGTGCGTGGCCGTCGCCACGCACCCGCCGCCGGCCGGAACGGGGGCTCAGTCCCCGCTGGACCCCGTGCCGTCCTGGCCGCCGGTGTCGTCGTCGGTCCCCTGGTTGGGCTGGGCGGCCGTGCCTCCGTCGGCACGGCGTTCCAGCACGCCCCGGTTCAGGTGCAGCTCGATCAGGTCGAACAGGACCTCGCGTACCGTGGTGTCCCCCGAGCGGATCGTGCTGACGTCGCTACGTGTGACCACCGCGTACGCCAGGTAGTGGCCCCGGACCTGCCAGCCGACGCGGGCGGGTGCGGTCGCCATCGTGTCGGTCTGCTCGTCGGCGGGCATGCCCCGGAACCTGCCCTGCCGCTCGTCGAGAATCTGCCGCACCCGGTCGCGGGCCCGTTCGGCACTGGACCGGTCGGTCAGGTTGAACAACCCCGCGGTGACCAGGTGTTCGCCGTCGGAGGTTCGCAGGGTCGCCCGCACCACCTGGTTGCAGCCGAGGCGGACCAGCAGGTCGGACACCTCGCCCGTGGTCGCGACCGCGCAGCTGCCGCTGGAGTTGGTCCGCAGCACCCGGTAGGCGGGCCGGCCGTCGGCCACCACCAGCGTGTCGCCGGGGAAGACCTCCCGGGCGGTGAGCGGCGCCTGGTCGGTGTCGCGGGAGTCGAGGTCGCTCGTGGTGGGCGTGTGGTCCCGGGTGGTGGCGAGATCTGCGCTGGGTGCCGCCTGCGGCGTGGTGTCCCGGTCGGTGAGCAGGACCGCGCCGATGAGGCCCCCGAGTCCGAGCAGGACCAGCACGGCGGCGGTGCCGACCAGCACCTGCCAGGCCCGGCCGGGGCCGCGACGCGGTGTCGGTTCGCCGGTGGGCCGCGGCGGCTCGTCCGACAGCAGGCTGACGGGCGGTTCCTCCTCGTCGGCCGGCGGTGGCGGTGGCGCGGCGACGCGGGGCGGTGCCGTGGCGGCCAGCACGAGCTGGTTGGGGTGCGGCAGCGACGGCGTGGGGAAGCGCGACGGGGAAGGTCCCGCCGGAGGTGGTGGGCCTTCGGGGGGCGACAGCTCGGGCCCGTCCTCGGAGTGCTTCACGTATGCGTCCTCATCGGACTCGTACCGATACGCCATGTCGCCCAGAGTAGGAGTGTTTGTCCCTTTAGGGGGCAATTTCAGAGAATCTCGGTGTCGACCGTCCCCATGTGGCGGCCACCCGGCCTCCACGGCCGCCACCCGGCCTCCACGACCGCCACCCGTGACGGTGTCCGCCACCCGGCCTCCACGGCCGCCGCCCGGCCCCGTGGCCGCCGCCCGGCCCGGGGTCGGGGCGCCCGTCCCGCGCACTCCCGCGCCGGACGACCGCCCGGCGCGGTGCGAGAATGCCCCGGTGACCGGCGACCACTACTTCACCGCTGAGCCCGCGACCTCCGCGCGCCCGCGCGAGATCGAGTTCACCGTCGCCGACCGCGACTACACGCTGACCTCGGCTGCCGGGGTCTTCTCCGCGACCCGCCTCGACCCCGGCACGGCGGTGCTGCTGCGCAAGGCCGACCTGCCCACCGCCGGCACCACCGGCCACCTGCTCGACCTCGGCTGCGGCTTCGGGCCCATCACCTGCGTGCTCGCCGAGGCCGCGCCCGCCGCCACCGTCTGGGCGGTCGACGTCAACGAGCGGGCCCGCGAGCTGGCCGCCGCCAACGCCGCCCGGGTCGGCGCGGCCGACCGGGTGCGCGTGCTCGACCCCGACGCGGTACCCGCCGACGTCACCTTCGCCCAGCTCTGGTCCAACCCGCCGATCCGCATCGGCAAGGACGGCCTGCACGAGCTGCTGGCCCGCTGGCTGCCCCGGCTCGCCCCCGACGGGGTGGGCTGGCTGGTCGTCGCCCGGCACCTCGGCGGCGACTCGCTGCACCGCTGGCTGGTCGACCAGGGTTGGCAGGTCGACCGGCACGCCAGCCAGAAGGGCTTCCGGGTGCTGCGCGTCACCCGTAATTGACTGGGCCGCCCGACCGCCACTCGGGCAGGATGCCCGCGTGGGATACGTGGACGTGGCAGCAGTCGGGCACACCCTCGCCGACGGGCGGGAACTCTTCGCCGACGTGTCGTTCCGGGTCGGTGAGGGCGCGAAGGTCGCCCTGGTGGGGCCCAACGGCGCCGGCAAGACGACGCTGCTGCGCATGGTCGCCGGTGACCTGCCCGTGCAGACCGGCGCGATCGCCCGAGCCGGTGGGCTGGGCGTCATGCGCCAGTTCATCGGCATGATCGGCGACGAGTCCACGCTGGCCGACCTGGCCCTGTCGTTGGCCCCGCCGGCACTGCGCGACGCCGGTCACCGGCTCGCCGCCACCGAGGCGGCCATGCGGGCGGCCGACGCACGCGACGCGTCCAGCACCGCCGCCGGCAAGGCCCAACTGGCGTACGCGAACGCGCTCGCCGCCTGGGGTGAGGCCGGCGGATACGACGCCGAGGTCCTCTTCGACACCGTCACCACCATCGTCCTCGACCTGCCCTGGGACACCGCCCGCGACCGGCCGGTGCGTACCCTCTCCGGCGGTCAGCAGAAGCGCTTCGCCCTGGAACTGCTGCTGCGCGGCCCCGACGAGGTGCTGCTGCTCGACGAACCGGACAACTTCCTCGACGTGCCCGGCAAGCGCTGGCTGGAGGCGCGGCTCCGCGAATCCGGCAAGTCCGTGCTCTACGTCTCGCACGACCGGGAGCTGCTGGCCCACACCGCCGACCGGGTGGTCGCCGTCGAGGGTGGCAGCGCCTGGGTGCACCCCGGCGGGTTCGCGAGCTGGCACGAGGCGCGGGTGGCCCGGCACGCCCGGCTCGACGAGCAGCGCCGCCGCTGGGACGAGGAACACCAGAAGCTGCGTGAGCTGGTGCTGATGTACAAGCAGAAGGCCGCGTACAACGACGGGCTGGCCTCCCGCTACCAGGCGGCGCAGACCCGGCTGCGCAAGTTCGAGGAGGCCGGGCCGCCGCCCGTACCCCCGAAGGAGCAGGACATCCGGATGCGGCTGGCCGGCGGACGGACCGGCAAACGCGCGGTGATCTGCGAACAGCTGGAGCTGGACGGCCTGACCTACCCCTTCGACCTGGAGATCTGGTATGGCGACCGGGTCGCGGTCCTCGGCGCCAACGGCACCGGCAAGTCGCACTTCCTGCGGTTGCTCGCCCGCGGCGGCACCGACCCCGATCCGGCCAACGGGCCGGTCGACGGCGCGGCGGCCCTCGCCCCCGTGCGCCACGACGGCATGGCGCGGCTCGGCGCGCGGGTCCGCCCGGGACACTTCTCACAGACCCACGACCGGCCCGAGCTGATGGCCAGGACCCTGGTCGAGATCCTGTGGCGGGGCGACGAGCACCGCGCCGGCATGGACCGGCACGCGGCCATGGCGGTGCTGTCCCGGTATGAGCTGGCAGCGCAGGGTGACCAGCGGTTCGGCACCCTCTCCGGTGGCCAGCAGGCGCGCTTCCTGGTCCTGCTGCTGGAGCTGTCCGGGGCGACCCTGCTGCTGCTCGACGAGCCCACCGACAACCTCGACCTGGCCTCCGCCGAGGCGCTGGAGGCCGGACTGTCCGCCTTCGCCGGCACGGTGGTCGCGGTCACCCACGACCGCTGGTTCACCCGCACCTTCGACCGCTTCGTGCTGTTCCGCGGCGACGGAGAGGTGGTGGAGACCTCCGAACCGGTGTGGGACGTGGGCTGACGGGTCGTGGCCTACGCCGGGCCGGGTGCGTCGCCGCCGCATAGAGTGGATCTCGTGACTGAGATGACCTATCGGCGGCTCGGCGACTCCGGGCTCGTGGTGTCCGTGGTCGGCATCGGCTGCAACAACTTCGGCCGCAAGCTCGACCTCGACGGCACCCGGGCGGTGGTCGACGCCGCGCTCGACGCCGGGATCAACTTCTTCGACTCCGCCGACATCTACGGCGAGCCGCACGGCGCGTCCGAGGAGTGCCTCGGCGCGGCGCTCAAGGGCCGCCGCGACGACGTGGTCGTGGCCACCAAGTTCGGCATGTCGATGGGCGGGGCCAACGGCCGCGACTTCGGCGTCCGTGGTTCCCGCCGGTACGTGGTGCGCGCCGTCGAGGCGTCGCTGCGCCGGCTGGACACCGACCACATCGACCTGTATCAGCTCCACGAGCCCGATCCCGGCACCCCGATCGACGAGACCCTGGCCGCCCTCGACGACCTGGTCCGCGCGGGCAAGGTCCGCTACCTGGGCAACTCCAACTTCGCCGGCTGGCAGATCGCCGACGCCGACTGGACCGCGAAGACCCGGGGCCTGACGCGGTTCGTCAGCGCGCAGAACCACTACAGCCTGCTCAACCGGGACGCCGAGATCGAGGTGCTGCCCGCCTGCGAACGTTTCGGCCTCGGCATGCTGCCGTTCTTCCCGCTGGCCAACGGCCTGCTCACCGGCAAGTACAAGCGCGACGAGGCCCCGCCCGCGGGTAGCCGCCTCGCCGGCGGCGGCCGGTACGCGCAGCGCCTCGCCGCCGCCGACTGGGACACCATCGAGGCGATCGGGACGTACGCCACCGAGCGTGGGCTGTCGATGCTCCAGGTGGCGATCGGCGGGCTGGCCGCCCAGCCGGCGGTGGCCTCGGTGATCGCGGGCGCCACCACGGCCGAGCAGGTGCGCGCCAACGCCGAGGCGGGCGCCTGGCACCCCACCGAGGAGGACCTCAAGGCCCTGCGCGCCATCCTCTGAACCCGCGCGCCGCTGAACCCGCCCGGCGACGGCGGCGGAGGGTATCCGGACAGCATGGTGTGACGGTGGGGTCACCCGCCGCCCCGGGTGGCGCCTTCGGGCGGTCGCTGTGAAATCCCGTACCCGCGCTTGGCGGATCCGCCGGTTCGTCGTACGGTGGCACGCAAGTAACCCACGGGAGCCCGGTGCACCGGGCTGAGAGGGGGGCTGACACAGCCCCCGACCGTCGAACCTGATCCGGGTAATGCCGGCGCAGGGAGGAGCGTTGCCGTGCCGTCCCTGGGGCGTCTGCATCTGGTCACCGACACCCGACCCGGGCGTGATCCGCTCGCCGTGGTCTCCGCTGCCCTGGCCGTGGCCCGCGCCGAACTGGTGGTGCAGGTCCGGGTCGAGGACTCGGCGACCGACCGCGAGGCGTACGACCTGACCCGTCGGGTGCTGGGCCAGTGCGCCGTCTACGGGGCGACGTGCCTGGTCAACGACCGGCTGCACGTGGCCCTGGCCGTGGCTGCCGCCGGTGGGCACGTCGGCGCGGACGACCTGCCCGTCGCGGCGGCCCGCCGGGTGCTCGGCCCGGCGGCGGTGCTCGGCGCGACCGCCCGGGAACCGGTGACCGCCGCCGAGGCCGTCGCCGCCGGAGCCAGCTACCTGGGCGTGGGGCCCTGCCACGTCACCACCACCAAGGACGGGCTGCCCGAACCGATCGGCCCCGCCGGGGTCCGCGCCGTCGCGGCGGCCGTCGACGTGCCGGTGATCGCCATCGGCGGGGTCACCGCGGCGACCGTGCCGGCGCTCGTCGCCGCCGGGGCGTACGGGGTGGCGGTGGTGGGGGCGCTGTCGGCCGCCGCCGATCCCGCCCGGGCCACCGCGGAGTTGCTCGGAGCGCTGGGGTGTTGAGCCGGCCGGACGTCGCCGTGATCGGGGCGGGACCGGTCGGCCTGGCGATCGCCTGGCGCTGCGCCGCCCGGGGACTGCGCGTGGCCGTGCACGATCCGGCTCCCGGCTCCGGCGCGTCCCACGTCGCGGCGGGAATGCTCGCTCCGGTCGCCGAGGCGTACTTCGGGGAGCGGGAACTGACCGGGCTGCTCACCGCCTCGGCCGCCCGTTGGCCCGCGTTCGCGGCCGAGCTGACCGAGGCGGCCGGGGCCGACGTCGGACACCGCACCGAGGGCACCCTCGTCGTCGGGCTCACCGGCGACGACCTGGCCGAGGCGCGTCGGCTGTGGGCGTACCAGCAGAGGCTGGGGCTGCCGGTCACGCCGCTGCGCCCCTCGCAGCTGCGCGACCGCGAACCGGCGCTGGCTCCCCGGCTGCGCGGCGGGGCGCTCGCCGCCACCGACCACCAGGTCGATCCGCGCCGGCTCGTGCCGGCACTGCGGACGGCCGCCGAACGGGCCGGTGCGGTGGTGGTGCCCGGCCTCGTGACTCGGCTGTCCGATGTGGACGCCGGGACGGTCGTGGTGGCCGCCGGCTGTGGCGCCGCCGCCCTCGCCGGGCTGCCGGTCCGGCCGGTGAAGGGCCAGGTGCTGCGGCTGCGTGCGCCCGGCGGCGGTGGGCCGGGCTTCCGGCACGTCATCCGGGGGTACGCCGACGGCGAGCGCGTCTACCTGGTCCCCCGCGACAGCGGCGAGGTGGTGGTGGGCGCGACCGAGGAGGAGCGTTCCGACACGACCGTCGTCGCGGGGGCGGTGCTGCGGCTGCTGCGCGCCGCCGTGGACCTGGTGCCGGAACTCGCCGAGTACGACCTGGTGGAGACCCTCGCGGGGCTGCGCCCCGGTACGCCAGACAACGCCCCGATCCTCGGCCCGCTGCCCGGACGCCCCGGGGTGATCGCGGCGACGGGGCACCACCGGCACGGCATCGTGCTCACCCCGGTCACCGCCGACCTCGTCGCCGGCCTGATCGTCGACGGTGTCGCGGACCCCCTGCTGGCCCCGTTCCGGCCCGACCGCTTCGGCACGGAGGAGAACACGTGGAACTGACGGTAAACGGCACCGGGCGTACGGTGCCCGGCGGCGTGACGGTGGCCGACCTGGTCCGGGAGGTCACCCCGCAGCAACGTGGGGTGGCGGTCGCGGTCAACGGCGAGGTGGTGCCGCGTACCGGCTGGCCGGAGACCGTGCTGCGCGACGGTGACCGGGTCGAGGTGCTCAGCGCGGCGCAGGGCGGGTGAGCGCCGTGACCCTCTCCCTCGGCGGCGACGCGTTCACCTCCCGGCTGATCCTCGGCACCGGCGGCGCGGCCAACCTGCACGTGCTGGAACAGGCGATCCGGGCGTCCGGCACCGAACTGGTCACCCTGGCCCTGCGCCGGGTCGGCACCACCCCCGGCGGCTCCGGTGGGCTGCTGGAGCTGCTCGACCGGTGCGGGGTGCGGCTGCTGCCGAACACGGCGGGCTGCTACACCGCGACGGAGGCGGTGAAGGTGGCGCACCTGGCCCGCGACGCGTTCGACACCGACTGGGTCAAGCTGGAGGTGATCGGCGACGAGCGGACCCTGCTGCCCGACGGGGTGGAGCTGCTGCGCGCCGCCGAGGAGCTGGTGGCCGACGGGTTCACCGTGCTGCCGTACACGTCGGACGACCCGGTGCTGGCCCGGCGGCTCGCGGACGTGGGCTGTGCGGCGGTGATGCCGGCGGGCGCACCCATCGGGTCGGGGCTGGGCGTGTCGAACCCGCACCACATCCGGCTGATCCGGCAGAGCGTCGACGTGCCGGTGATCCTCGACGCGGGCATCGGCACCGCCTCCGACGCGGCACTGGCCATGGAGCTGGGCTGCGACGGGGTGCTGTTGGCCAGCGCCGTCACCCGGGCCGCCGACCCGGTGGCGATGGCCACCGCGATGCGGTACGCGGTCGAGGCGGGCCGGTTGGCGTACGGCGCGGGGCGGATCGCCCGCCGCTTCCACGCCCTCGCCTCCACCCCTGACGAGGGCAGGCCGGACCTGTGACCGCGTCGTCGGGGCTCGACACGCGGCCCGGCAGCGGGAGCCGCGCCGTGGCGGTGCCACGGTCCACCCGGAACCCGCCGGTTCCGCCCACGGGGGTCGTGCTGCTCACCGACCGACGGCTGGCGCGGACGCCGCTCGTCGAGGTGGTCGCGGGCGCGGTCGCCGGGGGAGTGCGCTGGGTGGTGCTGCGGGAGAAGGACCTGCCGCGCGTCGAGCGGGCCGCCCTCGCCACCGACCTGCGGGCCGTCCTCGCGGAGGCGGGCGGAACCCTCGTCGTCGCCGGCCCCGACCCGCTCGACGGCGACGCGGTGCACCTGCCCGCCGCCGGCCCGTACCCGCCGCCGCGCGTCGGACTCGTCGGCCGCTCCTGCCACGACGGGGCGGAGCTGGCCCGCCTGACCACGGAGGACTACGTCACCCTCTCGCCGGTCTACCCGAGCCGGACCAAACCCGGCTACGGCCCGCCCCTGCACCCGGCCGGGCTGGCGGCGCTCGTCGCGGCGAGCCCGGTGCCGGTGCTGGCCCTGGGCGGGATCGCAACGGCGGCGCAGGTTCGGGCCTGCGTGCGGGCGGGGGCCACCGGCGTGGCGGTCCTCGGCACCGTCATGCGCGCCGAGGACCCCACCGAGGCGGCCGTCGCGCTGACGACCGTCTTCGGGGAGCCCCAGAGCGCAACGACAGCGGGAGAGTCATGACACCCACCACGGTCCTCACCATCGCCGGCTCGGACTCCGGCGGCGGCGCCGGAATCCAGGCCGACCTGAAGGTCTTCGCCGCGCTCGGCGCGTACGGCACCAGCGTGATCACCGCGGTCACCGCGCAGAACACCCGGGGTGTGGACGCCGTCCTGCCGCTGCCGCCGCGAACGGTCACCGAGCAGCTCGACAGCGTGCTGGCCGACTTCTCCGTGCGGGCCGTCAAGACGGGAATGCTGGGCACCCCGGCCGTGGCCGACGCCGTCGCCGAGGCGGCCAGGGAGGGCCGGCTTCCGCAACTGGTCGTCGACCCGGTGCTGGTGGCCACCAGCGGACACCCGCTCGGCGTGGTCGAGGGCGTCGAGCGGCTGCTGCCGTACGCGCTGGTGGCGACGCCGAACTGCGCGGAGGCCGCCGCCCTCACCGGCGGCCCCGTGACCACGGTCGAGGAGATGGTCGTCGCGGCCCGGACGCTGGCGGCCCGCGGCCCTGGATGGGTGGTGGTCACCGGCGGCGACGTGGCCGCCGACGGCGAGGCGGTGGACGTGCTGCACGGCCCCGGCGGAACCACCCTGCTGCGGGCCCCGCGCGTGCCGACCCGGCACAACCACGGAACCGGGTGCTCGTTCTCGGCGGCCACGGCCGTGCGGCTGGCGCTGGGCGACCCGGTGCCGGCGGCGGTGTCGGCCGCCAAGGAGTACGTCACCCGCGCGCTGACCGGCGCGCGGGACTGGGAGCTGGGCGCGGGACGCGGCCCGCTGGACCACTTCGGCTGGTCCGCTTGATCTTCAGGGAGGCTGTCATGCAGGCACGTCGCAAGGTGTACGTCGAGGGGTCCCGACCGGACGTCCGGGTGCCGTTCGCGGAGGTCGACCTCACCGGGGACAACCCGCCGGTGCGGCTGTACGACACCTCGGGGCCGGGCTCGGACCCCGAGGTGGGGCTACCGCCGCTGCGCGGGCCCTGGATCGCCGAGCGCGGGGACGTCGCCCCCGGTCGGGGTGCCGGAACCCCGCTGGCCGGGGCGGACGGGAAGCGGCCGACGCAGCTCGCGTACGCGCGGGCCGGGATCGTCACGCCGGAGATGGAGTTCGTGGCGGTGCGGGAGGGGATGGCCCCCGAGTTCGTCCGGGACGAGATCGCCGCCGGACGGGCCGTGTTGCCGCTCAACGTCAACCACCCGGAGTGCGAGCCGGCGATCATCGGCAAGGCGTTCCTGGTGAAGGTCAACGCCAACATCGGCACCTCGGCGGTCACCTCGTCGGTCGCCGAGGAGGTGGAGAAGCTGACCTGGGCGACCCGGTGGGGCGCGGACACGGTGATGGACCTGTCGACCGGGAAGCGGATCCACGAGACCCGCGAGGCGATCGTGCGCAACTCGCCGGTGCCCATCGGCACGGTGCCGATCTACCAGGCGTTGGAGAAGGTCGGCGGCGACCCGGTGAAGCTGAGTTGGGAGGTGTTCCGGGAGACCGTCATCGAGCAGGCCGAGCAGGGTGTCGACTACATGACGGTGCACGCCGGGGTGCTGCTGCCGTACGTGCCGCTGGCCGTCGACCGGGTCACCGGGATCGTGTCGCGCGGCGGGTCCATCATGGCCGCCTGGTGCCTGGCCCACCACCAGGAGAACTTCCTCTACACCAACTTCCGTGAGCTGTGTGAGATCCTGGCCCGCTACGACGTGACGTTCTCCCTGGGTGACGGGCTGCGGCCCGGCTCGATCGCGGACGCCAACGACGAGGCGCAGTTCGCCGAGCTTCGCACCCTCGGCGAGCTGACGAAGATCGCCTGGGAGTACGACGTCCAGGTGATGATCGAAGGCCCCGGGCACGTGCCCATGCACAAGATCAAGGAGAACGTGGACCTCCAGCAGGAGTGGTGCCACGAGGCCCCGTTCTACACCCTCGGCCCGCTGACCACGGACATCGCGCCCGCGTACGACCACATCACCTCGGCCATCGGCGCGGCGATGATCGGCATGTTCGGCACCGCGATGCTCTGCTACGTCACTCCGAAGGAGCACCTGGGGCTGCCGGACCGCGACGACGTGAAGGCCGGCGTGATCGCGTACAAGATCGCGGCGCACGCGGCCGACCTCGCCAAGGGGCACCCCGGCGCCCAGGCGTGGGACGACGCGCTGTCGAAGGCGCGGTTCGAGTTCCGCTGGGAGGACCAGTTCAACCTCTCGCTGGACCCGGAGACGGCCCGGTCGTACCACGACGCGACGCTGCCGGCCGAGCCGGCCAAGACCGCGCACTTCTGCTCGATGTGCGGCCCGAAGTTCTGCTCCATGAAGATCACCCAGGAGCTGAAGGAGTACGCGGCACGCGGCATGCAGGACAAGTCCGAGGAGTTCGTCAACTCCGGCGGCAAGGTGTACCTGCCGTTGGCCTGACCGCGCGGGTGGCGGGGCGTCACCGCTGGTGGCGCCCCGCCCACAGGCCGTCCCGGCAGGGCGGTCCGTCCGGCGGTTCCGGTGGCGCCGCCGAAACTCCGGTGGTGCCGGCTGAGCGGGCCGGTTCTCGTGGTGCCGGCCGAGCGGTTCAGTTCTCGTGGTGGTGGCCGAGCGGGTCAGCTCTCGTGGTGCCGGCCCGACGAGCGCAGCGAACGGCGCCCGCTCTCCTGCGCCGGCTCGTTGTCGGCGACCGGTCGGCTCAACCCGGCCACCCAGTCCACGTACTCCTCGTCCTGGTCGGGCAGCGGCTCGCCGTCCCGCTCGGCCGGGCGGTCCTGTCCGGCGCGAAGCTTCGGCCGACGGAACAGTCCGCGACGTGCCCGGCCCCGGTCCCCGCCGGTGTTCCCTGGGCCGCCGGTGTTCGCAGGGTCGGCTGGGCCGTTCGCGGGGTCGGCGGTGTCCGCCCCCGCCGGCGGGGGTGCGGGGGCGGCCGGTGGCGTCTTCGCGGCGGCCGGCGGGTTGGCGAAGGCGGCGGTGAGATCGCGGGCCACCACCGAGGGGTCGGGGAACTGCGGAGTGACCCCGCCTTTCCCCGCCGACGGCTCCGGTGTGTTCCCGACCGGGTCGGTGTCGGCCGCGAACGGCGCGTCGACCCCTGTCGGTGGGGCCGCCGGGGGGCCGGTCCGGGGGCGGCGTGCCGGGCCGGAGCGGTGGACCGTGCCGAAGGCGTCCCAGGTGCTGGCGCGGTTGAGGTCGGGCAGCAACGCGTGGTGCCGGGGCCGGGGCGGTTGCCCGGTCACGTCCTGCCCGGCGGGCTCGTGGTCGACGGGCAGGTCCGGGGGCGATCCGGCGGGGGCCGGCGGCGGCGAGGGCGTGACGGACGGCGCCGCGATGGGTGGCGGTGCTGCTGCCGGCGATGCGGCCGGGCCCGGTGTGGTGTCGGTCGGGGGCGCGGCGTCGGGCGCGCCGCCGGTCGGTGCGGTGACCTCGTCCGGTGGGGTGACCTCGTCCGGCGCGGTGACCTCGTCCGAGGCGGTGACCTCGTCCAACGCGGAGCTGTCGTGCGGTGCGACGACGTCGGCCGGTGCCGGACCGTCGGTCGGGGCGGGCCGGCCTGCCGTCGGTCCGGCCCCCGTGCTCGGCCAGTCCCAGTGCGGCGGGGCGGAGCGCGGCCCTCCGATGACCTGCTCGGGCGTACCCCGGTTGTCGGGGCGGGGGACGAGGTCCGCGCCGACGGTGTCGGCCGGGCCGCCGGTGGGTGTGGTCGCCGCGCGGGGCAGCGGCGGACCCGGGGGCAGTGGCTGGAGGATGTCGGTCGGCTCGACGGCCGGCTCCGGGGTGCCCTCGCCTGACCGCCCGACCGTTCCCGCCCCAGGATCCGGGCTGCCGGCGCGCGTCCCCCCGGCGAGACCGGGCGGCCAGGTCGCCGGCCCGGGCAGCAGCGCCGCGGCGGCCGACCCGAGCGCGCCCGTGGCCACCGCGATCAACGCCCCGTAGTACGGGGACAACTGGTAGCGGTCGGCGGCGTCGCCGGGCCCGGAGGTCAGGTATGCGAAGGCCACCAGCACCGGACCGGCCACCCCGGCCGGGATGCTCACCAGGGGTGGGTGGCCGCGCCAGCGGGCCAGCGCGCCCGTCGCGGCTCCGGCGAGCAGCGCCACGGTCGGCGGGACCAGCAGGGCGAGCCGCTGGGTGGCATCGTCGGAGAGCCCCGGCGGCTCCAGCACCCCCAGCCGGACGGCCCGCAGCGGCCCGTCCGCCCCCAGGGACGGGCCGACCGACATGAGCGCCAGCAGCCAGACCGCCCCGGCCAGGACGGCCAGGTTCCACCCCACCGGGGGGCGGACGAGGACGGCGAGCGCCGCGCCCGCCCCGGCCACCGCGCCGAGGACCGCGCAGATGCCGATGGCCCACACCGGGTCCACGAAGACCAGTTCGGCGTTGCGGGCGGGCTGCATGCACAGTGGTGCCACGACGGTCGCGCCCAGGGCGGCGGCGCCCACGACGGCGAGCCGGCCGCCGGTGCCGGCGAGCTGCCCGTTCCGGCGGGCGAGGCGGTCGGTCAGCACGGCTCCGGCGACGGCGGCGTTCGCCGCGAACCAGCCGACCCACACGAGCTGGGCGGGCCACTGGTTGACGGTGTCGCCGGTGAACGCGCCGGTGAGCCGGACGATGCCGAACCCGAAGGCGACACCGAGCTGACCCGCCCCGGCCAGCACGCTCACTCCGAGCGCCGTGAGCAGCAGTCTGCCCCAGGTCCGAAAGGCCATGTCCGGCACGTTACGGTCCGGTGCGTCCGATCGCCACCGGCGCGCCGTGCGGAGCGTCGGACCTGCTCCCGGCGGGTCTACTTGAGTTCGACCAGCCGGGCGAGGTAAGTCGTGTCGCCGACATTGGTCAGCATGTGCACCGCGCCCGGATCCCGGTAGACGACCCCGCCGGTCGGCTCGTCGGCGTCGATCCGGGTGCCGTCCACGGTCTGCACGACGTTCTTCGCGCCCTGGACGGCCACCACCAGGTAGGGGTGGTCGTGCCGGTGCAGCGGTTGCCGCTCGCCCGGCTCCAGGCGGATGTGCCAGACCCGGACGCGGTCGTTGTCGAGCACGACCTCCTGACCCACGGGGCCGAGTTCGAGGCCGTCGCCGGGATCGGTGTGGGTGTCCGTCATCGGGTTCCGTCCAGTCGGGGAAGCACCTCGGCCGCGATCAGCTCCAGGTGGTCCAGGTCGTCGAGGTCGATCAGGCGCAGATGTACCCGGCTCGCGCCGATCGCGGCGAACTCGCCGATCCGGTCGACGAGCTGCGCGGGTGAGCCCACCACCGGGTCCTCCGGCGGCAGGGCGCTCTTGACGTGCAGCGGGGCGGCCCGGCGGCGGGACTCCGCGTCGGTACGCCCGATCGCGACCACGATTCCGGCGGAGAGGACCAGCGGCGCACGCCCGGACTCCGCCCGGCCGACGCGGTCACAGGCCTCCCGTACCCGGTCGTACGCCTCGGCGGTCTCCTCGACGCTCTTGAACGGCATGTTGAACTCGTCGGCGTACCGGGCGGCGAGTTCGGGCGTGCGCTTGGGGCCGCGTCCGCCCACGATGACCGGCGGGCCGGGGGTCTGCACCGGCTTCGGCAGCGCGGGGGCGTCGGTGAGCCGGTAGTGGTCGCCGGTGAAGCTGAACGTCTCGCCCGACGGGGTCCGCCACAGCCCGGTGACGATCGCCAGTTGCTCGGCGAGCCGGTCGAAGCGCTCCCCGACCGCGGGGAAGGGGATGCCGTAGGAGGTGTGTTCGCGGGCGTACCAGCCGGCGCCGATGCCCAGCTCGACCCGCCCGCCGCTCATCTGGTCGACCTGGGCCACCATGACCGCGAGCGGGCCGGGCAGCCGGAACGTGGCGGAACTGACCAGGGTGCCGAGCCGGATCCGGTTGGTCTCCCGGGCGAGCGCGGCCAGGGTGAGCCAGGCGTCGGTGGGACCGGGCAGTGCCGGTTCGTCGCCCATCGCCTGGTAGTGGTCGGCGCGGAGGAAACCCTCGAAGCCGCCCGCCTCGGCCAGCCGGGCGAACCGGAGCTGGTCGTCGTAGCTGGCGCCGCGGTGCGGCTCGATGAAGACGCACACCCGCATGCTCATCGCCCCTCCGTTCCGGCCGGCGCCGACATCTCGCGTTCCATCAGCAGTTCGTGCAGGTCGGCGCTGATCCGGGCGACGTCGGCGAGGTGTGCGTTGCGGCCGAGGGTGCGCGGGCGGGGGACGGTCACGTCGACGATCCTGCGGACCCGGCCGGGGCGCGGGCTGAGCACCACCACCCGGTCGGCCAGCAGGACGGCCTCGTCGATGGAGTGGGTGACGAACACGACGGTGGGCCGGTTGGTCATGTGGATGCGTTGCAGCTCGCCGGCGAGTTCCTCGCGGGTGAGCGCGTCCAGCGCGGAGAAGGGCTCGTCCATCAGCATGACCCGGGGCGAGCCGACCAGGGACCGGCACAGCGACACCCGCTGCTGCATGCCGCCGGACAGCTCGTGCGGGAGGCGCTTCTCGAAGCCGGCGAGACCGGCGACCTCGAGCAGCTCGCGGGCCCGCTGCCGGTACTCGGCCTTCTTCCAGCCGAAGATCTCGACGGGCAGGAGCACGTTGTCGAGGACGGTGCGCCAGGGCAGCAGGGCGGGCCGCTGGAACAGCATCGCGACGTCGCGGCGCGGACGGGTGACCGGGTCGCCGGCCACGGTGAGCTCGCCGGAGGTGACCGGAATCAGGCCGGCGACCAGCCGCAGCAGAGTGGACTTGCCACAGCCGGAGCGGCCGAGGACCGCGACGAACTCGCCCTCGGCGACCTCCAGGTCGATGCCGCGCAGGGCCTCGACCCGGCCGGCTCGGCCGTCGAAGGTGCGGGACACCCCGGACAGGCGAATCATGTCGGGCGGCCTCCGCTGAGTCGACGGTCAGGGGACAGGATCGGATCAGGTTATCTGCCCGGTGTCCCCATCGCACCGTCCGGGGTCGACTTCGCCTTGTATCCGTTTCGAAACCCGGAGTGGCTGGTGTCGCAAAGGGGGGGTTCTCGTACCCTGTGTCCGCGAAGAGTCCCCTCACGACGGTGGTGTCGGCCTCCCCCCGGCTGCACGGCGCCGCCCGACAACCCCCCTCCGGTGGCCGCTGTGCCCCGGTTGGAAAGGACAAGGTGTACTGAATGAGAAGGCTGACCCGCACGGTCGCCGCGGCCGCGCTCGCCACGGCCCTCACCCTGGTCTCCGCCTGCACGGGCTCGGACGCCGAGGAAGCCAAGGGCGGTGAGGGCGGCGCACTGGAGAAGGTGACGTACCTCACTTCGTTCGGCAACTTCGGCCGTGACTCGTACGCCTGGGTGGCGAAGGAGAAGGGTTACTTCAAGGACGCGGGCTTCGACGTCGAGATCAAGCCCGGGCAGGGCACCGGCGGGGTCATCCAGACCATCGTCGGCGGGCAGGCCCAGTTCGGGCCCATCGACCTCACCGGCGGCCTGCTCCAGTTCGGCAACGGCCAGGCCAAGGACTTCGTCGCGGTCGCCGCGATCCAGCAGCGCACCATGGCCGCCATCGCCACCACCGAGGACAAGCAGATCGCCACCCCGAAGGACCTGGAGGGCAAGACGCTCGCCGACGCCCCCGGGTCGGTGGTCCGCAACCTCTTCCCGACGTACGCGCGGATGGCCGGCATCGACCACACCAAGGTGACCTGGGTCAACGGTGCGCCGCAGACGCTGATGGGGACCCTGGCCGGCGGCAAGGTCGACGGCATCGGCCAGTTCGTGGTGGGCCAGCCGACCATCGAGTCGGTCACCAAGAAGAAGGCCGTCATGCTGCCGTACAGCAACGTGATGCAGGACCTCTACGGCAACGTGCTGATCACCTCCGCGCAGATCGCGAAGGAGAAGCCGGAGATGGTCAAGCGGTTCTCCGGGGCGCTGCTCAAGGGCCTGGAGTACGCGCTGGCCAACCCGCAGGAGGCCGCCGAGATCCTGAAGAAGAACGTGGACGCCACCATCACCGCCGCCGCCGCCGCCGAGCTCCAGCTGATGGCGGGCTACGTCCGGTCCGGCAACACCGGCACCGTCCTGGGCACCCTGGACAGTGGCCGGGTCGCGAAGACCATCGCGATCCTGCAGGGCGCCGGCGCGCTCAAGGAGAACATCAACCCCGAGCAGATCATCGACTTCGACCTCGCGCCGAAGGCCTGACCGCCCGACGACCCGCTTCCCACCCCGGGGGTACGCACACCGGCGCGCCCGGTGCGACGTACCCCCGGGGTCTTTTCCGGCCGCAGCGCCGCCCGATCCGCAGGAGGACCAGATGACCGATGTCCGCACCCGCGACCCGCAGGCGGACACCGCCGCGCCCGGCACCCGGGCGGGGCCGGCGGGTGGCGTTCGGTGGGTTGCCGGGGGAGCGGTCGACGGTGCGACCGCGACGCTGCTGCCCTCGGTCGGCCTGCTGGTGGCCCTCGGCGTCTGGTGGCTGGTGGCCCGGTTGGAGCTGGTCCACCCGGCCGCCCTGCCGCCGCCCGGCGGAGTGCTGGCGGCGTTCGTCGAGCAGCCCGCCCGCCTGTTGGAGCACACCGCCACCACCACCGGCGAGATCCTGTTCGGGTTCGCGCTCTCGGCCGTCGCGGGGGTGCTGCTCGGCCTGTCGCTGGCCGCGTCGCGGACGGTGGAGCGGATGTTCACCCCGCTGCTGGTGGCGGTCAACGCCGTCCCGAAGATCACGCTCGGGCCGCTGCTGGTGGTGGCGCTCGGCTGGGGGCAGAAGCCGATCCTGACGATGGTCTTCCTGCTCTGCTTCTTCCCGATCGTGCTGGCTACCGCCACCGGGCTGACCACCACCCCGGCGGACCTGGCGGAGCTGGTGCGATCCTGGCACGCCTCGCGGTGGCAGGCCTTCCGCAAGGTGCGCTTCCCGGCCGCGCTGCCGCAGATCTTCGTCGGGCTCAAGGTCGCCATGCCGCTGGCCGCCATCGGCGCGGTGATCGGCGAGTTCCAGGCCGGCGAGCGTGGCCTGGGCTACGTGATCCAGCAGTACGCGGGCATCGGCGACACCGCCACCGCGTGGGCGGCGATCATCCTGGTCGCCCTGGTCAGCATCCTGCTCTACGCCGCCCTGGTGCTCGTCGAACGCGTCGCCCTGCCCTGGGTGCGGGAGACCACCAGCCGGTGATCCGCCGACGGGCCGGGTGCGGCGCGGGGGAACGACCCGCCGCACCCGGCCCGTCGGCGTCAGCCGGCCAGCCGCCAGCGGCCGTTGCGGGCGACGAGGGTGGTGAGTGCCTGCGGCATGAGGCCGGAGTGGTTGTCCGGCGTCATCCGGATCGGACCGGACAGCCCGTCCATCTGGGACGTCTCCAGCAGGTCGCGGATGCCGTCGCGGTCGACCTGACCGGCCGGTCCGCCGGAGCGCAGTTCGGCGTCCGCGATCAGCTGTACGGCGTCGGCGGCGAACGACGACGAGCCGTGGTAGCCGCCGAAGCGGGCGGTGTAGTCCTGGAACCACTGTCGTCGGGCGGCCTTGGCCGGGGTCGTGGCGATCACGTCGTCGATGACCATCGTCTGGGTGTAGACGAGGGTGGCCCGCTCGACGGCACGGGCGGAGGAGCCGAGGAACAGCTCACCGGCGGCCGAGGCGTCGAAGAACAGCAACCCGTCGAAGTCGGCCTGCTGGGCGGCGGTGGCGGCCAGCAGCGCCTGCTCCGGAGGGGTCCACAACACCAGGGCGTCCGGTCCGGGGCCGGTCAACGCGCCGACGCGGGCGGTGACGTCGGTGTCGGTGGCGCGTACCGGCTCCTCGCGGACCAGGGTGATCCCGGCCTTCGCGAACTCGCTGCGCAGGGCGGCCAGCCCTTCCTGGCCGTAGGTGTCGTCGCTGCGTAGCACGCCGACCTCGGTCACCTGCCTGCGGCGCAGTTCGACGGTGAGGGCGGCGGCGCTGTCGGTGGCGTTCGGGGCGAGCTTGAACATGTACCGGCGCTCGGCGACGGGGTTGGTGATCGCGCTGGAGGAGGCGAGCGCGATGGTGGGCACCTTCTTTTCGCTCACCGTCAGTACCGAGCCGATAGCACATTCGTTGCAGCCGCCCATGATGATGGCACTGACTGTGGAATCGTCGCCGAAGTCGGCGATGTTGCGCAGCGACTCGCTCGCGTCGGAACGGTTGTCCTTCACCCGAAGTTCGACGCGCCGGCCGCCGAGCGCGCCGGAGGAGTTCAGTTGTTCGACCTTCAGTTCCAGGGCCTGCCGGTGGGCCTTGCCGGCCGGCGCGGCGGCACCGGACAGTTCGAGGTCGGCGCCGATGACGATGGGGCTCGTGTCCTGCTCCGCCGAGCCGAACTGGCAGCCGGCGAGTGAGGTGGCCAAGACGGCCGAGGCGAGTGCCTTGGCGGTCGCGGAGCGGATGGGGCTCAACTCAGTCCTCCAGGAGCGGGCGCGGATGGGGCCCGGTCACCGCGGTCCCGTCCGTCCTCAGTGGAGAGACGGGCGGGTTTCGCGTACGGTGTGCGCGAAGCCTGCAAAACCTTGCCAATGCCGCGCGCTGTGGTCAAGCGCGGATGCGCCGAAGCGTTTCGGGACGACGATCCCACATGCTGGGGTAACCCAATGTTTTCAAACGCTCACGGTGGCGACACGAGCGACCACTCTGGAGTTAGATGCCCTGTTCAGGGCCCTCGGGAAATGTAGGTATTAGGTGACCGGAACACGGGTTGCGTGTCGTCCAACCGTTTTCTGCCTCACTGCGGCTTCCCAAACCGCATCTCGTCTGATGAAATCGCGGCCGTGCCGCGCGTGGCGCCGGCCGTCTGGTCCGGCAGGGGTCGACGGGGCAGGCGTGGAGAAAACGACGGAGGCGATGTCGTGAGCACCGTACCGACGACCCTGCCCGCGAGTGGCGACGAACGATCCGCCCGCCGCCGGTTGCCCCGGCTGCGTGACGCCCGGATCCGGTCGAAGCTCGCGCTGATCCTGGTCGTCCCCGTCGCAGCGGTGATCGCGCTGGCGACCGTCCGACTGATCAGCGTCGGTGAGGGCGCCGTCGACGCCAGCCGTGCCCGCACGCTGACCGCCTTGTCCGTCGACATCTCCGCGCTGGCACAGGACCTGCACGCCGAGCGGATGGCGGCCTCGGCCTTCCTGGCCGCGCCGAACCAGCAGGCCGACACCTACAACCTGCGGGTCCGCCGGACGCAGGAGCGGGTGGACGCGTACCGCGCCGAGCGGGCCCAGATCGGCGAGGTGCCCGAAGCGGTCCGTGACCGGCTCGCCGCCATCGACGGCCACCTGGACGCCCTGGACGGCATCCGGCAGAAGGTGCTCGACCGGCAGCAGATGGCCGTCGCCGAGGCCGCGCTGCGCTACGGCGTGGTGCTGTCCGACCTGGTCGCCTACGGCGACGGCCTGGCCCAGCTGCCCGGTGACGAGCGCCTCGCCGACAGCCGGCGGGCGGTCGCCGCATTCGCCCGCGCGAAGGCCGCCGTCGCCGAGGAGGAGTCGGTCGTCTTCACCGCGCTGAGCGCCGGCCGGCTCGACGACGAGCAGTTCTCCTCCTTCGTGGCCACACTCACCAGCCAGCAGGAGGCGCTGCTGGCCTTCTCGCTGTCGGCCGACCCCGACCAGCGGGCGCTGGTGAACGGCACCGTGGCCGGTGACGCGGTGACCCTGGCCGACCGGGTGGCCACCGACATCACCCGCTCGGTCGGGCAACGTCCGCTGGTGGACGTGCAGGACGCCCGGGCGGCCATCGGGGCCGTGCACGACCTGATGCGGTGGGCCGAGATCCAGTTGCAGGACCAGCTCCTCATCCAGGCCGACGAGGCCCAGTCGAACGTCATCCAGCAGGCCGTGGTCGAGTCGATCCTGGTGCTGCTCACCCTCGTGATCGCCGTGACGCTGGCCGTGGTGCTGGCCCGCTCGCTCAACCACTCGCTGCGCCGCCTGCGGGAGGGCGCCCTGTCGGTGGCCAACCACGAGCTGCCCGAGGCCGTGCGCCGGCTGCAGAACATGGGCAGCGTCGGCGAGGGCGGGGTGGACGAGATCGTCCGCGAGGTCCGGGACCCGATCAAGCTCGTCAACCGCGACGAGGTCGGCCAGGTCGCGCTCGCCTTCAACGTGGTGCACCGGGAGGCCGTCCGGGTCGCCGCCGAGCAGGCCGCGCTGCGGACCAGCGTCTCGGCGATGTTCCTCAACCTGGCCCGCCGCAGTCAGAACCTGGTCGACCGGATGATCGGCGAGCTGGACGCGATCGAGCGTGGCGAGGAGGACCCGAAGCGGCTCGCCCAGCTGTTCGAACTCGACCACCTCGCCACCCGGATGCGCCGCAACGACGAGAACCTGCTGGTCCTCGCCGGGGCCGACTCGGCCGTGCCGCGGCGCGACGACGCCCTGCTGGTGGACGTGCTGCGAGCCGCCCAGTCCGAGGTGGAGCTCTACAACCGGATCGAGTTCGGCACGGTCGACACCGACGTGTCGGTCGCCGCCCACGCTGTCAACGACGTCGTCCGGCTGGTCGCCGAGCTGCTCGACAACGCCACCCGCTTCTCGCCGCCGAACACCACCGTGGTGGCCGACGGGCGGCGCATCCGCGACTACGTGCTGATCCAGATCGAGGACCGGGGTCTCGGCCTCACCGACGATCAGCTCGACTCGCTCAACCGGCGGCTGGCCGCGTCGGCGACCGTCGACGTGGCGGCGTTCCGGCTGATGGGCTTGGCCGTGGTCAGCCGGCTGGCCGCCCGGTACAGCATCCGGGTGGAACTGCGCCGCAACGTCGAGGGCGGAACGGTGGCGCAGGTGACGTTGCCCGCCGCCACGGTGGTGCTGCCCAGCCTGCGCGGCGGCCGTGACCAGGCGGTCAACCGGCCCCGCCAGCCGCTGGCCGTCGAGCAGCCCTCGATGGCCCCGGCGAGCCTCGGTGACCAGTCCCCCGGAGCGGGCCGCACCGGCACCGCCACACTCACCGACCGCTGGCGCACCGACGCCGACTCTCCCGCCCCCTGGCAGGCATCCGAGCAGGCGCGGGACAGCAGGAGCACCGTCCAGGCCGGCGGCCTCGGGTCGGGGCAGCCGTCGTCGAACGCGCTGTTCACCGGCGGGCCGACCGTCGCCAACCCCACCCTGCCCCCGCTGCCCCGGCGCACTCCCGGCACCGAGGCCGCAGAGCCGGCCCCGTCGCTGCCCCTGGGTCCGGTCGCCGGATCACCGGCCGCCACGGCGGGGCCGCTCGCCCGGGCGGGTGCGCCGGCCAGCACGGCGAGTTCCGGCACCGCCGGTCCACTGGCTGGCGGCAATGCCACCAGCCCCGGCCCGGTCGCCAACGGCTGGCCCGCCGGTGGCGGCCTGGGGGCGAGCCTGGCCGCCACCGGGCCGGTGACCTCCACCCCGCCGATCACGCCGCGACCCGCACCGCAGGCCGAGGCGCCGATCTTCCGGGAGATGGAAGCGGTCTGGTTCCGCTCGCACGGCAACGACGCCACGGCCATCTTCAGCCGTCCCGACTTCGACCAGCCGGCCGCGGGTCAGCAGGTCGGGGCCGCCGCCGGTGCCCGCCCGAGCGCGGGAGGACCACCGCTGCCCACGCGGACGCCGGGCGGGTCGACCGGGGTGACCCAGCCGCCGCCGCCCTCGTACAGCCCGCCGGCGGCGGCACAGACCCCGCCGCCCGCCGCCCCGACCCCGCCGCCCGCCGCCCCGACCCCGCCGCCCGCCGCTCCGACCCCGCCGCGCGCCGCGCCGGCCCCGGCCGCCCCGCCCCCCGGGGCGGAGGCCCCCGCGGCCGACTCCGAGGCGTGGCGCACCGCGGCGGACGACGGCTGGTCCCGGGCCAGCCGGGCCGCCGAACCTGAGGCCGGCGGGACCACCCGGTCGGGTCTGCCCAAGCGGGTGCCGCAGGCGCAGCTCGTGCCCGGTGGCATCGAGAACCGCAGCGGGCGGGAGCGCAGCCGGCGCACGCCCGACGAAGTACGCGGACTGCTGTCGGCCTACCACCGTGGCGTCCAGCGCGGTCGGTCGGCCGGCGCGGACCAGAACAGCACCTCGACCAAGGAGACGAGCCGATGAACAGGCCAGCGGCCATGCAGGACATGGGTTGGCTGCTCACCAACTTCGCCGACAGCGTGGCGGGCATCGCCCACGTGGTGGCGGTGTCCGCCGACGGGCTGCTGCTCGCCTCCTCGCGGGACCTCCCGGCGGACCGGGCGGACCAGCTCGCGGCGATCACCTCCGGTGTGGTGAGCCTGACCGAAGGCGCGGCGCGGATGTTCAGCGCGGGCGGCGTGCTGCAGACCGTCATCGAGATGGACAGCGGCTACCTGTTCCTGATGTCCATCAGTGACGGCTCCTCGATGGCGGTGCTCGCCGCTCGTAGCTGTGACGTGGGCCAGGTCGGTTACGAGATGGCGCTGCTGGTGGAACGGGTCGGTGCGGCGTTGGTGCCACTGCCGCGGGACAAGGTGCGGTCGTAGTCGTACCCGCCACGCGCCGCGTGGACGAGGCGAGTCGGAGGGGACGAGGAGGTGATTGCGGATGGACCCACAACGACGTGACCCACGGGGGGCGTTGGTGCGCCCCTACGCGGTCACTCGCGGGCGCACCGAGCCGCTCCAGGACATCGCCCTGGAGGCGGTGCTCGGTGCCAGTCCCACCCAGGCCGCCGAGGCACGCTTCGCCGGGCACGACAAGTACCGCATCGCCACGGTCTGCGAGGGCCGTGCACAGTCGCTGGCGGAGATCGCCGCGTACACCCGGCTGCCCCTGGGCGTGGCCCGGGTGCTGGTCGCCGACATGGTGGCCGAGGGTCTGCTGACGCTACACACGGCCGCTCCCGCAACGGGTTACGAGGAGCGGATGGAACTGCTGGGAAGGGTGCTGAGTGGACTTCGCGAGCTATGACCCCGTCGGGGCCCGCCAGAGCCGGGGAATCATCTCCGCGAAGATCGTTGTCGCGGGTGGCTTCGGTGTCGGCAAGACGACCCTGGTCGGCGCGATCTCCGAGATCACGCCGCTGACCACCGAGGCGGTGATGACCGCGGCCGGCGTCGGAATCGACGATCCGTCCAAGGTGCCGGGGAAGCAGACGACCACGGTCGCCATGGACTTCGGCCGGATCACCATGGCCGAGGACCTGATCCTGTATCTCTTCGGCACACCCGGGCAGACCCGGTTCTGGTTCATGTGGGACGAGATCATCAAGGGTGCGGTGGGTGCCGCGGTGCTGGTGGACACCCGCCGGATCACCGACGCCTTCGCCCCGCTGGACTACTTCGAGAACCGCAAGCTGCCGTACGTGGTGGCGTTGAACCGGTTCGACGGCGCCCCCCAGTACGAGCTGGAGGAGGTCCGGGAGGCGTTGGCCATCTCCCCGGACGTGCCGCTGGTGATGACGGACGCCCGGAACCGGGACGCGGTCAAGCAGGTGCTGGTGACGGTGGTGGAACACGCCATGCTTCGCCTGCAGGCCGAACACGACCGGGGCTACCCGACGCCCGTCGGCTGACCGCCGGGCCGCGTGCCGGGAGCGACCCCCGGCGCGCGGCCGGTCAGTCCACGCGCAGACGGTAGCCGCGCTTGACCACGGTCTGCACCACGCGGGGGGTCTTCAGACCGGCGCGCAGCCGGGCCACCGCCATCTCCACCGCGTGCTCGTCGGCTCCCCGGGGTAGCGCCCGCAGCAGCGAGGTACGCGACAGCACCCGTCCCGGGGTCTGCGCCAGGGCCCGCAGCACCGCCATCGGCGCGGGGGCGAGCGGGCGCAGTTCCCCGTCCACCACGGCGGCGTGCCCGCGCAGGGTCAGCAGGTGTCCCGCCGCCTTGATGGTGGTGGTCCGCCGGGGCAGTTCGTCGACGATGGTGCGGACCAGTGCCCCGAGCCGCGCCCGGCTGGGAGCGGCCACCGGCACACCCCGCCGCAGCAGCGGCTCCGCGGTGACCGCACCCACGCAACTGGCCAGCACGTCGCCGCGCAGCGCCTCCAGCACCGTCTCGGTGCGGTCCCCGGCGGCGCGCAGCAGCGCCTCCGCGGCGGGGGCGGAGGTGAACGTGACCGCGTCCACGAGCCGGCCGGCGACCAGGTCGACGAGCCGGTGCAACGGCGCCGGGTCGGTCGGCGGGGCCCACCGGTAGACGGGCACCTCGATGACGGTGGCGCCGGCCTCCTCCAGGGCGAGGGTGCACTCCGGCTGCCGCTCCCCGTGCAGCTGCATGGCGATCACCTGCCCGGCCACCCCGCGCCGGCACAGGTGCCGCACGACCTCGTCACAGCTCTCCGAATCGGGCGACCACTGGTCGTGCAGTCCGGCGGCCCGGATCGCCCCGCGCGCCTTGGGGCCCCGGGTCACCACGTACGCCCGGCCCAGCACCGAGCGCAGCGGTTCGGCCAGGCCCCAGCCCTCGGCCGCCTCCAGCCAGCCGCGCATGCCGATCCCGGTGTTGGCCATCAGGATGTCCGGCGGCCGGTCCAGGCAGGCCCGGGTGGCATCGCGCAGCTCGGTGTCGTCGGCGAGCGGCACGATCCGCAGCGCCGGGGCGAGCACCACGCGGGCCCCCCGACGCTGGAGCAGCGCGGCGAGTTCGTCCCGCCGCCGGTCGGCCGTCACCCCGATGGTGAAGCCGGCCAGTTCCTCGCGCATTCACTCCTCCTGTCGCAGCCGCACCTCGACCAGGCCGTCCCGGCAGCGCACCTCGTGCCGGGGCACGGACACCCCGGGCAGGTCCAGGCACTGGCCGGTGCGGAGGTCGTACACCTGCTTGTGCAGCGGCGAGGCGACGGTGGGTACCCCGCCCCGGCTGCCCACGATCCCGCGGGACAGCACGTACGCGCCCCCCACCGGGTCGAGGTTGCCGATCGCGAACAGTCCGTCCGCGGTGCGGAACAGCGCCACCTGCACCCCGTCGACCAGGGCGGCGACGCCCCGGTCCGGTTCCAGCCGCTCCAGCGGGCAGACGGTCGTCCAGCGCAGTGTCGTCAGGGCGATGGTCATCGCCGTACCTCCGGCAGGCCGAGCGGGACCGCCTGGCGGCCCGCGGGTGAGGGGAGACGGCCCCCGGCGGGCACCGGCTGGCCGCGTTCGCTGGTGAAGGTGATCGACGGGTCGGGCACGTCGGGGGCGTTGACGAAGGAGGTGAAGCGCCGCAGCCGGTCCGGGTCGTCGAGCACGTCGGCCCACTCGTCGGAGTACGAGGTGACGTGGCGGGCCATCGCGGCGTCCAGGTCGGCGCAGAGCCCGAGGCTGTCGTCCACGATGACCGCGCGCAGGTGGTCGAGGCCGCCGTCCATCGCCTCGATCCAGGCGGCGGTGCGTTGCAGCCGGTCGGCGGTGCGGATGTAGTAGATCAGGAATCTGTCGACGAGTCGGACCAGCGCGTCCGTGGACAGGTCGGTGGCGAACAGGTCGGCGTGCCGGGGTCGGAAGCCGCCGTTGCCGCCGACGTAGAGGTTCCAGCCGGTGTCGGTGGCGATGATGCCGAAGTCCTTGCTGCGCGCCTCGGCGCATTCGCGGGCGCAGCCCGACACCGCAGACTTGATCTTGTGAGGGGCGCGTAGCCCCCGGTAGCGCAGCTCCAACGCGATCGCCATGCCCACCGAGTCCTGCACCCCGTACCGGCACCAGGTCGACCCGACGCACGACTTGACCGTCCGCAGCGCCTTGCCGTACGCGTGGCCGGACTCGAACCCGGCGTCGACCAGCCGGCGCCAGATCTGCGGAAGCTGGTCGACCCGCGCGCCGAACAGGTCGATGCGCTGCCCGCCGGTGATCTTCGTGTAGAGCTGGAAGTCGCGGGCCACCTCGCCGATCACGATCAGCTTGTCCGGGGTGATCTCGCCACCGGGGATCCGGGGCACCACCGAGTAGCTGCCGTCGCGTTGCAGGTTGGCCAGGAAGTGGTCGTTGGTGTCCTGGAGCGACGCCTGCTCGCCGTCGAGGATGTGCCCGCCGCCCAGCGAGGCGAGGATCGACGCCACCACCGGCTTGCAGATGTCGCAGCCCCGGCCCCGGCCGTGCTCGGCGACCAGCCGCGAGAAGGTGCGGACGCCCCGCACCCGCACGATGTCGAACAGCTCCTGGCGGCTGACGTCGAAGTGTTCGCACAGCGCCGTGGACTGCCGCACCCCGGCGGCGTCGAGGAGCTGCTTGAGCATCGGCACACACGACCCGCAGCTCGTGCCGGCCCGGGTGCACGCCTTCAGCGACGGCACGTCCGCGCAGCCACCGGCGATCGCGGAGTCGATGTCGGCCCGCGTCACCGCGTTGCACGAGCACACCTGCGCGGTGCCGGGCAGACTGGTCGCCCCGCCCGCCGCCGCGCCCTCCGGCGCGAGCAGCGCCAGCGGCGGCCCCGGCAACGGACCCCCGACGCTGGCCCGCAGCGTCGGGTAGGCGGACGCGTCGCCGACCAGCACCCCGCCCAGCAGCGTCTGCGCGTCGTCGGACAGGACCAGTTTCGCGTACACCCGGGTGACCGGGTCGGTGAACGTCACGTCGAGGCAGCCCGGTGTGGTGCCGTGCGCGTCGCCGAAGGAGGCCACGTCGACGCCGAGCAGCTTCAGCTTGGTGGCGGTGTCCGCGCCCGGGAAGGTGGCCGCGCCGCCCACCAGCCGGTCGGCGACCACCTCGGCCATCGCGTAGCCGGGGGCGACCAGGCCGTGGCAGGTGCCGTCCACGGCGGCGCACTCGCCGACCGCCCAGATCCGCTCGTCGGCGGTACGGCCGGTGTCGTCGACCAGCACCCCGCCGCGCGGGCCGAGCTCCAGCCCCGCCGCGCGGGCCAGTTCGTCGCGGGGCCGGATGCCGGCGGCCACCACGACCAGTTCGGTGTCCAGCACGGTGCCGTCGGCCAGTTCCAGGGCCGCGACCGTGCCGTCGGGGCCGGGCCGCAGCGCGGTGGTGGCCACCCCCAGGTGGCAGGTCACGCCCAGGTCCTCGACGTAGCGGCGCAGCATCGCCCCACCGGCCGGGTCGACCTGCACCGGCATCAGCCGGGGCGCGAACTCCACGACACTGGTGGACAGGCCCAGCAGGCGCAGCGCGTTGGCCGCCTCCAGTCCGAGCAGGCCGCCGCCGATCACCGTGCCGGCGTGTCGGCCGGCGGCGTGCGCGCGGATCGCCGCCAGGTCGTCCAGCGTGCGGTAGACGAAGACACCGGGCAGCGTCGCGCCCGGCACCGGCGGTACGAAGGCGTACGAGCCGGTGGCCAGCACCAGCGCGTCGTACGGGTACTCGCCGGCGGCGGTGGTCACCACCCGCCGGTCCCGGTCGATCGCGCCGGCCGGCTCGCCGAGGCGCACCCGCACCCCGTCGTGCGGGGTGTGCAGGTTCAGCTCCTCGGCGGACACCCCGTCGAAGAACGCCGACAACCGCACCCGGTCGTACGCGGGCCGGCCCTCCTCGGCGAGCACCGTGACCTGCCAGCGTCCCCGGGGATCGCGGGCGCGCAGGGCGTCCACGAACCGTTGTCCGACCATGCCGTTGCCGATGACGACGACCCGGTTCATCGTGACACCTCCACCGAATCCACTGTTGACAGCCAGTCGACGATGCCGACGACCGCGTCCCGGCAGCTCCCGCAGCCGGTGCCGGCCCGGGTCCGGGAGACCACGGCGTCGACCGTCCGGGCTCCGTCGCGCCAGCAGCGCACCAGGGCGCCCTTGCTGACGGTGTTGCACTGGCACACCGTCGCCGCGTCCGGCATCAGCGCCGGGGACGTGGCCGGTGCGGCGGTCGTGGTGCCGACCGCCCGGCCCAGGAGCAGGGCCCGCCGGTCGGCGGGCACCGGCTGGCCCCGGTCGAAGAGCTGGATCACGGTGCCGACCGTGGGGTTGTCGCCCAGCAGGATGGCGGCGGTGAGCCGCTCGTCGTGGATGCGCAGCCGGGCGTACGTGCCGCGGGTCGGGTCGGCGAAGGTCAGCTCCTCGCCCGGCCCACCGGCCGGGTCGCCCATCGCCGCCAGGTCGATACCGGCGGCCTTGAGCCGGGTCACCGCCGGCCGGTGCCGGTACCGGGCCGCCGGTTCGGCCCCGGTGAGCAGGTCGGCGACGACCCGGGCCTGCGCCCAGGCGGGGGCCACCAGCCCGGTGACCGTACCGTCGTGCTGGGCGCAGTCGCCGATCGCCGAGACCTGCTCGTCGCGGGTGCGCAGCCGGTCGTCGACCAGCACGCCCCGTTCCACGTCCAGCCCGGCGGCGACGGCGAGCGCGGTGTCGGGGCGTACCCCACAGGACAGCACCAGCAGGTCGGCGGTGAGCGACCGGCCGTCGGCGAGATCCAGTCGGACGCCGTCGGCGTCGGCGGCCACCGCGGTCGCCGGCACGGCCAGGTGGGTGGTCACGCCGAGGTCGGCGAGGGTGCCGGCGAGCACCGCGGCGCCGGCCGCGTCGAGCTGGCGTTCCATCAGGTGTGGCACCGGGTGCACCACCCCGACGTCGAGGCCCCGGGCGGCGAGCCCTCGCGCGGCCTCCAGCCCCAGCAGACCGCCGCCGAGCACCAACGCGCGGCGTGCGCCGTCGGCGTGAGCGAGGATCCGCCGGCAGTCGTCCAGGGTGCGGAACGGCACCACCCGGTCCGGCGGGTCGGCCGGGTCGAGCCCCGGCAGCGGCGGCACCACCGCCCGGCTGCCGGTGGCGAGCACCAGGTGGTCGTAGTCGATCCGGTCGCCGTCGGCGGTGTGCACCTGCCGGGCGGCCCGGTCGATCGCGGTCACCGTGCTGCCGGTACGCAGGTCGACGCCGTGGCCGGCGACCTCCGCCAGCTCCACGTCCGGCTCGCCGATCTTCCCCGCGAGCAGGGTCGACAGCATGATCCGGTTGTACGCCCGGTGCGGTTCCGCCCCGAGCACGGTGACCTTGTGGTCGCCACCCCGGGCGTGCAGCTCGCCGGCCAGGCGGGAGCCGGCCATGCCGTTGCCGATGATCACGATTCGCTCGGTCATACCTTCTCCACCCGTACCGCGCAGATCTTGAACTCGGGCATCCCGGAGACCGGGTCGACGGCGTCGTTGGTGACGGAGTTGGCCCGCGCCGCGCCGCCCCAGTGGAACGGTGCGAACACCGTGTCGGGGCGGATGGCCGGGCTGAGCCGGGCCGGGGCGCGGAACTCACCCCGGCGGGAGACGACCCGCACCGGCTCGCCGTCGCCGACGCCGAGCCGGTGGGCCAGGTCGGGGTGCAGTTCGACGAAGGCCTCCGGCGCGGCCCGCCGCAGCGCGGCCACCCGCCGGGTCTGCGTGCCCGACTGGTACTGCGCGAGAACCCGGCCGGTGGTGAAGTGCAGCGGGTAGCGGGCGCAGACCTCCTCGGCGGCCGGCCGGTGCTCCACGGGGTGGAAGCGGGCCAGCCCGTCGGGCGTGGCGAACCGGTCGGTGAACATCCGTGGGCTGTCGGGGCCGTCGGCGTCGGGGCAGGGCCAGAACGCGCCGTCGGAGGTCTCGACGCGTTCCCAGCTGATCCCGGCGTAGTCGGCGAGGCCGCCGGCGGAGGCCCGGCGCAGTTCGCCGAAGACCGTGGCCGGGTCGGTGGGGAAGCGCTGCCGCGCCGCGGGGCCGCCCAGCCGTTCCGCCAGTGCGGCGAGGATCTCCAGGTCGGTGCGCACACCGGCGGGCGGTGGGCGCAGGGCCGTGCGGCGCAGCACCCGGCCCTCCAGGTTGGTCATCGTGCCGTCCTCCTCGGCCCACTGGGCGGTGGGCAGCACGACGTCGGCCAGCGCGGCCGTCTCGGAGAGCAGGAAGTCGGCGACGACCAGCAGGTCCAGGTCGCGCAGGCGACTCTCGACCCGGGCCGCGCGGGGCGCGGAGACCACCGGGTTGGAGCCGAAGACGAGCAGCGCCCGGGGGCCGCCGTCGGTGCCCAGGGCGTCGAGCAGCTGGTACGCGGGCACCCCCGGCCCGGGCAGCTCGTCTGCGGGTACGCCCCAGACCCCGGCGACGTGCGCGCGGGCGGCCGGGTCGTCGATCTTCCGGTAGCCGGGGAGCTGGTCGGCCTTCTGGCCGTGTTCCCGGCCGCCCTGCCCGTTGCCCTGCCCGGTCAGGCAGCCGTAGCCGGAGCCGGGCCGGCCGGGCAGGCCGAGAGCGAGGGCCAGGTTGACGAACCCGGTGACGGTGTCGACGCCCTTGGCGTGCTGTTCCGCTCCGCGGGCGGTGAGGATGATCGCCCGGCCGGCCGTACCCAGGGCCCGGGCGGTCGCCTCCAGGTCGGCCACCGGCACCCCGGACAGCGCCTCGGCGCGGGCCGGCCACCAGCCGGCCACGTTGCGGCGGACCGCCTCGAAGCCGGTGGTGCGGGCGTCCACGTACTCCTTGTCGACCCAGCCCTCGGTGAGCGCGACGTGCAGCAGCGCGTTCGCCACCGCCAGGTCGGTGCCGGGCAGCGGTTGCAGGTGCAGGTCGGCCAGCCGGGCGGTGGCGGTGACCCGGGGGTCGACCACGATCAGCTTCCCGCCCCGCTCCCGCTGCTCGGTCAGCCAGCGCACCAGCGGCGGCATGGTCTCGGCCGGGTTCGCGCCGACCAGCAGCAGCGTGTCGGCCCGGCCGAGGTCGGCCAGCGGGAACGGCAGCCCCCGGTCGACGCCGAAGGCACGCATCCCGGCCGCCGCCGCCGACGACATGCAGAACCGTCCGTTGTAGTCGATGTGCCGGGTGCGCAGCGCGACCCGGGCGAACTTGCCCAGGGCGTACGCCTTCTCGTTGGTGAGCCCGCCGCCGCCGAAGACGGCGACGGCGTCGCGCCCGTGCCCCCGTTGCGCGGCCCGGACGCCGTCGGTGATCCGGGCCAGGACGGCGTCCCAGGTGGCGGGGCGCAGTTCGCCGGTGGCCGGGTCGCGCAGCAGGGGAGTGGTCAGCCGCTCGGGGTGGTCGAGCAGTTCGGCTGCGGTCCAGCCCTTCTGGCAGAGGCCGCCCCGGTTGGTCGGGAACTGGCGGGGCGCGACCGTCACCGCCGCGCCGTCGGTGCGCAGGGTCATGCCGCACTGGAGGGCGCAGTAGGGACAGTGGGTCGCCACCTCCCGGGGCCGTTGCCCCGGCCGGGTCGTCGACCGCACACCGTCTGTCATGTCGGCACAGCGTGCCGGGGGGCGGTTTCCGGTCCGGGTCCCGTCTGTTTCGGTCCTGTCAAGAGCCGCTCACACCGCACAGGGGCACCGCGTCGGCTCGCAGTGCCCACCAGGCGGAAGCCGGTTCCCGAACTGCGGGAGCAGGTGAGTGCGATCGACACCGCCGACGTCGGTCGTGGGCGGTGGCGGCGGTTTGCCGTCTTCGGCGGTCGGCGCCAATCCGCGGACCGGTCGGGATGACTGGCGGTCATACCAGCGGGTAGTCTGCTCGGCATGACAGCCAAGGTGACCCTGTCGTTCTCCGACGAGACGATCGAGGAGGCCCGGCGGTTCGCCAAGCGCGAAGGGCTCTCGCTGTCCGCCTGGATGGACCAGGCGGCCCGGGAGAAGGCGCTGCGTGAGGTGTTCAGCGCCCACGCCGCCGCCGTCGGTCGCGCCGGGCTCGACCTGGAGGCCGCCGCCCTGGCCGACGCCCGCGAGGTGGGCATGGTCGACGACCTGCTCTTCGGCGGGCGCCCGCGTGCTGCGTAGGGGCGAGGTCTGGCGCATCTCCGGCGCCCGGGAACGCCTCGGCCTGGTGGTCAGCTCCGACGTCTACAACTCCACCGACGTGCCGATCGTGATCGTCGCCGAGGTGGTCGAGGCCGCGCTGCTGCGCGACTCGCCCCTGGCCGTGCCGATGGGTGGGTGGGTCGTCATGCCCGACCGGCTCTCCGCGCCCATGAAGAAGTGGTTCACCGAGTGTGTGGACGTGGCCGACACCGACACCATGCTGCGGGTCAGCCGGGCGTTGCGCATCCTCCAGCAGCTCTGAGCCACCGTCCTCACCGCCGCCTCCGCCCGGCCGTGCGATCACCGTTGCCTGGCCGACTCCGACGACGAACGCCGTGGTAACGGCCGCTGCCTAGCTTTCTGCCGGGACCGCCCGCCGCCCCCGACCGACCGGGTACGCACGGGCCGTCGACCACGTGGCCGGCCGGGAGGAGCAGGAGCTGATGACCGCGACAAGCGTGCGACCCGAGGTGACCGACGAGGTCGACCTGCAACGCCGCCCCGGCCGCTGGATCGGCCACTGGGCACCCGAGGACCCCGTCTTCTGGCGGAGCGCCGGAAGGGGCGTCGCCCGGCGCAACCTGATCTGGTCGATCTTCGCCGAGCACATCGGCTTCTCGGTCTGGTTGCTCTGGAGCATCGTGGTGGTCCGCCTCGGCGACACCGGCTGGCAGCTCACCACCAGCCAGGCCCTCTGGCTCACCGCCGTGCCCAGCGGCGTCGGCGCGCTGCTGCGGCTGCCGTACACGTTCGCGGTGCCGCTCTTCGGCGGGCGCAACTGGACCGTCATCTCCGCGCTGCTGCTGATCGTGCCCTGCGCCGGGCTGGCCTGGGCGGTGGAGAACCCCCAGATCGGCTTCGTGCCGCTGGTGCTGATCGCCGCGACCGCCGGCTTCGGTGGCGGCAACTTCGCCTCCAGCATGGCGAACATCTCCTTCTTCTACCCGGAGCGGGAGAAGGGCTGGGCGCTCGGGCTCAACGCCGCCGGCGGCAACATCGGCGTGGCCGTCGTGCAGTTCGTGGTGCCCCAGGTGATCGTCATCGGCGGCGGGCTGGCGCTGGCCCGCGCGGGCCTGATGTACATCCCCCTCGCGGTGATCGCCGCCGTCTGCGCCTTCCTGTGGATGGACAACCTCGCCGAGGCCAAGGCCGACGTCAGGCCCGTCTGGTCGTCGCTGCGGCACCGGGACACCTGGATCATGTCCCTGCTGTACATCGGCACCTTCGGCTCCTTCATCGGCTACTCGGCGGCCTTCCCGACGCTGCTCAACTCCGTCTTCGGTCGGCCCGACATCGCGCTCGCCTGGGCGTTCCTGGGCGCCGCGGTGGGCTCGGTCTGCCGGCCGTTCGGCGGCCGGCTGTCCGACTCGGTCGGCGGCGCCCGGGTGACGGTGGGCAGCTTCGTCCTGATGGCCGTCGGCGCGTACGCGGCGCTGTGGTCGGTCGACAACCGCAGCCTCGGCGTGTTCTTCGTGGCCTTCATGGTGTTGTTCGTGGCCACCGGCATCGGCAACGGCTCGACCTACCGGATGATCTCCAGGATCTTCCAGGTCAAGGGCGAGGATCTGGGCGGGTCGCCGGAGACGATGCTGGCGATGCGCCGGCAGGCGGCCGGTGCGCTCGGCATCATCTCCTCGGTCGGCGCCCTCGGCGGGTTCCTGGTGCCGATCTGCTACGCCTGGGCCAGGTCGACCTACGGCGGCATCCAGCCCGCACTGCGCTTCTACCTCGGGTTCTTCCTGCTGCTGCTGGTGGTCACCTGGGCCGCCTACCTGCGCCCGGGAGCCCGGATGGCCCGCGCCCGGGTGTGATCCCGGTCATGGCCGGGGGTCCGCCGCGCGGGGCGGACCCCGTTTTGACTGGCCCGCCGGGCGGCGGGTATCGTTGCCTGCTGTTGTACGACATCCAGTGGCGTGCCGCCTAAGGTGCGCTTGGTCGTTCGTGCGCGCTGGTCCGGCCTGGAGCATCTGGTCACCTCGGCGCGCGACCCCAGACCGACGACGAGACAAGGTAGACCTGTGCGTACGTACAGCCCGAAGCCGGGTGAGATCGAGCGTCAGTGGCACGTCATCGACGCCTCTGATGTCGTGCTGGGCCGCCTGGCCACCCACGCCGCCACGCTGCTGCGCGGCAAGCACAAGCCGACTTTCGCGCCGCACGTCGACACGGGCGACTTCGTCGTCATCGTGAACGCGGGCAAGGTTGCGCTGACCGGCAACAAGCGGCAGCAGAAGATCGCCTACCGCCACTCCGGCTACCCGGGCGGTCTCAAGCAGGTGGGCTACGAGGAGCTGCTGACCAAGCGCCCCGAGCGGGCCGTCGAGCTGGCCGTCAAGGGCATGCTCCCGCACAACAAGCTCGGCCGTCAGCTGATCAAGAAGCTGAAGGTCTACGCCGGTGCCGAGCACCCGCACGCCGCGCAGCAGCCGGTGCCGTTCGAGATCAAGCAGATCGCGCAGTGAGCGCGGGCGAAGGAAGCAGCATGACCGACATCACCGCCACCGAGGTCGCCCCCGAGGCCACCGAGGCGCCGGCGCCCGTCGCCCGCGCGCCCCGTGGTGACCGCCCGATCCAGACCGTGGGTCGGCGCAAGGAAGCCATCGTCCGGGTCCGCATCGTGCCGGGTTCCGGCAAGATCACCTGCAACGGTCGGGACCTCGAGGCCTACTTCCCGAGCAAGGTGCACCAGCAGCTGATCAAGGATCCGCTGGTCACCGCCGAGAAGCCGGAGGCCTTCGACGTCATCGCCAACCTGCGCGGCGGCGGCACCACCGGTCAGGCCGGCGCACTGCGCCTCGCCATCGCGCGGGCGCTGATCGTCAGCGAGCCCGACGACCGTCCGGCGCTGAAGAAGGCCGGATTCCTCACCCGCGACGCGCGGGTCAAGGAGAGCAAGAAGTACGGCCTCAAGAAGGCCCGCAAGGCTCCCCAGTACTCGAAGCGCTGACCTTCAGCCGCACCTTGTACTTCTGACGGACGGCCGGTCCGCCTCCCCCTCGACCGGGGGAGGTGGGCCGGCCGTTCCGCTTTTTCTTCCACGGCAGTTCCAACGGAGGTTGGCGGGTATGGGTCGGTTGTTCGGCACGGACGGCGTACGCGGGCGGGCGAACGCGGATCTCACTCCCGAGCTGGCGCTCGCGGTCGCCGTGGCCGCCGCCCACACGCTCGCGGAGACCGACCGCAGCCACCCGCCGGTGGCCGTGGTCGGGCGGGACACCCGCGCCAGCGGCGAGATGCTGGAGGCGGCCGTGGTCGCCGGGCTCACCAGCGCCGGCGCGACCGTGATCCGGGTCGGTGTGCTGCCCACCCCCGCCGTGGCCTACCTCACCGCCGAGGCCAAGGCCGACCTCGGGGTGATGCTGTCCGCCTCGCACAACCCGATGCCCGACAACGGGATCAAGCTCTTCGCCGCCGGGGGACACAAGCTGCCGGACGAGATCGAGCTGCGTATCGAGGCCGCCGTCGAAGCCAACGCCACCACCGCCTGGGCGCGGCCCGTCGGGGCCGGCGTCGGCCGGGTGCACGACCTGCTCGACGGTGCCGACCACTACGTCCAGCACCTCGGCAGCACGGTGCCGCACCGCCTCGACGGCATCAAGGTCGTGGTCGACTGCGCCAACGGTGCCGCCGCCGAGGTCGCCCCCGTGGCCTACCGGGAGGCCGGTGCCGAGGTCGTCGCGATCCACGCCGAGCCGGACGGCCTCAACATCAACGACGGCTGCGGGTCCAACCACATCGAGGCGCTGCGCGCCGCCGTGGTCGAGCACGGCGCGCACCTCGGCATCGCCCACGACGGCGACGCCGACCGGTGCCTCGCGGTGACCGCCGAGGGCGACGAGGTCGACGGCGACGAGGTGATGGCCATCCTGGCCCTGGCGATGCGGGAGGCCGGCACGCTGACCGACGACACCCTGGTGGCCACCGTGATGAGCAACCTCGGCCTGCGCCTGGCCATGTCCGCCGAGGGCATCCGGCTGGTCGAGACCAAGGTGGGCGACCGGTACGTGCTGGAGGAGCTGCGCGCCGCCGGCCTCGCCCTCGGCGGCGAGCAGAGCGGACACATCGTCATGCCGGCCTACGCCACCACCGGCGACGGGGTGCTGACCGGCCTGCACCTGATGGCCAGGATGGCGGCCACCGGCCGGTCCCTGGCCGACCTGGCCGGCGTGGTCACCAAGCTGCCCCAGGTGCTGATCAACGTCCCGGTGGGCGACCGTACGGTCGGTGCCGCCGCTCCCGTCGTCCGGGCCGAGGTCGAGCGGGCCGAGGCGGAGCTGGGCGACACCGGGCGGGTGCTGCTGCGGCCCTCCGGCACCGAACCGCTGGTACGCGTCATGGTCGAGGCCGCCACCGAGCAGACCGCCCGGGACGTCGCCGAGCGCATCGCCGCCCTGGTCCGCACCGCGAGCCCGCCGAGGGCCTGACCACACCGCCGCCCGCTCGACCGTTTCCTCGTGGCGCCTGCCATCTGTCCGGTGTCGCGTCCCCGCACCGGGGCCGCCGTCGTGGGACCATGTCGCGCGTCGTCCCACGACGTCCACGTCCCGGGTGGCCGTCCGGCGACCACCCTGTCCCCGTTCGTCGTTCGGCGACCAGCGTGATTCCGGCCTGGTCGTACGGCGACCAGCCTGTCCCGCGGAGGTGATCGTGTCCCATCCCGCCGCCACCTGGCAGCCTGCCGACGACCCGCCGGCCGGTGAACCGGGTCCGGAGGAAGAGGCCGGCTGGTTCGCAGCCCGCTGGGGTCGGCTGCTCGCCACCCTCGTCGGGGTCGGTCTGCTCGGCGTCGCCGCCGTGGCGCCCTGGTCCGAGGTGTCCCTCTCGGTGCTCGGGGTGCGCTCCGACGCCCTGGTCAACCAGGACTCGGAGGCCCGGCTCGGGGTCACCGGGATCGGTGCCTGGGGATATGCGTTCCTCGTGGTCGTGGTGCCGGTGGTCCTGCTGGTCGGGGCTGCCGTGCTGCTGCCCCGGCGGTGGGCGCGCGGAGCGGTGGCGGTGGCCGGCTTGGCGCTGGCGGTCCTGTCCACGGTGCTGGTCGGTGCGGCGCACCGCCTGTCGTCCGGCGCGGACGAGGCCGCCGGCCGCTGGGCCGAGGTCGTCCGCCGGACCGGGACCCTCCTCGACGAGGGGTACGGCTCGATCTGGTTCGGCTACGACACCTCCGGCCTGACACTCGGCGTGCTCGGCGTCGCGGTGCTCGCGATGGTCCTCGTCGCCACCTGGTGGCCCGGCAGCGGCCGGTTCGCCGTGGCGGGCGCGGCCACGCTCGCCACGCTGGCGGGCGTGCTGTTCCCCTGGGTGACCGTGTACGGCCTGACCGCCGCCGAGGTGGAGCGGCGCAACGTCTGGTGGCCCACCTTCGGTGCCACCGCCGTGCTGCTGGTGCTCGGCACAGTGGTCCTGGCCGGGCTGGTCTGGTGGGCGGCGCTGCGCCGGTCGACCCGGGGCCGGCTGGCGCTGCTGCTGGTCTCCCTGCCGCTCGCCGCCGCGCTGAGTCTGCTCCAGGACGTGCTGCCGCTGGACCCGGAGCAGTGGCAGGACGCCGCCGAACGGTCCCGCCACCTCGCCGTCACGCACGACGTGCGGTCCGCAGCCGAGCTGATGCAGCTGGCGGCCCTGCTGTTCCTCGTGGCGGCGGTGCTGGCCTGGTCGGCGGCCCGCCGCAGGGCCCGGGTCGACACCGGCGCCGAGGACGCCGCAGCGGCAGCCGGCTCCCCGCCGGCCGGCCCGGCCCGGGCGGGCGGTCCGACGCCGGTGGGCCCGCCGGCCAGTGGGCAGGACGACTCGGTCTGGGCTCCGCCGCGCCCGCGCCCGGACACCGGGGCGCCCGGCCCGGTGCCGCCCACCGACCCGATCCGCTGACGGCCGTTCGGTGCCGTCCGGCAGCGCGTCGGCGGAGGCCGGAAGGGCAGCGGCGTCCCGGTCCCGCTCGTCGCGCCGGCAGAACCGTCGCGGCGGCAGAATCGTCGCGCCGGCAGAACCGGACCTGGCCGCTCGGCCTGGCCGTCCGTGGGCTTCGCGGCCCGTGGCCGCGGCGGCCCGCCGGCGGGTCAGCCCGCCGGGCGGCGCAGCCGGCCGACGGCCTCCGTCAGCACCTCGGGCCGCTTGCAGAAGGCGAAGCGGACCAGCCGGCGGCCGGCCTCCGGGTCGTCGTAGAAGACCTGGGTGGGCACCGCCACCACGCCGCAGCGCTCCGGCAGGGAGCGGCAGAAGTCGACGCCGTCGACCCCGCCGAGCGGCCCGATGTCGGCGGTGACGAAGTACGTGCCCTCGGGCACGAGCACCCCGAAGCCGGCGTCGGTCAGGCCGCCGACGAGCTGGTCCCGGCGGGCCTGCATGCCCCGGCGGAACTCGGCGAAGTAGTCGTCGGGCAGGGCGAGCGCCACCGCGACGGCCGGTTGCAGGGGTGCGGCGTTGACGAAGGTGAGGAACTGCTTCACCCGTAGCACCGCCGAGACCAGGGGCCTCGGCCCGCTCACCCAGCCGACCTTCCAGCCGGTGCAGGAGAACGTCTTGCCGGCCGAGGAGATGCGCAGCGTGCGCTCCCACATCCCGGGCAGGGTCGCCAGCGGCACGTGCCCGGACGCGGCGTCGGTGAAGACCAGGTGTTCGTACACCTCGTCGGTCACCGCGTACGCGCCGTGCTCGCGGCACAGCTGCGCCACCAGCTCCAGCTCGCCCGGGGTGAACACCTTGCCGGTGGGGTTGTGCGGGGAGTTGAGCAGCACCAGCCGGGTACGCGGGCCGAAGGCGGCACGCAGGGCGTCGGGGTCGAAGGCGTACCGGCCCTCGGGGTCGGGACGCAGGGTGACCGGGCGGCGGACCGCGCCGGCCAGGGTGATCGAGGCGGCGTACGAGTCGTAGTACGGCTCGAAGCACACCACCTCGTCGCCGGGCTCGCACAGGCCGAGGATCGCGGCGGCGATCGCCTCCGTGGCACCGGCGGTCACCACGACCTCGCCGTCCGGGTCGTACTCCAGGCCCCAGAACCGGCGCTGGTGCGCCGACACCGCCGCGCGCAGCTCGGGCACCCCGGGGCCGGGCGGGTACTGGTTACGGCCGGAGCGCAACGCCTCGGCGGCGGCGGCCAGCATCTCCGGTGGCCCGTCGGTGTCGGGGAAGCCCTGGCCGAGGTTGACCGCGCCGGTGCGCACAGCGAGGGCGGACATCTCGGCGAAGATGGTCGTCCCGAATGGGCGCATCCGCGCCACCAGGGGGTCGGCATCGGCGGTCGTCGTCACGTCGCCAGGGTACGGGCCGCCGGGGCGGCTCCGGATGAGGGCTTTGTGCCCAGGAGCACCACACTCGCCTGTTCGCTCAAGTTCGATGCTTGTTTACCAGGCTTTCGAGCACGCACCATGAGCGAAGCTGGGTTAGGCTGCGAGCCATGTGTGGAATCGTGGGTTACGCCGGCGGTCGCCCGGCGCTCGGCATCGTGCTCGACGGCCTGCGGCGGCTGGAGTACCGCGGCTACGACTCGGCCGGCGTCGCCATCGTCTGCGACGGCGAGCTGCTGACGGAGAAGAAGGCCGGCAAGCTGGCCAACCTGGAGAAGGTCCTCTCCGAGCGGGCCGCCAACGACCCGACGTCCTGCGCCGCCAGCCCCATGGGCATCGGCGACGGCACCACCGGCATCGGGCACACCCGCTGGGCGACCCACGGTGGCCCCACCGACCGCAACGCCCACCCGCACCTGGCCCCCGACGGGCGGGTCGCCGTCATTCACAACGGCATCATCGAGAACTTCGCGAAGCTGCGCGCCGAACTGGAGGCCGACGGCGTCAACTTCACCAGCGACACCGACACCGAGTGCGCCGCGCACCTGCTCTCCGCCGCGCTCGCCGACCTGCGGGCCGCCGGCCACCCCGACGGCCCGCAACTGCTCGCCGCCGGCATGCGGGTGGTGTGCCAGCGGTTGGAGGGGGCTTTCACCCTGCTCGCCGTGGACGCCGCCGTCCCCGGGGCCGTCGTCGGGGCCCGGCGGAACTCGCCGCTGGTCGTCGGCCGGGGCGAGGGCGAGAACTACCTCGCCAGCGATGTCGCCGCCTTCATCGAACACACCCGCGAGGCCGTCGAGCTGGGCCAGGACCAGATCGTGCTCATCACGGCCGACACGATCGAGATCACCGACTTCACCGGCCAGCCCGCCAGCGGCAAGGACTTCCACATCGACTGGGACTCCTCGGCCGCCGAGAAGGGCGGCTACGACTGGTTCATGCTCAAGGAGATCGAGGAGCAGCCGCAGGCCGTCGCCGACACCCTGCTCGGCCGGCTCACCGAGACCGGCGAGATCATGCTCGACGAGGTACGCCTGTCCGACCAGGACCTGCGCGACGTCGACAAGATCTTCATCGTGGCCTGTGGCACCGCGTACCACTCGGGTCTGGTCGCCAAGTACGCCATCGAACACTGGACCCGGATCCCCTGCGAGGTGGAACTGGCCAGCGAGTTCCGCTATCGCGACCCGGTGCTCGACCGGTCCACCCTCATCGTGGTGATCTCCCAGTCCGGCGAGACGATGGACACCCTGATGGCGCTGCGGCACGCCAAGGAGCAGAAAGCCCGGGTGCTGGCCATCTGCAACACCAACGGCTCCACCATCCCGCGCGAGTCCGACGCCGTGCTCTACACCCACGGCGGCCCGGAGATCGCCGTCGCCTCCACCAAGGCGTTCCTCACCCAGCTCGTCGCCTGTTACCTGATCGGCCTGCACCTGGCCCAGGTGCGGGGCATCAAGTTCGCCGACGAGGTGGCCGCCGTCGTCGACCAGCTGCACCGGATGCCGGCCAAGCTGCGCGAGCTGCTGGGTCGGATGGATCCGGTGCGGGAGCTGGCCCGGGAGCTGAGGTCGGAGCCCACCGTGCTGTTCATCGGCCGGCACGTCGGCTACCCGGTGGCGCTGGAGGGTGCGCTCAAGCTCAAGGAGCTGGCGTACATGCACGCCGAGGGCTTCGCCGCCGGCGAGCTGAAGCACGGCCCGATCGCCCTGATCGACAAGGGCACGCCGGTCATCTGCGTGGTGCCGTCCCCGGTCGGCCGGGGCCTGCTGCACGACAAGATCGTCTCCAACATCCAGGAGGTCCGCGCCCGGGGGGCCCGCACCATCGTGATCGCCGAGGAGGGCGATGAGGCCGTCGTCCGCTACGCCGACCACCTGATCCACGTGCCGCGCACCCCGACGCTGCTCGCGCCGCTGGTGACGACCGTGCCGTTGCAGGTGTTCGCGGCGGAGATCGCCGCTGCCCGGGGCCACGACGTCGACCAGCCCCGCAACCTGGCCAAGTCCGTCACGGTGGAGTAGGCGATCCCCGGCCCGTTCCCGGGTCACCGGCCCAGCACCACGCGGGCCATGCCGTCCAGTGCCGGGTTGGCCGGCTCCCAGTAGCCGGTGTGCCCGTGCCGGCCGCTGGGGAACGTCCGCCCGCCGAAGCCCGGGTCGGCGGGATCGTGCCCGAACCAGCGCTCGTCGTCCCGCCCCGTCAGCAGCCCCGCCAGCGTGCCCACCGGCGAGCCGCCCAGCACGGCCTGTCGGGCCAGGTCGTCGGGCGGTCGGGTCAGCCGGATCACGTCGTCGGGGGCGGTGCTCGCCCAGACCTGGCCGGGGGGCACGCCCAGCTCGGAGGCGTGCGCCACCCCGACGCCCGGCGACCCCACGAAGACCAGCGCGTCGGCGGCCAGCCCGTGGTCGCGGGCAGCCGCGCCGACCACCAGCGAGCCGTAGCTGTGCCCGAGCACCGTCTGCCGGGCCGGTGGCCCCTCGTGGGTGGCCCGTAACCCCTCCTGGAACCGGTGCAGTGCGCCACCGGCGTCGCGGGCCCGCCCGTCCCCGGCGGCCTCGTGCAGGAAGTCGGGGGCGTCGTAGTCCAGCCAGAGCACCGCCGAGGTCTCCTCGCCGGGGGCCAGCTCGGCGCACCGGCCCAGCACCCGGCCCGCCCGGCCCAGCTCGTCGGTGGCGTCGTCCAGCCCGGCGGTCATCCCCGGCACGTGCGTCAACACCCGGGTCGAACGGTCCGGGTTGCCCAGCGCCACCACTGCCCGACCCTCACCGGCCGGATCGATGCCGAGCAGGTACGCCCGGGGAGCCTCCGGTGCGTCGAGCCGCCCGGTCAGCGCCGTCAGCCCGGCGAGGGACGCCTCCACGCGGAGCAGCCCGACGGCCTCCACCGGCCCTCTCGGCACCCGCAGCAGCAGCCGTGCCCGCTCGGCGAGCAACTCGTCGCGGACGGCGTCGAGCCGCAGGCGGTTGGCCTGGTCCCGAGCCGCCGCCGGGATCCCGTCGAGCCCGCCCACCCGCTCCGGTTCGTACGTCACCAACCACCGCCGCTCGGCCGCGGTGAGCCCCGACCACCAGGCCCGCACCGCCGCCGGTGACGCACCGGGCCACGGTCGGTCGGGCGGCGGCGGATCGACCCACCCGGTGTGGGCGGCCTCCGACAGCGCCGCCAACCGGGCCGCCGCCTCCCGGTCGGCGGTCCCGGCCAGGTCGAGCGCGTCGCGCAGTGCTCGTGCGACACCGGCCACCACGGGCCCGGGGGCCGGGGCCGGGCCGGCGGACACCCGCCCGTCCCGGTCGACGCGTACGCCGGACACCTGCGCCGACGCCACCGCCGCGTCGAGGCGGGCCCGGGCGGTCTGCACCCGCCGGGCGAACTCGGCGAGCGTCTGCTCGGCCTCGATCATCGCGGGCGCCAACGCCGTCAGTTCCCTGCCCAACCCGCCCAACCGGTGATCGGCCGCCGACGCGGCGCCGCCCGCCCAGGCGGTTCGCAGGGTGCCCGCCTGCCGGTCGAGGCTGCTCCGCCGGCGTTGCGCCAGCCCGGTCAGCGCACCCCAGGCCCGGCCCGCCGCCCGCCAGTCGCCCGGGTCGGCCGCCCAGAGCTGCCGGTAGCCGATGCCGGCCCCGGCGGTGGGCGGGGCGGCGGTGGACGGGGCGGCACCGACCCCCGCCGAGCCGGCCGCCGGGTTGCCCACCTGCGCCGGATGCCCGCTCACCGGGCACCCACTCGGGTCGGGCGGCTGGCCATCGGCAACCCCTCCCGCGTCGGGCGGCCGGTCACCGGGGTACCGCCCTGAGCCGGGCGGCGGCGCGGTCGTCGACCGACTCGTAGGCCTCGGCAGCCCCACGGACCGCCTCTCCCGTTGCCGCCACCCTGGCGCCGAGCCGGCCGCACCAACCGTGCACCGCCGCCTCCAGCACGGCCGTCGCCGCCCCGGCGGCCCATCCGGGCGCCGCCACGACCAGCCCCGGCACCCCGGTCAGCCCGTGGCAGAGCCGGTATCCCTCGTCGCCGAGAGCCCGCGCCGCCCGACGCAACACCTCCGGCTCGACCGTGAACGGAACCTCCACCACCAGCCACCCCCGTGCCCGACCGCCTCGACGGGCCCGACGCTAGGCCGTCCGCCGGCCCCGCCGCCGCCCCTGTGGACGGCCGGTCCGGCGCGTACCCCCGGGTCGTCCACAGGCATTGCCCATCGCGTGGCCGACGACTAATCTGCGGGCCCCCACGCCGGTAGGGTGAGGGCCGTGATCGTCGCTGTCGGCATCGACGTCGTTCTGGTCGACCGGTTCGCCCGGGCGTTGGCGCGCACACCGCTGCTCGCCGACCGGCTGTTCACCGAGGCCGAGCGCTACACGGTCTCCGGCAACCCGCGTTCGCCCGAATCGATGGCGGCCCGCTTCGCCGCGAAGGAGGCGGTGGCCAAGGCGCTCGGTGCGCCGGCCGGGCTGAGCTGGCACGACTGCGAGATCGTGCCGGACCCGGACGGCCGCCCCTGGTTGACCGTCTCCGGCACGGTCGCGGCGGCGGCGACCGAACGTGGCATCAACCGCTGGCACCTGTCGCTGTCGCACGACGGCGGGATCGCCTCGGCGATGGTGGTGGCGGAGCGCTGACCGCACACGGGGACGGGACCGGCACACGGGGACGGGAGTGGCACGGGGACGGCGTGCACACGGGGACGGGAGTGACATGAGAGCGGTGTGGCGGGTGGCGGACGTACGCGCGGCGGAGGCCGGCCTGATGGCCACCCTGCCGCCCGGCACGCTGATGCAGCGGGCGGCGGCCGGGCTGGCCCGCCGCTGTGCCCTGCTGCTCGCCGACCGGGGCGGCGTGTACGGCGGGCGGGTGCTGCTGCTGGTCGGCTCGGGCGACAACGGCGGCGACGCGCTGTACGCGGGTGCCCGCCTGGCGCGGCGCGGCGCGGCGGTGTCGGCGCTGCTGCTCACCCCCGGGCGGGCGCACGCCGAGGGGCTGGCCGCGTTCCGGGCCGCCGGTGGCCGGGTGGTGGACCGTCCGCCGGCCGTGGTCGACCTGGTGCTCGACGGCGTCGTCGGCATCGGCGGGCGGGGCGGGCTGCGGGAGCCGGCTGAGCAACTGGCGGCGAGCCTGGCCCGGCACCAGGGCCGTGACGGCGCACGGGCGACCGTGGTGGCGGTGGACGTGCCCAGCGGCGTCGCGGTCGACACCGGCGCGGTGCCGGTGACCCCCTCCGGACAGCCCAGCGCCGTGCGCGCCGACGTGACGGTGACCTTCGGCGCGTTGAAGCCGGCCCTGGTGGTCGGCCCGGCCGCCGCCCTCGCCGGGCAGGTGGAGCTGGTCGACATCGGCCTCGACCCGTGGCTGCGCGGCAGCCCGGCCCTGCGCGTCACCGAGTGGTCGGACGTGGCGGACTGGTGGCCGCGGCTCGGCCCGGAGTCGGAGAAGTACACCCGGGGGGTGGTCGGCGTGGCGACCGGTTCGGCGACGTACCCCGGCGCGGCCGTGCTCTCCGTCGGCGGGGCCCTGGCCGGCCCGACGGGGCTGGTCCGCTACGCGGGTGGCGCCCGCGCCGAGGTCGTGCACCGGTATCCCTCGGTCATCGCCACCGGGCGGGTGGCCGACGCCGGTCGGGTGCAGGCGTGGGTGTGCGGTTCGGGGCTGGGCACCGACGAGCACGCGGCGGCGGAGCTGCGCGCCGTGCTGGCCGCCCCGGTGCCGGTGGTGCTCGACGCGGACGCGTTGACCCTGCTGGTCGACGGTTCCCTCGCCGACCGGCTGCGCGAGCGGGACGCCCCGATCGTGGTGACCCCGCACGACCGGGAGTTCACCCGGCTGTGCGGGGAGGCCCCGGACGGTGACCGGGTCGGCGCGGCACTGCGACTGGCCGCCTGGATGAACGCGGTGGTGCTGCTCAAGGGCGACCGCACGGTGGTCGCCATGCCGGGCGGCCGGGCGTACGTCAACCCGACCGGCACCCCCGCGCTGGCCACCGGCGGCACGGGCGACGTGCTGGCCGGGCTGCTCGGCTCGCTGCTGGCCGCCGGGCTGCCCGCCGAACGGGCGGCCACGGCCGCGGCGTACCTGCACGGGCTGGCCGGCCGGGAGGCGGCCCGGGGCGGCCCGGTGACCGCGCCCGACGTGGCGTCGGCGCTGCGCCCGGTGGTCGCGCCTCTGCTGGGGTGAGACGTGGGCGGGGTGCCGCCCGCTGATCAGCGCGGAAGTAGGCTTGGGGGCATGTGGCAGGCGGAGGTACGTGTCGACCTCGACGCGATCCGGGAGAACGTGACCCGACTCCGGGCCGGCACCGGCGCCGAGCTGATGGCGGTGGTGAAGGCCGACGGGTACGGCCACGGCATGCTCCCGGCCGCCCGGGCTGCGCTCGACGCCGGGGCCGACTGGCTGGGCGTCTGCACGCTGGACGAGGCGTTGGAGCTGCGCCGGGCCGGGATCACCGTCCCCGTGCTGGCCTGGCTGCTCTCTCCGGGGCTGCCGCTGCACGAGGGCGTGGCGGCGGGGGTGGACCTCGGCGCGGCGAGCCTGCCCCAACTGCACGAGATGGTCGAGGCGGCCCGGGTCGCCGGTCGGGCCGCCCACCTGCACCTGAAGATCGACACCGGGCTGTCCCGGGGCGGCGCGACGGTCGCCGACTGGCCCCGCCTGCTGGAGGCCGCCGCGAAGGCGCAGGCCGACGGCCTGGTCGAGGTGGTCGGGGTGTGGAGCCACTTCGTGTACGCGGACTCGCCCGGCCACCCCACCACCGACCGGCAGCTCGCCGTGTTCCGCGAGGGTCTGGGCATGGTCGAGCAGGCCGGGCTGCGCCCCCGCTACCGGCACCTGGCCAACTCCGCGGCCACCCTGACCCGCCCGGACACCCACTTCGACCTGGTTCGCCCCGGCCTGGCGATCTACGGCCTGTCCCCGGTGACCGGCGAGCGGTACGGGCTGCGGCCGGCCATGTCCGCCCGGGCCCGGGTGATGCTGACCAAGCGGGTTCCGGCCGACTCGGGCGTGTCGTACGGCCACACGTACACCACGCAGCGGGACGCGAACCTGGCCGTGGTTCCGCTCGGCTACGCCGACGGGGTGCCCCGGCACGCCTCCAACGTGGGCCCGGTGCAGCTCGCCGGGGCCCGCCGCACCATCTCGGGCCGGGTCTGCATGGACCAGTTCGTGCTCGACTGCGGCGACGATCCGGTGGCGGCCGGCGAGGTGGCCACCCTGTTCGGCCCCGGCACGGACGGCGAGCCCACCGCCGACGACTGGGCCGAGGCGGTCGGCACCATCAACTACGAGATCGTCACCCGCTTCGGCGGCACCCGGGTGCCCCGCGTCTACGACGGCGAGCGCCGGTGACGGGTCGGCACCTGATCCCCCGCCCCCGTACCGCCGCCGGGAGGGCCGCCGGCCTGGTCGGGGCGGCCCTCGGCGTGGCCGCCGCCGGGCTCGCCGCCGGCGTCGCCACCGAACGCGCCCTGGTCCGCCGGCTCAAGGCCGACCCCACCGATCCGTACGCGCACGAGGTGTTCGGCGAGCAGCGGTACGACGCGGCGTTGACCGTGGAGATGCCCGACGGCACCGACGTGCACGTCGAGGTGGTCGAGCCGACCCGCCCCGTGCCGGGCAACCCGACCGTCGTGCTGGTGCACGGCTTCTGTCTGGACATGGGCACCTTCCACTTCCAGCGCAAGATGCTCGCGGAGCGGGGCGAACACCGCATCATCGCGTACGACCAGCCGGGACACGGCCGCTCCGGCCGGCTGGAGAGCGGCGAGTACGACCTGACGGCGCTCGGCCGTACGCTCCGCGCGGTGCTCGACCGGACCACCCCGGAGGGGCCGCTGGTGCTGGTGGGCCACTCCATGGGCGGCATGACGATCATGGCGTTCGCCGAGCTGTTCCCGGAGATGTTCGGCGACCGGGTGGTGGGCACGGTGCTCATGGCCACCTCGGGCGGCCTGCTGGCGGAGACGAAACTGGTGGCGCCGGCCCTGCTCGGCCGGGTGGGCGCGCCGGTGCTTCACATGGCCGGCAACGTCACCCGGTACGGGGCGCCGGTGATCGACCGGGCACGCCGGTCGACGACGAACGTCGCCTGGCTGCTGACCCGCCGGTACGGCTTCGGCACCCGCAACCCGAGCCCGACCCTGGTGTCGTACGTGGAGACCATGAACTCGCGGACGTCCGCCGACACGGTGACCCGCTACCTGCGTACCCTGGCGACGCACTCGCGGTTCCCGGCGCTGGTGGCGCTCGCCCAGGCCCCGGTGCTGGTGATCGTCGGCGACAAGGACATGATCACGCCGATGACCCATTCGGAGGAGATCGTCCGGCGGTTGCCGCACGCCGAGTTCGTGAAGATCGCCGACAGCGGGCACGTGGTGATGCTGGAGCACGCCGACGAGGTCGACGCGGCGCTGCTGCGGTTCCTCGGCACGTGCGGCCGGGCGGAGCCGTGAGCGCCGCCGCCGGTCCCGTCCGGCCGGTCGGGCCCACGCGCGCCGCCGCCGGCCATGCCCCGCCGGTCGGGCCCACGAGCCGTCGGGTGGTCCTGCCCACGGTGGAGGACACCCACGCCTTCGGCCGGCGGCTGGCCGGCCTGCTGCGGGCCGGCGACCTGCTCCTGCTGACCGGTCCGTTGGGTGCCGGCAAGACCGCGCTGACCCGGGGCGTGGGGGCGGGGCTCGGGGTGCTCGGCGACGTCACCTCGCCGACCTTCGTGATCGCCCGGGTGCATCGCCCGGACCCGGTGGCGGGACGCGGAGTCGCCCTGGTGCACGCCGACGCGTACCGGCTGGGTGACGCCGCCGACCCGCGCGCCGAGATCGACGACCTCGACCTGGACGCCTCGGTTGACGAGTCGGTGACCGTGGTGGAGTGGGGCGAGGGCCTGGTCGAGCAGCTCGCCGACGCCCACCTGCGGGTCCGCCTGGACCGGCGGGACGACGACACCCGCGTCGTCGAGCTGGAACCGGTGGGCGGCGACTGGGCGCAGCGCCTCGCGGCCCTGGGCTGAGCGCTGTCTGGCCCTGGGCTGAGCGCTGTCGTACCCGCTGCCTAGAGTGCGCGGGACGACTGCGAAAGGTTGCCGATGCCCCACGACGTCCCCCCGCTGGATCTGCTCGCGCTGCTACCCGAGAGCTGGCGGGCCGTGCTCACCCCGCACCTCGACCCGGCCCGCACGGCCGCGCTGGCCGAGTTCGTCGCGAGGGAGTACGCCACCACGACGGTCTTCCCCCCGGTGGGGGAGCTGTTCTCGGCCTACCGGCTCTGTGCGCCGCAGGACTGCCGGGTGCTGATCCTGGGGCAGGACCCCTACCACAAGGCGGGGCAGGCGCACGGCTTGAGCTTCAGCGTCCAGGAGGGCGTCGCGGTGCCGCCGTCGCTGCGCAACGTGTTCAAGGAGCTCGGTGAGGATCTGGGCGTACCGAAGCCCCGCAGCGGCAACCTCAGCGGCTGGGCGGCGCAGGGGGTGCTGCTGCTCAACGCGGTGCTGACCGTCCGGCAGGCCAGCCCCGGATCACACGCGAACTCCGGCTGGGAGGAGTTCACCGACGCCACCATCCGGGCCCTCGACGCCCTCGACTCGCGGGTGGTCTTCCTGCTCTGGGGCGGCTACGCGCGCAAGAAGGCCGCCCTGGTCACCAACCCGCAACACGTGGTGTTGGAGGCCGGTCACCCGAGCCCGATGAACCCGCGCGGCTTCCTCGGCAGCCGGCCGTTCAGCGCGGCCAACAAGGCGCTCGCCGACGCGGGTCTGCCCACGGTCGACTGGGAGCGCACCGCGGGCTGACGATCGGGGGTGACGAACCGGTCACCGTCCGATGTAGTCTCTGCCCCTGGTGGCCCGACGGCACGCGAGGGGCGACGGATGACGGCGACGGTCAGCGCGGAACAGTGGCAGGTGGCGAGGGTCGCCCTGGCGGAGCAGACCGATCGTTTCGTCGGTCTGGTCCGTTCCGTCGACGCGTCGACCAGGTGCACGGAGCACTGGTCGGTCGCCGACACGCTCGCCCACGTGGCGTCGCTCGCCTGGTACTACGTGTGCCTGGTGGACCGCGACCACCCGCCCCTGCCGGTTCCGGGCTTCGCCGAGCTGCTGCCCGGCGTCACGGTCGACACCGTCGCCGACATGAACGAGGTGGTGCTGCGGCACCTGCCCGAGCGGGAGGCCGGGCCGCTGCTCGACCGGTTGCAGGCCGACGTCGCGCAGCTCCTGGCCGCCTGCGAGGGGCGGTCCCCCGACGAGACGGTGCCCTGGCTCGGCGACGCCCGGGTGCCCCTCGCCGGGCTGTGCGGCCACCTGGTCAACGAGCTGCTCGTCCACGGGCACGACGTCGCGAGCGCGGTGGGCCGTCCGTGGCCGCTGCCCGGCCGGGAGGCCGCGCTGTTCCTGGAACTCTTCCTGGTCGGGGTCATCCGGCACGGGTACGGGCGGCTGATCGACGGCGGCGCGCCGCCCCGTGAACACCCGATCGTGGTCGAGTTCCGGTCGGCGTACGCGGCCCCGATCCGCCTCCAGCTCCACCGGGGGGTCGTCTCGTTCGCCGACCCGACGGCCCGGCCCGACGCCCGGATCGACCACGACCCCGGCACGCTCAACCTGGTGATGTTCGGCCGGATGAGCAGGTTGCGCGCGGTGCTGACCGGGAAGATGCGGGTGAGCGGTCGCCGCCCCTGGTTGCTGCCGGCCTTCCTGCGCAAGTTCCGCACCCCGAGCTGAACCGCCGCGCCCTGCCCGCCCCAAGTCCCAGCCCGCTGCGCCCGGCCCACCGGCCCACCGGCCCACCGGCCCACCGGCCCACCGGCCCACCGGCCCACCGGCCCACCGGCCCACCGGCCCACCGGCCCACCGGCCCACCGGCCCACCGGCCCACCGGCCCACCGGCCCACCGGCCCACCGGCCCACCGGCCCACCGGCCCACCGGCCCACCGGCCCACCGGCCCACCGGCCCACCGGGCACGCGTACCACGGCCGTCGCGGCCCTGTCGACCCGCGTGGCGGGGCACGGGCCGGGGTGGTCGCGGCGGCGGCTAGGCTGGTTCACCGTGCTCGTACTCGTGGTGGACAGCTCGACCCCGGCCGTGACCGCGGCCCTGGTCGAGGTCACCCCCGTCGGCGTGACGCTCCGGGCAAACCGGTGCACCGTCGACGCCCGCGCGCACGGTGAACTGCTCGCCCCACACGTCGGCGCGGTGCTCGCCGACGCGGACGCCCGCCCGGCCGATCTCGGCGCGATCGTCGCCGGGCTCGGCCCCGGCCCGTTCACCGGGCTGCGGGTCGGGCTGGTCACCGCCGCCACGATGGGGCAGGTCCTCGGCATACCGACGTACGGCGTCTGCTCACTGGACGCCATCGGCTGCCCGGCGGCCACCGGCGAGCCGGTGCTGGCGGCGAGCGACGCGCGCCGCCGGGAGATCTACTGGGCGGTGTACGACGGCGCGGGCCGGCGGATCGTCGGCCCCGAGGTCGGTGCCCCGGCCGTCGCCGCCGAGCGGGCCCGCGACCTGTCCGTCACCGGCGCGGTCGGCGACGGGGCCCACCGGTACGCGGACATCCTCGGGTTGCCGGTGCGGGCCGAGCCGCGCTACCCCGACGCCACCGTGCTCGCCCTGGTGGCTGCGGAACGGATCCGCGCCGCCGCGCCCGGCGAGGCGCTCACCCCCCTCTACCTGCGCCGCCCGGACGCCGTGGCGGCGACCGCCCGAAAGCCGGTCCTACCATGAGCGCGAGGAGTGAGCCGGGTCTGCGAGCCCCGCAGTCGCGATCCGAGGTGACACCGTGACTCCACCGGTCCGGCTCGACCGGTTCCGTTGGTGGCACATCGACGAGGTGCTGCGCATCGAGGCGGATCTGTTCGGTGCGGAACAGTGGTCCGCCGCCATGTTCTGGAACGAGCTGGCCAACGGCCACTTCTACCTGATCGCCACCGACCCGACGACCACCGACACAGCCGACCCCACCGATCCGACGACCACCGACACAGCCGACCCGACGGGCGGCGTCGGCGCGGGCGGCGGCGCGGTGCTCGGCTACGCCGGGTTGACGGCCACCCCGCCCGACGAGGCGTGGGTGCAGAACATCGCCGTGCGGCGCGACGCCCAGCGGCGCGGGGTGGGCCGGCTGCTGCTGGAGGCGCTGCTCGCCGAGGCGGCCCGGCTCGGCACCCGGGACACCCTGCTGGAGGTCGCCGCCGACAACGTGGCGGCCCAGCGGCTCTACGCGGCGTACGGCTTCGAGCCGATCGGCGTACGGCGCGGCTACTACCAACCCAGCAACACCGACGCGCTGGTCATGCGGCGCACCCAGGATTGAGCGATGGCTGACGAACCTCTGATCCTCGGCATCGAGACCTCGTGCGACGAGACCGGTGTCGGCATCGTGCGCGGGCACACCCTGCTGGCCGACGCGCTGGCCTCCAGCGTCGAGGAGCACGCCCGTTTCGGCGGGGTGGTGCCCGAGGTGGCCAGCCGGGCCCACCTGGAGGCCATCGTGCCGACCATGGAGCGGGCGTTGACCGAGGCGGGGGTGACCCTCGCCGACATCGACGCGATCGCCGTCACCTCCGGCCCGGGGCTGGCCGGGGCGCTGCTGGTGGGGGTGGCTGCGGCCAAGGGGTACGCCATCGCTGCCGAGAAGCCCGTCTACGGCGTCAACCACCTGGCCGCGCACGTCGCGGTGGACACGTTGGAGCACGGCCCGCTGCCCGAGCCGGCGATCGCCCTGCTGGTCTCCGGCGGGCACTCCTCCCTGCTCCTGGTCGACGACCTGGCCCGGGGCGTCACCCCGTTGGGCGCCACCATCGACGACGCGGCGGGCGAGGCGTTCGACAAGGTGGCCCGCCTGCTGGGGCTGCCGTTTCCCGGCGGGCCGTACATCGACCGGGAGGCCCGGGCCGGCGACCCGGCGGCGATCGCCTTCCCGCGCGGGCTGACCGCCGCGAAGGACCTGGCGGCCCACCGGTACGACTTCTCCTTCTCCGGCCTCAAGACGGCGGTGGCCCGTTGGGTGGAGGCGCGGCAGCGGGCCGGCGAGCCGGTGCCCGTCGCCGACGTGTCGGCGTCGTTCCAGGAGGCGGTGTGTGACGTGCTGGTCGGCAAGGCCCTCGACGCCTGCCGGGCGAACGGGGTGGACACGCTCGTGATCGGCGGGGGAGTGGCGGCCAACTCGCGACTGCGGGCGATGGCCGAGCAGCGTGCGGCGACGCGCGGGGTGCGGGTCCGGGTGCCCCGGCCGACACTGTGCACGGACAACGGCGCGATGGTCGCCGCGCTCGGCTCGCACCTGGTCGCCTCGGGTGTCGCGCCCAGCCGACTCGACCTGCCCGCCGACTCGGCCATGCCGCTGACCACGGTCAGCGTCCGGGGGGAGGACGACACATGATCGTACGGATGTGGGAGGCGCGGGCGGAACCGTACGCCCTGGCCGACCTGGTCACCTGGGTCTGCGAGACCGCGCTGCCCGAGTTCGACCACGACCCGCTGCACGTGTCCAGCGAGGTGTTCTCCTCCACCGACCACCGGGTGGTGGTGATCTCCAAGTGGCGTAGCAGCCCGCGTCCCCTGCCCGACGCGCCCCCGATGCTGCTCGCCCGGCCCCCGCACTCCTGGGACTTCACCCAGGTCGACCGTTGACCGCAGGCCGGGCCGCGCCGGCAACGTGACCTGTGGCACGGCCCGGCGTTAATTGGTTCGCGCCCGTGCCGGCCCGCCCCATAGCGTCGGGTTGCCATGCGTTTCCAACCGGCCGGCGATCCCGGCGTTCCCGACGCGCGGTCGGCGACCCGCTACCTGATCTGGCTGGCCGGCCGGCACAAGGTGCTGTTCACCGCCGGCATCCTGCTCGCCGTCGTCTGGATGGTGGCGCAGGCCCTGATGCCCGCCGCCGTCGGCCGGGCGATCGACGCGCTCACCGCCCGTGACCGGGGCGGCCTGGTCACCTGGGGCCTCGTCCTGCTGGCGTTGGGTGTGGTGCAGGCCGTCGCCGGGATCCTGCGGCACCGGTTCGCGGTGCACAACTTCCTCGGCGGCGCGTACCGGACGGTGCAGCTCACCGTCGGGGCCGCCAACCGGCTGGGAGCCGCGCTGCCCCGGCGGGTCGCCGCCGGTGAGGTGGTGAGCATCGGCACCGCCGACATCAGCCACATCGGCCACGCCCTCGACATCACCGCCCGGGGCACCGGCTCACTCGTCGCGGTCGGCGTGGTGGCCGTGGTGCTGCTGGCCGCCTCGGTGCCGCTGGGGCTGGTCGTGGTGCTCGGGGTGCCGCTGCTGATGGCGGTGGTCGGGCTGCTGATCCGGCCGCTGCACCGGCAGCAGCGGGCCTACCGGGACTCGGAGGGGGCGCTGACCACCCGCGCCGGCGACATCGTCTCCGGTCTGCGGGTGCTGCGCGGGGTGGGCGGCGAGGAGACGCTGTCGGCCCGCTACCGGGCGCAGTCGCAGGGCCTGCGCGTCGACGGCCTGCGGGTGGCCCGGATCGAGTCGTTGCTGGAGGCGGCGCAGATCCTGCTGCCCGGTGCGTTCCTGGTCGTGGTGACCTGGCTGGGTGCCCGGTTCGCGCTGCGCGGCGAGATCACCGCCGGGCAGCTCGTCGCCTTCTACGGCTACACGGCGTTCCTGGTCAGCCCGTTGCGCAACCTCACCGAAGCGGTGGACCGGCTGACCAGGGGGCATGTAGCCGCCCGCCGGGTGGTGCGCCTGCTCGGGCTGGCCCCGGAACTGACCGACCCGCCCCGGCCGGTCGCCGTGCCCGGCGGGCCGGGTGACCTGGTGGACGTCGCGTCCGGTGTGACGGTGCCGGCCGGCCGGTTCACCGCGCTCGCGGCCACCTCGCCGCAGGACGCGGCGGCCGTCGTCGACCGGCTCGGCCGGTACGTCGACTCGGACGCGACCCTGCACGGCGTACCGCTGCGGGACGTGGCGCTGGCGACGGTGCGGGAGCGGATCCTGGTGGCCGACAACGACGCGCACCTGTTCACCGGCCCGCTGCGCGCGGAACTGGACCCGCACGACCGGGCCGACGACGCGGCGGTCCTGGCGGCGCTGGCGGCGGCCGGCGCGACGGACATCGTCGAGGCGCTGCCCGACGGGCTGCACAGCCGGGTCGCCGAGCGGGGCCGGGAGTTCTCCGGCGGCCAGCGGCAGCGGCTGCGGCTGGCCCGCGCGCTGGTCGCCGACCCGGAGGCCCTGCTGCTGGTCGAGCCGACCAGCGCGGTCGACGCGCACACCGAGGCCCGCATCGCCGAACGCCTCGGTGCGGCCCGCGCCGGTCGCACCACCCTGGTCTGCACCACCAGCCCGCTGATGCTTGGCCGCGCCGACCGGGTGGTCTTCGTGGAGGACGGCAAGGCGGTGGCCTGCGGGACGCACGCCGAGCTGCTCGACAGTGAGCCGCGCTACCGGGCGACGGTCAGCCGGGAGGAGGACTGATGGCCACTGCGCTGCCCGTCGCCGACGCCCGCCAGGTGCGCCGTTACGCCCGTACGCTGGTGCGTCGTCACCCACGGGCGCTGGCCGCCGCACTGGGCCTGCACGCGGCGGCGGCCGCCGCCGGCCTGGTCGCCCCGCGCCTGCTGGGCGACTTGGTGGAGGGCATCTCCCGGGGCGTGGCGAGCACCACCGTGGACCGGATCGCGCTGCTCATCGCCGGGTTCGTGGTGGCGCAGGCGGTGCTGGTCCGCTTCGCGCACCTGGCCTCGGCCCGGCTCGGCGAGCGGGTGCTGGCGGAGCTGCGGGAGGAGTTCGTCGACCGGGTCCTCGCCCTGCCCCTGTCGACGGTGGAGCGGGCCGGCACCGGCGACCTGCTCACCCGGACGTCCCGGGACGTCTCGGCGCTGTCCCGCACGGTCCGTTTCGCGGTGCCGGAGACACTGATCGCGGTCGTCACCGTGGCCTTCGTCGTCGGCGCGCTGCTGCTGGTGGGGCCGCTGCTGATGCTGCCGTCCCTGCTGGCGGTGCCGGTGCTGTGGGCCGGCACCCGCTGGTACCTGCGCCGCGCCCCCGACGGCTACCTGCGGGAGAACGCCGCCTACTCCGACATCACCGACGGGATCAGCGAGACCGTCGAGGGGTCGCGGACCACGGAGGCGCTACGACAGCAGCCGCGCCGCCGGGCCCGCACCGACGCTGACATCCGCCGGTCGTACGCGGCCGAGCGGTACACCCTGCGGCTGCGGACGGTCTTCTTCCCGGTGGCGGAGCTGGGGTACGTGATCCCGGTGGTGGCGACCCTGCTGCTCGGGGGCTGGTGGTACCTGGAGGGCTGGGTCACCCTCGGCCAGGTCACCGCCGCCACCCTCTACGCGCAGCAACTCGTGGACCCGGTCGACCGGCTGCTGACCTGGCTGGACGAGTTGCAGGTCGGCGGTGCCTCCATGGCCCGGCTGCTGGGCGTCGCGACACCCGCCGAGCCGACCGGGCCGACCGGGCCGACCGGGCCCGCCGTGCCCACGGTGCCGGTCGAGCACGCCCTGTCGGGCGGGGACCGGCGGGTCGCCGCGTACGACGTCCGGTACGCCTACCGCGCGGGCCGGGACGTCCTGCACGGGGTGACGCTCGTGCCGGAGCCGGGGGAGAAGCTGGCCATGGTCGGGCCGTCCGGTGCCGGCAAGTCCACCCTCGGTCGGCTGCTGGCCGGGGTGCACGCCCCGCGCAGCGGCTCGGTCACCGTCGCCGGGCGGCGGCTCGACGAACTGCCACTGGCGGAGTTGCGCAGGCACGTCGCCCTGGTGACCCAGGAACACCACGTCTTCATCGGTACGCTGCGCGACAATGTGGCGATGGTCCGCCCGGACGCCGACACCACGGCGGTGCGGTCGGCCCTGACCGCGGTCGAGGCCCTCGACTGGGCCGACGCGTTGCCCGACGGGCTGGACACGGTGGTCGGGGCGGGCGGGCATCCGCTGTCACCGGCGCAGGCGCAGCAGTTGGCGCTGGCCCGGCTGGTGCTGGCCGACCCGCACACCCTGGTGTTGGACGAGGCCACCTCGCTGATCGACCCGCGGGCCGCCCGGCAGTTGGAGCGTTCGCTGGCGGCTGTCCTCGCGGGTCGCACGGTGGTGGCGATCGCCCACCGGCTGTTCTCCGCGCACGACGCCGACCGGGTGGCCGTCGTGGAGGGGGGCCGGATCACCGAGTTGGGCCCGCACGAGGAACTGGTGGCGGCCGGCGGCGCGTACGCCGCGCTGTGGCGCTCCTGGCACGGCGACCGCCCCTGACGTCGGGCCGAGCGCGTCCCTGGCACGGCGACCGCCCCTGACGTCGCCGGGTCGGCCGACCCGTCAGACGTCAACGGGCCGGCCGACCCCTCAGCGGATGGTCACCGTGGTGGTGGCGGCGGCCCGGTCGATCTCGCTGATCCGCGCGGTGATCGTCAGCGTCCACTCGCCGGGGACGGGGAAGCGCAGCTCGGCGCTGGCGTGGTGCGGTTCGATCGCGGCGATCTCGACATCGACCGGCTCGATGCCGGCAGCCGGCAGGGTGGCGGTGATGGTCCACTCGGCGACCGGCAGCTCCCGGCCCCCGGGCGTGTACGTGTAGGCGTGCAGGCTGTTCGCCACGCCGGCCCGCGCGGGGTACACGTCGAACTGGAGGGCGAACAGGTCGGTGGTCAGCGACCGGGCGACGCCGTCCCGCGCGACCGGTTGCGCCCCGGTGCCGGCGGTGCGGCCGGGCGGGGTCTGCACCAGCGCCGCGGTCAGGGCGAGCACCCCGGCGGTGGCGGCGAGTTCGACCCAGGCGGCCCGGGCGACGGTGCGGGGCAGCTTCGCGGCGACCCGCCGCCGCACCAGCCGGCGCTGCCGGGCGGCCACGGCGAGCACCCCCGCCAGCAGGGCCGCCTTCGCGCAGAGCAGCCGCCCGTAGGTGCTGTCCAGCAGCGCAGCCGGCCGGCCGAGTTCGATCGCGGCCTGGCCGACCCCGGCGACGACGAGCCAGGCCACCGCGAGGGTGGCCAGCCGGGACCAGGCCGGCAGTATCCGGGCGAGCACCCGTTCGTGGGTACGCCGCAGCAGGAACACGGTCAGGGCGAACAGCCCGCCCAGCCACACGGTCACCCCGGCCAGGTGGATGACGCCCAGCGTGATGCTCACCGGGGGCAGCGGGGCGGCCACCGGGTGGCCGGCGAGCGGCCAGGTGGCCAGGACGGCGACCCCGACCGCCGCGAGCGCCCCCGCGCGTCCCCGGCCCGCACCTCGCGCGACGGCGGCGGGCAGCAGCGCCCCCGCCAGGCAGAGCAGCCCCAGTCGTACGCCGAGCACCACGCCGATGTCGCTGTCGGCCACCGCCACCAGGTCGGCGGCGGACAGGTCGTCGACGGGTGCCCCGACCACCTGGGCGGCCTGACCGACCCAGGTGCCCACGGTGGCGACGGCGGCCAGCCCGAGCCCGGCCAGCGCGGTGACGGTCACGCTCCGCCGGGACAGTCGCCGGGGCCACATCGTCGCCGCCAGCAGCGTGGGACCCACGGCCAGCAACAGGCCGAGGTAGCCGACGTACCTGGCGGCGGGCACCAGCGCCCCGGCCGGGGTGTCGGCACTACTGGCGGGCTGTGGCGGGCTCGCCGACGGGGCGCCCGCCGAGAAGACGAAGCTGCCGGCGACCGGGTGGCTGTCGGCGGAGACGACCCGGTAGCTGACGAGGTACGTGCCGAGCGGCCGGTCGGCGACCCGCAGCGGGATGCGCAGGACGGTGTCGCGGACCTGCGGCTCCCCGCTGTGGATCCGCTTGCCGTCGGGAGCCAGCACCTGCACCCGGCCCGGCACCGGGGTGACCGGTTCACTGAAGGTCACCACCACCTCGCGCGGCGCGTACCCGAGAACCTGGTCGCGCAGCGGCATGGTGGCGACCACGACGGCGTGCGCGGCGGCCGGGCTCGCCGGCCCCAACGGCACGCACAGCGCGGCCAGGACCAGCCCGAGCAGGACGGCGCAGCGGGCACGGGCGGCAGCCTGCCGGCTCAACGGATCCTCCGCTCGGGACAGGGACGACGCCACGGACCTCAGGACCGGCGGTGGGATCAGGTGCGGCGCAGCATGCGCCAGGTGGCCACGCCGCCGGTGGCGAGAGCACCGAGGAAGACCAGCCACACGATGGTGCTGCTGATGCCCATCTGCGGGCCGGTGTTGGCGGAGGCGGCGGCGAGCAAACCGTCGTTGCCCGGGGCGGGCAGCGCGGCCGGCGGCAGTTCCGCCCAGCGGACCAGTCCGGTGCTCTCCAGCATCTGCATGTGGTCGCCGACGAAGGTGTTGGCCTGGTCGGCCAACTTGCGGATGATCGGGTCGCGGGTGCTGGCCCGGACCGCGCCGATCACCGGGAAGATCTTGCCGTGGGCGACCCGGAGCCGGGTCACGAAGATCTGGTCGAAGCGGGCGCCGGTGGCGTCCTTCATCTCCGTCAGCCAGCCCTGCTGCTCCGGCGTCGGGTCGTTGGGGATGGCCGCGCCGAGCTTGTTGGCGGCTTCGACGGTGATCCGGTCCAGTTCCTCGTGCTGCCGGGCGATCTCCGCCCCGATCTGGCGCACCACCGGGTTCTGACCCTTCTCAGCGGCCATCTGCCCGGCCGGCATCTCCCACAGCCCGGCCAGGCGGACACCGTTGAGCAGGGCGGCGTCGGCGGCGTTGAGCTGCTGCCCGACGGGCGCGGCCAACGCGACGCCCGGCAACACCGTGATGCCGGCGGCGATCGCGATGAGCAGCACCGCCAGGCGACGGGTCCGGGTGCCCTGCCGGCGACGAGCGGATTCCAGCGGTGCCATGTCTGCGGTGCCTCCTCGGTCGAGAACCGGTCGCCTACGGACGGGCGACCGCACCCCGCCGGCCGCCCGTCCGTCCACTGGTACGGATTGACCGCCCGATCAGTTCACCGCGCGCCGCGACCGGCGGGAAGAGTCCTCACCCAACGGCCCCGCCCGGCGCGGCCCCACAGCCCTGCCGGCGGCCTGGTCCCAGGGTCCCGCCTGAGCGCGGGCCGACCGGTCAGCCGGCGTCGAGGGGGTCGGCGAGGAGCCGGTCGAAGGCCAACTCGGCGGCGCCGATCAGCGGGGCGTCCTCACCGAGCTTCGGGGTGCGCAGCCGGACGTGCTCCACGCAGGCGGGCAGCCCGTTGGAGTTGAGCCGGCTGCGCACCTGGGCGGCGGCGGCCAGGTACAGGTCGCGCATGGTGCCGCCGAAGATGACCATCTCCGGGTTGAAGATGTTGACCAGGTTGGCGACGCCGAAGCCGAGCCAGTCACCGGCCTGGCGTACGGCGGTCTGGGCGCAGGCGTCGCCCCGGTCGGCGGCGTCGAAGACGCCCAGCAGCGCGTCCCGGCCCCGGGCGTCGTGGCGTCCCGCGGCCCGCAGCAGGCCGTGCTCGCCGATCTCCGTCTCCCAACAGCCCCGGTTGCCGCACTCGCAGGGCGCCCCGTCCCGCGCCACCACCATGTGCCCGACCTCGCCGCCGTAACCGCCGTGCCCGGTCAGCCGCCGGCCGCCGGCGATGATGCCGGCCCCCACCCCCACGTCGCCGTACAGGTAGATGACGTTGTCGCAGCCCGCCGCCGCTCCCCGGGCGTACTCGGCGAAGGCGGCCACGTCCGCCACGTTGCCGACCGTCACCGGCAGGTCGAGGCCCAGTTCCGCGCCGAGGGCCGCGCCGATCGGCTCGTCCACCCAGCCGGTGGTGGGGCCGAGTCGGACGAGACCGTCGTCGCGGCGGACCATTCCGCAGACCGCGACGCCCGCGCCCACGCAGACCGCGCCGGCCGGCACCGGCCCGCGCATCTCCTTGACCGCCCCGGCCAGCAGCGGCGCGGCCTCCGCCGCGGACAGGCCCCGGGGCCGGTCCAGCTCCCGGCGGTCGAGCACCGCACCACCCAGACCCACCCGCGCGGCCCGGAGCCGGTCCACCTCGATGCTGTACGCGTACGCGTACACCCGGTCCGACTCGGGCCGGACGACCAGCGACGGTCGTCCGGCCCGGCCGGTTTCCCTCGGCGTCCCCTCACTCACCAGGCCGGCCGCGGCGAGGTCGGCGGTGAGCGCGCCGATGGTGCTCCGGTTCAACCCCAGCGTGGCGGTCAGTTCCGCCCGCGTGGTCGCCCCGTGCAGGTGCACGTGGCGCAGTAGGGCACCGAGATTCTGCCGGCGAATCTCGTCCTGGCTCGGTCCTACGCGCATCGTGCGGTTAGCTCCGGGTGAGGGGGTCAGCGGTTGCCGGCGGCGGCGGACCGCCGTCGGGACAGCGCGTCGACGCTGGCCGCGAGCAGCAGGACGATACCGGTGACCACGTACTTGACCCCGGAGCTGTAGCCCAGCAGGCCCATCCCGTTGTCGATCACCGCCACGACCGCGCCACCGAGGACCGCGTCGAGCACCCGGCCCTTGCCGCCGAAGAGGCTCGTGCCGCCGATCACCGCCGCGCCGACGGCGTAGAGCAGGACGTTACTGCCGCCCGTGTTGGGGTCGACGGAGTTGGCCCGGCTGGCGGCGACGATGCCGCCGATCGCGGCCATCGTGGAGCAGATGACGAACACGGAGATGCGGATCCGGTCGACGTTGATGCCGGCCCGGCGGGCGGCCTCCTTGTTGCCGCCGACCGCGTAGATGTGCCGGCCGTAGCTGGTGCGCTGGAGCACGAAGGTCCACAGCACCAGCAGCGACGCGATGATGGGCACCACGATCGGCACGCCCTTCAGCGAGTTGATCAAGGTGTTGAAGCTGCGCTCCTGGTTGAGCACGTAGACCGCGAGGCCGAGGATCAGCGCCAGGCCGCCGATGCGGATGAGCACCACGACCATCGGGTCGGTGTGCAGGCCACGCGCGGCGCGGTTGCGGTGGCGCAGCAGTTGGACGGCCGCGTAGCCGGCGACGGAAGCCGCGGTGAGCGCCCAGCCGAGCGCCGGGGGCAGGTTCCGGTTGGCGATGGCCACCAGCACGTCGTCGCGTACCGAGATGTTGGTGCCTTCCTCCATCAGCAGTAGCACCACACCCTGGAAGGCGAGGAAGCCGGCGAGGGTGACCACGAACGACGGAATGCCGACCTTGGCCACCAGGAAGCCGAGGCTCGTGCCGATCACCATGCCGGTGACCACGGCGGCGAGCACCGCCACGTACCACGGGTAGCCGAGGACGGTGACCACGTTGGCCAGCACGGCGGCGCAGACGCCGCTGGCGAAGCCGGCGGACAGGTCGATCTCGCCCAGCAGCAGGACGAAGACCAGACCCATCGCGATCAGGGTCACCGCCGCGCCCTGAGTGAACAGGTTGGCGAAGTTGGCGGTGGTGAGGAACGAGGGCCGCAGGACCGCGAAGACCGTGCAGAGCACGATCAGTCCGAGGACGGCCGGCAGCGCCCCGATCTCGCCACCCCGTACGCGACCCACGTAGCCGCGGACGTGGTCGGTGAGCGTGGAGGTCGGTGTCCCGGCGGGCGGGCCTTCCTTGCGCACGGCGGTGGTGCTCATGAGACGCCTCCTGGGGTGGTGCCGGCCGTCGCCGCGCCGTTGCCGCCGGTGGCCGGGTCGGCGGCGAGCCCGACGTCGCCGGAGCGACCGGCGGTGATCAGCTCGACCACCTGCGCGTGGGTGGTGTCGGTGGTCTTCACCTGGGCGACCATCTGGCCGAGGTAGAGGGCGGCGATCCGGTCGGAGACGGCGAAGACGTCGTTCATGTTGTGCGAGATGATGATGACGGCGAGGCCGCTGTCGGCGAGCCGCCGCACCAGTTCGAGCACCTGGGCGGTCTGGGCCACGCCCAGCGCGGCGGTCGGCTCGTCCAGGATGACGAGCTTGCTGTTCCAGAGCACCGCCTTGGCGATCGCCACGGTCTGACGCTGGCCGCCGGAGAGGCTGGAGACCTGCTGCCGCAGGGACTTGACGGTCCGCACGGAGAGGCTGGCGAGCGTCTCGGCGGCCATCTGTTCCATGGTCGGCTCGTCGAGCACGATGCCGCTGCGCTTCTCCCGGCCGAGGAACATGTTCTGCACGATGTCGAGGTTGTCGCAGAGCGCGAGGTCCTGGTAGACGACCTCGATGCCGAGCGCTGCGGCGTCCCGCGGGCTGTGGACGCTCACCGGCCGGCCGTCGAAGAAGAACTGGCCCGAGTCGGTGGGGTGGATGCCGCTGATGCACTTGACCAGCGTGGACTTGCCGGCACCGTTGTCGCCGACCAGCGCGGTCACCTCGCCCGGGTAGGCGGAGAGGGCGACGTCGCGCAGGACCTGGACGGGACCGAAGCTCTTGTCGATCCCGCGCAGTTCCAGCAGGGGAGTCGCGGACACGGGGGTCTCCTTTACGCGGAGGGGAGATCGGGGCCCGTCCGGCGGCGCGCCGCCCGGCACGGTGGGACCGTGCCGGGCGGCGCCGCCTTCGGCGGGTGGGTCAGCTGATGCCCGCGTCGGCGCAGAGCTGGACGAAGGCTCCGGTGCAGACCTCGTCCTTGGTCACGAAGCCGTCGGCGATGACGTCCTTGACGTTCTCCTTGTAGATCGCCTTCGGGGTGAGCAGGACGGCGGGCACGTCGCGGCCACTCTCGGGGTCCTTGACCGTCTGGCCGGTGTCCTTCCGCTCGCCCTTGGCGAGTGCGATGGCCAGGTCGGCGGCGGCCTTCGCCTCCTCCTTGATCGCCTTGTAGACGGTCATGCACTGGTCGCCGGCGAGGATGTTCTGCAGGCCCTGCGGGGTGGCGTCCTGGCCGGTCACCGGGACCTTGCCGTTGAGCTTGTTCTTCTTGAGCACCGAGATGGCCGCGTTGCCGAGGCCGTCGTTCGCCGCGAGCACGCCGTCGATCTTGCCGCCGGCCTGGGTGAGCTGCTGCTCGAAGATGGTGGCGGCCTGGGCGTTGTCCCAGTCCGGCACCGAGTCGTCGGCGACCTTGGTGTACTCGCCGGCGTCGAACTTCGGCTTGAGCACCGAGTCGTAGCCGTTCTTGAACAGGGTGGCGTTGTTGTCGGTCGGCGAGCCGTTGAGGTAGCTGATCGCCGGCTTGGTGACGTTGGCGTCGGTCAGGCACTTGACCAGGCCCTCGCCCTGGAGCTTGCCGACGGCCTCGTTGTCGAAGCTGACGTAGTACTCGGCGGAGCCACCCAGGGTGAGCCGGTCGTAGTCGATGGTGGCGACGCCCTGCGACTTGGCCTTGTCGAGCACGGCCTTGCCGGTGCCGGAGTCGAGGTTGACGATCATCAGGGCGGTCACGCCGCTGGTGATCATCTGGTCGGCGATCGTCTGGAACTGGGACTTGTCGCCCTGCGCGTTCTGGATGTCGTACTCGACGCCGGCGGACTCGAACGCCTCCTGGAGGAACTTGCGGTCCGCGCCCTCCCAGCGGGCGGAGGACTTGCTGTCCGGCAGGATCACGCCGATCTTGGGGGTCTTGTCGGAGCCGGTCTGCTCGCTGTCGCCTGAGTTGTCGCCACATGCCGTCACGCTGCCGAGGGCCAGCAGGCCAGCGGCACCGACGGCGAGGAATCCCTTGCGCATGTGCAGGGTCCTTTCGAGGTGGGGGAAGGGGTGGTGGTGCTTGTTTTGTTGTGTCCGGCAACGTATTTCGTGCTCCGCCCCCAATACAAGGGTGCCGAGGTCACGAGTTTGTTGGCGGCGGTAACAATTCGGCAACGCCCCCGACACCTGCCCGCCGTCGGCCGGTTGGCGAGGGTTGCGTGAGGTGCGGCCTGCCGCGGTGTCCAGAGGGTTCCTCTGCACGAGGTACGGCACCTCGCGGTGTCCCTACGGGTGGGATGGCCCTGATTGCCGCAAGGCGTGGCGGTGGCGGTGCGGGTGCGTGGCGGTGCGTGGCCGTGGCGGTGCGTGGCGGTGGCGGTCAGGCGGGCGCGGCGGCCAGCGGTGCCGTGCGGGCGTCGGTCAGGGCGACCAGGTCCGCCGGAGCCAGCTCGACCTGGAGCCCGCGTCGGCCCGCCGACACGTACACGGTGGGCTGGGCGAGCGCCGACGCGTCGACCACCACCGGCAGGCGTCGGCGCTGACCGAGTGGACTGATGCCACCGCGTACGTACCCGGTGGCCCGCTCGGCCGCCGTGCGCTCCGCCAGCGTCGCCCGCTTGCCGCCCACGACAGCGGCGAGGGCCTTGAGATCCAGCTCGCCGGTCACCGGCACCACCGCCACGGTGAGCGCACCGTCCACGTCGGCCACCAGCGTCTTGAACACCCGCTCCGGGGCCACCCCGAGGGCGGCGGCGACCAGTGCGCCGTAGTTCGGGGAGTCGGCGGACACCTCGTACGGGTAGGTGCGATGGGTGATCCTCCGCCTCGCCAGCAACGCGGTCGCCGGCGTGCCCTGTCCCGCCACGCCGGTCACGCTACCGGCACCTCCGGGCGGCGTGCGCCGACCGGCACGCGATGACCCGCGCGCCGGCGGGTCGGTCAGGGGCGCCGGCGGGTCGGTCAGGGGCGCCGGCGGGTCGGTCAGGGGCGCTGGCGGGTCGGTCAGGTCAGGTCAGGGCACCGGGCGGCAGAGCAGCGTGGTGGGCGCGCCGGCCACCCGGGTGAGCACCAGACTGGCGGGCTGGTCGCCGGAGAGCCGCAGGTCCCGGCGTAGCTGCTCCGGGTCGAGCGCCGAGCCCCGCTTGAGGATCTCCACCCGGCCGACCCGGCGCTCCCGCAGCAGCGACCGCAGCCGCTTCAAGGAGAAGGGCAGCACGTCGGTCACCTCCAGGCAACGGGCGTACGGCGTCGGGGCGGCCACGTCGGCGTACAGGTAGGCGATGGCCGGGTCGGCGAGGTTGGCACCCAGTTCGGCGGCCAGTTCGGCCACCAGGTGGGCGCGGACCACGGCCGGGTCGGGGTCGTACAGGTAGCGGCGGACGGGGCCGACGGGCGCCTCGTCCGTGCCGGGCCCGGTCAGCACGTGCGCCACCGCGTTCCCCGGCTGCGGTTCCGCGTCCGCCTCGGCCGTCGTGCCACGGTGCGGTGCCGGCGTGCCACCGAGCGGTGCCGGCGTGCCACGGTGCGGTGCCGGCGTCCGGGGCAGCACGGTGGCCCGTCGGGGCTCCTCCGCCAGCCGGCCGCCCCACAGGGCCGCCTCGACGAGGTCGCCGTCGACGCTGACCCACTCCGCCTCGGTGTCGGCGGGGATCAGCGCGTGGTCGAGGCCCGGGGCCACCTTCACGACCGTGCGCGGCAGCCGTCGCACCAGGTCGGTGACGAAGTCCCACGGCGGGGAGTAGGCGTTCGGGTCGAAGATGCGTCGCCCGGTGCCGGCCCGCCGCCGGGCGGGGTCGCAGAAGACCGCGTCGAACCCGGAAACGTCCACCGTGGTCGCATCGCCGCACTTCACGGTCACCAGGTTGGCGAGCCCGGCGGTCGCCACGTTGGCGGCGGTCATCGCGGCGGTGACCGGGTCGGCTTCCACGGCGTACACCCGGATGCCGGCGCGGGCGGCGGCGAGCGCGTCCGCCCCCAACCCGCAGCCCAGGTCGGCCAGGGTCGCCACCCCCGCCGCGCGCAGCCGCTCCGCGCGCCGCCGCGCGACGACACCCCGGGTGGCCTGCTCCAGCCCCGCGCGGGTGAGGAACATCCCGGCGGCCGACGCGCCGAACTTGCCGGCCGCGCGGCGGCGCAGCTCCGCCTGGGTGAGCGCGGCCGCCGCGAGCCCGGCGGGAACGCCGGCCGAGCGGAGCGCCGCCGCCGCCGTCAGCGGGTCGCCGCCGGCCAGCCGCGCGGCGGCGTCGAGTGCGGCCGCCCCCTCGGGGGTACGCAGTTCGGCCAGCTGTTCCAGGTTCACCCGGCCATTGTCCGGCCCCGGTCGGGGTGCCCCGACGGCGGTGTCGGCGGCGGATCGGTACGGGCGACGGCGAATGTCGGGGTGGCGCGGTGAGCGGTGGTGCAACGGCGGCGACACGTACGGGTGCCGTTGGCACTCTCCTTGACGGAGTGCTAGCCGAGGAATAACCTGCGATTAGCACTCTCACCCTGAGGGTGCCAGCCGCCGGGTCATTCGGTCCGGAGGCTGAACGCCAGGCGGACCGGCACCCGCGACGACGGCCCCGCCCGGTGGCATGTGGCAGATTGACGCTGGTCGGCATGTCGACCGGTAACGAAACCAGTACCCCAGGAGGGTATGCCCGTGACTACCGCGACCAAGGTTGCGATCAAGCCGCTCGAGGACCGGATCGTGGTCCAGGCGAACGAGGCTGAGACCACCACGGCGTCGGGCATCGTGATTCCCGACACCGCCAAGGAGAAGCCGCAGGAGGGCACCGTCCTCGCTGTCGGCCCGGGCCGGATCGACGACAAGGGCAACCGCGTGCCGATCGACGTGAAGGTCGGCGACACCGTCCTCTACTCGAAGTACGGCGGCACCGAGGTCAAGTACGCCGGCGAGGAGTACCTGGTGCTCTCCGCCCGCGACGTCCTCGCGGTCATCGAGAAGTAAGCAACCGATCAGTGTCGTTGCCCCGGTCCGGCTCGCCGGGCCGGGGCAGCGTCGCTTCGAAGGGACATTCATGGCGAAGATCCTGAGCTTCTCGGACGACGCCCGACACCTGCTGGAGCACGGTGTCAACGCGCTGGCGGACACGGTCAAGGTCACCCTCGGCCCGCGCGGGCGCAACGTCGTCCTGGACAAGAAATTCGGTGTGCCGACGATCACCAACGACGGCGTGACCATCGCCAAGGAGATCGAGCTCACCAACCCCTACGAGAACCTCGGTGCGCAGCTGGTCAAGGAGGTGGCGACGAAGACCAACGACGTCGCCGGCGACGGGACCACCACCGCCACCGTGCTGGCCCAGGCCATGGTCCGCGAGGGCCTGCGCAACGTGACCGCCGGTGCCAACCCGGCCGGGCTCAAGCGCGGCATCGACGCGGCGGCCGCCAAGGTCTCCGAGGCGCTGCTCGGCCGGGCCGTCGAGGTCGCCGACAAGGAGTCGGTCGCGCACGTGGCGACGATCTCCGCGCAGGACTCCACCATCGGTGAGCTGATCGCCGAGGCGATGGAGCGGGTCGGCCGCGACGGCGTCATCACCGTCGAGGAGGGCTCGGCCCTGCACACCGAGCTGGACGTGACCGAGGGTCTCCAGTTCGACAAGGGCTTCATCTCCCCGAACTTCGTCACCGACGTGGAGGGGCAGGAGGCGGTCCTGGAGGACCCGTACATCCTGATCACCACCCAGAAGATCTCCGCGATCGAGGAGCTGCTGCCGCTGCTGGAGAAGGTCCTCTCCAACAGCAAGCCGCTGCTGATCATCGCCGAGGACGTCGAGGGGCAGGCGCTGTCCACCCTGGTCGTCAACGCGATCCGCAAGACCGTCAAGGTCTGCGCGGTGAAGGCACCCGGCTTCGGTGACCGCCGCAAGGCGATGCTCCAGGACATGGCGATCCTCACCGGTGCGGAACTGGTCGCCCCGGAGCTGGGCTACAAGCTCGACCAGGTCGGCCTGGAGGTGCTGGGCACCGCCCGGCGCGTCGTGGTCGACAAGGACAACACCACCATCGTCGACGGTGGCGGGCAGTCCGCCGAGGTCGCCGACCGGGTCGCCCAGATCCGCAAGGAGATCGAGGCCTCGGACTCCGAGTGGGACCGGGAGAAGCTCGCCGAGCGGCTCGCCAAGCTCTCCGGCGGCATCGCCGTGATCAAGGTGGGCGCGGCGACCGAGGTCGAGATGAAGGAGCGCAAGCACCGCATCGAGGACGCCATCGCCGCGACCAAGGCCGCGGTCGAGGAGGGCACGGTGCCCGGCGGCGGTGCCGCCCTGGCGCAGATCCTGTCGGTGCTCGACGACGACCTCGGTTTCACCGGTGACGAGAAGGTCGGCGTCTCGATCGTGCGCAAGGCGCTGGTCGAGCCGCTGCGCTGGATCGCCCAGAACGCCGGCCACGACGGCTACGTCGTGGTGCAGAAGGTCGCCGGCCAGGAGTGGGGCCACGGCCTCAACGCCGCCACCGGCGAGTACGTCGACCTGGCCAAGTCCGGCATCGTCGACCCGGTGAAGGTGACCCGCAACGCGGTCAGCAACGCCGCGTCGATCGCCGGCCTGCTGCTCACCACCGAGAGCCTGGTGGTGGAGAAGCCGAAGGAGGCGGAGCCGGCCGCCGCCGGTGGTCACGGCCACTCGCACGGCCACGGCCACCAGCACGGCCCGGGCTTCTGACCCCAGCGGTACGCGGGGCACGTCGTCATCCGACGACGTGCCCCGTCGCCGTTGTTGTCGCCCACCGCCTGCGCACCACCTCGCCCACGCACCCCGCCGCTCGCGCGCAGGCCCGCTCGCGCACCCCTGAACCCGCGCACCACCCTGTCCGGCACCCCCTTCGCGGCTGGGCAGGTGATTACGGAACGCTGACACGGCTACCGGATCAACCGGCCGGTCGGAAAGACTGGGCCGATGAGCAGCACGACCCCCCGCTACGCCGCCCTCGCCGGGTTCACCGCCGCCACGGTGGCGATCGGCTCCGCCGAACTGGTGGCGGTGTCGACGGGTCCCCGCTCCGCCCCGCTGGTCGCGGTGGGCGGGCTGGTGGTCGACACCGTGCCCGAGCCGCTCAAGCAACTGGGCATCACCCTGTTCGGCACGTACGACAAGATCGCCCTGCTGGTGGGTACGGCGCTGCTGCTGGGCGGCGTCGCCGCGGTGCTGGGGATGCTGGCCGTACGCCGCCTGGCGGTGGGCCTGACCGGCATCGCGGCGTTCGCCCTGCTCGGCGTGGTGGCGGCCCTGACCCGGGCCGGCGCGGACCCGGCCGACGCGCTGCCGTCGCTGGTCGGCGGCGGGCTGGGCGCGTTGACGCTGTGGGCCTTCGTCGCCGGTCCGCTGGAACTCGATCCCTGGCCCTGGTCGCCACCGACCCCGGCGGATGCCGCCGCGACGCCCACGCAGCCGATCCCGGCGGACGCCGCCGCGGCGGCCCCGCAACCGCCCCCGGCGTCCGGTGCGCGGGCGGGTGCCGGCCCGGAGTCGCGACGGCGGTTCCTCACCGGGGTGGGGACGCTGCTCGGTGCGGCCACCGTCGGCGGGCTCACCGGGCGGTGGCTCGCCGGCCGGCGCGGCGTGTCCGCGGCCCGGGAGGCGGTGGTGCTGCCCGCCCCGGTCTCCGCCGCACCACCGGTGCCGCCCGGGGCGGACCTCGGACCGACCCCGGTCGCCTCGTACGTGACCTCGAACAACGCGTTCTACCGGATCGACACCGCGCTGGTGGTGCCGCAGGTGGATCCGGCCACCTGGCGGTTGCGCGTCCATGGCCGCGTCCGCAACCCGATCGAGTTGAGCTACGCCGACCTGCTGGCCCGGCCGATGGTCGAGCGGTACGTCACCCTCGCCTGCGTCTCCAACGAGGTGGGCGGCGACCTGATCGGCAACGCCCGGTGGCTCGGCGTGCCGATCAGGGAGTTGCTGGACGAGGCACAGCCGCTGGACGGCGCCGATCAGGTGGTCGGGCGCTCGGTGGACGGCTGGACCTGTGGCACCCCCACGGCGGCCCTGCGCGACGGGCGGGACGCCCTGCTGGCGGTGGGGATGAACGGGGAGCCCCTGCCGGTCGAGCACGGCTTCCCGGTACGCATGGTGGTGCCGGGCCTCTACGGCTACGTGTCGGCGTGCAAGTGGGTGACCGAGCTGGAACTGACGAGCTTCGCCGACTTCGACGCGTACTGGGTGCCGCGCGGCTGGTCGGAGCAGGCGCCGGTGAAGACCCAGTCACGTATCGACACGCCCCGCCCGCGTAACCGGCTGACCGCCGGTGAGGTGGTGGTGGCCGGAGTCGCCTGGGCCCAGCGTCGGGGGATCAGCCAGGTGGAGGTACGGGTGGACGGAGGTCCCTGGCAGCGGGCGACGCTCGCCCCCACGGTGTCGGTGGACACCTGGGTGCAGTGGTCGTGGCGGTGGCCGGCGACCGTCGGCGAGCACACCCTCCAGGTGCGGGCGACCGACCGCGACGGCGAGACCCAGACGGCCCGGCGTTCACCGGTGGCCCCCGACGGCGCGACCGGCTGGCACACCGTCGAGGTCACCGTCCGCTGACGGCTGCCCGGTCGGTGAGGGGTGCGTCGAAGGGCGGCGGCGGCCCCCCGGCGATCTCGGGGGCCGGCGGCACCGCCCAGGCGGGTCGGAAGTTCGGTGCGCGGCGGTCCAGCTTCCGGCCGCCCATCCCCGGCGCGACGCCGCGCCCCGGGGTCCGGGGCGCGGCGTCGGGTGAGGTCTTCCGGGGATCAGGCGACGTTGCGCCGGGTGTTGTCGGCGGCGGTGCGCTGGGCGGGGACGGTCGACCGGTGGGTGCTGCCCAGCCGGGCTTCCAGGCGGTTGATGTCGACCCGTGCCTGCCGGCGGTCCGCCAGGTCCTCCCAGCCGAGGGCGAGCAGGCGCAGCCGCTCCGACTCGCTGAAGCCACCCCAGACGCCGTACGGTTCGCGGACGGCGAGGGCGTGTGCGGCGCACTCGGCGCGGACGGGGCAGGCGCGGCAGACGGACTTGGCACCGGATTCGCGGCGCAGCCGGGAGGAGCCCCGTTCGCCGTCGGGGTGGAAGAACTGGGCGCTGTCGCGACCCCGGCAGGCTCCCAGGCGCTGCCAGTCCCAGAGATCGACGATGGGTCCGGGCAGTCTGCGTACGTTCGACATCAGCACCCCTCCTCCCGCGCGGCACCGCGAGATCCGTTGTTGGCCGGCTGTCCGGGCGGCGGGCCGCGCAGGCGCACCGTTCCCGGCCTGTGGCCCTCGGTACCCGGCCCGTCGGCAACTCACACGTGTGTGATCCGAAAGCCTTGACGACATGCCCCAGATGACCAAAATGTCGCAAAAGTTCGGAGGATTGCCCGGAACCTCCTCCTGAGTCGACCGGGTCATGGTCTGCTCGTGGGCGGAGAGGAGACCACAGTGCGTACCGTGCTCGTGTGCGTTCGGACACCGCTTGCCGCCCAGCATCTGACCTCCGCGGCGGCGCGGTTGGGGCTGGCTGCCGTCGTCCGGACGGCCGTCTCCGATCCCGAGGTGATGCTCCGGCTCGCCGAGCGTCCCGCCGACGTGGTGCTCGTCGACACGGCGCTCACCCGGCCCGACAGCGCCGGCTTCGTCCGGCGGGTGCTCGCCCGGTCGCCGCAGGCCGCCGTGCTGCTGCTGGGCGCCGAGGAGTCGGAGGCCGCGGCGGCGACCATCAGCGCCGGGGCCCGCGGCCTGATCCAGGGCGTCGACCACGACCTGACCAGTGCGGTGGCGAAGGCGTTGTTGCTGCTGGCCGCGCCGGGCCGGGCGAGCCGGCACCGAATCACCGACCCGGCCCGCGACGCCGCGGCGGTGGGCGGCGTCGTCCGGTCCGCCCCCGGCGGACGGCCCCCGACCGACACCCCGCCCGCCTGGCCGGCGGGCTCCGCCGAAGCGGCCGGCACCGGGCCGTCGGTGGTGCCGGTGCAGCGCGGGGACGACCCGGCCGAGGGTGCCGAGGCCCCGGAGGAGCCGAACGCGCGGGGTGGGAACCGGCAGCGCGCCGGGTCCACTCCGGTGGGTCTGACGGAGCGGGAACTCCAGGTGCTGCTCGGGATGGCCGAGGGCAAGAGCAACGCGGAGATCGGCCGGGAGTTGTTCGTCTCGGAGGACACCGTCAAGACCCACGCCCGCCGCCTCTTCCGCAAGCTGGGTGCCCGCGATCGGGCGCACGCCGTGGCCGCCGGCTTCCGCGCCGGCCTGGTCGCCTGAGCGGTGGCCCGTTCCGAGCGGTGGCCTGTTCCGAGCGGGTGGCCCGTTCCGAGCGGTGGCCCGTTCCGAGTGGTGGTGCCGGTCAGGCCGGGCTCGGGTCGGACTCGTCCTTGTCCTCCGCGCCTTCGGTCAGCGTGTCGTGCACACCGTCGGCGTACCCCCGCGCGTAGTCCCACGTGACGTAGTGGTCCGGATCGGGGTCGAACGCCGGCTCGTGCACCCGCGGCCGTCCTGAGTTGAGCAGGTGGCGCAGGTTGCCCCGCAGCAGGTCCCAGTCGAAGTAGTGCGGCTCCCGGCAGTCCTCGCACTCGATGACCAGACCACGGACCCCGATCGGTGAGAGCAGGGCCTGGTAGATCTCCAGGTCGGCGAGATCCTCCAGCACGTCCTGCCGTTCGACGTCGGTCAGCGGGTCGAGCGGGGCGTCGTCGCCGGAGTCGTGCAGGCCGGCGGCCGGGTCGGCCGGGTCGCCGGTGAACGGGTCGATGGGCTCGTCTTGCACCCCCTCACCGTAGACCCAAGCCTCGGCCGATGCCCGCCCCCGGCCCTGTCCGCGCCCGACCGGCGTCCGCGACGCGGCCCCGTCCGCGCCCGGCCCCGCCGCACCGAGGGTCGGCCAGGTCACTGGGTACGATGGGACGACGCGCCCTCGCCCGGCGTACGCCGGTGCCCTCGCGCCACCTCGCTGAAGCCCGTTCGAGCAGCTCAGGAGAGCAATCGTGGAGAATTCGCCCCGCACCGACCGTTCCGCCGGCGCCGAGGGCGGCGAGTGGGGTGGGCACCTGCCGGAGCTGCCGGCCGGCTCCGCCCGGGTGGTCCCGCTGGGGTTGACCTTCGACGACGTGCTGCTCCAGCCGGGCGAGTCGGACGTCGTTCCCAGCCGGGTCAACACCCGTACCCGGCTCACCCGCAACGTGGAGTTGTCCATCCCGTTGCTGTCCAGCGCGATGGACACGGTGACCGAGGCGCGGATGGCGATCGCGATGGCCCGGCAGGGCGGCATCGGCGTGCTGCACCGCAATCTCTCCCTGGAGGACCAGGCCCTCCAGGTCGACCTGGTCAAGCGTTCCGAGTCCGGCATGATCACCAATCCGGTGACGGCCAGCCCGGACGACACCCTCCGCGAGGTCGACCAGCTCTGTGGGCGGTACCGCATCTCCGGCGTGCCGGTGGTGGACGCGCAGGGCGAGCTGGTCGGCATCGTCACCAACCGCGACATGCGCTTCGTCTCCGACCCGGCCACCCCGGTCCGCGAGATCATGACCCGCACCCCGCTGATCACCGCCCGGGTCGGCGTCAGCAAGGACGACGCCCTGGCGCTGCTGCGTCAGCACAAGGTCGAGAAGCTGCCGATCGTCGACGAGACCGGCCGGCTGCGCGGGCTGATCACCGTCAAGGACTTCACCAAGAGCGAGCAGTACCCCAACGCCACCAAGGACGACGCGGGCCGGCTGCGGGTCGCCGCCGCCATCGGGGTGGGCGAGGACGCGTACAAGCGGGCCCGCACCCTGGTCGACGCGGGCGTGGACGTGCTGATCGTGGACACCGCCCACGGCCACCAGCGCGCCGTGCTGGAGATGGTCGCCCGGCTCAAGAAAGACGTGCCGATCGACATCGTCGGCGGCAACGTCGCCACCTATGCCGGCGCGAGGGCGCTGGTCGAGGCGGGTGCGGACGGCGTGAAGGTCGGCGTCGGGCCCGGTGCCATCTGCACCACCCGGATCGTGGCCGGCGTGGGCGTACCGCAGATCACCGCGATCATGGAGGCCGCCCGCGCGGCCGGTCCGGCCGGGGTGCCGGTGATCGGCGACGGCGGCATCCAGTACTCCGGCGACATCGCCAAGGCGCTGGTCGCCGGCGCGGACACGGTGATGCTGGGCAGCCTGCTCGCCGGTTGCGAGGAGAGCCCCGGTGAGCTGATCTTCATCAACGGCAAGCAGTACAAGGCGTACCGGGGGATGGGGTCGCTCGGCGCGATGCAGTCCCGGGGGCAGGCCAAGTCCTACTCGAAGGACCGCTACTTCCAGCAGGACGTGCTCGCCGAGGACAAGCTCGTCCCCGAGGGCGTGGAGGGCCAGGTGCCCTACCGGGGCCCGCTGTCCGCGGTCGCCCACCAGCTCATCGGTGGCCTGCGTGCCGCGATGGGGTACGTCGGCGCGGAGAGCATCCCGGAGCTGCACCGCCGGGGCCAGCTCATCCGGATCACGGCGGCCGGGCTCAAGGAGAGCCACCCGCACGACATCCAGATGACGGTCGAGGCGCCCAACTACCACTCCCGCTGACCGTCCCCTCAAACAACCTGGAGTCCCCATGCGTGACGTGGTCGAGATCGGGCTGGGCAAGACCGCGCAGCGCGGCTACCACCTGGACGACATCGCCATCGTGCCGAGCCGCCGGACCCGCGACGTCGACGACGTCTCCACGGGCTGGCAGCTCGACGCCTACCAGTTCGGCATCCCCTGCGTCGCGCACCCGTCCGACGCCACAATGAGCCCCGCGTCCGCCGTGCGGCTCGGTCAGCTCGGCGGCCTGGGCGTGCTCAACGTCGAGGGCCTGTGGACCCGCTACGAGAATCCGACGAAGGTGCTGGAGGACCTGGCCGGCCTGGGCGAGGACGCCCGCGCGACCAAGCGCCTCCAGGAGGTCTACTCGGAGCCCATCCGACCCGACCTGATCACCGAGCGGGTCAGCGAGCTGCGCGCCGGCGGCGGCACGGTGGCCGTGCGGGTCTCCCCGCAGCACACCCTGGCACTGGCCCCGGTGATCCTCGACGCGGGTGTCGACATCCTGGTCATCCAGGGCACCATCGTCTCCGCCGAGCACGTCTCCACCACCGACGAGCCGCTGAACCTCAAGGAGTTCATCGCCGACCTCGACCTGCCGGTCCTCGTCGGCGGCTGCACCGACTACAAGACCGCCCTGCACCTGATGCGTACCGGCGCGGCCGGCGTCATCGTCGGTATCGGTGGCGACGACTGGTCGACCACCGAGTCGGTGCTCGGCATCCGGGTGCCGATGGCCACGGCGATCGCCGACGCGGCGGCGGCCCGTCGGGACTACCTCGACGAGACCGGCGGCCGGTACGTGCACCTCATCGCCGACGGCGACGTGCAGACCTCGGGTGACATCGCCAAGGCGCTGGGCTGCGGCGCGGACGCGGTGATGCTCGGTGAGCCGCTGTCGCTGTGCGAGGAGGCCCCGGCCGGCGGCGCCTGGTGGCACTCCGCCGCCAGCCACCCGTCGCTGCCCCGGGGCGCGTTCGAGGTGGCAGGTGAGCCGATCGGCTCGATGGAGCGTTTGCTGTTCGGCCCGGCCGACGAGCCCGACGGCCAGCTCAACCTGTTCGGCGGCCTGCGGCGGGCGATGGCCAAGTGTGGCTACCGCGACCTGAAGGAGTTCCAGAAGGTCGGCCTGGTTCTCGACCGATGAGCAGTGGAGCGGGCCGCCGACGCGGGGTGGCGCTGGCGGTGGCCGTGGCTGCGGCTGCCGTACTGGTGGGCGTGGCCGTGACCCGGGACGGGCCCGACGGTCCCGGTTTCCGGCCGGGTGCCGCCGACCTCGGCGACCCGTACGTGCCCGGCAGCGGCAACGGCGGCTACGACGTGACCCACTACCGCCTCGCGATCCGCTACGACCCCGCCACCGACCGGCTCATCGGCCGTACGGAGATCGCCGCGACCGCCACCCAGGGCCTGTCCCGGTTCAACCTGGACCTCGCCGGTCTGACGGTCGACGAGGTCACCGTCGACGGGGCGCGGGCCGAGCACCGCCGGGCCGGCGACGAGCTGGTGGTCACCCCGCCCCGGGGGCTGCCGCAGGGCGACGATTTCACCACGGCGGTCAGCTATGCCGGAGTGCCCGCCCCGTCGGGCGACGGTGCGCTCGGTCTCGGCGGTTTCCTGCACACCGACGACGGCGCGATCGCCCTCGGCCAGCCACGCTCGGCGGCCACCTGGTTCCCGGTCAACGACCACCCCTCCGACAAGGCCACGTACGACATCGAGGTGACCGTCCCCGAGGGGCTCACCGCCCTGAGCAACGGGGTGCCGGGGCAACGGTCCAGCGCCGACGGCTGGGTCACCTGGCGGTGGGCGGAACGCTTCCCCATGGCGAGCTACCTGACGACCCTGGTGGTCGGCGACTACCGGGTCACCAACGGCACCCACCGAGGGCTGCCGCTGGTCACCGCCGTGCCGGCCGAACTGCCCGCCGACAGCCCGCAGGCGGTGTCGCTGGCGCGCACCGGAGAGATCGCCGACTACCTGGCCACCCGCTTCGGGCCGTACCCGTTCGCCGCGTACGGCGGGGTCGCCGTCACCGACAACCGCATCGGCTACGCCCTGGAGACCCAGTCCCGGCCGGTGTACGGGCCCGGCTTCTTCCGCGCCGAGCCAAACCTGTCGGTGGTGGCGCACGAGCTGGCCCACCAGTGGTTCGGCAACAGCGTGGCGCTGAGCAGTTGGCGCGACATCTGGCTCAACGAGGGCTTCGCCAGCTATGCCGAGTGGCTGTGGGAGGAGCACGACGGCGGTCGCAGCGCGCAGCGCATCTTCGAGGCCCAGTACGCCGCGACGGACTGGTCCCGTCCGACCCTCGATCCGGGCCCCGGTCAGCTCTTCGGCACCGCCGTGTACCGGCGGGGCGCGCTGACCGTCCACGCGCTGCGGCGCACCGTGGGTGACGACGCCTTCTTCCGTGTCCTGCGCACCTGGACGGCGCAGCGGCGCGACGACAACGCGACCACCGACGACTTCGTCACGCACGCCGAGCGGGTCAGCGGGCGCGACCTCGGGCCGTTCTTCGACGCGTGGTTGTCCGGAACCACGGCCCCAGAGCTGCCGTGACGCGGACGGGCGTGCCCGGCCGAGTGCGTCAGGCCGGCAGCTCGACGCCCCCGGCGCAGGTCTGCGCGCCCGGCGACCGAGGCCCTGTCCGTCCTCCCCGCCCGGCGCGTCGCACGGCGGGATCGCCGTGCGGTCACCTGGTGAGCGGGACGGTCAGGCCGTGACCCGGAGGGCGGGGTGCTCGGCGAGGTAGGGGTCGGTGCGGCCGGCGCGTAGGGCGGTGAGGAAGCCGCGCCCGGCGCGGGTCAGCTCCTCGCCGCGGTAGGCACGGCCCCGCCCGATCGACGCGCCGGGCAGGCCGACCAGGGTGAACGCCTGCGGCGACAGGCCGCCCAGGGCGTACGCGAGGTCGACGATCCGCCGTCCGCCCACGTAGAGCAGGGTCTCGCCGAGCGCGGCGACCACCTGTTCGACCCGGTCCGGCTGCCGGGCCAGCCCCTGGTCGTGGATCTTGCCGATGATCGCCCGCAGGAGCTGCTGGTGGTGCCGCTGGCGGCTGTAGTCGCCACCGGGCAGGTAACGCTGGCGGGCGTAGTCCAGCGCCTGCCAGCCGGTCAGGTGCCGCATCCCCGGCTCGTAGACCATCTGCGGTCCGGCGTAGCCGCCGGGCACCGGCTCGCGGTGCCGGCCGTCGGGGCGCCGGTGCAGGGAGGTGACCCGCTGGTCCACCCGGATGTCGACGCCGCCGAGGGCGTCCACCAGGTCGTCGAAGCCGCTGAAGGTGATCACCGCTCCGGCGTCGATGCGCAGCCCCGTGTAGCCGGCGACGGTGGCGCGCAGCAACTCGTACCCCTGGGCGGTGTCCGGCTTCCCGCGCCGCCCCGGCGCCCGGCTGCCGTAGCTCATGGCGTGGGTGAGCTTGGTCCGCCCGCCGCGGTAGCCGGCCTCGGGGTATGCCGGGATGTCGACCACCAGGTCGCGGGGCAGTGAGAACAGGTACGCCCGGTCGAGCCCCCTGGGCACGTGCGCCAGCAGCACGGCGTCGGCGTGCGGCTCCCAGTCGGGGACACTGACCCGGGTGTCCACCCCCACCAGCAGCAGGGTGAGTGGGCCGGTGATGTCCGCGCCGGGCGGTGGCCCGGTCGGGCTCGGGCTGGCCGACGGCGTGGCGGATCGTGCGGCGGCCGGTGTCGCGCCGTCGCCGGTGTCGTCCCCGCCGCCCGTGCAGCCCGCCACCGTGCCGGCGGCCATCGCGACGGTGGCGAGCACCGCCAGTCCCCACCGCAGTCGTCGACGCTGCACCATTGCGGCCACCCTTCCCCCGTACCGACTTCAACGCTCCGGGGTGCGTCCCGGGTTGCGCCCGGGGGCCGGTCTTGTCGGGGCGGGTGCATGATCGCGCGAAAAGTGCCGCTGGCGCGAGTGCTACCCGCGAGTAATGATGCGTTCATGCGGTATGACGTGGTCGTCATCGGTTCCGGGTTCGGCGGCAGCGTCACCGCGCTGCGGCTGGCGGAGAAGGGCTACACGGTCGGCGTCCTGGAGGCGGGTCGACGGTTCGCCGACGACGAGTTCCCTGAGACGTCCTGGCAGGCCCGCCGGTTCCTCTGGGCGCCGAAGCTCGGCTGCTACGGCCTGCAACGGATCACCCTGCTGCGGGCGGCCGACCGGAAGGCGGGCGGCGGGGTCATGGTGCTCTCCGGCGCCGGGGTCGGTGGCGGTTCCCTGGTGTACGCCAACACGCTCTACGAGCCGCTCGACGCCTTCTACACCGACCCGCAGTGGCGGGACGTCACCGACTGGCGCGACGAGCTGACCCGCCACTACGACCAGGCGAAGCGGATGCTCGGGGTCACCACGTATCCCCACTCCACGGCGGCGGACCGGGCGATGCGGACGGTGGCCGACCGGATGGGGGTGGGCCACACCTTCCACGCCACGCCCGTCGGGGTGCACATCGGCCGGCCCGGCCAGCGGGAGGCCGACCCCTACTTCGGTGGCGTGGGCCCGGAGCGCACCGGCTGCACCCACTGCGGGTCCTGCATGACCGGCTGCCGGTACGGGGCGAAGAACACCCTCGTCAAGAACTATCTGTGGCTGGCCGAGCGGCTCGGCGCGCAGGTCCACCCGTTGACCACGGTCACGGCCGTGCGGCCGGCGGCGGGCGGCGGGTACGAGGTGCACACCGAGCGCACCGGGGCGTGGCTGCGGCGGCGTCGCCGGGTGTTCCACGCCGACCAGGTGGTCTTCGCGGCCGGGGCGTTGGGCACCCAGCGGCTGCTGCACGCGATGCGGGCGTCCGGGGCGTTGCCCGCGCTCTCGCCCCGCCTCGGTGAGCTGACCCGCACCAACTCCGAGGCGATCCTCGGCGCGTCGGTGCCACGCCGCCAGGCCCGGGCCCGGGGGACCGACTTCACGCAGGGGGTGGCGATCACCAGTTCCTTCCACCCCGACCCGCAGACGCACGTCGAGCCGGTCCGCTACGGGCGGGGCTCCAACGCGATGGGTCTGCTCCAGTCGCTGCTGGTCGACGGCGGCCCCCGCCGCGTCCGCCGGTGGTGGGGTGAACTGGCCCGGCACCCGGTGGCCGCGCTGCGTACGCTGTCGGTGCGCGGCTGGTCGGAGCGCACGGTGATCGCCCTGGTCATGCAGTCGGCGGACAACTCGCTGGCGACCAGTTGGCGGCGGGGTGCGTTCGGCCGGCGGCTGGTTTCCGCGCCGGGGCACGGCACGCCCAATCCGACCTGGATCCCGGCCGGCAACCAGGTCGCCCGGCTGCTCGCCGAGGAGATCGGCGGTACGCCGGGCGGGGCGCTGACCGAGCCGTTCGACATCCCGGTGACGGCGCACATCCTGGGTGGTGCGGTGATCGGGGCCACCCCGGCCGACGGGGTGGTCGACCCGTGGCACCGGGTCTACGGTCACCCGGGGCTGCACGTGGTGGACGGTGCCGCGGTGTCGGCGAACCTCGGGGTGAACCCGTCGCTGACCATCGCCGCCCAGGCGGAACGGGCGATGTCCTTCTGGCCGAACCGGGGGGAGCCGGATCCGCGCCCCGCGCTCGGTGAGGCGTACCGGCGGCTGGCACCCGTACCTCCGCACCGGCCGGCGGTGCCGCCGCACGCCCCCGGCGCGCTGCGCGGCTGAACTGCCCGTCGCGCGCCGACCGGCTCAGCCGGCGTGCCGCGCGGCTGACGGCCACGGTCAGACGACGGTGAGCTGGCCACGGTCGGACAGGGCGCGCAGCCGGCCGAGGTCGACGATGCTCCAGCCCACCTTCGAGATGATGGACAACCCGACGAACAGCACGCTGGTGGTGGCGGAGCCGAGCATGTCGAACCCTGACGGGCTGAGGAGCCAGATCACCGGGTAGCCGATCCAGAGCACGCTGAGCAGCACGGCGGCCTCCAGGAACACCGCCGTGTGCCGTTCCGGCTGCCGGTGGGCGTGGGCCCGCAGCGGTCCCCAGATCAGGCCGTAGACGACGAGGAAGGCGACCACCCCGACCGCGAACACGGCGTAGCGGGTGAACGCGTCCACCGTGAGGTCGGCGAGCAGGCCGCTGAGGATCATCACCACGTTCGCCCCGACGAGCGCGGCCATCACCCGCCCGCACCGTCCCGGCAGGGCGTGGGTCGCGGTCAGGGCGAGCGCCACCAGCAGCAGGGAGGCGGTGACGACCCAGTCCACGTACCGCGCCCAGTAGACCGGGTGACCGGCGGCCTCGACCCGTCCGCCGCCCAACGCCATGACCAGATACCAGAGGCCCGACCAGAGGGGGATCGCGATCGCCACCCGGTACTCGACCTTCGGCACCCCTCGCGGGTTCGCCTGCCAGCGGACGAACAGCAGGGCGCCCGCTGCCATGGCACAGACGTACAACCACAACCACCAGTCGGTCATACGAACTCCTCGGCCCGGCTCCGGTTCGCCGGGCCGCCCGGCGGGTGACGCCGGGCCTCGCCGGACGCAGGCGTACGTGTCGCGGTGTGCCAGCGGTCATTGTCGCGTGGACGGGTCGCCCGGGGAGGGGATCTGGCCTGATCCGCCCGTTTTCGACCCTCCCTCGACGGGCCGACCGGGGACCGCGGTGGCCCCGACATCGCCGTCGGTAGGATTTGCTGCCATGAGCACGCCTCGCCCTGTCCTCGTGGTGGACTTCGGAGCCCAGTACGCCCAGCTCATCGCGCGTCGGGTACGCGAGGCGAGGGTCTACTCCGAGATCGTCCCGCACACCATGCCGGTCGCCGAGATGCTGGCGAAGCAGCCGGCGGCGATCATCCTGTCCGGCGGCCCGTCGAGCGTCTACGCGCCGGACGCCCCCCGGATCGACGCGGGCATGTTCGACGCGGGTGTGCCGGTCTTCGGCATCTGCTACGGCTTCCAGGCGATGGCACAGGCCCTGGGCGGCACGGTCACGCGGACCGGCAACCGCGAGTACGGCGGCACCCCGCTGCGGCCCCGCCTCCTCGACCCGGGCGTGCTGCTGCGCGACCTGCCGGCCGACCTGCCGGTCTGGATGAGCCACGGCGACTGCGTGACGGAGGCCCCGGCGGGCTTCACGGTGACCGCCGAGTCGGCGGGCGCCCCGGTGGCCGCGTTCGAGGACCTGGCCGGTCGCCGGGCCGGCGTGCAGTTCCACCCGGAGGTGGGGCACACCGCCCACGGGCAGGAGATGCTGACCCGCTTCCTCTACGACATCGCCGGCATCGAGCCCACCTGGACGCCGGAGAACATCATCGACGAGCAGGTGGCCCGCATCCGCGCGCAGGTGGGCGACAAGGAGGTCATCTGCGGCCTGTCCGGCGGGGTGGACTCGGCGGTCGCGGCGGCGCTGGTGCACCGGGCCGTCGGTGATCAGTTGACCTGCGTCTTCGTCGACCACGGCCTGCTGCGCGCGGGTGAGGCCGAGCAGGTGGAGAAGGACTACGTCGCGGCCACCGGCATCCGCCTGAAGGTGGTGGACGCGCAGGAGCGGTTCCTCGGTGCCCTGGCGGGGGTCACCGATCCGGAGCAGAAGCGCAAGATCATCGGGCGGGAGTTCATCCGGGTCTTCGAGGCCGCGGCCCGCGAGATCGCTTCCCACGGCGACGTGGAGTTCCTGGTGCAGGGCACCCTCTATCCGGACGTGGTCGAGTCCGGCGGCGGCACCGGCACCGCCAACATCAAGAGCCACCACAACGTCGGCGGACTGCCGGAGGATCTGAAGTTCGCCCTGGTCGAGCCGCTGCGCACCCTGTTCAAGGACGAGGTCCGCACGCTGGGCCTCCAGCTCGGCCTGCCCGAGGCGATGGTGTGGCGGCACCCGTTCCCGGGCCCGGGACTGGCCATCCGGATCATCGGCGCGGTGGACCGGCAGCGGCTCGACCTGCTCCGCCAGGCCGACCTGATCGCCCGCGAGGAGCTGACCGCGGCCGGTCTGGACCGGGGGGTGTGGCAGTTCCCGGTGGTGCTGCTGGCCGACGTGCGCAGCGTCGGTGTGCAGGGTGACGGGCGCAGCTACGGTCATCCCGTGGTGCTGCGCCCGGTCTCCAGCGAGGACGCGATGACCGCTGACTGGTCGCGCCTGCCGTACGACGTCGTCGCCCGGATCTCCACCCGGATCACCAACGAGGTCGCCGAGGTCAACCGGGTGGTGCTGGACGTGACGAGCAAGCCGCCGGGCACGATCGAGTGGGAGTGACTTCGGCTCACCGGGCCGGCGGCTGAGGCTGCGGCCGAGGGGTGGGCTCCGGCGTCGCGGTCGGAGCCGTCGGCGGCCTGTGGGTCCACGCGCCACCCGGCTGCGGGGCGGGAGCGTGCGGCTGCGGGACGTGCGGCTGCGGAGCCGGGGTGTACGGCACGCCGCGTGCGGGGTGCGGCCAGGCGGGCGCGCCGGCCGGCTCCTCGGGCATCAGGAACCACATGATCGGGTACGCGAGCCCGGCGAGCCCGCCGGTGAGCAAGGTGGCGACGGCGAAGACGACCCGCACGAGGTTGGGATCGACGGCGACGTAGCGGCCGACGCCGCTGGCCACCCCGGCGACCATCCGGTCGGTGGTGGGGCGGCGGAGCTGCTTGTACGGAGGCTGGAAAGCACTGGTGTCGGTCATGACTCCACGGTCCACACCGGGCGTCGGGACGACCTCGGTGACCGCCCGGATCCATACCCTGAACCACCCCTGACCCGGCAAGCGTTCAGTCAGGAATCTGACTCTTCTCGATACTGGTAACCGGACACAGGGAGAATTTCCCCCCGTGACCACCATGCTGGAGCCGCTCCGCAGAATCGCGGCGTACGCAGTTTGTGCTGATGAAGTCGGCCGTGTGTTGCTGGTCCGCGCATCGGAGCGCTCCGGCACCCCCGGCACGTGGTCCCTGCCCGGCGGGGCCGTCGACCACGGCGAGGACCCGAACCACACGGTCGTCCGCGAGACCGCCGCCGAGACCGGGCTGTCGGTCGCCGTCTGCGGCCTGCACGACGTGCTGGCAGACATGCGGGCACTGCCCGAGCGGGGCATCACGATCCACACCGACCGCCTGGTCTACCGGGTCTCGGTCCGCGGGGGCACGCTCACCGACCGGGTGGACCGGCCGACCGACCTGGCCCGCTGGGTCACCCTCGACGAGGCGCGTGAGCTGCCGCTGCGCTCCTTCACCGCCCGCGCGCTCGGGCTGCCCGCCTCCTCGGCGGACATCGTGCCCGACGAGCCCCCGGAGTTCCCCTCCTTCTACGCCGTGCCGGGCCCGGACGGGCTGCACCGCGCGCAGCGCTTCGCCGCGTACGCCGTGGTGACCGATCCGGCCGGCCGGGTGCTGCTCACCCGGGTGTCCGACGGCTACCCGGGTGCCGGCTGCTGGCACCTACCCGGCGGCGGCACCGACTACGGCGAGCAGCCGGGCGCGGCGCTGATCCGGGAACTGGTCGAGGAGACCGGGCAGCGGGGCCGCCTGGTCGAGCTGCTCGGGGTGGCCAGCCACCGCGACGCGGCCTCGCTCGGCCCGGAGGGCTACCCGATCGACTGGCACGGCGTGCGCGCCTTCTACCGGGTCGTGGTCGACCAGCCCGCCCCGCCGACCGTCGGCGACGTCGGCGGCTCCACCTGCGAGGCCCGCTGGTTCGGCCGGGACGAGTTGGGCGCGCTGCCCACCGACCGCCTCACCGAGGTCACCGCCGAGGCCGTGCAAGCCGCCCGCCTGACCTGACCCCACTCCGCCGTCTCCGCCCTGCTCTGCCGTCCCCGCCTCCCGCCTGCCCCGCTCCGGTGATCATGAAGTTATTGTCGGGACACGCCGGAGTCGACGGTAATAACTTCATGATCGGTTCGACGGGCCGACGGGTGGGGAGTGGGTCGTGGAACAGCGGAGACGGGTGGCGGCGTACGGGGTGTTGTGGGACGACGACGGGCGGGTGCTGCTCGCCCGGAGGTCGGCCAGGTGCGCGTACCCGGGTGTCTGGCAGCTGCCGGGCGGTGGGCTGTCGCACGCCGAGCACCCGGTTGAGGCGGCCGTCCGTGAGTTCGCCGAGGAGACCGGGCTGGCAGTGGCGGTGGCCGGGATCCGGGCGGCCGTCGCCGACGTGGCCGTGTTCGCCGACGCCGGGGTCGCCGTGCACACCGACCGGCTGGTCTTCGACGTGACAGCCGAGCCGGGCGTGCGCGGACCGGAGCCGGCCGGCGGCAGCGACGAGCTGGGTTGGTTCAGTGTCGCGCGGGCGGCGACCCTGCCGCTGATGCCCTTCACCGCCGAGCTGCTCGGGCTGGGCGTCAGACCCTTGCCGCCGGGGCTGCCCACCACCCTGCCGGCCGCTCAGGCCGCCCCGCCCCCGCCCGACCGGCGACAGCGCTTCGGGGCGTACGGCCTGGTCACCGATCCGGCCGGGCGGGTGCTGCTCACGATGATCGCCGACGGGTACCCGGGTGCCGGGCGCTGGCACCTGCCCGGTGGCGGGACGGATCACGGCGAGCAGCCGGTCACCGCGTTGCTGCGGGAACTGGTGGAGGAGACCGGTCAGCTCGGTCGGGTGGTCGAGCTGATGGGCGTGGACAACCTGCACAACCCGGCGGCGTGGGGCCCGGAGGGGCGTCCGATCGACTGGCACGGGGTCCGGGTGCTCTACCGGGTGGCGGTGGACACTCCCACCGAGCCGCTGGTGACCGAGCTGGCCGGCGGCTCCACCGCCCGGGCGGGCTGGTTCGCGCCGACCGGCCTGGCGGCCCTGCCGCTCACCGAGATCGCCGCCCTGGCGCTGAATCACCCGGCTCCGCGCGACGGTCGCTGACGCTGAGCTGCTCGACGAGCCGTCGTGGACGCTCAGCGCCCGCCCGCCGACCCCGGGCGTGGCCGTGTGGATCGTGCCGCCGACGGCGGAACCGGGGACGCTCCGTGACCGTCGGACGGGTGGCGCCGTCGACGTGGACGGCACCGACCGGCCGGGCCGGGTGTGTCCGACCGGTCGACCCCCCATTCGCCCGGTGACCAAAGGTGCCCGTTCGATCACGGGCGGCAGCTCTCCGGGTGCTGCCAAACGGGCATCGAGTGTCATAGTGATCACCAGCCCGGCCGGGGTGGGCGGGCTCCGGTAGAGTCAGAGACGGGTTGATGGAGGAAACAGGCGTTGCGGCCCGGGCTGGGAATAAAAGAGCGGTTCGCGCGGTTCCACCAGGAGACAGTTCCGCCGGCAGCTATCGCCAAGCCCCGTTGCCCTGTGCAATGGTGTACTCCGCAAAACGGCTGCCGGGCCAGAAAGGTCCGGCACGAGACAGCCGGACACCCGCCCTCGCGGCGGCCACCCGATCCGGTGATGGAGGAAACGTGCCGAGAGCCCCATGGCGCCGGCGTCGTACGACTGACAGTCCGCGCCCTGCCGGGCGCCGCTGGGCGGGCCCGCTACGCCGTAGTGGTTCCCTCGCCCGTCAGGTGCTGCTGGTTCGGGTCGGTCGCCGCGACGGTGACCTGCGCACGGCCACCGACGTGATGCTGCCCGAGCGCCGGTACGCGGACCGCCCCCGCCGCCGGTACGGCCTGAACCGGTTCCAGCGCGCCACCGTCGAGACCGTCGCCCCGGTCGCCCCGGTCCTCGCGCCCACCGTGCCGGTGGACGAGTCGCCGACAGGCCCGATCCCGCTGCTGCCCGGCGAGCGCACCCTCGCCCGCCGGATGCAGTTCGCCCTGGTCAACGCGTGCACCCTGGCCAGCCTCATGCTCGGCATGGGCGCCATCTTCTTGGCGATGCAGGGTGAGGTGCGCATCGCCGCGCTGCTCCTGATCGCCTGCGTGCTCCTCGACGGCCTCGACGGCGCGCTGGCCCGCAGGTTCGGGGTGTCCAGTCCGTTCGGTGCCCAGATGGACTCACTGGCCGACATGTGCTCGTTCGGTCTGGCCGCGCCGGTGGTGGTCTACGCGTCCCTCGCGGGTTCGGCCCCCACGGCGGCGGCGGCCGTGGTCGCGGCGCTCGTCGCGGCCTGCGCCGCGATCCGGCTGGCCCGGTTCAACGTCTCACCGAAGGACGGCCGCTTCTTCTGCGGCGTACCGACCACGATGGCCGCCGCCGTGCTGGCACTGGCCGTGCTCATCGACCTGCCGCTGCCGGGGCTGGTGCAGATCGCCGGGGTGGCGCTGCTCGGCTTCGCGATGGTCTCCAGCTTCCCGTACGCCAAACTCGCCCAGCTGGTCAAGTTGCCGCCGTGGGTCTGGCTGGCCCCGGTCGTGGGTGCGCTGATCGACGTTCGGCTCACTTTCGCGCTGATCGTGGTGGGCTACCTGGTCAGTGGCCCGGGGCTGTGGCTGCGCCAGCGCCGCACCGCCTGACCCGCAGCAGACACCGAAGGGACGCCCACACACCAAGGGGCACCCGGACACAGACACGAAAAGGGGCGCCGCGGACTCCCGCGGCGCCCCTTTCGCGTACGTCTGCCGTCAGCGCCAGCGCGCGATGACGGTCGCACCGCCGACGACCTTGTCGCCCGGCCCGACCAGTGGGTCCGCCGCGTCGGCGGGCAGGTAGACGTCGGTACGCGAACCGAACCGGATCAGCCCGAACCGTTCACCCCGGGCCAGCAGCGACCCGATCGGGGCCCGCTGCACGATCCGGCGGGCGATCAGTCCCGTGCGCTGCGCCACCACGACCGTGCCGTGTGCGGTGTCCAGCACCGTGTAGGCGGCCACGTTGTGCTCCGCCTGCGGCTTCATCGCGTTGGCGAAACCGCCGTCGGCGACGAAGTAGTCGACCACCTTGCCGGCCACCGGCGACCGGTTGACGTGCACGTCCAGCACCGACAGGAACACCGCGACCCGCAGGAACTCGCCGTCGCCGAACCGCTCGTCGTGCAGCCGCTGCACCGACAGCACCTGGCCGTCGGCGGCGGCGACCACGGCCGACGGGTCCTCCGGCACGTCCCGCTCAGGGTCGCGGAAGAAGGCGGCGACCGGCGCGGCGGCCAGGGCCGGCAGCAGCCACAGCTTCGACTTCGGGCGGGCCAGCCGGGCCAGCGCGGCCAGGCCCAGACTGATCCCGGCGGCGGCCACCCCGTTGGAGTCGATGTGCATGCTCCGGGTCAGCGGCACGCTGGAGGGCCGGTAGGCCGGCGCGAGCGAGCCGGCGGCTGCCGCGTCGGCGGGGGTGAACCGGAGGCGGAACACCCGCACCGGGGGGGTGTTCCGCAGCACCAGGTCGACGCCGACCCCGTACAGGGCACCCTGCCGGTCCAGCTCCGCCGCGGCTCCGGCCGTCCGGCCGGGCGCGGTGGCGACGCTGAGCACCGCACCGTCGGCGAGGTACTTGGCCAGGCCCTCGATCGTGGCGCGGGTCTCGTCGGCGGTGCCGGTGAGCGCCTCGCCCGCGACGACCACCGCCGCCGGCTCGGCCTCGGCGAGGGTGTCGACGACCGTCACCCGGTCGGCGACCCAGCGGCCCTGGGCGGTGACGTGTTCACGCAGCGTCCCCGCGGCGGTTCCCTCGGCCGGCACCAGCGTGAGGGTGTCACCGGGAAGCAGCGCGTCGATCGCGGCGGCCAGCACCGCCGACCCCGGGGCCGCGCCGACCAGCAGGGCGGCCTTGGGGTCGTTGATCCGGGCGAACTCGGCGACGAGGGTACGGGCGGCACGCTCGCCGATGCGGACCGGACCGGACCGGCCGGGGGTGCGCACGGCGGGGGACTGGGTCATGTCGGGCGGGCTCCTGACGAAATGAGAGACGGCAATCGCGGCGGACGGCGGAACCTCCACCGGCCAGCATAGGCCGCGTCGGTGGAGGGCCACACCGAGCCGGTCAACCGACCGCCCCCCGGCCTGCCGAGGGTGGTCCGGAGGATGGCGCCGCCCCGCCTCCCGGCTCCCCGGTCACCGGTCCGGCCGCGGGTGACCACGGCTGGTCGGCCGTGAGGTCGAGGGTCGGGTCGGCGGATGCCACCGGAGCTGCCGTGGTCGCGGGTTCTGTGGTCGCGGGTTCTGTGGTCGCGGGTTCCGTGGTCGCGGGTTCCGTCGGCGGCGGTGCCGGCGAGCGGCTGGACCGCAGGGCACCGACCAGGCCCAGGACGCCGACCATGATGAGCCCGCCGGCCAGGAACCAGCCCACCGCCGGCAGGACCAGCCCGAGCATCTGGGCGAGCAGCCACCAGGCGGACAGGGCGACGAAGAGCAGCCCGAAGGCGAACGAGACCAGGTCGGTCCGGTGTGCCTTCATCGGATCACCTCCAGTTGACCGGCGTTGACCTGGAGCGTCAGTCGTAGCGTTCCGCCACCGGCGCCGTCCGTGCCGAGGTCGGTGACCTCCCGACGCTGGCCGTCGAGCCCGCTGGAGCGCTCACCGAGGACGACCGCCTCGCCGGCGGTGACGTGCGCCACGGCGGTCACGTCGACGTTCGGCGGCAGCACCACGGTGGCCTTGCCGAAGTTGATGCCCACGGTGAGGTCCGTGTGGCCGCCGGCGGCGAAGTCGATCGCGCGCAGGTCGAGCACCGCGTCGCCGAAGCTGTTCTCGTACCGGTCCGCGAGGTCGCGGGTGCTGGTGGGCGCCCAGGTGACCGCCCCGTCCACGCCGCGTACCCGGTCGTAGGACTCGGCGACCGTGGCCACCGCCAGCGCGGCGGCGGTCACCACACCGAGGGCGATCAGCCAGCGCGCCCGGCCGAACCAGGTGCCGACCAGCAGGCCGAGCCCGATCACGGCCAGTGCCGCCGCGAAGTACGCCGACGCGCTCACCGGGAAGACGCCGAGCAGGTTGAGCACGCCCACCACGCCCAGGGCCACGAAGATCAGGGAGAAGGTCACCGCCCCGAGGGGAGAGCGTTCGCGCGGTCTCTTCACTGGCTTCGGTGGCCGCACCGGCGGGTACGGTCCGGCGGCCGGTGGCCCGGCGTACGGGCCGTGCGGGGCGAACGGCGCCCGGTAGACCGGGGGCCGGGGAGCCGTGGCCGGTAGGGCGGGGGGCGGCGCGGGCCAGCCCGGCGGGGGAGTCGCCGGCGGCCCGGCGGTCGGTTCCCCGGGGAGTCCCTGGGGGCCGAGGGGGGACGTCGGGGCCCCGGAGACCACGGCGTACGGCCACGGAGCGGTCGGCCCCGCGACCGTGGGCGCTGCCGGTGGCGCGTACGCGGGCGGCGCGGGCCAGGTCACCGGGGGTGCCGGCGCGGGCGGCGGGGCGGCCGGTGGGGCCGGGGCGGGCCCGGCTGCGCGGGTCCGGTGCTCCCGGTTGAGCAGCAGCGCCCCGCCGATCAGGATCGCGGCACCGAGCAGCACGGCCCGGAACGCGTCGGTGACGATGTAGCCGAAGCCCACCGCGACCACGACGCTCAGCACGATCACGGTGACCGGCGACATGCTGGACCGGCCCCGGCCGAGCATCGACTCCACGGGCGAGGCGCTGTCACCCTCGCCGGGAATGATCAGCCAGGCGCTGACGTAGACGAGGATGCCGATGCCTCCGAAGAAGCCGAGCACGGCGAGCAGCACCCGCCAGAGCACCGGATCGGTGTTCGTGGCGCGGCCGATCGCCGCGCACACGCCGGCCAGGTAGCGGCCCTCGCGGGGGCGCACCAGCCCGTACCGCGAGGTGAAGCCGGCCGGTGGTGGCGAACCAGCTCCCGGTGGCAGGCCAGCTCCCGGTGGTGGCGGGCCCGCGTCGGTCGCGCCGGTGGCCGGCTCGGCCACCGGCGGCGCGGTGGCCCAGGGCGGGGTGCCGGAGTACGGCGGTGGGTCCCCGGCTTCCCGACCGGCGGCGACCCCGGCCGGGTGGGCGGCTCCGGCCGTGGGGGCCTCCCCGGCCGTGGGGGCCTCCCCGGCGGTGGCGGCCTCCCCGTCGGACGGTTCGGGCGGTTCGGACGGTTCGCCCCGCGGAGACGACGTGGTCGCCGGCGGTACGGGCGACGGCGCCCCGTCCGGCCCGGTCGCCCCGGGCCGGGGTGGCTGGGCAGCTTCCTCGGTCATGCTCTCGATCCTGCTGCCCCGACCGCCCGGACGGCCTCAGGAGGCGACCCTGACCCCACCCTGAGATCCCGGCGGCCCGGATGTCCGGGGCGTCCCCGTGGTCGGGCGGGTACCCGGCGTGTGACGATCGGACCGGCGGACGTGACGGCCTTCCGTGACCGGCTCGCCGACCTCCCGACCGCCGACCTCGTGACCAGGGAGCCCGCGATCATCACCGTGACCCAGCCGCCCCGCCTCTACCGCGCTCCGGAGCACCGGATGGCGGCGGGGGTGGCCGCCGGCATCGCCGACCACCTGGGCATCTCGGTGGTGCGGGTCCGGGTCGCCTTCACCGTCCTGCTCGGCCTGTCGGGCCTCGGCCTGCTGCTGTACGCCGCCTTCTGGGCCGTCGTGCCGCTGCGCCCCGGCGACACCGCCGTGCCGCCCCGGCGGGACGTCGCCCAGCTGCTGCCGTTCGTGGCGATCGGGCTGGGCGTCCTGTTGATCCAGGTGCTGCTGTTCGACTTCGTCGGCGCGGCCGGCACCGCCGGATGGCTCGTCGCGATCATCGCGGTGGGTGCGGGGGTGATCTGGCACCAGTCCGCGCCCGAGCGCCGGCGGCAGTGGGGCGAATCGCTGCCGGTCCCGTGGTTGGGCGCCGTGGTGGAGGAGAGCGACCGGCGCGCCTTCGTGCTGCGGTTCATCGGCGGCGGGGTGCTGGTCGCGGTGGGCATCATCGGGGTCGCGGCGGTCTACTCGCCCGCCCAGAACCTCGACGCCGTGGTCAACGGCGTGATCTTCGCGCTGGTCGGGCTGGCCGGCGTCGGGGTCGTCGCCGCTCCGGTGCTCTGGCGGACGTGGAACCAGCTCCGCTCGGAACGGGAGGGGCGCATCCGCGAGCAGGAGCGGGCGGAGTTGGCGGCCATGGTGCACGACCAGGTGCTGCACACCCTCGCGCTGATCCAGCGCAACGCGACCGACGTCAAGGCCGTGCAACGGCTGGCCCGGGGGCAGGAGCGCTCGCTGCGTAGCTGGCTCTACAAGCCCACCGCGTCGCCCACCGAACGGTTCGCCGCCGCCGTCGAGCAGGCCGCCGCCGAGGTGGAGGACACCTTCGCGATCACCGTCGAGACGGTGGTGGTCGGCGACCGGGAGACCGACGAACGGGTCGGCGCGTTGGTGGCCGCCGCCCGCGAGGCCCTGGTCAACGCGGCGCGGCACGCGGGGGTGCAGACGGTCTCGCTGTACGCCGAGGTCGAGCCCGAGCAGGTCAGCGTCTTCGTGCGGGACCGGGGGAAGGGCTTCGATCCGGATACGGTGGAGGACCACCGGCACGGCGTCCGGGGGTCGATCGTCGGCCGGATGAAGCGCCACGGCGGCCGGGCGGAGATCCGGTCCGGGCCGGGCGAGGGGACCGAGGTCCGGCTGATCCTGTCGACCCCCGGGGAGTCGTCCACCACAGAAAGGGACAAATCATGACTGAGCAGTCACCGGTCGTGTCGGCGGGCGGGCCCGTCGAGCGGCTGCGGGTGTTCCTCGTGGACGACCACGCCATGTTCCGCGCCGGGGTCCGCGCCGAGCTGGGCGCACACGTGGAGGTGGTGGGCGAGGCGAGCACGGTGGCCGAGGCGGTCAGCCGGATCGCCGCGTCGGAGCCGGACGTGGTGCTGCTCGACGTGCACATGCCCGACGGCGGCGGGCGGGCCGTGCTGGAGGCGATGCGGCGCAGTCATCCCCAGGTCAGGTTCCTGGCGCTGAGCGTGTCCGACGCTGCCGAGGACGTGATCGGCCTGATCCGGGCCGGGGCGAGGGGCTACGTCACCAAGACCATCTCACCGGACGAGCTGGCGGCCGCGATCCGCCGGGTCGCCGACGGGGACGCGGTGTTCAGCCCCCGGCTGGCGGGTTTCGTGCTGGACGCCTTCGCGGCCCGGCCCGACGCGCCGGTCGCCGATCCCGAGCTGGACCAGCTCACCAACCGCGAACGTGAGGTGCTGCGGCTGTTGGCGCGGGGGTACGCGTACAAGGAGATCGCCAAGGAGCTGTACATCTCGATCAAGACGGTGGAGACCCACGTCTCCAACGTGCTGCGCAAGCTCCAGATGTCCAACCGCTACGAGTTGTCGCGCTGGGCGGCGGACCGTCGCCTCGTCTGACTCGTCTGAACGGCCCCACCCGATCGGATTTTCCCGGGCATAAGCCGTTGTTCACCTCGCCGGGGCTGACAAAAGATCAACGACCTGCTGATAATGCCCCGTCGCTTTCTCGCGCGCGGGTGGTGCGCATCCCGCGGGAACGGCGGCTCACGCAGCCCGCCCCGGGCGGGACACACCCCTTGCGGAGAGGTGCGCTCACACATGATCGGACAACGAGGACGGCGTTGGGCGCGGATCGCCCTGGCGACCGTCGCCGGCGGTGCGCTCGCGCTCGGCGTCGCGGCCCCGGCCGTCGCCGAGGAGGCGGCCACCGGCGTGGCGAAGTCGGTCGCTGGTACCACCGTCACCCTCAAGCTCAACGGCGAGAAGAAGAGCACCTCGCAGCTCGCCCTGAAGATCGGTGGCAAGCTCGTCCCGGCCTTCTGCATCGACTACCACACCAACGTGGCGCTCAACGGCAAGTACGAGGAGGGCACCTGGGACGAGTCCCAGGTGAAGAACCTGGCCAGGGTGCAGTGGGTGCTCACCCACGGCTACCCGAACGCCGACGCCACCGCGCTGCTCGCCGCCGCGGGCGCCACCCTGCCGGCGGACCTGTCCGACAAGCGCCGCGACAACCTGCTCTACTTCGGCACCCAGACCGCCGTCTGGCACTTCAGTGACGGCGTCACCCTCGACGCCTGGCAGCAGGGCGGGGGCCTGCTCGGCAAGAAGCAGTACGAGGTGGTCCAGAAGGTACGCGACTACCTGGTCGCGAACGCGACCGACCAGCCCGAGCCGAAGGCGGAGCTGAGCATCGACCCCGCCACGGCCACCGCCACGGCCGGCGAGAAGGCCGGCCCGTTCACCGTCAAGGGCCCGGCGGGCGAGATCGCCCTCGCGGTCACCGGCGGCGGGGCGGTCGACGCCGAGGGTGCGCCGGTCACCTCGACCACCAACGGCGGCCAGTTCTGGCTGACCGCCGAGGGCACGGGCACGGCCACCGTGACGGCGTCCGCGGCCGACTCGGTCTCCTTCGGCCGGGTCTTCCTGTTCACCGGCAAGCGGGCCGCGCAGAAGCTGATCCTGGGCGGCAGCACCGGCTCGACCGTGACCGCCGAGGCGGCTGCCACCTTCACCGCTGCTCCGGAGTCGCCGTCGCCGTCGCCGTCGGCCGAATCCCCCTCCCCGTCGCCGTCCACGCCGGTGGAGTCGCCCTCGACCCCGGGAGAGAGCCCGGCCCCGTCGACGTCGCCCGCGTCCAACGGGGGTGACCTGCCCCTGACCGGCTCGCCGATCGCCGCGGCGGTCGCCGCCGGCCTGGTGCTGCTGGCCGCCGGCGCGGTGACCGTCCTGCTGGTGCGCCGTCGTCGGGTGCGCTTCACGGCCTGACGTCCGCGTCGCCGACCACCGGCCCCGAACCCGCGACCAGCGGGTCCGGGGCCGGTGTCGCGTCCGCCGCCGGTCGACGCCCGTTCCGGGTCTCGGATCGGCGTTGGGGCGCGGGGGCGGAACGGCCGGAATGAGACGGTGTGCCGGTGTCCCGAATCGGCGCGGCGGCCGACATCGGGACTGTCCGGTGTCGGTCGACCGGTTCGTGCCGTCGACCGGCCGGACGACCCGTTCTCGCCCGTACGGCCGGTGTGATCGCCCCGGAGTGAGTGGTCTCACGTGTGCCTTCCGGGCCCCCGGAGGGCGGGGCGGCAGGGGTCCGCCGAGGCGGTCATCCACGCGCGGGAGCGGCGTCTTGTCGCAGCTCATACCAGATCAACCGGCTGGCGTCCGCCAGCCGTCGCCTGAGTGTCGGCCCCGTCCCGGCCGGGTATCGGGTTGATAACACGCCTTCCCGCCGTGAGCCATCGGGTGTCACAGTTGCAGGCACCTCACAACCCCCTCGTGAGCCGAGCGCCCTGAGGAGGCACTCCCATGCGCGGGAAATTCCTGAAGGTGGCGGTCGCTGCGACCGCCACCGCTATGTTGGCCACCGCATGCAGCGGCGGCGATGACGCGGCGGAGGAGACCGGCAAGTCCGGTGGCGAACTCCGCGTCTACGCGTCGGAGCCGGCCTTCCTGCTGCCGTCCGCCGCTGACGACGAGCCGTCGATCTATGTGATCCGTCAGCTCTACCGTGGTCTTGTCAAGTACAACGCCGAGACCGCGGCCGTCGAGAACGACCTGGCCGAGTCGATCGACTCGGACGACCAGAAGCTCTGGACGATCAAGCTCAAGAGCGGCTACACCTTCGACAACGGTGAGCCGGTCAACGCCGACTCGTTCATCCGGTCGTGGAACTACGCGGCGTACGGGCCGAACGCCCAGAACAACTCGTACTTCATGAAGCGGATCGCCGGTATCAAGGACGTCTCGTCCGTGGACCCGGACGGCGACGGCCCGCAGAAGGCCCCGGAGCCGAAGGCCAAGGAGCTGTCCGGCCTGAAGAAGGTCGACGACCTGACCTTCACCGTGGAGCTCGACAAGCCGTTCTCCGGCTTCCCGACCACGGTCGGCTACTCGGGCTTCTTCCCGATGGCCCAGGCCTGCGTCGACGCCGCGGACCAGTGCAACGAGAAGCCGATCGGCAACGGCCCCTACAAGATGGAGGGGACCTGGCAGCACAACGTCGGCATCACGCTCGCCCGCAGCGACACCTGGAAGGGTGAGCCGGGCAAGCCGGACAAGATCAACTACCGGATCTTCGCCGACGTCGACGCCGGTTACGCCGCCTTCCAGGCCGGCGAGCTGGACGTGATGTACACCCTGCCGCCGGCCCGTTACAAGGAGGCCAAGCAGCAGTACGGTGACCGTCTGTACGAGCAGCCGGGCGACAGCTTCACCTACGTCGGCCTGCCGCTGTACAACGAGAACTTCAAGGACAAGCGCGTCCGCCAGGCGCTGTCGCTGGCGATCGACCGCCAGTCGATCATCGACGCGGTGTTCGACGGTCGGTTCACCCCGGCCGCCGGCTTCGTCGCCCCGACCTTCGAGGGCGCTCGCGACGACATCTGCCAGTACTGCAAGAAGGACGTCGAGAAGGCCAAGCAGCTCCTCGCCGAGGCGGGCGGCTGGAAGGGTGGCAAGCTCACCCTGTGGGCCAACGCCGGTGCCGGCCACGACCAGTGGCTGCAGGCCGTGGGTGACCAGATCAAGGCCGCCCTGGGCATCGACTACGAGCTGAAGGTCAACCTGCAGTTCCCCGAGTACCTGGAGACCGCGGACAGCCGGAAGTTCACCGGTCCGTTCCGCCTCGGCTGGGGCCCGGACTACCCGTTCATGGAGACCTACCTGGCTCCGCTGTACAGCACGGGTGCCGACAGCAACAACTCCACCTACGCCAACCCGGCCTTCGACGCCCTGATGACCGAGGGTGACGCGGCGAACTCGATCCAGGAGGCCATCCCGGCCTACCAGAAGGCCGAGGACCTGCTCGTCGAGGACCTGCCGGTCATCCCGATGTGGTTCAGCAAGGTGGCGGCGGTGTACGGCGAGAACGTCGACAACTTCGTCTGGAACGCCGTCTCGGACGCCGACTACGGCCAGACCTCGCTGAAGCAGTAACCCGCTTCAGACTCCTGATCTAGCCGTAACACGACGTGGCGGCAACGGTCTCCCCACCGGGTGATCGTTGCCGCCACGTCAGCGCCGAGAGGAGACCCCGACATGGGGCGCTACGTCATCCGACGGTTGCTCCAGTTCATCCCGACCGTGCTGGGCACCATGTTCCTGCTCCACTACCTCACCTCGCTGGCGATCCAGTTCAGCGGGAACCCCGTCCGGGCCCTCTTCGGCGACCGGACGCCGCCACCGGCCCTGCTCCAGGCGATCACCCAGCGGCTCGGCTACGACGACCCGTGCCTGGACCAGAAGGGCAACCCCTGCCTGGGCCTGTTCGCGGACCGGTTGCAGAACATCTTCTTCAGCTTCGACTTCGGCATCAACCTGCGTCAGCGCGAGGTCACCGAGCTGGTCGCCGACGCGATGCCGTACACCCTGCGGCTGGTCGTGATCGCCATCGTCTTCGAGACGATCGTCGGCATCGCGGCCGGTGTGCTCGCCGGCCTGCGCGGCGGCAGCTTCGCCGACTACCTCGTCAAGATCTCCACGGTCTTCCTGATCTCCGTGCCGATCTTCGTGCTCGGCGTGGTGGTGCGGGAGTTCGTCGGGGTCAAGTTCGGCAACGTGCTGCGCGACCAGGATTGGATTCCGGAGCTCATCGCCGACGGCGTGTTCAGCCCTGTCTTCAAGTCCGACTACCCGTGGGCCAGCCTGGTGATCCCGGGCCTGGTGCTCGGCGCGATCTCGCTGGCCACCACCGCCCGGCTGACCCGCACCAGCATCATGGAGAACATCCGGGCCGACTACGTCCGCACCGCCCGCGCCAAGGGCCTGGCCAACAAGCGGGTCGTCGGCGTGCACACCCTGCGCAACTCGCTGATCCCGGTCATCACCTACCTGGGTGTCGACATCGGCGGCCTGATGGGCGGCGCGGTGGTCACCGAGACCATCTTCAACGTCCCGGGCATCGGTCGGCTGGTGACGCAGGCGGCGCGTACCGGTGAGGCTTCCGTGGTGGTCGGCGTGGTGACCATGCTCGCCCTGGTCTTCCTCATCGCGAACCTGCTGGTCGACATCCTCTACGCCGTGCTCGACCCGAGGATCCGCTATGAGTGACGGATTCCTGGTCTCGAAGCGGCGGCCCGGGCGGACGTCCCCGGCCGCCACCGGTGTGGCGAAGCGAAACGAGGTGTGGACATGAGCGACGTGACGAGAGCCGGCGCGGCGGCGACCGGCGACCCGACGGTGGCCGACACGCTGGCTCCCGAGACGCCTCCGGGCGGCAAGGAGCGCAACGCGAGCCTGTGGGCGGACGCCCGCCGGCAGTTGGTCCGCGATCCGGTCTTCGTGATCGCGGCCCTCTACATCCTCGTGGTCACCTCGATGGCGTTGTTCCCGAGGCTGTGGACCAGCGCGGACCCGCGGGCCTGCAACACCGACCGGTCCCGGACGCCACCGAACGCGGAGTTCCCGTTCGGCACCGACATCCTCGGCTGCGACTACTACGCCCACGCCATCTACGGCGCTCGGCCGTCGATGCAGATCGCGCTGCTGGCCACCACGGGCCTCGTGGTCATCGGTGGCGGCCTCGGCCTGCTCGCCGGCTACTACGGCGGCTGGGCCGACGCGATCATCTCCCGGGCGATGGACATCTTCTTCTCGCTGCCCTTCCTGCTCGGCGCGATCGTGTTCCTCACCGTGGTCAAGCAGCAGAACGTGTGGACGCTGACGCTCGTGCTGGTGGTGCTGAGCTGGCCGACGATCGCCCGGATCATCCGGGGCAGCGTGATCTCCTCGAAGGACCTCGACTACGTGCACGCCGCGAAGGCGGTCGGTGCCCGCAACGGTCGGCTGATGCTCCGGCACATCCTGCCGAACGCGGTCGCCCCGATGCTGGTGTACGCCACCATCGTGCTCGGCTCGTTCGTCGCCGCGGAGGCCACCCTGACCTTCCTCGGCGTCGGCCTCCAGCCGCCGGCACAGTCCTGGGGCATCATGATCTCGGCCCACCAGGTCTACTTCCTGGAGGATCCGTGGTTGCTGCTGTTCCCCTGCGGTCTGCTGGTCGGCACGGTGCTGTCCTTCATCCTCATGGGTGACGCCCTGCGTGACGCCCTCGACCCGAAGCTCCGGTGAGCACCATGAGCACTGATGTGAACGTCAAGATGGATGCCCTGCCCGGCCTCGACCCGGACGCGTTGCCGCTCGAGGTCAAGGACCTGCACGTCGAGTTCCGCACCCGCAACGGCGTCGCGAACGCCGTCAACGGCGTGAGCTTCGACGTGAAGGCCGGTGAGACCCGGGCGATCCTCGGCGAGTCCGGCTGCGGCAAGAGCGTGACCGCCCAGGCGATCATGGGCATCCTGGACACCCCGCCCGGGTACGTCACCGGCGGGCAGATCCTCTACCGGGGTGTCGACCTGCTGACGCTGCCGGAGGCGGAACGCCGCAAGGTGCGCGCGAACCGGATCGCGATGATCTTCCAGGATGCGCTCTCCGCCCTGAACCCGGTCTTCACCGTCGGGTTCCAGCTCTCCGAGCAGTTCCGCAAGCACCGGGGCATGTCCCGCAAGGACGCCAAGGTCCGCGCCACGGAACTGCTCGACCTGGTCAAGATCCCGGCGGCGAAGCAGCGGGTGAACGACTACCCGCACCAGTTCTCCGGAGGCATGCGCCAGCGCGTCATGATCGCCATGGCGCTGGCGCTCGACCCGGAGGTGCTGATCGCCGACGAGCCGACCACGGCGCTGGACGTGACCGTGCAGGCCCAGATCATGAGCCTGCTGGCCGAGCTCCAGCGGGAGCGCAACATGGCCCTGGTCCTGATCACCCACGACATGGGGGTGGTGGCGGACGTCGCGGACCGGATCTCGGTCATGTACGCCGGTCGGGTCATCGAGGAGGCCGGCGTGGAGGCCATCTACGCCAACCCGGCCCACCCGTACACCAAGGGTCTGCTGGAGTCGATTCCGCGCCTCGACGTCAAGGGCCAGGAGCTCAGCGCCATCAAGGGCCTGCCGCCGGTGCTGACGAACATCCCGCCGGGCTGCGCCTTCAACCCGCGCTGCCGGTACGCGCAGGACGTGTGCAGGGTCGACCCGGCCCCGCCGCTGTACCAGGTGTCGGCGAGCCGCACGTCCGCCTGCCACTTCTGGAAGGAGGTCAAGGGCGATGAGTGATCTGGTGCTGGAGACCCGTGGCCTGACCAAGCACTTCCCGCTCACCAGCGGGATCGTCTTCAAGAAGCAGATCGGCGCGGTCCGCGCGGTCGACGGGGTCGACCTGGACCTGCGTCGGGGCGAGACGCTCGGCATCGTGGGCGAGTCGGGCTGCGGCAAGTCCACCCTGGCCCGGATGTTGGTCGGGCTGGAGACGCCGACCTCCGGCGACCTGTTCGTGCAGGGCAAGAACATGTCGAAGGTCGGCGCCGAGGAGCGTCGGCGCGGCAGGCGCAACATCCAGCTCGTCATGCAGGACCCGTACACGTCGCTGAACCCGCGGATGACCGTGGGCGACATCGTCGGCGAGCCCTTCCAGGTGCACCCCGACGTGCTCGAGAAGGGCAAGCGGCGGGTCCGGGTGCAGGAACTGCTGGAGCTGGTCGGCCTCAACCCCGACCACATCAACCGGTACCCGCACCAGTTCTCCGGCGGCCAGCGGCAGCGCATCGGCATCGCCCGGGCGCTGGCGCTCAACCCGGAGATCATCCTCTGCGACGAGCCGGTCTCCGCGCTCGACGTGTCCATCCAGGCCCAGGTGATCAACCTGCTGGAGAAGCTCCAGAAGGAGCTGGGCCTGTCGTACGTCTTCATCGCCCACGACCTGTCGGTGGTCCGGCACATCGCCGACCGGGTCGCGGTCATGTACCTCGGCAAGATCGTCGAGATCGGCACCGAGGACGAGATCTACGACAAGCCCACTCACCCGTACACCCAGGCGCTGCTCTCGGCGGTGCCGGTTCCGGACCCGAAGCTGCGCGGACTCCGGGACCAGATCGTCCTGACCGGTGACGTGCCGTCGCCAGCCAACCCGCCGTCGGGCTGCCGCTTCCGCACCCGCTGCTGGAAGGCACAGGACATCTGCGCCGAGCAGGAGCCGTTGCTGGAGATCCGGGACAAGTCCGGTCACCCGAGCCGCTGCCACTTCGCCGAGGTTCGCGACGTGGTGCGCGCGTCCGGGTAGCCGCTCAGACGCCGTCGCGCCCGACCAACCGCACCGGGCCGGCGGTGAAGGTAGTGCCTCCTCAGATGATCCGGGGCGTCGGCCGTCACCCACGGTCGGCGCCCCGGATCCTCGTTCGGGCCGGGGCCACCGGCGACTGACGGCCTGTCTGCGCGACGGTCAGAGCAGGCCGCGGCGCCTGACGGTCTGCGGCGACGGTCAGAGCGGGCCGCGGCCGGCGCGCAGCAGCAGCAGGGCGAGCGAGGTGCCGTCGGCTCCCAGCGCGGCCCGGAACCGTTCCAGGATCTCCTGCTCCCGGGAGAGCACGAGCCGGGTGCCACCGGAGGCCATCCGCGTCGCCCCGACCTCGCGGGACAGCGCGGCCCGTTCCTGCCACAGTCCGATGAGGGCGCGGTCGATCTCGTCGATGCGCTCGCGGATCTCGGTGATCCGCGCGGAGGCGACCGGTTCTGCCGTCCCGGTCTGCCCGTCCGCCGCCTCGGTCGCGCCCGCCTCGCCGGATCCGGGCCGCGCGCCGTTCTGTTCCCTCACGTCAGTCATCATCGGGTACCTCTCGCATCGTGGTGCCCGGTGCCCGGATCCCGGGACGAAGAAAGCCCCGGGCTCCAGGAGCCCGGGGCTTTCGCAGGTCTGTCTGATCAGGCGCGACCTACGGCTGCCGGACTCCCGGAGCCGTAGTAAAAGTAGAACGCCTGACCGATCACGTCGTCGAGTATGCCCACCGGCCGACCGGCGCGCAAGGAAACCGGCGGATCCGTGGTCCGGCGCGCGATCCCGACCGGGACCGCGCGCCGGAGGAGGACTCAGCCGAGCCGGGTGATCCGGTCCGCCGGGCCGGGGGCGACCGGCTCGCCGGCCGACAGGTAGGCGATCAGCGCGTCGACGTCGAAACCGGGGGCGGTGGCCCGGTCGGTGCCGGCCCGCAGCTCGGTGAAGCCGTCGCCACCGTTGGCCAGGAAGTCGTTCGTGGTGACCCGGTAGGTGGCCGTCGGGTCGACCGGAGCGCCGTCGAACGTCAGGGCGCTGACCCGGGAACCGACCGGGGCGGTCGAGTCGTACGAGTAGGTGAGCCCCGCCGAGACCTGGAGGATCCGCTGGGTGCGCTGCCCGTTGAAGCCCACGAACTGCTGCTCCAGGACGTTCTTGAGCTGTTCCCCGGTGAAGGTCTGCGTGACCACCAGGTTGTTGAACGGCTGGACGGTGAACGCCTCGCCGTAGGTGACCTCGCCCGGTGCCTCGCCGCCGGTGGAGGCCGAGTACGACAGCGACGCCCGGATGCCGCCCGGGTTCATCAGCGCGATCTGTGCCCCCGCGTCCCGGGTGTACGCCAACTGCGCGTCGGCGATCACGTCGCCCAGCGGGCTCTCCCCGTTGGGCAGGGCGTCCCGGACGATGTCCGCGCTGATCCGCCCGACCACCTCGTTGGCGATCGGCGCGACGGCGGCCCGGTACTTGTCGGCGAGGGCCTTCGCACCCGGGTCGACCAGGTCGGGGTTGCGCACGAAGACGCCCGGCGCGCTCTGCTGCCAGGTGCCGTCGGCGTTGCGGACGCCGTTCTCCACGACGACGTTGCGCGCGGAGATCGAGGTGAACCGGCCCGTGCGCCGGTCGAGCGAGTAGTCGATGTCGGTGATCAGTTGGCCGTTGTTGCCGGCGCTGGTGACCACGCTGTGCGCGCCCGAGGAGTTGGGCAGGGAACAGGAGTAGAAGCGGTGGGTGTGCCCGGAGGCGACGATCCCGAACTCGGGCCGCAGACCCTTGACGATGTCGACGACCGGGCCGGAGAAGTTGGCGCAGTCCGACACTCCGGGGGTGGTCGGCGGGGCCGACTGGGCGCCGCCCTCGTGCACCAGCAGCACCATCGCCCGGACGCCGAACAGCTTGAGCAGCCCGCCCCACTTGTTGGCGGTCTTGACCTCGTCGGTGAACCGGACGTCGGTGATGCCCGCCGGGTTGACGATGTCGGGGGTGCCCTCCAGGGTCACGCCCACGAAGCCCACCGGCACGCCGCCGACGAACCGTACGTCGACCGGGGGCAGGATGGGCAGGCCGGTCTTCCGGCTGACCGTGTTCGCGGCGAGGTAGGTGAACTTGGCGCCGGCGAAGCCGTCGCCGTCCTGGCAGCCGTCCTCCGGGTGGCAGCCGCCCTTGTTGATCCGGATCAGCTCGTCGACGCCCTCGTCGAACTCGTGGTTGCCGACGGAGCTGATCTCCAGCCCGATCTCGTCCATCAGCTCGATGGTGGGCTCGTCGTGGAAGGCGGCGCTGACCAGCGGGGTCGCGCCGATCAGGTCACCGGCGCCGACGGTGGTGGTGACGCGGCCCTCGGCCTTGGCCTCGGCGCGCAGCTTCTTCAGCCAGGTGGCCAGGTACTCCACGCCACCGGCGGGGGTGCCGTTGACGGCCGCACCGCTGCCGCCGGGCGGGTCGATGGCGCCGTGGAAGTCGTTGTAGCTCAGGAAGTTGCCCTTGACCTCCCTACCTGCGGCGGGCTTGCCGTAGGCGACCGAGACGGGGGCGAGCGCCGCCCAGGTGTCCTCGGTGGGGGCGGGGGCCGACGGCGCGGTGGCCGGCAGCGTGGCGACGACGGCCAGCGCGAGGGCGGGCGCGGCGAGGTGACGCAGCGCGGCCCGACCGCGCGAGCGCGGTTGACTCATGGTGTTTCTCCCAGGTCGTGTACGGGGGAGGAGCCGGGGTGTCCCCGCCATCGTTGTGCACGGGGGGCGACGACGCCAGAGGGGACGTCGTTGCGGCATCGTCTCATCCGGGCAGGTCGGGCCCGAATGCCGCCCATCCGGTCGCGGAGCGCGTACGCGCCGGTGCGCCGCGCCATGCCGGCGTGCGCGCCCGTGCGGCGACGGGGATGTCCGCCCGGCGGCATAGACTCGCCGTGCGATGCATCCTCTCTTCGACCTCCCCGCGTCCCCGCCCGCGCCCGAGCCGGCCCGGACGCCGCCACCCCACCGTCCCGTGCCCGCCCGGCTCGATCCACAGCAGCTCGTGGAGGGCCTCAACGGCCCGCAACGGGACGCGGTCACCCATTCCGGTTCGCCGCTGCTGATCGTGGCGGGTGCGGGTTCGGGTAAGACCAGGGTGCTGACGCACCGGATCGCCCACCTCCTCGCGGCGCGCGACGTGCATCCCGGCGAGATCATCGCGATCACGTTCACGAACAAGGCCGCCGGGGAGATGAAGGAGCGGGTGGCCAAGCTGGTCGGTCCGCGCGCCCGGCTGATGTGGGTGTCGACGTTCCACTCGGCCTGCGTGCGCATCCTGCGGGCCGAGCACGAGCACGCCGGGTTGAAGAGCACCTTCTCCATCTACGACGCGGACGACTCGCGCCGGCTGATGCAGATGGTCGCCCGCGAACTCGACCTGGATCCGAAGCGGTATCCGGCGCGGGGGTTGGCCGCCCAGGTGTCGAACCTGAAGAACGAGCTGGTCGACCCGGAGGAGTTCGCCGCCCGCGCCAAGGGGCCCAACGAGCGGGCGCTGGCCGAGGCGTACACGCTCTACCAGCGTCGGCTGCGTGAGGCGCACGCGCTCGACTTCGACGACCTGATCATGACGACGGTGCACCTGCTCCAGTCGCACCCGCACGTCGCGGAGAGCTACCGGCGGCGGTTCCGGCACGTGCTGGTCGACGAATACCAGGACACCAACCACGCCCAGTACGTGTTGATCAGGGAGCTGGTCTCCGGCACCGAGGGGATCCCACCGGCGGAGCTGTGTGTGGTCGGTGACGCCGACCAGTCGATCTACGCGTTCCGGGGCGCGACCATCCGCAACATCCTGGAGTTCGAGCGGGACTACACCGACGCCCGGACGATCCTGCTGGAGCAGAACTACCGCTCCACCCAGACGATCCTCAACGCCGCCAACGCGGTGATCGACCGCAACACCTCCCGCAAGCCGAAGCGGCTGTGGAGCGACGCCGGGGCCGGCGAGCAGATCGTCGGATACGTGGCCGACACCGAGCACGCCGAGGCGGACTGGGTGGCCCGGGAGATCGACCGGCTGGTCGACGGTGGCGACGCCCGGCCGGGTGACGTCGCCGTCTTCTACCGCACCAACGCCCAGTCCCGGGTGTTCGAGGAGGTGTTCATCCGCGTCGGGCTGCCGTACAAGGTGGTCGGCGGGGTGCGCTTCTACGAGCGCAAGGAGGTCCGCGACGCGCTGGCCTACCTGCGGGCGGTGGTCAACGACGACGACACGGTCAGCCTGCGCCGCATCCTCAACACCCCGCGCCGGGGGATCGGCGACCGCGCCGAGGCGTGCGTGGAGGCGCTGTCCAGCCGGGACCGCATCTCCTTCGGCGCGGCACTGCGCCGGGCGAAGGACGCACCGGGCATCTCCAGCCGGGCGGCCAACGGTATCGGTGACTTCGTGGCGCTGCTCGACGGTGCCCGCGAGCTGGCCACCACCGGCACCCCCGAGGAGGTGCTGGAGGCGCTGCTCACCCGCTCGGGTTACCTGACCGAGCTGGAGGAGAGCCTGGACCCGCAGGACGCCGGCCGGGTGGACAACCTCCAGGAGCTGGTCAGCGTCGCCCGGGAGTACACCGAGCGCATCGAGGCGACCGGCGCCGAGGGGGAACGGGCCACCCTGGCCGGCTTCCTGGAACAGGTCGCCCTGGTGGCCGACGCCGACCAGGTCCCGGCGCAGCCTGACGACGCCGACGCGGACGACGCCGCGCCCCACCAGGGCGTGGTCACCCTGATGACCCTGCACACCGCCAAGGGCCTGGAGTTCCCGGTGGTGTTCCTGACCGGCCTGGAGGACGGCGTCTTCCCGCACCTGCGCTCGCTGGGCGACACCCGCGAGCTGGAGGAGGAGCGCCGGCTGGCGTACGTCGGCATCACCCGGGCCCGGCAGCGCCTCTACCTGTCCCGGGCGGTGACCCGCTCGGCCTGGGGGCAGCCGTCCTACAACCCGCCTTCGCGGTTCGTCGAGGAGTTGCCGCCGGAACTGGTCCGCTGGGAACGCACCGAGGGTTCGTACACCTCGTGGGCCGGTGGGGGCGGCGGTGTGGGTGGCCGCGCGGACCGCGTGGCCGGCGGGCGTGGGGGCTTCACCGGGGGTACGCCGAAGGCGGCGCAGCTCGCGAAGCGGCTCGGGGTGGACGGCAGCCGGCTGGCGACCGCCAGTGAGCTGCCGCAGGGTCCCAAGGTGTCCGCCGGGGACCGGGTCAATCACCAGCGGTACGGGCTGGGTCGGGTGCTCGCCGTGGAGGGGCACGGGCCGGGTGCCCGGGCGCAGATCGACTTCGGTGACCAGACGATGTGGCTGGTGTTGCGGCACGCCCCGATCGACAGGCTCTGAGCTTCCGGCCCTCCGGGGTCGGGTGGTCCGGGTCGGTGCGCGGGCGGTCGGTGCGGGTCGCCCGGCCCGGCGGTGTGCCCGCCGGACCGGGCGGTGCTGTCGCCAGCGGGTCAGCAGACCACGTCGACGCCGCGGGCGCGGGTCAGCAGGCTACGTCCACGCCGCGGGCGCGCAGGAACGGCGCCGGGTCGATCTGGTTCCACATCTGCCCCTGGTGCACCTCGAAGTGCAGGTGCGGGCCGGTGGAGTCGCCGGTGGAGCCCTCCAGGCCGATGGTCTGACCGGCGGTGACCTTGTCGCCCACCCCCACCCTGGTGGTGCTCAGGTGGGCGTAGTGGGTCAGGTAGCCGTTGTGGTGGTCCACGACCACGGAGATGCCGTAGCCGTCGCCGACGTCACCGGCCTTGGTGACGGTGCCGCCGAACGCGGCCCGCACGGGGGTGCCGGCGGGCAGTGCGAAGTCGACGCCGGCGTGCAGCGTGCCCCAGCGCGGTCCGTAGCAGGAGGTGATGGCCGCACCCTTCATCGGGATGACCCAGGTCGCCGCCGGCTTGCTGGTCTTCTTCGGGGTGGGCCGGGCTGTCTTCGTCGTCTTCGTCGCCTCCGGGGTGGCCGCGGCCGGCCGCCTGCTGGCTGACGGGCTCGGGGTGGGGCTGGTGGGGGTCGCGGACGGGGTGGCCGTCCTGCGGTCGGAGCGGTCGGCACGGTCCGAGCGGTCGACCCGGTCGGCCGCCTCGGCCCGGCTCTGCGCGTCGAGGGCGGCCGGGGCGGGGCCGGGCCCGTCTCCGGCGGTGGTGGCCACGGCGACCCCGCCGAGGCCGAGCCCCACCACGGCGACCGCGCCGACGACCAGGGCCCGGGTCCGTCCGCTGGCCCGCCGCCGGTGCCGGGCGGGCGCGTCGGGAGTGGCGGAGCTGCGGATGGTGCTGTGTTCCTGCACGGCGGACCTTCACTGGATCGAGGGACAACTGACATGTGCCCGATGGGCATCTGACACGGGATCGAGGGACAACTGACCCGGAAATAGTGGTGTCAGGTCGGTCCGGGGTGGGTATCGGCATGCTGGACCCACCGGCCCACGGCGTCCCGCGCAGCCCGGTTCCTGGCGGTCTGAGCGGTATGACGGCAAAGGTGATCATGCTGCTGAGTGACGTGGGCCACAGTCGCTGGTGTGACCTGGAATACTTTCCGTCGTGCGAGCGCACAGAAAACCGCCCGGATCGCTAGATCCGGGCGGTCAACGGGCGATACGTAGCGTCAGGAACCGGCTACCTCGCTGTAGATTGCCTCGACTTGGAGCTTGATGTCCACTCCGCGCTCCTGGAGCCAGGGCACCGGGTCGCGCGGCTCGCCCTTGACATGGATCTCCAGATGCAGGTGGGAGCCGTAGGAGTGGCCCGTGTTGCCCACCAGGCCGAGCTGGTCGCCGGCCTTGACCTGCTGGCCCTCCTTGACGCTGACGGCCGAGGAGTGCCCGTAGATGGCCTCGCTGCCGTCGGGGTGCTGGACGATCACCGTGTAGCCGTAGCCGCCGAACCAGCCGGCCTTCGTGACCGTGCCGTCGTGGATGGCGACGTACGGGGTGCCCTCGGCGGCCACCAGGTCGACGCCGGTGTGCAGCTTGCCCCACCGCATGCCGTACGGGGACGTGAAGTCGTAACCCTGGAGGGGGAGGAGCCAGACGTCGGACTCGTCGACCTGCTCGGCACCGCCGCGTGCGCTGTCGCGGGTGGCGCGGTCGGCAGCGCCGGCGCGTGCGGCGGCGTCCTCGCTGGCGATGGACGCCTGCTTCAGCTCGTCGAGCACCGACGGGCTGACGTTCTTGGCGTCCGGCAGTGCGCCCGCGCCCAGCGCGACGACACCGGCGCCGACGAAGGCGGTGGTGACGACGGCGGCGTAGCGGCTACGCGGGGGAGTGGGTACGCGGCGGCGACCGCGATATCGATCGGGCTCAGACGACAGGCGCTGGCGCACGCACACCCTCCGTTGTCGGGGTTTCGAAGCGTCCCGCCGCCGCTCGTGAAGCTCGGATGAACGTCGGCTGGCCGCGTCGCCACCCGTCCGTGGACCTGATGACAACCGTGGACACGTTAGCCAACAGCCACGTCCGTCACAAGCCGAAGCGCCGAATTGCCGGCGCGTTCTGTCCGTTTCCGTCCACTATTGTCATGGCTTCACGCTCAGTTGCCTGCCCCGGTTATCGGCCGTTCGTTGCGTACCGTGACCGTTCGGCGGAGGTGTCCGACTTGACGAGTGGCTGATGCGAACCGCCGCACGGTGACCGGCCGAGGCGGCCCGTGGCCGGCCCGGACGTCGCGGGCGGGCGGGCGCGGCAGGTGGGTCGTTGCGGCGGCACCGCTCTGGTGCTCACGCGTCTGGTGCCTCCACGCGTCCCGGTGCTTCCGCGCCCGCTGGTAACTCCGCGCGTCCCGGCACTACTACTTCCGCGCGTCCCGGCACTTCCGCGAGCCCCGGTTCCCGGGCCCCGGTCGGTCGGGTTACCGTTCGTTCAGGTGAAGTGCCGCGGAGTCGGTGAAGGGATGCGCTGATGAGCTCTCGTGTTCGGGTCGTCGTCGCCAAGCCGGGCCTGGACGGCCACGACCGCGGCGCCAAGGTCGTCGCCCGTGCCCTGCGGGACGCGGGCATGGAGGTGATCTACACCGGCCTGCACCAGACCCCGGAACAGATCGTCGAGACCGCGATCCAGGAGGACGCCGACGCCGTCGGCCTGTCCGTGCTGTCCGGGGCGCACATGACCCTCTTCCGCCGGGTGCTGGAGCTTCTCGGCGAGCGGGAGGCACGGGACATCGTCGTGTTCGGTGGCGGCATCATCCCCGACGCGGACCTCCCCGAGCTGGAGAAGCTGGGCGTCGCCAAGATCTTCACCCCGGGCGCGACCACACAGTCGATCGTGGAGTGGGTGCGGCAGAACGTCGCGCAGCCCGTCGCCTGAACCCGGACGGGGGACCGCCCGAACCCGGACAGGGGGAGGGGCCGGACGCACCCCTCACACGTCCGGCCCCTCTATGCACGATGCCCCGCCGCCACCCCTCGACCGACAGGGCATCGGCCGCTCCCGTCTTCGCGCTGTGTCCAGCGCTCCGACACCTGACTCAACGACGCCCCCACCAGGGGGTTACGCGCCTGTGGCGACGACCGCCCCCGGCGGCCGACGTTCGCCCGAACGGGTGACACGCGCCCCTCGGCCGGCACTCGGGCCGCCCGCCGCCCCGCCGCGGCGCTGTGCATTACCGCACACCGCGCACCCGTTCGGTTGCCGCCCGGCCGCGTCTCGTTAGGCTGCGGCAAATGGCCTGTCTGATGTGATGACAGGCGTCAAACTGTTATTCCAACGCTGGTGGCGGCGCGACGGCGCGCCGCGGAGACGGGACGGGACGCGCAATCGTGGACCTGTACGAGTACCAGGGGCGGGACCTGTTCGAGCGGCACGGATTGCCCGTGCTCGCCGGCGGCGTCGCCACTACCCCGGAGGAGGCCCGCGCGATCGCCGAACGCCTCGGCGGTCGAGTGGTCGTCAAGGCACAGGTGAAGGTCGGGGGCCGAGGCAAGGCCGGCGGCGTGAAGCTGGCCGAGGGCGCCGAGGAGACGGTGGCCCGGGCCACCGACATCCTCGGCATGGACATCAAGGGCCACACCGTCCACAAGGTCATGATCACGGTGACTGCGGACGTGGCCGAGGAGTACTACTTCTCCTACCTGCTGGACCGGGCGAACCGCACCTTCCTCTGCATCGCCAGCGTCGCGGGCGGCATGGACATCGAGCAGGTCGCCGCCGAGACCCCGGACAAGGTCGTCAAGGCCCCGATCGACGCGGTCGAGGGCGTGGACGAGGCGAAGGCCCGGGAGATCGTGACCGCCGCCGGCTTCCCGGCCGAGGTCGCCGACCAGGTCGTCGACGTCGCCGTGGGTCTGTGGAAGGCCTTCGTGGCCGAGGACGCGACCCTGGTCGAGGTCAACCCCCTGGCGACGACGGGCGACGGCAAGCTGCTGCTGCTCGACGCCAAGGTGACCCTGGACGAGAACGCCGCGTTCCGCCACCCCGACCACGAGGCTCTGGTCGACCAGGCCGCGGTGGACCCGCTGGAGCAGGCCGCCAAGGAGAAGGACCTCAACTACGTCAAGCTCGACGGCGAGGTCGGCATCATCGGCAACGGCGCGGGCCTGGTCATGTCCACGCTCGACGTGGTCGCGTACGCGGGTGAACGGCACGGCAACGTCAAGCCGGCCAACTTCCTCGACATCGGTGGCGGCGCGAGCGCCGCGGTGATGGCCAACGGCCTGGAGATCGTGCTCTCCGACCCCTCCGTCAAGAGCGTCTTCGTCAACGTCTTCGGCGGCATCACCGCCTGCGACGCGGTCGCCAACGGCATCGTGCAGGCGCTGGCCCTGCTGGAGCAGCGCGGCGAGAAGGTCACCAAGCCGCTCGTCGTCCGCCTCGACGGCAACAACGCCGAGGCCGGTCGGGCGATCCTCGACGGCGCGAACAACCCGCTGATCCAGCGGGTCGACACCATGGACGGCGCGGCCGAGCGGGCCGCCGAGCTGGCGGCTGCGGGGGTCTGACAATGGCAATCTGGCTGACCAAGGACTCGAAGGTCATCGTCCAGGGGATGACCGGTTCCGAGGGTTCCAAGCACACCCGGCGGATGCTCGCCGCCGGCACCACCGTCGTCGGCGGTGTGAACCCGCGCAAGGCCGGCACCACCGTCGACTTCGACGGCACCGAGCTGCCCGTGTTCGCCTCCGTCGCGGACGCGATGGCCGAGACCGGGGCCGACGTCACGGTCATCTTCGTGCCGCCGCAGTTCACCAAGGGCGCGGTCGTCGAGGCGATCGACGCCGGCATCGGCCTGGCCGTGGTCATCACCGAGGGCGTGCCGGTGCACGACACCGCCGCGTTCTGGGCGTACAACGTGGCCAAGGGCGAGCGGACCCGCATCATCGGCCCGAACTGCCCCGGTGTCGCCTCGCCGGGCGCCTCGAACGCCGGCATCATCCCGGCCGACATCACCGGCACCGGCCGCATCGGTCTGGTCAGCAAGAGCGGCACCCTGACCTACCAGATGATGTACGAGCTGCGCGACATCGGCTTCTCGACCTGCGTCGGAATCGGCGGTGACCCGATCATCGGGACCACCCACATCGACGCCCTCGCCGCATTCGAGGCCGACCCCGACACCGACGCCATCGTGATGATCGGCGAGATCGGCGGCGACGCCGAGGAGCGGGCCGCGGAGTTCATCAAGGCCAACGTCACCAAGCCGGTGGTCGGCTACATCGCCGGCTTCACCGCGCCGCCCGGCAAGACCATGGGCCACGCCGGCGCGATCATCTCCGGTTCGGCGGGTACCGCCGAGGCCAAGAAGGAGGCGCTGGAGGCCGTCGGGGTCAAGGTCGGCAAGACGCCCACCGAGACCGCGAACCTGATGCGGAAGATCATGTCCGGCAGCTGACCGGACGAGTGACACCGAGGGGGTCGACCGGTTCCGGTCGACCCCCTCAGTCGTTGTTGTCCCAGACCGGATAGTTTCCGGTCGCTCCGAGGATCAGGCTGCCCACGATGTTCAGCACGCCGAAGGCGACGGCGAGGTAGCCCAGCAGGGGCGACTGGCCGAAACGCTTCGCGTCGCGGATCGACAGGTAACCGAAGACGATGCCCAGGACGCCGCAGCACAGCAGACCGGTCACGATGCCCAGCACGCCCCACAGCACGGTACGGTCGCGGCCGGCGGCGGCCGGTGGCGGCGGGGGCGGCGGATACGCAGTGTTCACGGATGTCCTCCGGCGGGTCGGTGGCACGGCGTGCGTCGCGCCCCTGGGCCGAGGCTAGACCGGCACACCGGCGATCGGCCGGGGTTCGGGCGAACTCACCGCCGGTGGGGGACGGTGTCGGGCGGTCCCCGCCGGGCGGGCATGCCAGAGTAGACCCGATGTCCTCGGTCACCCCGGATCAGCCCCGCCGCTCCGCCGACGCCCGTGCCGGCGCACGGCCGCCCGGCCGTGCCGGCGGCCCGCGGCGTGTCCCCGCCCCCCGTGGCGGTGACGGGCCGCGCAGCCGGGCCCCGCTCGCGCTCGCCGCGCTGGTGGCCGCCGGATGGGCCGGGATCACCTCGCTGCTGCCGGTGGTTGCCGGGCTCTGGCTGTTCCAGGCCAGCGAGGGCGCCGCCACGCTCGCCGGGGTGCTGCGGGCCGGGCTGGCCGGCTGGCTGCTCGGCCACGGCGTTCCCCTGGCCACCTCCGCCGGCCCGTTCGGGCTGGCGCCGTTGGCGATCACCGCCCTCGCCGTCTGGCGGCTGACCCGCGCCGGCGTGCACACCAGCCGCGCCATCGGTGCCCGCGCCAGCCGGTCGCCCCGGCGCGCGGCCGTCGCAGCGGTGACGGTCGGAGTCGCGTACGGGCTGCTGGGCGCGCTCGCGGCGGTGCTGACCGGCACGGGCGGGCCGGACGCGTCGCCGGTGCGGGCCGGGCTGACCCTGGCGGTCGTCGGCACACTCGCGGCCGGCGTGGGCGCGGCCCGCACCACCGGGGCGGCCGGCGCGGTCGCGACGCGCGCCCCGGCCGCGCTGCGCGACGGGGTACGCACCGGGCTGGTCGCCGCTCTGCTGCTGCTCGGGGCCGGCGCCGCCGCGGCGGGGCTCGCCGTGGCGACCGGTGGCGGCGACGCCGCCGACATGATCGGCGCCTACCGCACGGGGGTCGCCGGGCAGGCCGGGATCACCCTGGTGAGCCTCGCCTACGCGCCGAACGCCGCGGTCTGGGCGGTCGCCTACCTGCTCGGCCCCGGCTTCGCCGTGGGCACGGACACGGCGGTGCGCACCAGCGAGGTCTCCGTGGGCGCGCTGCCGGCCGTACCCCTGTTCGCCGGCCTGCCTGCAGGCCCGGTCGACGGGCTCGGGGTGGCGCTGCTCGCGGTGCCCGCGCTGGCCGGGATGGCCGGCGGCGGGCTGCTGGCCCGCCGGTTGCTGCGTGGTGCCGCCGCCGACCGGGTGGTGCTGCCCTGGCGTCCGCTGCTGACACCGGCCGTCGTCGCCGGTCCGGTCGCGGGTCTGCTGCTGGGTGCCGCCGCGGCAGCCTCCGGCGGGCCGCTCGGCGGCGGACGGCTCGCCGAGGTCGGTCCGGTCGGCTGGCAGGTGGCGGCGGTGACGACCGCCGTGTGCGGGGTGGGTGCGCTGCTTGGTGCGGCGGCCACCCGCTGGCTCACCCGCACCTGACCCCGGTCGCCCATTCATGCGGTCGCGGTGCGCGTGCGGGGGTGCCGGGCGCGCGCGAGGGGCGTCCCGGCCAAGGCCGCAACGCCCCTCGACGAACGGTGCTCAGGGTTGCGCGGGCAGGGTGACGTTGGCCACGACAGCGAGGACGAGCAGCAGCACGGTGAGCCCGGCACCGACGGCACCGCAGATCAGACCGGCCTTCGCCTGGCCGGCGTTGCTGGCCAGACCCTGGTCGGCCTTCTGCTTGCCCAGCCAGCCCGTCACCACGGCGGCGATGCCCAGCGGGAGGCCGAGGTAGAGGCAGCAGCCCAGCGGGATCGACGCGATGCCGAGGATCATCGACACCAGGCCGAGGGTGTTCTGCTGGCCCTGGGCCGCGAAGCCCGCGTTCGGGTACATCTGCGGCTGGCCGTACGGCTGCTGCTGGCCGTACGGGTCCTGGTAGGGCTGACCGTACGGCTGCCCGGGTGCCGGTGGCGGCGGCGCGGCGTACGGGTCCGGCTGGCCGTAGGGCTGGCCGGAGGTGGGGGGTTGGCCGTAGGGCTGGCCGGACGTGGGGCCGTAGGGCTGGCCGGACGTCGGGGGCTGGCCATGGGACGGCGGGGCGTACGGATCGTACGGCTGGCCGGAGGTGGGCGGCTGCCCGTAGGGCGCGGCCGGCGGCGGGGCGTACGGGTCGTGCGGGGGCGGTGTGGCCGGGCTCCCGTACGGCTGCTGGCCGTACGGGTCCTGACCGGGGTTACCAGGCTGCATCGGCTCAGTATCCGCTGGTGCTGGCGCTGCTGCCGGAGAGGGCACCGAGCAGTCCGCCACCCAGGCAGCACACCAGCACGATCGCGAGCCAGGCGACGCCGACGATGATCGCCCACTTCGACCACTTCTTCGACTCGGCCGCGGCGGCCTGGGCACCCGCGTAGTCACCCTGCTGGAGCAGCGGGTTCACCTTCGAGGCGTTGATGATCGCCGGGATGGCCAGCGGCCAGAACAGGAAGATGGAGACGATGGACATCGTCATGTTGTTGTCGACGTGCTGGGGCTGCTGGGACGGGTATCCGGGCTGCATCCTCGGTGACTCCTCGAATCGGCGACACGTACGCGTGCCTTGTCTCACTGACGGGTGCGGGACGGACGGCGCCGGTCCCGGGCGACCGGCAGCGTACCCGGTCCGGGCCAGGCCGGCTGACCTCGTGCGCGGCGGGGCCCAGCGGCTGGACGCCCGACCCCACCCGCCGGGTGCGTGCGGGGCGGGTGCCGACCGCCGACGTGAGGTGGGGCGGGCAGCCGACCGCCCAGGCCAGGTGGTGGGCGGCGGGCCGGGACGCCCACGCCGGGCCCGGACCGGCCTGCCGATAGGGTGTGCGCGTGACCGACCCCGCGTCCGCCGCCCGCATCGTCGTCCTCGTCTCCGGCTCCGGGAGCAACCTCCAGGCGCTGCTGGACGCCTGCGCCGACCCGGCGTACGGGGCCAGGGTGGTCGCCGTCGGCGCGGACCGGGACGGCATCGGCGGGCTCGACCGGGCGGTCGCCGCCGGGGTGCCGACCTTTGTCGAGCGGGTCGCCGACCACCCGACCCGCGAGGACTGGGACTCGGCCCTGTGTGCGCAGGTCGCCGCCTACCAGCCCGATCTCGTGATCTCGGCCGGCTTCCTGAAACTCGTCGGTCCGCACTTCCTGACGGCGTTCGGTGACCGCTACCTGAACACGCACAACACGCTGCTGCCGGCGTTCCCCGGCATCCACGGCCCGCGCGACGCCCTCGCCTACGGGGTGAAGGTCACCGGGGCCACCCTCTTCTTCGTCGACGCCGGCATGGACACCGGCCCGATCGTCGCGCAGGTCGCCGTGCCCGTGCGCGACGACGACGACGTCGACACGCTCACCGAGCGCATCAAGGAAGCCGAGCGGCGCCAGCTCGTCGAGCAGGTGGGCCGCCTGGTCCGCGAAGGTTGGACGATCACCGGAAGGAAGGTCACGGTTCCGTGAGTTCCACTCAGGACTCCCGCCGCCCGATCAGGCGGGCGCTGGTCAGCGTCTACGACAAGACCGGTCTGGTCGAGCTGGCCCGGGCGCTGCACGCGGCCGGGGTGGAGCTCGTCTCGACCGGTAGCACCGCGTCCACCATCGCCGCCGCCGGCGTCCCGGTGACCGCCGTCGAGCAGGTGACGGGCTTCCCGGAGATCCTCGACGGGCGGGTCAAGACCCTGCACCCGAAGATCCACGGAGGGCTGCTCGCCGACCTGCGCAAGGACGCGCACGCCGCCCAGCTCGACGAGCACGGCATCGTGGGGATCGACCTGCTGGTGTCCAACCTCTACCCGTTCCAGGCCACCGTCGCCTCCGGCGCGAGCCAGGACGAGTGTGTCGAGCAGATCGACATCGGTGGGCCGGCGATGGTGCGGGCCGCCGCGAAGAACCACGCCTCCGTCGCGGTGGTGACCGATCCGGCCGCGTACCCGATGCTGCTGGCCGCCCTCGACGCGGGCGGCTTCACCCTGACGCAGCGTCGCGCGCTGGCGGCGGAGGCCTTCGCCGCGATCGCCGACTACGACGTGGCGGTCGCGCAGTGGTGCGCCCGCGAGCTGGTCGCGGAGGCCGACTGGCCGCAGTACGCCGGGCTGTCGCTGCGCCGGCAGGCGGTGCTGCGCTACGGCGAGAACCCGCACCAGGCCGCGGCCCTCTACGCCGACCCGGCCGGCCCGGCCGGGCTGGCCCAGGCCGAGCAGCTGCACGGCAAGGAGATGTCCTACAACAACTACGTCGACGCGGACGCCGCGTGGCGGGCCGCGAACGACTTCCCCGACCAGCCGGCTGTGGCGGTCATCAAGCACGCCAACCCCTGCGGCATCGCCGTGGGCGCGGACGTGGCCGAGGCGCACCGCAAGGCGCACGCCTGCGACCCCGTGTCGGCCTTCGGCGGCGTGATCGCGGTGAACCGGCCCGTCTCGGTGGAACTGGCCCGGCAGGTCGCCGAGATCTTCACCGAGGTGGTCGTGGCCCCCGACTACGAGGCGGGGGCGGTGGACGTCCTGGCGGCCAAGAAGAACATCCGGCTGCTGCGTGCGCCCGCGTTCCGCCCGCAGCCGGCCGAGTGGCGGCACGTCACCGGGGGCGTGCTGGTGCAGCTGCGCGACGCGGTCGACGCCGACGGGGACGACCCGGCCAACTGGCGATTGGCCACCGGCGAGGCGGCCGACGAGGCCACCCTCGCCGACCTGGCCTTCGCCTGGCGGGCCGTGCGGGCCGTGAAGAGCAACGCGATCCTGCTGGCCCGCGAGGGCGCGACCGTGGGCGTGGGCATGGGCCAGGTCAACCGGGTCGACTCGGCGCGGCTGGCGGTGGACCGGGCCGGCGCGGAGCGGGCCCGGGGCTCCGTGGCGGCCTCCGACGCGTTCTTCCCGTTCCCCGACGGCCCGCAGATCCTCATCGACGCGGGTGTGACGGCGATCGTCCAGCCCGGCGGCTCCGTGCGGGACGAGGAGACCATCGCCGCCTGCAAGCAGGCCGGTGTCACCATGTACCTCACCGGTACCCGGCACTTCTTCCACTGACGAGCCGCCCGGAAAGCGGGTCCGCCACCCGGCGGGCCCGCTTCCTGGCTTCCGGCGGGCCGACACCCGGCGGGCCGCCCGGCCGGTCGGAGAGGTCCTGCGGAACGTCGCCGAGGGGCGTGAGACGATCAGGGCGTGACGGCGACGGTTCTGGACGGTAAGGCCACTGCGGCGGAGATCAAGGACGAGCTGCGGACGCGGGTCAAGGCACTGGCGGAACGCGGGATCACCCCCGGCCTGGGTACGGTGCTGGTGGGTGCTGACCCCGGCTCCCAGGCGTACGTGAACGGTAAGCACCGCGACTGCGCCGAGGTGGGTATCGCCTCGATCCGGCGGGAGTTGCCCGCCGACGCCACCCAGGATCAGGTCGACGCCGTCCTCGCCGAGCTGAACGCCGACCCGGCCTGCCACGGTTACATCGTCCAGCTGCCCCTGCCGGCCCACCTGGACACCCAGCGGGTCCTGGAGCTGATCGACCCGGACAAGGACGCCGACGGTCTGCACCCGGTGAACCTGGGCCGTCTCGTCCTCGGCTACGACGGGCCGCTGCCCTGCACCCCGCGCGGCATCGTCGAACTGCTGCGCCGCCACGACGTGGCGCTGCGCGGTGCCAGGGTCGCCGTCGTGGGGCGTGGCAACACGGTCGGTCGCCCGCTCGGGCTGCTGCTGACCCGGCGCAGCGAGAACGCCACTGTCACCCTCTGCCACACCGGCACCCTCGACCTCGCCTCGCACACCCGGGCCGCCGACATCGTCATCGTGGCAGCCGGGGTTCCCGGCCTGCTCACCGGCGACATGGTCAACCCCGGTGCCGTCGTGGTCGACGTCGGCATCACCCGGGTGGTCGGCCAGGACGGCAAGGGCCGCTACACCGGCGACGTCGACCCCGAGGTCGCCGAGGTCGCCGGCGCGCTGGTGCCGATGCCGGGTGGCGTCGGGCCGATGACCAGGGCCATGCTGCTGACCAACGTGGTGGAGCGCGCCGAGCGGGGCTGACGGCCGGCTGGCGGGGCTGACGGCCGGTTCGCGGCGCGTGGCCCCGGCCGGGCTGACGGTCGGTTCGCGGCGCGTGGCAGGGGCGGGCGGGGCTCGCGGCCGGTCGCGGCGCGTGGCCCGGTCGGGGGCGGAGGGCTGCCGGCCCGGTCGTGACGTGCGGTGGCCGCCCGCCGACAGCCGGGCCCGACGGACGACGGGGACGTTCGCCCCATCCCGACGGACGACGGTGACGTTCACCCCATCCCGGCGACGGCCGCCGCCCCTGGCCCGTTCGGTGCCAGGATGACTGATACGGTCCGGAAAACCGACTGGTATCAGGGAGTGGGACGACCATGGGTAAGAAGGTCACTGTCGTCGGCGCCGGTTTCTACGGCTCCACCACCGCGCAGCGCCTCGCCGAGTACGACGTCTTCGACACCGTCGTGATCACCGACATCGTGGAGGGCAAGCCCGCCGGCCTCGCCCTGGACCTCAACCAGTCGCGGGCCATCGAGGGCTTCGAGACCAAGCTCGTCGGCGTGACCACCGGCCCCAACGGCGAGGGGTACGAGGCCATCGAGGGCTCGGACGTCGTCGTCATCACCGCCGGGCTGCCCCGCAAGCCGGGCATGAGCCGGATGGACCTGCTGGAGACCAACGCCAAGATCGTCCGCCAGGTCTCGGAGAACGTCGCCAAGTACGCCCCGAACGCCGTCGTCATCGTCGTCTCCAACCCGCTGGACGAGATGACCGCGCTCGCCCAGCTCGCCACGCAGTTCCCGAAGAACCGCGTGCTCGGCCAGGCCGGCATGCTCGACACCGCCCGGTTCACCAACTTCGTCGCCGAGGCGCTGGACGTACCGGTGAAGTCCGTCAAGACCCTGACGCTGGGTTCGCACGGCGACACGATGGTCCCGGTGCCCTCGCAGAGCACCGTCAACGGCAAGCCGCTGCGCGAGGCCATGCCGGCCGAGCAGATCGAGGAGCTGGTCGTCAAGACCCGCAACGGCGGTGCCGAGGTCGTCGCGCTGCTGAAGACCGGCTCCGCGTACTACGCCCCGTCGGCCGCCGCCGCTCGGATGGCCAAGGCCGTCGCGGAGGACTCCGGTGCGGTCATGCCGGTGTGCGCCTGGGTGGACGGCGAGTACGGCATCTCCGGCGTCTACCTGGGCGTCGAGGCCCAGATCGGGGCCGAGGGCGTCAAGAAGGTCGTCGAGACCGACCTGGACGCGGACGAGCTGGCCAGCCTCAAGGAGGCCGCCGAAGCCGTCCGCGCCAAGCAGGCCGACGTCGCCAGCATGTAGCCCCACGCGCGCCGACCTACCCCACCACCCTCTCCACTCCCTGTCCCTCGCTCCCTCCGCCGGGTGATCACCCCACCGCGCGGTGATCGTGTAGTCATCGCCTGCGACGTGCCGGTGGAATGGCAACGGCTTCATGATCGCCGCGGTGGGGCGCGGGGTGGAAGGGGGAGGTCGGGTGGGGGGCGGAGGGCTGTTTCCAGTACGCTCGTACTGCTTGAGCACGTGTCCCCTGAGAGGAGCGCCGGCCGATGGCGAAGATCAAGGTAAACAACCCGGTCGTAGAGCTCGACGGCGACGAGATGACCCGGATCATCTGGAAGCAGATCCGGGAGCAGCTGATCCTGCCCTACCTCGACGTCGACCTGCACTACTACGACCTGTCGATCCAGCACCGTGACGCCACCGACGACCAGGTCACGATCGACGCCGCCAACGCCATCAAGCAGCACGGCGTGGGCGTCAAGTGCGCGACCATCACCCCGGACGAGGCCCGGGTGGAGGAGTTCGGCCTCAAGAAGATGTGGCGGTCGCCGAACGGCACCATCCGCAACATCCTCGGCGGTGTGGTCTTCCGCGAGCCGATCATCATGTCCAACGTGCCGCGGCTCGTACCCGGCTGGACCAAGCCGATCATCATCGGCCGGCACGCCCACGGCGACCAGTACAAGGCCAGCGACTTCGTCGTTCCCGGCCCGGGCACGGTGACCATCACCTACACCCCGGCCGACGGCTCCGCGCCCGTCGAGATGGAGGTCGCCAACTTCCCCGGCGGCGGCATCGCCATGGGCATGTACAACTTCGACGAGTCGATCCGCGACTTCGCCCGGGCGTCGTTCCGGTACGGCCTGGACCGGGGCTACCCGGTCTACCTGTCGACCAAGAACACCATCCTGAAGGCGTACGACGGCCGGTTCAAGGACATCTTCGCCGAGGTGTTCGAGAACGAGTTCAAGTCGGAGTTCGACGCCGCCGGCATCACCTACGAGCACCGGCTGATCGACGACATGGTGGCCGCCGCCCTGAAGTGGGAGGGCGGCTACGTCTGGGCCTGCAAGAACTACGACGGTGACGTGCAGTCGGACACCGTCGCGCAGGGCTTCGGCTCGCTCGGCCTGATGACCTCGGTGCTGCTGTCCCCCGACGGCCGTACCGTCGAGGCGGAGGCCGCGCACGGCACCGTCACCCGGCACTACCGGCAGTGGCAGAAGGGCGAGAAGACCTCGACCAACCCGATCGCCTCGATCTACGCCTGGACCCGGGGCCTGGCCCACCGGGGCAAGCTGGACGAGACCCCGGCGGTGACCGAGTTCGCCAACACGTTGGAGCAGGTCATCGTGGACACGGTCGAGGGTGGCCAGATGACGAAGGACCTCGCGCTGCTCATCTCGCGCGACGCCCCGTGGCTGACCACCGACGAGTTCATGAACGCACTCGACGAGAACCTGGCGCGCCGGCTCTCCGCCTGAGCGCCGCACCGCACCCGGAGCCCGCCGGCACCCCCGGCGGGCTCCGTCGTGTTCGACCGGGGGAGTGCCCGGCCCGGCCGGTCGGCGTGTCGGGGCAGTGACACGCAGTACGCGTCACTTCGTTCGGCGCGCCTCGTTGACCTGGGTGGACGAGATGCCAGTCGCGTCCAGGAGGCTGACCGCGGTCGCCTCGCGGCACGAGTGCCGATCAGCCAGCCTTCCCGGCTGTCGTGCACTGCCAGCCGTCCCTTCCCTGCGGGGGGCCCTGTCCCGGGCCCCCCGCGCCCTGTCCCGGGCCCCCGCGCCCGGCCTCGTGCCCGCGCCCGGCCTCGCCCGCGCGGCTCAGGCGGCGCGCAGGAGTTCGGCGGCCCGCTCCGGGGCGATGTCGTTGATGAACACGCCCATGCCCGACTCCGAGCCGGCCAGGTACTTCAGCTTGTCCCGGGCCCGCCGGGTGCTGAACAGTTGAAGGTGCAGGTGCCCCAGTTCCCGGTCTACCCGCACCGGTGCCTGGTGCCACGCGGCGATGTAGGGCATCGGCAGGTCGAACAGCCCGTCGAAGCGGCGCAGCAGGTCGAGGTACAGCGGGCCGAACGCGTCCCGTTCGTCGTCGTCGAGTGCGGGGATGTCGGGCACCGGCCGGTGCGGGGCGACGTGCACCTCGAAGGGCCAGCGGGCCGCCGCCGGGACGTACGCCGTCCAGTGCGCGTTCGCCGCGACCACCCGGTGGCCGGTGGTGCGCTCGGCGGCCAGCACGTCGGCGTACAGGTTGCGTCCGCCGGTGCGGTCGGCGTGCCGACGGGCGGCGGCCAGCAGGGCGCGGGTCCGCGGGGTGACGAAGGGGTACGCGTAGATCTGGCCGTGCGGGTGGTGCAGGGTCACACCGATCTCGACGCCCCGGTTCTCGAAGCAGAACACCTGCTCCACCCCGGGCAGTTCGCCGAGCACCGCCGTCCGGTCGGCCAGCGCGTCGAGCACGGTGCGCACCCGGCGGGGCGGCAGGCTGGCGAACGAGGCGTTGTGGTCGTCGGTGAAGCAGACCACCTCGCAGCGTCCACGCCCCGGCCGTGCCGGAGTGAACGGGGTGATCTCCGCGGGCTCCTCGGCGACCCGCCCGCTGAGGGAGGGGAACCGGTTCTCGAAGACGGCGACGTCGTAGTCCGGCGCGGGGATCTCGCTGCGCCGCCCGCCGCTGGAGGGGCACAGGGGGCACTGGTCGGCCGGGGGGAGGAAGGTGCGGGTCTGCCGGTGTGCCGCCACGGCCACCCACTCGTCGGTGAGGGGGTCGAGGCGTAGCTGCGAGGCGGGCGGGGGTGGGGGCAGGTCCCGTCGGTCCGGCTCGGAGCGCACCGCGTCGTCGCGCTCGTCGAAGTAGATCAGTTCGCGGCCGTCGGCCAGGTCGATCGCCGTACGCTTCACTGCGCCACCCCTCGTTCCGCCCCGGGCACGACCACCAGTTCGCCCACCTGCTCGGCGAGTGTCCGACGGGCTTCGGTCGGCAACCGGTCGTCGGTGATTAGCAGGTGCGCGGCGCCCAGCGGCACGATCGACGAGATGCCCACGGTGCCCCACTTGGTGTGGTCGGCGAGCACCACCAGCCGGTCGGCCGCCGCGACGAGAGCCCGGTCGGTGTCGGCCTCCATCAGGTTCGGGGTGGTGAAGCCCGCCCGTTCGGTGATCCCGTGCACGCCGAGGAAGAGCATGTCCAGGTGCAGTGAGCGGACGGCCCCGACGGCCAGTGGCCCGACCAGGGCGTCCGAGGGGGTGCGCACGCCGCCGGTGAGCACCACGGTCTGGTCGTCGCGGCCACCGGCGTGCAGGATCTCGGCGACCGGCAGGGAGTTCGTGACCACGGTGAGCCCCGGCACGTCCACCAGGTGGCGGGCCAGTTCCGCCGTGGTGGTGCCGGCGGACAGCGCGACGGCCGCGCCGGGGCGAACCAGCGTGGCGGCGCGGGCGGCGATGGCGGCCTTCTCGGCGGACTGTCGCACCGACTTGGCGTGGAAGCCCGGTTCGTCGGTGGAACCCGGGCCGGTGAGCGTAGCCCCACCGTGCACCTTGGCCAGCAGGCCCCGGTCGTGCAGCAGGTCGAGGTCGCGCCGGATGGTCATGTCGGAGACGCCGAACTCGGCGGCCAGCTCGGTGACGCGTACCCCGCCGGCCGCCCGGACGCGGTCCAGGATCGCCGCCTGCCGTTGCTGCGCGAGCATCCGCCGCCCTTCCCGTGGCCGCCGCGCGGCGAGGTCGCCGACGTGGCGGCCAAGCCGAGCACGCGGTCAAACGTGTTCGAACAATAGCGAACACTAGCGGGTGCCCGGCGACCCGGGAAGGGCGACCCCGGAGGTCAGACGCCCGGCAGGCGCGGCTCGACCCAACCCGTCTCGGTGAGGTGGTGCAGAACCGCCTGCACGGCGTCGTCCACGCTGAGGTGTGCGGTGTCGACCACCACGTCCGCGTCGGTGGGCTCCTCGTACGGGTCGTCGATGCCGGTCATCCCGGTCAGCAGGCCCGCCCGGGCCCGCGCGTACAGGCCCTTGCGGTCACGCTGCTCGCACACGGCCAGCGGCGTCGCCACGTGCACCAGCACGAAGCCGGCCCCGGCCGCCACCGCCATCTCCCGAGCGGTGGCCCGGGCCTGCGCGTACGGGGCGATGGGGCAGCAGATGCCCACCCCCCGGTGCCGCGCGATCTCCGCGGCCACCCAGCCGATCCGGCGGACGTTGAGATCCCGGTCGGCCTTGCTGAAGCCCAACCCGGCCGACAGCTCCCGCCGAACCACGTCGCCGTCGAGCAGGGTGACCGTCCGCTCGCCCTGTTCCCGCAGCGCGTCGGCCAGCCCCCGGGCGATGGTCGACTTGCCGGAGCCGGACAGCCCGGTGAGGAACACCACCAGGCCGCGGTGGCGGCGCGGCGGCCGGGCCCGCACCAGTTCCTTGGCCACCGCCGGTGGGGTGTGCCACTCGGGAAGCGGGAAACCGCGGTCCAGCAGATCGTCGATCTCCGCCTGGGTCAGCGCCAGCCGCCGGTTGCGCGGCGGGATGTCCTCCCGCCAGCGCCACTGCCCGTCCCGGTTGTCGTAGGCCAACTCCCGTGGCACCAGCACCCGCAGGCCCGCACCGGAGAGCATCTCGCCCGTGGAGAGCAGGTGGGTCACCCCGTACGCGGCGGAGACCCGCGCCCGCAGCAGGGCGTCGCTGATCTCGTCCCGCCGTCGGGCCAACGGCACGGCGACCAGGGTGGCCGGGGGCATCCGGTCCCGCGCGGCGAAGATGCTGCGCACCAGCGCCTCCGACGGCAGTCCGCCGGAGCCCTCCTCACCGACCGGGATCATCACCAGCAGGTGGGCGGCCAGGGTGCGGGCGGCGTGGGCGATCTGGGCCAGTTGTGGCCGGTGCAGCGGCCGGTCGGCCACCACGCCGAGCACCCGGCCGGCGGGCAGCAGCGAGCGGATCTCGGCGGGGGTGCGGCGCAGCCGCTGGAACGGCCCGTGACCGCCGTCGCCGAGCCGGTGGACCGGGCCGCCCAGGGCGGCCACCCCCTCGCGGACCGGCCAGGCGTCGGCGACGTCCAGCGCGGCGATCGGGGCGCCCTCGCCGTCGGTCAGCACCACCGTGCGGCGGGCCGGGTCGCCCGGGTCGAGCTTCTCGGCCAGCGCCGACGGCACCTGGAGGGTCACCGGCACCGGCCACGGGCTGTCGTCCATCAGCCGGCCACGGCGGCTGACCGAGACCAGGTCGGCACGGGTCAGGAACCCGGTCAACGGCGCGTACCCGCCGGTCAGCAGCAGCTCCAGGTCGGCCAGTTCCCCCGGACGCGGCGTGTACGCCGGTGCGTCCCGAAGCACCTCGTCGGGCAGCATCCACCCGTTGCTCATCAGACCCCCAACTCGCGCCGACCGGCACACAGTTTCGCAGCCGGCCGCCGATCGGTCGAGAGCGCCACTCCTCGGGCCCGCCCCGCCCGCAGGTGGTGGCGGGCCCGAGGGGGCCGACGGCCCCCAGCAGGGCAACGGGAAGGACCGCCACCCGGACGACGGTGACGCGCGCCGGCGACGGGGTCAGCCGGCCGGTTCCAGCGGGGCCGCGCCGAACGAGACGGCGAACCGCTTGCACCAGATCGAGACGCTGGTCAGGCCGGCGAGGTCGACGTCGGCGGGAATGTCGTACGCCTGGTTGCCGCGGTTGCCCTTGAGCCGGCCCAGCTCGACCCAGCGGCCGTCGTCGAAGACGTGCCAGCCGGCCTCGCCCTCGCGTACCGGCTGGTCGGTGAGCCACACCCGCAGGTCGGGCCCGTTGGAGGTGTCCAGCCCCACCAGTTCCAGCCGGTGCCGCCCCTCGGGGGTGCGCACGATCCGCGCGTCCCCCGAGGTGTCGTGTTCGTGGGTGACGAAGCCGCCGGCGCTCACCACGACCGGCCCGGCCGGCGGGGCGGACGCCGTGGCCGGCGCGGTGTCGGAGGCCGACGGCGGCGCGGCCGTGGCGACCACGCTCAACTCCTCGTCGACCTCCGCGTCGGTGACCAGCTTCCACGGCTGGAACCAGTAGAGGCCGAGCGCGGCCCCGGCGGTGAGTACGGTGATCGCGACCCAGGCGAGCGGACTGCGGAACAGACGGATGAGCATGGGGACAGTCTTCCCGCTGCCGCCCCCGGCGGTTGGTTCCGGCCGCTTACGGATCGCTTACCGATCCGTGCTCCCCGGGCGGCCCGTCGCGGGTCGCAGCAGCCGGCGCACCGCAGCGCGTACCCGGACCCAGCGTCCCGGCTCCTCGTCCGGGCGCTGGTCGGTCACCTGAGGGGCGGCGCCGTCGGCCGGGCAGAAGACGCGCAACGGCAGGCGCGCGTCCTGCGTCCACCCCGAGTGCTGGATCCGCGCCCGCAACGTCCAGGCGCCCTCCGTCCGGCCGGAGTTCAGGGCGGCGAAGTCCACCGCCACGCTGCCGCGGTGCACGACGTGCGTCGCGCCGGCGGTGTCGGTGACCCGCCGGGCTTCCACCGCGACCGGCAGGGCAACCTCGTCTCCCGTCTCCTGCCGCCGGGCGACGAGGTCGAGCCGGGCCTGCGCCAGCGCACCGGTGACGTCCAGCAGCTCGGGGTCGAGGCCGTCGACGGGAAGAACCAGCCGGTCCCGGCCGTCCCGCCCGGCGTCGACGATCGGATCGCGGCCCGAGCGCAGGTGCGCGGCGACGCTCACCGTCAGGGTGCTGCCGGTCAGGTCGTACCCCCGCAGGCGCGCTCGGGCACGGACGCCGACCTCCCACTCGGCGAGCCGGCGCAGGTCCGCCACCCGGCCCTGTCCGGCCAGTTCGGCGACGATGCGCGGCAGCGGCGGCAGACCGGCGGCCACCCCGGGGGCGAAGCGGTCCCGGATGATCGCGCGTACCTCCGCCGCGACCTGGTCCAGCCACTCCGACGGCGCGTCGAGCAGCCGCTTGCCGCGCAGCCGGTTGACCATCTCGTTGCGTAGCCACCGGCGGTGCAGCCGGTCGCGCAGCGGACCCGGCCCGACGTGGGCGTCGACGATGTCGAGGGTCTCGCGCAGCCGCGCGAAGTAGTCGGCGGGCACCAGTCGGGTGGCGGTGACGCCCCCGCCGTCGCGGCGTCGGACGTGGTGATAGCAGGTGTAGTGCGCCAGGACGCTGGTGCGTTTCGACAGCAGGTACGCCCGGGTGACGAAGGCGTGGTCCTCCAGCCGTCTCCGGCCACCCTCCGGGAAGCGTAGGTCGTGCTCCGCGAGAAACCCCGAACGGAACAGCTTGTGGCAGGTCAGGCTGTCGATGAGCGGGGTGTTCTCCAGGGTGGCGTCGGGCTGGTCGGTGCGGAACAGCTCCCGGGCCACGTTGCGGCCGTGCCCGGCCATCTTCCCGACCGCGATGTCGGCGTCGTTGGCCCGCGCGTACCCGTACAGGCGCTCCAGGGCCTCGTCGGCGAACCAGTCGTCGTCGTCGGCGAAGAACACGTACTCCCCGCGGGCCTGCGCCATGCCCAGGTTGCGGGGGCGCGACGGCCAGCCGGAGTTCGGGATGTGCAGCACGTGCAGGTGCGGGTGGGTCGCGGCCAGCGCGTCCAGCCGGGCCGCCGTGCCGTCGGTCGATCCGTCGTCGACGAACACCGCCTCGAAGTCGCCGGCCGGCAGCGACTGGCGCAGCAACGATTCCACGAGCCTGTCGAGGTGTGTCTCGGCGTTGAACACCGGAACCACCACGCTCACCTTCGGTGCGTTCACCCTCGTATCCTTCCCCCGTGGACGCTGCGTGCCGTCCCCCATCCGGACGGTCAGTCCCAGATGGACGCGCGACCGGGCCCTCGGGGTTGCCTCCCTAGGGGAGATCGTCCGCCCAGTTGGGGGGAAGGTAGGGGAGCGCGCCGGAGTTCCCCCAGCTCACCTTCTGTCTAGGCTGACGCTGTGACGCTCATCGCAACGGAGTCGCTGACGAAGACCTACGGGGGCGGAGTCACCGCACTGGCAGACCTGACCGTCGCGGTCGAACCGGGGATCATCGGCCTGGTCGGCGCGAACGGGGCCGGCAAGTCCACCCTCATAAAGATTCTCCTCGGGCTGCTCGAACCCACCTCCGGCCGGGTCCGGGTGCTCGGCCTCGACCCGGGTACCGCCGCGGCCGAGGTTCGCAGGCGGGTCGGCTACATGCCCGAACACGACTGCCTCCCACCAGACCTGTCCGCGGCCGAACTGGTCACCCACCTCGGCCGGATCAGCGGCCTGCCGCGTACGGTCGCCCGGGAGCGGGCCTCCGAAGCCCTGCGCCACGTCGGGCTGTACGAGGAGCGGTACCGCCCGGTCGGCGGCTACTCCACCGGCATGAAGCAGCGGGTGAAACTCGCCCAGGCGCTGGTGCACGACCCGGACCTGCTGCTGCTCGACGAGCCGACGAACGGCCTCGACCCGGCCGGCCGGGACGCGATGCTGGCCCTGGTGCACCGCATCGGCACCGAGTTCGGCATCTCCGTGCTGGTCTGCTCGCACCTGCTCGGCGAGGTGGAGCGGATCTGCGACACCCTGGTCGCGATCGACGGCGGCCGGCTGCTGCGCGCCGCCCGGATCGACGCGATGACCTCGACCACCGACGTGCTCGCCGTCGAGGTCAGCGAGGGCACCGACGACCTCGCCGGCCGCCTCACCGCGCTGAGCCTGCCCGTGAGCCGGGAGGGGCGGCTGCTGCTCGTCCCGCTGGCCGACGACGCCACCTACGACCTGATCCTCGGCGCGGTCGCCGAGCTGGACCTGCCGCTGCACCGGCTCGACCAGCGCCGGCACCGCGTCGCCGAACTCTTCGCCACGAGGGAGCCCGGCCATGTCTGAGCCGACGGGCGTCATCCACGACATCGGCTACCAGCGCTACACCGGCCCCCGCCTCGCGCGCCGGGCCGTCTTCGGCGCGCTCTACCTGCACGGCCTGCGGGCGGCCTTCGGGCTGGGCCGCAGCGCCAAGGCCAAGATCTTCCCCTGGCTGGTGGTCGCCATCGTGATCGTGGTGGCCGCCGCGCTGACCGCGATCCGCAGCCAGATCGGGGAGGTGCTCATGACGTACGCCCAGTTCGCCGACTCGATGAGCTGGCTGGTCATCTTCTTCGTCGCGGTCGCCGCCCCCGAGCTGGTCTCCCGCGACCTGCACAGCGGGGTGCTGCCGCTGTACTTCTCCCGCCCGCTGCCCCGAGCCGACTATCCGCTGGCCAAGCTCGCCGCCCTGGCGACGGCGCTGTGGCTGCTGCTCGGCGCGCCGCAGCTGGTGATGTTCCTCGGTGGTGCCTTCACCACCGACAGCGGGCTGCGCGGGGTGTGGAACGAGCTGCTCGACCTGCTGCCCGGCCTGCTCTACGCCGGGCTGTGGGCGGTGGTCTTCGCCTCCGTCGGCCTGCTGGTCGCCTCGCTCACCGGGCGACGCGCGTTCGCCGCCGGTGGGATCGTCGCGGTCTTCCTGATGACCACCCCGGTCGTGGCGACCCTGGCCATCATGCCGTCGCAGGCGGTGACCGAACTGGCCGGCCTGGCCTCGCCGTCCACCCTGGTCCAGGGCGTCGGCATGTGGTCGCTGGGCGACCTGCTGGTCAACGACACCAACTCCGGTGAATTCGAGATCGGCCCGTACGGCCCGGTGTACGCCGTCGTCACGCTGCTGCTGGTCGCCACCTGCGTCACCCTGCTGCTCGCCCGCTACCGGAAGGTGGCCGCCCGATGACCACACTCGCCCCAGGCGCCCCGCCGGCCGCCGCCACCAGCACCCTCGACCTCGCCGGCGTGTCCCGCTGGTACGGCAACGTGGTCGCGGTCAACGACGTCAGCATGCGCCTCGGCCCGGGCGTGACCGGGCTGCTCGGCCCCAACGGCGCCGGCAAGACCACCCTGCTGCACATGATGGCCGGCTTCCTGGCCCCGTCGCGCGGCACGGTGACCCTCGACGGCGAACCCACCTGGCGCAACCCGGACGCCTACCGGCGGCTCGGCCTGGTCAGTGAACGGGAGGCCGCGCACACCTTCCTGACCGCGTACGAGTTCGTGCTGGCCAGCGCGAAGCTGCACCGGCTGCCCGATCCCGTCGGGGCGGCCCGCCGGGCGATCGCCATGGTGGAGCTGGAGGATGCCCAGTCGCGCCGGATCGGCACGTACTCCAAGGGCATGCGGCAGCGGGCCCGGGTCGCGGCGGCGCTGGTGCACGACCCGCAGGTTCTGCTGCTCGACGAGCCGTTCAACGGCATGGACCCGCGCCAGCGGCTGCACATGATGGGGCTGCTGCACCGCCTCGGCGACACGGGCCGCACGATCCTGTTCAGCTCGCACATCCTGGAGGAGGTCGAGCAGGTCTCCGGCACCGTGCAGGTGATGGTGGCCGGCCGGCTCGCCGCCTCCGGCGACTTCCGGACGATCCGCCGGCTGATGACCAACCGACCGCACGTGTTCGCCGTCCGCTCCACCGACGACCGGGCGCTCGCGGTCGCCCTGATGGCCGAAACCTCGGTGACGGGGGTGGAGCTGGGGCGCGACGGGTTGACGGTGCGGGCCGGCGACTACGGCGCCTTCACCCGGGCGCTGCCGAAACTGGCGATGGCCCACGGCGTGCGGGTGCGCCAACTGGTGCCCGAGGACGAGTCCCTGGAGAGCGTGTTCTCCTACCTGGTGGAGGCCTGATGTCGACTGTCTCGTGGATCACGGTACGCGGGCTGTTCGGCCGCCGCCGGTTCCTGCTGCTGCTCCCGCTGCCGGTGCTGCTGGTGGCGCTCGCGGTGCTGTCCCGGGCGCTGGGCGTGGCCGCCGCCGACTGGGGGCCCCCGATCCTCGTCGGGCTGGGCCTGGCCGTGGTGCTGCCGGTCGTCGCGCTGGTCGTCGGCACCGGCGTGCTCGGCGCCGAGATCGACGACGGCACGGTGGTGCACGTGCTGACCAAGCCGCTGCCGCGCTGGCAGATCGTGCTGCCCAAGCTGGCGGTGGCGACCGTGGTCACCGCGGTCACCGTCGCCGTGCCGCTCGCCGCCGCGGGCCTGCTGGCCGACTCGGCACGCCTCGGCCTGGCGCTCGCCGCCGCTGCGGCGGTCGGGGCGCTGGCGTACTCGGCGCTGTTCCTGGCGCTCAGCCTGCTGACCCGTCGGCCGGTGCTGCTCGGTCTGGTCTACGTGCTGATCTGGGAGGGGCTGCTCGGCAATGCGGTCAGCGGCACCAGGGTGTTGTCCGTTCAGCAGTACGTGATCGCGCTGGCCGACCGGCTCGCCCCCACCGACCTGCTCGGCACCACCGTTTCCGCGCCGGTGGCGGCCGTGCTGACCGCCCTGGTCAGCGTCGGTTTCACGGTGCTCGCCGTCGACCGGCTCCGGTCCTTCTCGGTCACCGGCGAAACCAGCTGACCCGCCCGCGGCACGCCCCCGGGCCGGGGGGCCGGGGGCGTGCCGGCGGGTCAGAAGGCGCAGGCGACGACGAGTTCCGGGGTGCGGTCGGGAAGCAGGTCGAGGGTGCCGATCCGGCCGGCGGCGCGCACGTCGTCGGCGACGAGGGTGAGCTGGTCGAGCACTGCGGCCGGGCCGAGCGCCTCGGCGAGCGGCACCTCCGCCCGCATCGACAGCTTCCGCTCCGACTTGGCCCGCCGCACCTGCCCCAGGGCGTCGCCCGCCAGGCGCAGCAGCTCCGGCTGCCCGTCACCCCGGATCGCCCGACCCACCTCGTACGTGGTGGGCCAGGTGGCGCGGTGCACCGAACCGTACCGCCACCACGACCACACCTCCTCGGTCACGTACGGCAGCACCGGCGCGAACAGGCGCAACTGCGTCGACAGGGCGGTGGCCAGTGCCGCCCGCGCCGAGTCGGCACCCGGCCCGGTGCCGTAGGCCCGTTCCTTCACCAGTTCGATGTAGTCGTCGCAGAACCGCCAGAAGAACGACTCGGTGACCTGGAGGGCGGCCGTGTGGTCGTACGCCTCGAAGGCGCGCGTCGCCGCGTCGACCACCGTGACCAGTTCCGCGAGCAGGGCCCGGTCCAGCGGTTCGGTGGCCGGGGCGCGTAGAGCGTCCGCGGCACCCAGGCCCAGGGCGAACTTCGACGCGTTGAGCAGTTTCGTGGCCAACCGCCGGCCCACCTTGACCTGCGCCGGGTCGAAGGCGAGGTCCATGCCGGGCCGCCCGTTGGCCGCCCAGTACCGCACCGCGTCGGAGCCGTGCTGCTCCAGCAGCGCCATCGGGGTGACCACGTTCCCCTTCGACTTGGACATCTTCTTGCGGTCGGGGTCGAGGATCCAGCCGGACAGCTCGACGTCCCGCCACGGCAGCACCCCGTGTTCGAGGTGGGAACGAACCACGGTGGCGAACAGCCAGGTGCGGATGATGTCGTGCCCCTGCGGGCGCAGGTCCATCGGGAACACCGCGGCGAACAGCTCCGGATCGGTCTCCCAGCCGCCCACGATCTGCGGGGTCAGCGACGAGGTGGCCCAGGTGTCCAGCACGTCCGGGTCGCCCACGAACCCGCCGGGCCGGCCGCGTTGTGACTCGTCGTAGCCGGGCGGGACGTCGTCGGACGGGTCGATCGGCAACGCGGAGTCGTCGGGCGTGAGAGGGTGGGTGAGGTCCGGCTCGCCAGTGTCGTCGAGCCGGTACCACACCGGCACCGGCACGCCGAAGAAGCGCTGCCGGCTGACCAGCCAGTCGCCGGTCAGGCCGCCCACCCAGTGCGCGTACCGGTGGTGCATGTGCCCGGGCACCCAGGTCAGCTCGCGGCCCCGGGCCAGCAGCGCCTGGCGCAGCGCGTCGTCCCGGCCGCCGTTGCGCAGGTACCACTGCCGGGTGGAGACGATCTCCAGCGGGCGGTCGCCCTTCTCGTAGAACTTCACCGGATGGGTGACCGGGCGCGGTTCGCCCACCAGGTCGCCCGACTCGGCCAGCAACCCGACCACCGTGCGCCGGGCCCCGGTGACGGTCTGCCCGGCCAGCGCCGCGTAGGGCTGCGCCGGCACGCCGGCCGGCGGTTCGGGCAGCAGCCGACCGTCCCGGCCGATGACCACCCGGGTTTCCAGGTGGAGCTCCCGCCACCAGGTCACGTCGGTCAGGTCACCGAACGTGCACACCATCGCGACGCCCGTGCCCTTGGCCGGGTCCGCCAGCGGATGCGGGCGCACCGGCACCTCCACCCCGAACACGGGGGTGCGCACCACCGTGCCGTGCAGGCGCGCGTACCGCTCGTCGTCGGGGTGGCAGACCAGCGCCACGCAGGCCGGCAGCAGCTCCGGGCGGGTCGTGTCGATCAGCACGTCCCGGCCGTCCGGCCCGTGGAACCGCAGCCGGTGGTAGGCCCCCGGCCGCTCCCGGTCCTCCAGTTCGGCCTGCGCCACGGCGGTGGCGAAGCCGACGTCCCACAGGGTCGGCGCCTCCGCCTGGTAGGCCTCGCCCCGGGCCAGGTTGCGCAGGAACGCCCGCTGCGACGTGGCCCGGGCCACCCGACCGATCGTCGTGTACGTCAGTGACCAGTCCACCGACAGCCCGAGCCGCCGCCACAGCACCTCGAACACCTGCTCGTCGGCGGCGGTGAGCCTCTCGCACAGCTCCACGAAGTTGCGCCGGGAGATGGGCGTCGGGTCCCGGCGGGCGGCGTCGTCGACGGGACCGGACGGGGGACGCCAGGCCGGGTCGTACGGCAGCGACGGGTCGCAGCGCACCCCGTGGACGTTCTGCACGCGGCGTTCGGTGGGCAGGCCGTTGTCGTCCCAGCCCATCGGGTAGAACACCGTACGGCCGCGCATCCGCTGGAACCGCGCCACGGTGTCGGTGTGCGTGTACGAGAACACGTGCCCCATGTGCAGTTCGCCCGACACGGTCGGCGGTGGGGTGTCGATGGCGTACACGGTCGACGGGCGGCCGGCGCGTCCCGGCGCCGCGTCGCGTACGGAGGCAACCGCCGTGGCCCGGTCGAACGCGTACGTGCCCTCGTCCTGCCAGCGGCGCGCCCAGGTCTCCTCCAGCCCGTCGAGGGACGGGCGTTCGGGGACGGCGGCGCGGGCCTGCCTCGCCGTGTCGGTCATCCGTCGATGGTAGGTACCGTCACCCGAAGGCGGCCACGGGTTTGCGCCGGCACGACGATCCGCCCCCGGCGCCGGTGGTCACGCCAGCCGTTCGTGATCGAGGAGCCACCTCTTCACGTCCAGGCCCCAGCGGTACCCGCCGAGCGTGCCGTCGGTGCGCAGCACCCGGTGGCAGGGCACGAAGAGGGCGGCGGCGTTGCGGGCGCAGGCCGCCGCGGCGGCGCGTACGGCGGCGGGGCGGCCGGCCAGGCCGGCGAACGCGGTGTACGTGACCGGCTCACCCGGCTGCACGTCGCGCAGCACCTTCCAGGCGTGGGGCAGGAACTCCCCGTCGCTGTGCTGCTCGACCGCGACGTCGTCGATGGCGGTCAGGTCGCCGTCCAGGTAGGCCGTCACGGCGGCGGTGACCGGCCCCAGGTCGGCCAGGTGGCGCACCGGCCCGCGCAGCCCCGGATGCACCAGCGGCGGCAGGGTGTGCGGGTCGGCGGTGAAGCCGGCCGCCCGGACGGCGCCGTCCGGGCCGGCGAGGATGCTCAGCGGCCCGACGGGGGTGTCGAGTCGGGTGCCGTAGAGGGTCATGCTGCTCTCCAGAGTCGGATCGTCGCGTACGACCGCCAGGGGCGCCAGCGGTCCGCGTGCCGGTCGAGACCGGCGGGGTCGTCGGGCAGGCCGAGGGCGGCTGCGCCCCGGCGTACGGCCAGATCGGTGGTCAGGGGCACGTCCGGGTCGCCGAGGGCACGCAGCGCGACGTAGCCCGCCGTCCACGGGCCGATCCCGGGCAGCGCCGACAGTCGTCGCCGGATCTCCTCGCGGTCGCCGCCCGGTTCGAGGTCGACCTCTCCGGCGGCGACGGCCCGCGCCAGCCCCCGGATCGCCTCCCGCCGCGCGGCCGGCATCCGGAACGCCGAGTCCGGTGCCCCGGCCACCGCTCCGGCCGCCGGGAAGCTCCGCAGCCCGGCCGCCTCCCCGGCCCGGGGAACCTCCCGTGGCCCGGTCGGTCGATCCGGTGGCCCGTGGGGGTGCGGGCCACCGCACCGGCCGTCCACCTCGTGGTCGGCCGGGTCGGGCAGGTGGGCCAGGAGGTGGGTGAGGGTCGTCCGGGCGGAGGTCAGCGAGACCTGCTGGGTGGTGATCGCCCGGAGCGCGATCTCGAACCCGTCGACCGCGCGGGGAACCCGAACGCCGGGCTCCGCGGCCACCACCGCCGCCAGCGCGGGATCCACGGCCAGGGTCTGGTCGACGGCGACCGGGTCGGCGTCCAGGTCGAACAGCCGGCGGCACCGGGCCACCGCCGGGGCCAGGTCGCGCATGTCGGCCAGCCGCAGGGTCGCCGAGACGTATCCGTCGGCCGGGGTCAGCGCGACCTCGGCGGCGCCGCGCGGCAGTCGCAGCCCACGCCGGTACGTCCCGTCGCGTACCTCCTCCACGCCGGGCAGCGCACGGACGGCGAGGAAGCCCAGCAGCGCGTCGGCGTGCAGCGGCGGCCGGTACGCCAGCCGTACGGTGATCGTGCCCGCCCCGTCGGCCGTCGCGCGCCGGTCGCGCCCGCGCTCGTCGACGGGCGGCCGACCTCGGCGCAGCTCCGACGGGGCGGTCGCGTACACCTCGCGTACCGTCTCGTTGAACTGCCGGACGCTGCCGAAGCCCGCCGCGAACGCCACCTCGGCCATGCCGAGTCCGGTGGTCTCGATCAGCGTGCGGGCGGTCTGTGCGCGTTGGGCGCGGGCCAGCGCCAGCGGCCCGGCGCCCAGCTCCGCGCACAGCATCCGGTGCAGGTGCCGCACGGTGTAGCCGAGCCTGGCGGCCAGTCCCGGGACACCGTCGCGGTCCACCACCCCGTCGGCGATCAGCCGCATCGCCCGACCGACGACGTCGGCCCGGACGTCCCACTGGGGGGAGCCCGGGGCGGCGTCGGGCCGGCAGCGCCGGCAGGCCCGCAGCCCCGCGCCCTGGGCCGCCGCCGCCGAGGGAAAGAACCGGACGTTGTGCCGCCTGGGTGTCATCGCCGGGCAGGACGGCCGGCAGTAGATCCCGGTCGACGTCACGCCCGTGTAGAACCAGCCGTCGAAGCGCTGGTCGCGGCTGTCCACGGCCCGGTAGCACCGCTCGAAGTCCAACTCCACGTCACCGATGATGCCCCTGCCCGCGCGGGGTGGCTGGCGGTGATCGGACATGAGCGTGGCCGGTGCCCCGCTGGCCGCGCGGGTTGCGGCAGGTTGGTCTGTCCGGCCCCGCCGAAGGGCCGGGATGCCGGAACTCGTGGTGATCTTTCGAAAGTGTCGGTTGTGGTCGGTAGCGTGCGCGCACCAACTCAAGAAGGGGCGCGGGGCGATGGCGAGCGTGGCGGGTCGGGAAGCGGCGTCGACTCGGGACGGGCACCGTCCGCTGGACGGGGCGGTCGTGCAGGGCTTCTACGCCCGGATGCGGGCGGTCGCGCCGGCCGCCGTCGGCGCGATCGAGCGCGACCGGGCCGGTGACCCGGGCCGGGCGTTCGGCGACACCGCCTGCGGTCGGCTCGCCCGGTCCCTCGACCGGGACGGGCTGCGGGCCCTCGGCATGTGGGTTCACCACTGGTGCATGCGGTTCTACGACGACGACACCCGGGTCGCGCTGCGGATGCTCCGCGAGATCGCCGGCCGCCCCGCGTTGGGCTGGACGGCCGACGAGGTGCGCTGGATGCTGCGCGAGTCGCACGCCGCCGGCCCGGCCGCCGCCGCCCGGTTCATGCTTCCACTCGCCGCCGCCGCCGAACTGGCCCCGGGTCGCCTGCCGCCAGGGTCGCCGGCCCCGGGTTCGCTGGTGTCGGGATCGCCGGCCCCGGGCTCACTGGTCTCAGATTGCCTGGCCACTGCGTCACCGGCCACCGCGTCGCCGGCCCCGGGTTCGCTGGTGTCGGGTCTGCTGATGGCGCGTCAGTCCGGCCCGGCTGCGCGGGGCTGACCAGGCCCGGTCCTGCCGTCGGGTGTGGTCGGCGGCCTGTCCGGGGCGGCAGTTGACCGAGCACCGTCGCGCCGACGGCGACGGCGAAACCGGCCAGTTGCCAGCCGGTCAGACCCTGCCCGAGCACCGCCCAGCCGAGCAGGGCGGCGGTGAGTGGGCTGAGCGCGCCCAGCAGTGACACCTGGGTGACGGGCAGGCGGGCCGCGCCCCGGAACCACAGCGCGTACGCCAGTGCCGTGCCGGCCAGGGTCAGCCAGGCGTACCCGGTCGCGGCGGGCAGGTCCGGGGCGGGTGGTGGGCCCTCCACGGCCCACGCCAGCGGCGACACCAGCAGCCCGCCGGCGGTGAGCTGCCATGCGGTGGTGGCCAGCGTGCCCACCCCGGGCGGTCGTCCCCAGCGCCGGGCGAGGACCAGGCCGGCGGCCATCGCGGCGGCGGCCGACAGCCCGGCGGCGACGCCGACCGGGTCGGGTCCGGCCGGTGCCGTGCCGTCGGGGCGCAGCACCACCAGGGTGACCCCCGCCAGGGCGGTCACCGCCGCGGCGAGCGCCCGGGGGCGGGGACGCTCGCCGAGCAGCAGCACCGTCAGGCCCGCCACGAGCAGGGGGCCGGTCGCGCCGAGCACGGCGGCGGTGCCGCCGGGCAGCCGGTACGCGGCGAGGAACAGCAGCGGGAAGAACGCGCCGATGTTCAGCGCGCCGAGCACGAGGGCCCGCCACCACCAGGAACCCGGTGGCAGTCGGCGGGTCAGGGCGAGCAGCAGCAGGCCGGCGGGCAGGGCGCGCACCGCCCCGGACCACAGGGGGCGGTCGGCGGGCAGCAGTTCGCTGGTGACCAGGTAGGTGGTGCCCCACGCCACCGGTGCCACGGCGGTGGTCAGGACGGCGGTCGGACGACGGTTCATCAGGGCCCCCAGTTTGCTCGTTGGCAAGTAGCTTAGCTCCAAGCTACTTACCGTCGAGTGACAGGTGGGCTGCGAGGTGCGGCACAATCCCGGTGTGGAGCGGGACGACGTCGACGGCATCGTCGAGCAGTGGCGCCGGGAACGGCCGGGCATGCGCCCCGAGCCGATGGCGGTCTTCGGGCGGATCTACCGGCTGGCCCGGCTGGTCGGCGACGAACAGGAGCGGACGTACGCCCGCTGGTCGATCAGCCGGGGCGAGTTCGACGTGCTGGCCGCGCTGCGCCGCGCCGGTGAGCCGTACAGCCTGGCGCCGAAGGCGCTCGCCGCGTCCCTCATGCTCACCTCCGGGGGCATGACCGGCCGGCTCGACCGGCTGGAACGCGCCGGGCTGGTCCGGCGCTCGCCCGACCCGGCCGACCGGCGGGGCCTGCGGGTCACGTTGACCCCCGCCGGCCGCAACCTCGTCGAGGAGGCCGCCGAGGCCGGGCTCACCGTGCAGCGCCGACTGCTGGACGCGCTGCCCCCGGCCGACCGCGAGCGCCTCGCCGACCTCCTGCGTACCCTCCTGGCCGCCGCCACCGATCCACCTGCCTGACGCGACGGTCCGGAGCCTTTCGGGACCGGCCTGTCCCGGGGCGTCGGCCCACGGCGTAAGCTGGCCCGTCGTGAGTCTCACCATCGGCATCGTCGGCCTGCCCAACGTCGGCAAGAGCACCCTGTTCAACGCGCTGACCAAGAACGACGTGCTCGCCGCGAACTACCCGTTCGCCACGATCGAGCCCAACGTCGGCGTCGTCGGTCTGCCGGACGAGCGGCTGCCCAAGCTCGCCGAGATCTTCTCCTCGCAGAAGGTGCTGCCCGCGCCGGTGTCGTTCGTCGACATCGCCGGTCTGGTGCGCGGGGCGTCCAAGGGGCAGGGCCGGGGCAACGCGTTCCTGGCGAACATCCGCGACGCCGCCGCGATCTGCCAGGTGGTGCGCGCCTTCTCCGACCCGAACGTGGTGCACGTCGACGGCAAGGTCTCCCCGGCCGACGACATCGAGACGATCAACACCGAGCTGATCCTCGCCGACATCCAGACGCTGGAGAAGGCGCTGCCCCGTTTGGAGAAGGAGGCCAAGCTCCGCAAGGACCGGGCCGCCGCCGTGACCGCCGCGAAGGCCGCCGTCGAGGTGCTCGACGGCGGAACCACCCTGTACGCCGGGGCCGCCGCCGCGAAGATCGAGCTGGAACACCTGCGCGAGCTGCACCTGCTCACCACCAAGCCGTTCCTCTACGTCTTCAACGTCGACGAGGCGGAGCTGGGCAACGCCGAGTTCCTCGACGAGCTGCGCGCCCTGGTCGCCCCCGCCGAGGCGGTCTTCATGGACGCGAAGATCGAGTCGGAGCTGGTGGACCTGCCCGAGGACGAGGCCCGCGAGCTGCTGGCCTCGATCGGCCAGTCCGAGCCGGGCCTGGACCAGCTCGTCCGGGTCGGCTTCCGCACGCTCGGCCTCCAGACGTACCTCACCGCCGGCCCCAAGGAGGCGCGGGCCTGGACCATCCCGGTCGGCGCGACCGCGCCGGAGGCCGCAGGGGTCATCCACTCCGACTTCCAGCGCGGCTTCATCAAGGCCGAGGTGGTCTCCTACGCCGACCTCGTCGACGCCGGTTCGATGGCGGCGGCGAAGGCGGCGGGCAAGGTCCGCATCGAGGGCAAGGAGTACGTGATGCAGGACGGCGACGTCGTCGAGTTCCGGTTCAATGTCTGACTTCGGTCCAACGTCTGCCGCCTCGGGTCGCCGCTCGTAGTCGGCGTTGGTGCGAACCCGCAGAGCCTTCCGCGCGTAGGTCCTGGGCGGGCAATCCTGGTCAGGGCATGCGCGCCAGGCTTGGATCGGGTTCGCCCAGCACTGGTAACACCATGGTATGGTCGCGGGATGGCGAGGACGAAGAAGGTCACGATCACGCTGCCGGCAGAGTTGCTGGAGAGCATGAAGACACACACCGACAACGTCTCCGGCTACCTCACCGAGCTGGCCGAGCGGGCCGAGCGGCGCAGACTTCTCCGAGAGGAGTTGGATCGCTACCAGGGCGAGTGTGGGACGTTCACTGACGAGGAGATGGCCGAGGCTCGGGCGCTCCTGCACGGGGCCGAGGAGATCGGGCGCGCGGCGTGAGCCTTGAGTCGCTGGTGCTCGACTCGCAAGGCTTGACACTGTGGATCGAACGGGACCGCAAGGTGATGCGACTGCTGGAGCAGGCGGAGCGTGATGGGGTCGATCTTGCCATGTCGGCTGCCACGATCATCGAGGTCTCCCACTCCGGCGTGGACGTCGCGCGGCTGACCTGGCTGCTGTCCCGGATCCGGGTGGAGGCGGTGACGAAGGAGAGCGCCCGCCGCAGTGCGGGGCTGCTGAAAGCGGCGGGGCTTCATGGGCACAAGTACGCCATGGATGCCATGGTCGCCGAGGTGGCGTTGCGACTACCCGCGCCGGTGGCGATCCTGACATCCGATGTCGATGACATCGTCAAGCTGTGCGGGCAGCGGGTTCGGGCCATCGGGCTGTAGGTGGGCTTTCTCCGGTGACGGCGCAGGTGTGTCACGTCTGTTGATCGGCGACGCAATCTGGTGGAGTTCCGCTTCAACGCCCAGTTCCGTCCGTCCAACATCTCGCGGACAGCTCTCGCCCCGGGGCCGTTGTCGTACGGGCCGCGCTGCCCGGCTGAATCGCGTTGCCCGGCCTGTCGGCCGGCCCTACGGTGATCCGGTGATGATCCGAGACGCCGAGGACGGCGACTGGCCCGCGATCTACCCGTTCTTCAGGGAGATCGTGGCGCAGGGTCGCTCATACGCGTTCCCCGAGAATCTGTCTCTGGAGCAGGCTCGCGGGTGGTGGATGGAATCCCCTCCGGGGCGGACCGTCGTTGCGGTGGCTGGGTCGACCGTTCTCGGCAGCGCGAAGATGGGCCCGAACCGGCCCGGCCGCGGCGCACATGTGGCAACGGCCAGTTTCATGGTTGATCCACAGCATTCCGGCCGCGGCGTCGGTCGCGCTCTCGGTGAGCACGTCGTCGGCTGGGCGCGCGCCGCCGGCTACCGGAGCATCCAGTTCAACGCGGTCGTGGAGTCGAACGAGGTCGCGGTCCGGCTGTGGTGTTCGCTGGGTTTCGAGGTGCTCGCCACCGTCCCCGAGGCGTTCGACCACCCCGAGCACGGCCTGGTGGGGCTGCACGTGATGTTCCTGAATCTGAGCGGTCCCGACCGGCTGTGCCGTTGATCGGCGACGGATCCGGTGAGGTTCCGCTTGAACGTCTGACACCCGCCGGTTCCGCAGCAGGTGGCGCCATCACCATCTGACCGCGTACGGGGGAAATGTGGCCTTCGTCGGCCGGGTTCCCGGACGCGCCGCTTCGGCCCTAGGGTGCGGTGATGGGGACGCTGCGGCTGGAGCCGATGACCGAGGAGCGCTACGACCGCTACCGGGAGGTCGGTGAGGAGAAGTACGCCGAGCACATCGCCTCCTCGGGCACGCTGCCGCCGCAGGAGGCGCGGGAGAAGGCCCGCGCCGACTACGTGTCCCTCCTGCCGGACGGCTTCCACACCGCAGGCCACCACTTTCTCACCGCCTACGACGGGGACGACGAGGTCGGCATCCTCTGGCTGCACCTGGAACGGAAGTCCGACGGCGTGCACGCCTTCGGCTACGACTTCGAGGTACGCGAGGAACTGCGCCGCCGGGGCCACGGCCGGGCGATCGCCGAGGCCGCGGAGGTGTACTGCCGGGAGCGGGACGTGGTGGCGATGGAGTTGAACGTGTTCGGCGACAACACCGCCGCCCGCGCCCTGTACGAGCAGCTCGGCTACGAGCCCACCAGCATCAAGATGCGCAAGCGCCTGTAGCCGTCGCCAGCCTGGCATGCAACGCCCAACCGGCAGGGGACATCCCGGCGGGGGCGTGCTGCCCTTGCTGACCCTCCCGAGCTGATAGCGCAGACGGAGCGCGGCGCCTGCCCCCGGGCCGGTGTGGTGGGAGACCGTGGCGACCTCGGCGAGGCGCTGGGCCTGATAGCACAAACGGTGCAGCTCGACAGGGGTCGCACGTGAAGCTCCGGGCCGAGCGCTGCGACCGCCGCCGCCTACGGCGGACAGTTCGGCTGCCGACCACCCGATGCTGCCGAGCAGAGACGCCAGCGGGGGAAGCGGAGCGACGCACGTCAGCCTTCAGCCACGGGGCCTCCGCGCCACCCGACCCCGTCCTCGGGTCAGCTGATGTGGTGCAGGATCACGTTGTGCACGTGATGGGTCTTCTGTGAGCCGCGGAACTCCACCTCGTAGGTGTGCGTGCCGACGTGGATCGCGATGGAGCCGGTGGAGAAGAACTGACCGCCCCACGACTTGTTGCTGACCACGCTCACGCTCGTGATCTTCGAGTACGGGATGCTGGTGATCGCGTACCGCTTGCCGACGAACGAGCGGTCCTGGATGATCACGCGCCGGTCGGTCAGCCCGATGAAGCCCGTTCCGGTGCCGACGGCGTCGTAGACGGCGATGATCTGCTCCCCGTCGAGCAGGCCGCTCTGGATCTGCTGGAACTGTTCCTTACGGTCGTACGTCGCGTTGGCCATGCCGCCCACGGTAGGCCCGCCGCGCCAGCGCAGATCATTCTCGCCGGGCCAGGACCACGAACTCGCCGTCGCCGCCTCCGGCCGGTTCCCCGCGCCAGCCGCCGAACACCTGCTCGACGGTGAATCCGGCGGTCCGCAGCGAGTCGCGAAGTTCCGCCTCGGTGCGGAACCGCAGGCTCGCCGAGCTGACCAGTTCCTCGCCGTGGTCGAACCGGTAGTGGTGGGTGAACTCGACGGTACCGCCGTCGATGTTCGTCACCTCGGCGAACGCCTCGACCGCGCTGCCGTCGGGCAGGACGAGCCGGCGTCGCGTTTCGGCCGGGTTCCATCGCTCCCAGCGCCGGGGCCCCAGAGGCATTCCGCGTCGTACACCTGGACCAGCCTCGGGTGGCGGAACTCTGCGTGCCGCATCGTCCAGCGGGGCCGTGCTCAGGACTCGGTGACCGCGCGGTACGCGTCCTCGATGCGGGCGGCCAGCAGGACCTCGCCCTCGCTGAGCGGCCCGTCGTCGTGCCCGACCCGGATCTGGGTCCGGTCTGCCCGGCGGCTGATCTCGGGCCGCAGGTGCAACGCGTCGGCGACGACCTTGACCCGCTCGGTCAGGGCCGCGTGCTGGGTGTCGTCGATGACCAGGGTGCGGCTGATCTGCTCCCCCTCCCGGATCCATCCGGAGAGTAGGGTCAGGGCGTCGCTCAGGTAGTCATGCTTCGCCCGAGCGCTGAACAGCGCACGCATCACCGCACCTCCCAGGCGTCGTTGCCGGCTTGTGGCCAAATCGTCGCCGTCCCGTGTCTTGTCGGTGGTGTCTAGTCTGTCGTCGCACAGTGGGTGTGTCCACGCCCACACTTCCGGGTATTCCTGACCTGACGGTCGGCCACGGTACCCAAACCGCCGATTGATCTGGCACCCTGGACGCCCGTGCGGACCGAACGGGCTAGCGGCGGTGGGCAGAGCGGGCGACGGGACCTCAAGGTGATCGTCGGCGCGGCGATCATCCGGGACGGGCGCGTGTTGGCCTGCGCCCGGTCCGCCCCGCCGGAGGTGGCCGGAATGTGGGAGTTCCCCGGCGGGAAGGTGGAACCGGGGGAGAGCGAAACGGCAGCCCTGGCCCGCGAGTGCGCCGAGGAGTTGGCCGTCCGCGTGGAGATCGGCGAGCGGGTCGGTCGCAACGTCCGGATGGCGCACGGCCGGTCGGTGCTCAAGGTGTACGCGGCCCGCCTGCTGCACGGCGACCAGCCGCAGGCGCTGGAACACTCCGGAATGCGCTGGCTCTGCGCCGACGAACTCGACTCGGTCACCTGGCTTCCCGCCGACGTGCCCATCGTCGCCGCCCTCCGCCCGCTCCTGACCGCCGGCTGCTCGACGGCCCTCCCTGACGCGGGGACCGACGGCCGTCCCTGACGGCCGGGTTCGACCGGGTGCGGGGTCGGCGGGTCGGCTGGATGCGGACGGGGGCCGCGCGGTCCCACCGCGCGGCCCCCGTCGACATGCCGAAGGTCAGTGCTTGTCCTGGTCCGGGTGGGCGAAGTTCAGGTGCTCCGGGGGCAGCGGGAAGGTCACGTCGTCGCCGAACGGCGAGGGTGCCGCCGGGCGGTCGAAGGTGAGTTCCGTGAGCGGCAGCTTGCCGTGCTCGTCGACGGCGGGGGAGGTCGGGCGGGGCACCTCACGGTGCCAGTTGACGCCGCCCTGCGCCTGCGCCTCGGCCTGCGGGTCGTGCGACCCGCCCGCGTGGGAGTGCACGCCGCCGTGGGCGGCGCTGGCGTGCACGGCATCGCTGGAATGCCCGCTGGTCACGCTGGTCTGAGGCACCTGACCCCTCCGGAAGATCTTGCTACCGAGCCACACGAGGGGATCGTACCTGCGGTCGACGACCCGCTCCTTCATGGGGATGATCCCGTTGTCGGTGATCTTGATGTGCTCCGGGCAGACCTCGGTGCAGCACTTGGTGATGTTGCAGAAGCCCAGGCCCTGTTCGGCCTGCGCGTACTCCTTGCGGTCCGGCTTCGTGTCGAGGGGGTGCATGTCCAGTTCGGCCGCCCTGATGAAGTACCGCGGCCCGGCGAACGCCTGCTTGTTCTCCTCGTGGTCGCGCACCACGTGGCAGACCGTCTGGCACAGGAAGCACTCGATGCACTTGCGGAACTCCTGCGAACGCTCCACGTCGACCTGCTGCATCCGGTAGTCGCCGGGGGCGACGCCGGGCGGTGGCGCGAAAGCCGGGGTCTCCCGCGCCTTCTCGTAGTTGAACGAGACGTCGGTGACCAGGTCCCGGATGACCGGGAAGGTGCGCAGCGGGGTGACCGTGACCGTCTCCCCCTCCTCGAAGGTCGACATCCGGGTCATGCAGCCCAGCTTGGGCATCCCGTTGATCTCCATCGAGCAGGAACCGCACTTGCCCGCCTTGCAGTTCCACCGGCAGGCCAGATCCGGCGCGTCGGTGGCCTGCAACCGGTGGATCACGTCGAGGACGACCTCGCCCTCGTTCACCTCCACCGCGTAGTCCCGCAGCTCGCCGCCGGACTCGTCGCCACGCCAGATCCGGAACTGGCGCTTCGCGGCCGGCCTGCCGGCCGCCGGAGTGGATTCGGTACCCATTCGTCAGCGCTCCTTCTCGGCGTCGGAAGCGGGGGTGGCGGGGGCGTCGACGTCGGCGAGCTCCTCGTCGGTGAGGTACTTGGCCAGCTCCGCGCGGTCGAAGAGGGCGATCAGCTCGGCGCGCATCCTCGGCAGTGGCTTGCGGTCCAGCCGCACGGTGTCACCCTCCAGCGAGCAGACCAGGTTGACCCGACGCCAGGCCGGGTCCATCGTCGGGTGGTCCTCCCGGGTGTGTCCGCCCCGCGACTCCCGCCGCTCCAGCGCCGCCTTCGCGGTGCACTCCGAGACGACCAGCATGTTGCGCAGGTCGAGCGCCAGGTGCCAGCCCGGGTTGTAGCGCCGGCCGCCGGCCGCGCTGACCTTCGCCACCCGCTCGCGCAGCTCCGCCAGCCGGGCGAGGGCGTCGACCAGTTCGCCCTCGCGCCGGATGATGCCGACCAGGTCGCCCATCACCGCCTGGAGGTCCTGCTGGAGGGTGTACGGGTTCTCGCCGGTGTCCCGCTGCAACGGGGCGAGGGCCGTCTCCACGGCGGTCTCCACCGCCGCCACGGCCACCCGGGGGCGGGCGGGGAGCTGGTCGACGTACGTGGCGGCGTGGCCGCCCGCGCGCTTGCCGAAGACCAGCAGGTCCGACAACGAGTTGCCGCCGAGCCGGTTGGAGCCGTGCATACCGCCGGACACCTCACCGGCGGCGAAGAGGCCACGGACGTGTCCCGCCGCGGCCCCCGAGTCGGGGTCCACCTCGACCCCGCCCATCACGTAGTGACAGGTCGGCCCGACCTCCATCGGCTCCTTGGTGATGTCGACGTCGGCCAGCTCCTTGAACTGGTGGTACATCGACGGCAGGCGGCGGCGGATCTCCTCGGCCGGCAGCCGGGAGGCGATGTCGAGGTAGACGCCGCCGGCGGGCGTACCCCGACCGGCCTTGACCTCGCTGTTGATCGCCCGGGCCACCTCGTCGCGGGGCAGCAGCTCCGGCGGACGCCGGTTGTTGTCCGGATCGGAGTACCAGCGGTCGGCCTCGGCCTCGTTGTCCGCGTACTGCTTGCGGAACACGTCGGGCACGTAGTCGAACATGAACCGCTTGCCCTCGGAGTTCTTCAGCACGCCGCCGTCACCGCGGACCGACTCGGTGACCAGGATGCCCTTCACCGAGACCGGCCAGACCATGCCGGTCGGGTGGAACTGGAGGAACTCCATGTTGATCAGCGTCGCCCCGGCCCGCAGGGCGAGGGCGTGACCGTCCCCGGTGTACTCCCACGAGTTCGAGGTGACCTTGTAGGACCGGCCGACCCCGCCGGTGGCCAGGACCACGGCGGGGGCCTCGAAGAGGACGAACTCGCCGGACTCCCGGTAGTAACCGAACGCCCCGGCCACCCGGTCGCCGTCGAGCAGCAGCTCGGTGACGGTGGTCTCGGCGAACACCCGGATCCGGGCGTCGTACGAGCCGTGGGTCGCCTTGTCCTCCTGCTGGAGGGAGACGATCTTCTGCTGGAGGGTGCGGATCAGTTCCAGGCCGGTGCGGTCGCCGACGTGGGCCAGGCGCGGGTACTCGTGGCCGCCGAAGTTGCGCTGCGAGATCCTGCCGTCCTTGGTGCGGTCGAACAGCGCGCCGTAGGTCTCCAGCTCCCAGATGCGCTGCGGCGACTCCTTCGCGTGCAGCTCGGCCATCCGGAAGTTGTTCAGGAACTTGCCGCCGCGCATGGTGTCACGGAAGTGCACCTGCCAGTTGTCCCGGCTGTTCACGTTGCCCATGGCGGCGGCCGCGCCGCCCTCGGCCATCACCGTGTGCGCCTTGCCGAACAGCGACTTGGAGATGATCGCGGTCTTCTTACCGGCCAGGCGGGCCTCGATCGCCGCGCGGAGACCGGCGCCGCCGGCCCCGATGACGACGACATCGTAGTGGTGTCGCTCGATGCGAGTGGTAGTGGTCATCTCAGGGGGCCCTCTAGTTGATGAACCGCAGGTCGGTGAACCAGCCGGCGGCGACCGCCATGACGTAGAAGTCGGTGAACGCCAGGGTGCCGAGGGTGATCCAGGCGAACTGCATGTGCCGGACGTTCAGCCAGGAGACCCCCGTCCACGCCTTGTACCGGACGGGGTGCTTGGAGAAGTGCTTGAGCCGACCGCCGATGATGTGCCGGCAGGAGTGGCAGGAGATGGTGTAGGCCCAGAGCATCACCACGTTGACCAGCAGGACGATGTTGCCCAGCCCGAAGCCGAAGCCCTCGGGGCTGTGGAAGGCCAGGATCGCGTCCCAGGTGTTGATCAGCGAGATGACGGCTGCGGCGTAGAAGAAGTAGCGGTGCAGGTTCTGCCCGAGCAGCGGGAACCGGGTCTCGCCGCTGTAGCTGGCGTGCCCGTCCGGCACCGCGCAGGCGGGCGGCGAGAGCCAGAACGACCGGTAGTACGCCTTGCGGTAGTAGTAGCAGGTCAGCCGGAACAGCAGCAGGAAGGGCAGCGTCAGCGCGGCGTCGGGGATGATCCACCAGCCGGGCAGGTACTGCCCGAAGTGTGAGGCTTCCGGAAGGCACCGGTCGGTGACGCAGGGGGAGTAGAACGGGGTGAGGTAGTGGTAGTCCTCCACCCAGTACCACTTGTGCATGAAGACCCGGACCGTCGCGTACGCGATCCACGCGCTGAGCCCGATCACGGTGACCAGTGGGGCGAGCCACCAGCGGTCGGTGCGCAACGTCTTCGCCGCGACAGCGGCCCGCGCCCGCGGCTTCGTTGCCGGTGATGTCATTCGAGTCGTCTCCCTGACGGGGCCCCGAGGGGCGGCGGAACACTTACGGTCGGCACGCGGACCCGGCGAAGCCGACCGCACGCCACGTCATGCGCACACACCAACGACCGCGCCGGCGCGTCGGCGCAGCTAGGTGACACACGTTACGCCGATCTAGGCGGGTCGTCCGCGCAAGGCAGTCTTCCGTGTGTCCCGCCAATTGGAAAGGCTTTCCAGCATGATCAATGCTTGATCGATCATCACAGGTGCCCGCGGACGAAGTCCAGCTCCAACCGCAGCAGCCGCTCCGCCAGACCACCCGTGGCCATGTGGGTGGCCCCGCTCAACGGCAGCACCGCGTGCGGGCGGCCGGTGGCCAGCAACGCCGCCGACAGCCGCAGCGTGTGGGCCGCCACCACGTTGTCGTCCACCAGGCCGTGCACCAGCAGCAGCGGTCGCGCCTGCGCCGGACCGGTGACCGGCTCCGCCGCCAACTCCACCAGCGAGTGATGCGCGTAGACGTCCGTGCCGTCCTCCGGCAGACCCAGGTACCGCTCGGTGTACGCCGTGTCGTACAGGCCCCAGTCGGTCACCGGCGCCCCCGCGATCCCGCAGCGGAACAGTTCCGGGTGCCGCAGCACCGCGAGCCCGGCCAGCCAGCCGCCGAACGACCAGCCACGCACCGCCACCCGGCCCAGGTCCAGATCCGGGTGCTTGTCCGCGAGCGCGGTCAACCCGTCCACCTGGTCGGCCAGGATGACGTCCGCCAACCGCCGGTGGATCGCCTTCTCGAACGACGGCGCCACGCCCGGCGTACCCCGGTTGTCGAGGACGACCACCGCGAAGCCGGCCTCGGCCCACCACTGCCGTTCCAGCCACGCCGACCGGGCCGCCACCACCTCCTGGTGCCCCGGCCCCCCGTAGACGTCCAGCAGCACCGGCAGCCGGCGACCCGTGACGTGCTGGTCGGGGTAGAGCACCGCCGCCGGCAGCCGCCGGTCGGTGACCCGCTCCAGCAACGGCAACGGCGCGTACGGCGGGTTCGCCGCCAGCGAACGCAGCGTCGCCACCTCCCGGTCGCCCCGCCACACCGTCCAGCGCAGGCCCGCGTGGTCCAGCGAGGCGCTGCCCACGACCAGCACGTCCCCGCCGACGGCGGCCACGTGCCAGCCCGCGTCGGAGGTGGCCCGCCGGGCGTCCACCCCACCCCCGATGGTGGTCCGCACCCGGAACAGGTGTTGCTCGCTCGGCTCGCCCTCGCTCGCCTCCACCAGCAGGTCCGTCCCGTTGGTGCCGGCCGCCAGGCGGCCCACCACCCGACGTACGTACAACGAGGGCGGGGTGAGCAGCGTGCCGTCGGCGAACAGGCAGCGCGCGTCGTACCCGTCGTGGGCCAGTTCGCCGCCGACCAGCACCCGGCCGTCCGGCAGGTGCGAGGGTGTGCCGGGGATCGGCTCCACCCAGCGCGGGTCGGCCAGCTCGGCGTGCACCTGCGTCTCCCCGGTCCGCGGGTCGACGGCCAGCACCAGGCCGTGCTGCTGCGCGCGACGCAGCACCGTGATCAGTGGCGCGCCCTCGCCCCAGTGCACCGCCGTCAGGTAGGGGTAGGTCTCCCGGTCCCAGTGCACGTCGACCCAGCCGCCGTCCAGGTCCAACAGGTGCAGGCTGACCTCCGCGTTCGGCCCGCCCGCCACCGGGTACGCGACGGTGGTCGGCGGGTTGGCCGGCTCGGTCGGGTCGTGCAGGTGCCAACGGGCGAGCCGGGAGTCGTCCACCCGGGCGGCGAGCACCGACCGCCCGTCCGGCGCCCACCAGTAGCCGCGGTGCCGCCCGAACTCCTCCGCCGCGACGTGCTCGGCCAGCCCCCAGGTCACCCCGGCGTCCTCGCCGGCCAGCAAGGTGTCGGCGCCGTCGGGGCCCACCACCCGCAGCTCGCCCCGGCGCACCCCGTCGGCGGAGTCGGTGACGTACGCCAGCCGCTCACCCGTGGGGTCGGGACGCGGGTCGAGCACCGGGCCGACGGCCGCCACCTCGACCACGTCGCCGTGTACCAGATCGGCCCGGAACAGCCGGCCGGCCAGCGCGAACACCGCGACCCGGCCGGCGGCGTCCAAGGCGTACGCGCCGATGCCCGAGGCGCTCAGCCGCAGCCGCTCCCGGCGGGTGCGTTCACCCGGGCTCAGCGTGCCGGGATCGGCGTCGCCCAGCAGGACGGTCGGGTCGGCGACCAGTCGCTCGGTGCCGGTGGCGACGTCGAGGAGCCAGAGCGCGTCGGCCGGGTCCTCCGGGCCGCCGGAGCGCAGGAAGAGCACGCGGGTGCCGTCGTCGGCCACGGAGACGGCGCGCGGTGCCCCGTGGCTGAACCGGCGGGTACGGGCGGCCAGCTCCGGATAGTCCACAGCTGTAGATCGTAGGACCGCGCCGGTGGTGATGTGGCCGACCTGGGCGGACGCGTCGGGGCCGGTGCGGGGGAACCGCCGGATAGAGTGACCGGCGTGACGACGTTGCCCGCCCGCCGGCTCCTGCTGGTCCACGCGCACCCCGACGACGAGTCCATCGGCACCGGCTCCACCATGGCCCACTACGCGGCCACCGGCACCCACGTCACCCTGGTCACCTGCACGCTCGGCGAGGAGGGCGAGGTCCACGTGCCGGCGCTTGCCCAGCTCGCCGCGGCCGAGGCCGACCAGCTCGGCGGGTACCGGATCACCGAGCTGGCGGCGGCCTGCGCCGCACTCGGGGTGACCGATCACCGCTTCCTCGGCGGCGCCGGCCGATACCGGGACTCCGGCATGATGGGCCTGTCCACCAACGAGCACCCCCGGGCCTTCTGGCAGGCCGACCTCGACGAGGCCGCCGGCCACCTGGCGGAGGTCATGCGCGAGGTCCGCCCGCAGGTCATGATCACGTACGACGACAACGGCTTCTACGGCCACCCGGACCACATCCAGGCGCACCGGGTGGCGATGCGTGCGGCGGAGCTGGCCGCCGGGCAGGGCTTCGCCCCGGCGAAGATCTACTGGACGGCCATGCCGCTGAGTGTGCTGGAGGCGGGGATGAGCCACTTCGCCGAGTCGTCGGACAATCCCTTCGCCGGCATCGACGACCTGACCGAGCTGCCCTTCGGCACGCCCGACGAGCAGATCGCGGCCCGGATCGACGCCACGGATCAGCACGCCGCCAAGGAGGCGGCCATGCGGGCGCACGCCACGCAGATCCCCGACACCTCCTGGCTGTACTCGATCGCCGGCAACTTCGGCGCCGAGTTCATGGGGGTGGAGTACTTCACCCTCGCCGTCGGGGAGAAGGGCCCGGGCGACGGCCCGTACGGTTGGGAGTCCGACCTGTTCGCCGGGCTGGACGTGGCCGCCGGCGCCGAACCCTCCGCCGGGGGTGCTGGCCCCTCCGTCGAGGGTGCCGAACCCTCCGCCGGGGGTGCCGGTGGCCCGGCGGCCGGCGGTTCGGAGCCGACCACCGGCGGGGCGGGTGCGCCCCCGGTGCCCGCGGCCGGTCTCCGGTGAGCCTGCCCGCCGCGCCGATGTCCGTCGTCCCCGAGGAACAGGCCCCGCCACCCCGGCGTCCGTCGCGGGCGGTCGACCTGGTCCTGCGGGTGACCGGCGGGATCGTCGCCGTGGTCGCCGGTGCGCTCAGCGCCGTGCTGGAACTGCTGCTCGCCCCGGCCCGCGTCGGCGGGCAGCTGATCGGAGCGGCGGTGTTGGTGGCGATCGGCGTGAACGTCGCGCTGAGCTGGTTCGCCCACGAGGCGGTCGGCCGGCGCTGGGCGGTGGCCCTGCCCGCCCTGCCCTGGTTCGTGATCATGATCACCGCCGCCGACCGGACCGCCGAGGGGGACATCCTGCTGGCCGGCAACTGGGTGGGCCTGGCGGTGGTGGTGGCCGGCGCGACCACTTTCGCGGTGATGGCCTTCCGGCTGATCCTCGCACCCCCGTCGGTGCGGCCGGGGGACTGACGCGACGCCGCCGCGAGTGGTAGATATTCCTGCCAGGAGGCCCGCCGTCGGGGCGGGTCGTACGGCGGGAGGCGTGCGATGGGCAAGTGGTGGCGCGGGATCGGCGTTCTCGCGGTGGCGCTGTTCGCGGTCAACGTGGTCGCCCGGCTCGTCATCCGGTTCGGCTTCGACGGTGCCGACACCACCGCCGCCGACCGGGTGACCCTCGGGATGTTCGTGGTGATCGGGCTGATCCTCGCCGGGGTCGCCGCCCGCTGGAGCCACCGCCGCCCGGTGGCGGACTGGGGCCCCGACATCGCGGCCGCGATCGGCGTGGCCCTGGCGCTGACGATGCTCGTGGGGCCGCTGCTGGTCGGCCAGAGCCCGTTCGCCGACTCCGGCGACGTCTTCTTCGCCCAGATCGGTCTCTACCTCGTCGCCACCGGCGCCGGCGTGCTCCTCGGCTACCTGCTGGTCACCGCACTCGGCCTCGACCACCGTTCGCGCATCCTCAAGCGGTACGCGGAGATCAAGACCGCCAAGCCCCGTCGCGTCGTCCGGCGCTGACCGGCTGTCGCGTCCGGTCCGGGCGGGTTGCGCGTCAACCGCCCCGGCGCAGCTTGCGGCATGTGGGTGTCAGAGGCGCTTCAAGGGCCAAGCTGCCGCAACCTGTGTCGATCAAGGCCGGTTGGAGCCGCTGGGCGGAGTCAGCGCGGGGCGACCCGGGTCAGGTAGGTGTGGTGGGTGGTGAAGCCGAGTTTGGCGTAGAGCATCACCGCGGCGGTGTTGCGCTGCTCCACCTGGAGGAACGCGTCGGTGGCCCCCTCGGCGGCGGCCCAACCGGCGAGCGCACGGACCAGCCGGACGGCAAGTCCCTGCCGGCGGGCGGCGGGCAGCACCTCGATCAGGCTCAGCCCGAGCCACCGGCCCCGCCCCGTCACCGAACCCCGGCCGATCGCGACCAGTTCGCCGGCGACGTGCACGTGGGCGAAGCGGACCCGGTCCACGGCCGTCAGCACGTGTCGGGCGGCGTCCGGCAGCCCGCCCTTGCGCCCGGCGGCCAGGGCCAGCCACTGCGCCGACGGCACGCCGGCCAGCTCGACCACCGCCGGGTCGACCGCCGCCGCCGGCTCGACCACCGCCCGGTCCACCGCCGGAGGGCCCACCGGAACCGCCTTCGGCGTGTCGCCATTCGGCGTGTCGGCGTCCGGTAGCAGGCCGGCCAGCGGCACGGTCTGGACGAGGACCGGCGGACGACTGCCCCAGCTCCGGGCGTCCAGCTCCGCGCCGACCGGCGCGGCCAGCGGCAGCGGCGTGTTGACCATGGCGGGCTGGCCCAGGTCGTCGTACCAGCGGGTGACCGCGTCCAGCGCGGCCGGCAGCGGCCGGTCGGGGTCGCCGACGGGCAGCGCCGAGTTGGCGCGGCCGGTCCACCCGTCGGCGGCGCGCAGCAGCCAGTCGCCCAGACGGGCCCGGGTCGGGGCCGGCCACGCCTCGTCGGCGGCCAGTTCCAGCTCGATCACCGCGGCGGCGGTCGGCCGGCGGGCCGGCGGCACCCGCTTGGCCCGGTGCACCTCCGCGAGGGGAACGCTGAGCCGGCCCTGCCGGGTAGTCAACGTGAGATGTGTCTCGTTCAGCTCGACCAACTCGCCGAGGGCGTCGGCGAACAGGGGTCGGCCTTCGCGAATCCCCACAATCCGACGAACCACGATCCGATGTCCCACATCCTGCTGTCGGAGCACGATCGACCCCCTCCCCGGCGAGATACTAGGCTCATACCGTCGCGGGTGATCGCGGCGTGTCTTGCGGAGGAGAAGACCGGTGACCTACATCATCGCCGAGCCATGCGTGGATGTGCTTGACAAGGCATGCATCGAGGAGTGTCCGGTCGACTGCATCTACGAGGGCAACCGGATGCTCTACATCCACCCCGACGAGTGCGTCGACTGCGGTGCCTGTGAGCCTGTCTGCCCGGTCGAGGCGATCTTCTACGAGGACGACGTCCCGGAGCAGTGGAAGGACTACACGGGCGCCAACTACGAGTTCTTCGAGGAGCTGGGTTCGCCCGGTGGTGCCTCGAAGATCGGCAAGGTGGAGAAGGACGCCTCCTTCGTCGCCGCGCAGCCGCCGCGCGGCGAGGGCCACTGAACCGGCCCGCGCCGGTCTCGTCGCGGCTGCCCGAGTTCACCTGGGACAGTCTGGACGCCGCGGCCACCCTGGCCGCGGCGCACCCGGACGGCCTGATCAACCTCTCCATGGGGACGCCGGTCGATCCGGTTCCCGGGGTGATCCGGCAGGCGCTCGCCGACGCGTCCGACGCTCCGGGATACCCGCTGACCGCCGGCACCCCGGTGCTGCGGGAGGCGATCGCCGACTGGGTGGCCCGGTCCTGCGGCACCGGTGTGAGCGGTCTGGGTGTGCTGCCCACGATCGGCTCGAAGGAACTGGTCGCGTGGCTGCCGACCCTGCTCGGGGCGGGGCCCGGTGACGTGGTCGTGGTGCCGTCGATCGCCTATCCGACCTACGAGGACGGGGCCCGGCTGGCCGGTGCCACCGTGCTTCGGGCCGACTCGCTGACGGCGGTCGGCCCCACCCCCCGGGTGCGTCTGGTCTGGGTGAACTCGCCGGGCAACCCGACCGGCCGGGTGCTGCCCGCCGCCCACCTGCGCAAGGTGGTCGACTGGGCCCGGGAGCGCGGTGCGGTCGTCGCCAGCGACGAGTGCTACCTGCCGCTGGGTTGGGACGCCGAACCGGTCTCGGTGCTGTCGCCCGAGGTCTGCGGCGGTTCTCACGAGGGTGTGCTGGCGGTGCACTCGCTGTCGAAGCGCTCCAACCTCGCCGGCTACCGGGCGGGGTTCGTGGCCGGCGACCCGAAGCTCGTGGCCGAGCTGCTGAAGGTCCGCAAGCACGCCGGGATGATCGTGCCCGCGCCGGTGCAGGCGGCCATGGTCGCCGCGCTGCGCGACGAGACGCACGCCGACGAGCAGCGGGAACGCTACCGGGCGCGACGGGAGATTCTGCGGGCCGCGTTCACCGCGGCCGGGTTCACCGTCGAGCACTCGGAGGCCGGCCTCTACCTGTGGCTCACCCGGGGAGAAGACTGCTGGGCCACCGTCGACTGGCTGGCCCGACGGGGGATCCTGGTCGCCGCCGGCGTCTTCTACGGCCCGGGTGGCGCTCAGCACGTGCGGGTGGCCCTGACCGAGTCCGACGCGCACGTCGCGGCCGTCGCCGCCCGCCTCGCCGGGCCGTGACCCCGGAACGGGTGCGGGCGGCCGTCGTCGGCACCGGCCTGATCGGCGGGTCGGTGCTGCTGCGGCTGCACGCCGCCGGGCTGGACGTGACCGGGTGGGACCCGGACGAGGCGACCCGTGGGCAGGCGCGGCTGGCCGGCGTACCCGTGTCGCCGCGGCTGGTCGAGGCGGTGGCCGACCGGGACGTGGTGTTCCTCTGCGGGCCGCTGCCCACCCTGCCGGCGACGTTGCTGGAGGTCGCCGCGGCGACCCGCGACGACTGCCTGCTCACCGACGTCGGCAGCACCAAGGCGGAACTGGCCGCCTTCGCCCGGGGGCACGGCCTGACCGGCCGGTTCGTTCCCGGCCACCCGATGGCGGGGGCGGACACCGCCGGCCTCACCGCGGCCAGCGCCGCGCTGCTGGACGGGGCGGCCTGGGTGCTCTGCCCGTCGCCCGGCCCGGCGACGGAGGCGTTCCGCCGACTCGCCCGGCTGCTGACGGTGGTGTTCGACGCCCGGGTCGTGCCGATGTCGCCGGCCGACCACGACGCCGCCGCCGCGCTGGCCTCGCACGTGCCGCACCTGCTCGCCGGGGCACTGGCCGGCGCGGTGCGGCGCTCCGCGCTGCGGGAGGCGGTGCTCTCGCTGGCCGCCGGCAGTTTCCGCGACGGAACCCGGGTGGCCGGCACCCCGCCGCAGCGCACGGTGAACATGCTGCTGGGCAACCGCCGTGAGGTGCTGGACTCCCTGACCGCGGTCACCGCGGTTCTCGACGAGCTGGCCGACGCGCTGCGGTCCGCCGACGGCGCCACCCTCACCGCCCGGTACGCGGAGGCCCGTGCCGCCCGCGTCGCGCTGGCCGGGCGCACGTACGACGAGCAGGTGCGGTCGTTCCCGGTCGACGGCGACCACGCCGACGAGGTGGCCTGGCTGTGCGGACTGGGCGCGTCGGGCGGCCATCTGAGCGGCTGCGGGGTCGACGACACCACCGTCTCCTACGCCGCCGTCCTGCCCCACGCTGACTAGCCCCACGCGCGGACCTGTCCGGCGCGGACCGGTGCGCGCCGACCGGTCCCGCGCGCGGACCGGTCCCGCGCGCGGCGATCACCGTCCGCATCGGCGGGCGCTTCGGGTTCCCCGCCGCTAGGGTGGGGGCATGGTGGACGGACCGGTGGTGGCGGTGCGCGGCGAGGCGTACCGGGAGGTTCCTCCGGAACTGGCCCGGTTCACGGTCACCGCGTCGGCCCGCGACAGGGACCGGGAGGCAACCCTGACCCGGCTGGCCGAGCGGGCGGCGGCGGTGCGGGTGCTCCTCGACGATCCGCTGATCGACCGCCGGGAGACGGGCGACCTGCGGGTGCGGCCCGAGACCCGGCGCTCCGGCGAGCGGGTGGTGGCGTGGCACGGCAGCGTGGTCACGACCGTGACGGTCACCGACTTCACCGCCCTCGGTGAGCTGATGCTGCGCCTGGCCGACCAGGATCAGGTCGAGGTGGCCGGCCCGTGGTGGTCGTTGCGGCCGGACAGCCCGGCCCGCCGGGAGGCCCGGCACGCCGCGATCACCGACGCGCTGCACCGGGCCCGGGAGTACGCAGAGGCGCTCGGTGCCCAGGTCACCGCCCTGGTTGAGTTGGCCGACGAGGGGGCGGGCGCCCAACCCATGATGATGACCCGGGCGGCGTTCGACGGCGGTCTGCCGGAGAGCACCCCGGCGCTGGAACTGGATCCGCAGCCGCAGCCCGTCCACGCGAGCGTGCTGGCGCGGTTCGTGATCAGCGAGCCGGTCCTGTCCTGATGCCCGCCGCCCGGGTGCTGTCCGTCGCCGATCTGGTGGCCCGCGCCAACACCCTGGCCGAGGCCGGTCCCCGGCAGTTGCTCGGCATCGTCGGTGCGCCCGGGGCGGGAAAGTCCACCCTGGCCGCGCAGGTGGTGGCGGCGGTCGGGCCAACGGCCCGGCTGGTGCCGATGGATGGTTTCCACCTCGCCCAGGCGGCGTTGCGGCGGTTGGGTCGGGCCGACCGCAAGGGCGCCATCGACACCTTCGACGCCAACGGATACGTCTCGCTGCTGCGCCGGCTGCGCCGCCGGGAACCGACCTCCGTGTGGGCCCCGGAGTTCCGCCGGGAGCTGGAGGAGCCGGTGGCGGGGGCGATCGAGGTGCCGCCGGAGGTCCGGCTCGTGGTGACCGAGGGCAACTACCTGCTGGTGCGGGACTTTCCCTGGGAGGAGGTGCGGTCGTTGCTGCACGACGCGTGGTACCTCGACCTGGAGGCGGAGCTGCGGCTGCGCCGGCTGACCGCGCGACACGAGGCGTACGGGCGGTCGCCGGAGGAGGCCCGGGCCTGGGCGTGGGGCAGCGACGAGGAGAACGCCGCCGTGGTCGCCGCCACCGCGGACCGCGCCGATCTGGTGGTACGGCTAGTCGAACCCCCGCCGGGGTGACGGCACGGGCTGGCGCAGCAGCCATGCCACTCGGGAGCGTTCCCGCTGGAACTCGGCCGCGTCCGGGTAGCCGCTGTGGCTGCGGATCGGCGGGTCGGCGACCTCGCCGTCGCTGGGGTGCAGCGCCTGCGGGTCGGTGACCGCCATGTCGCGCTCGCCGGCGGTGACCGGCCAGCCCAGCGGATCGGTGGCCCGCCAGAAGTTGGTCCAGCCGGTGGTTCCGCAGGGGCGGGCCAGTGCCTCGGCCAGTGCGGGCAGGCGATCGGGGCCGAAGTATGCGGGGAACACCCGCCCGTAGAGCCGGGTGAGCTGGCAGCCGTACGAGAGGAACCAGATGCGCCGCCGCCAGCGGGCCGGCAGTTGGAGCACGACGGCCGCGCAGATGACGGTGCCCTGGCTGTGTCCGGACAGGATGATGCCGTCCATCCGGCGCGGGTCCTGGTGGGGCAGGGCCAGCAGACCGGCGGTGCGGGTGAGCAGTTCGGGAACGGCCCGTTCGGCGTAGCTGGGCGGGGCGAGCGGATGCGCGGCGCGGGGCCAGAAGGTTCCCAGGTCCCAGATGACCCCCACCGAGCGGCGGACCGTGTCGTTGCGGTACACGAGCAGCCCCAGGGTGGCGATCAGCACGGGCAGCCAGCCCAGCAGGGCGTCACCCAGGTCGGCGATCGCCACCACGGCCGCCGCGCCTCCGTCGGCCGGGTGGAACGGATGCACCTGTGGCCGGGTGGGGGAGAGCACGGCGGCGACCCCGAAGGCGGCCAGCACCAGGATCCCGGCCGCGTACCAGCCCACCAGCCGCACGGCCTGCTCGCCGACGAGCCGGTGCAGCGCCCGGTAGGTGGCGACCTCCCGTCCACGGCGTAGTTCGTGGGCGGAGAGCCGGCGGTCGTCGTGGGCCAGCGCGGCGTACTCCGCGCGGCGCAGCCGGTGGAACAGCAGCACGGCGCGTACGGCGACCGCGCCGAGCAGCAGCAGGGCGGTGGCGAAGCAGAACCCGGCCCACATCACCGGGATCGGCGGCACCACGGTGGGCGGACCGCCGGGGGTGGCGGCGCCGTTCAACCGGTCGGTGACCCAGTAGAGCAGCCCGGCACAGTAGGCGATGCAGAGCAGCCAGCCGGCTCCGGCGACAACCGCCGGGGCCCGTCCGCCCCAGGCGAGGTCGCTGTGGGGTTCCGGGGACCGGCTGCCGGTGGCCTGCCGGGAGCGGGGCAGCAGCAGGCCGGTGGTGGCGAGCGCGATGCCGGGCACCGCGAGCTGCCAGGGTTCCCACGGTACGGCGGGGAGGCCGGGCAGCCAGCCGGACCGCCAGAACGTGCCGGCGACGATCAGCAGCGTCGCCGCGGCAGGGGCGACGAGGGCCCGCCGGCCCGAACGCGCGGCGCCCCCGATCGCGATCAGCAGGATCAGCTGGGCGGTGCCCAGCCAGGCGATGATCCAGTCGAACCCCGGCAGGGACCGGTCGACGCCGCAGCCGGGGGTGCCGGTGCAGCCCGCCGAGGGACGTAGGTCGGCCAGCGGCGTGCCGGCGGGACCGTCCGGCAGCAGCAGCACGAGGATCGTGCCGGCGAGGCCCAGGCCGGTGAGCACGACGACCGCGATGCTCCACCGGCCGAGCGGGGTGGCACCGGCCCGTCGGGTGAGCCAGGGCCGGCTGAGCGCCACCAGGGTGATGACCACCACGGCGACGAGCAGCGCGACGGTGGGCCAGGCCGCGACGGCCCGGCCGTCCCGGGGTGGGTCCAAGGCGAGGACGGTGCCCAGCGGCACGGCGGCGGCGACGACCACCCCGGAGCACAGGTGCAGGACGGCAGCCCGGCGCAGTTGCCCCTCGCCGCACCAGAAGGTCGGGTCCTGGAGGGGGTTCGTCGGTGGTCCGGGCGGCGGGTCCGGCGGCGGGGGTGCCTCGCCGGGCTGACCGGTGGGCACGTTCGCGTCGGCCGGCGCGGGTGCCGGCGGGCCGGCTGCGGGGGTGCGTGCCGGATCGGCGGGCATCTCCGCCTCGTACTGGTAGGTGCGCCAGGCGACGATGCCGAGCAGGGCGAGCAGGCCGAGCGGCACGAGCAGTCCCACGGCGAGTGAGCGGGCGCCCTGGTGCCACCAGCCCTGGCCGAGGAACTCCCACGGGCCCGGGACGCGACCGAGGCAGGACCGGTCGACGCACTGCCAGGCGATCAGGTCGACGCCGATGCCCGTGAAGGTGAGCACGACCGTGCCGGTGAGGCTCAGGCAGAACAGCCGAATCAGCCAGGCGGTGAGGCCGGAGCGGCTGGCCCAGCGCTCCGTGTCGGGGTCGGCGGGTATCCCCGGTCGGGCGTGCAGCGCCACGTTGGCGAGGGCGAAGGGCAGCAGCAGCGTCCACAGGGCCCGTTCGACGTCCCGCGCGGTCCGCGCGCCGGAGGTCAACTGCCCCCAGCTGTACGCCTCGACGGTGATCGGGTCGCGGGGGGAGGCGGCGGTGGACCGGTAGAAGCCGGTGACGGCGTCGCCCGCGACGAGGAGGGGTTGAGGCGTCGCGGGCTGGGGCGGGGTGGGCTCGGGTGCCAGTCCCAGCGTCTGGTGGGGAGGCGTGTTGGAGACTCCGTGTACGCGTAGTTCGAGAATCCGGCCGCCCATCTCCGCCTCCTAGTGACGACGTCACTACTCAGAGTGCACCTCGGATTAGGGGTTGCGCCACCCATGGAGGCCACGTTTATGCAGGTGGTGGCGTCTTGGGGTTGGTCGAGGTCGCGTACCGGTCGGGCGGGGTTGCCCACCGCGACCACGTTCGGTGGCAGGCTGCGGGTCGCCTCGGGCACCCGCGCCCGCCACGGTTCTCTCACCGACCGTCGCGATCGCCCCGCCGCCGGGCCACGTGTTGTCGCCGATCGTGATCGGTTCGGCCGCCTCCCACCTGGCCCGCCGGGCCTCGGGTCGACGGGGTGGGTGGAGGGTCGACACCTGCACGTTCGGGCCGACCTGGGCGTCGGGTGCCGCGTTGGCGGGTTCGTCAGATTCTGGACATCACTTTACATACTCAGTATGCAAGTCTGACCGTTGTCGATCGTCTCCATAGGAGACGCCCCACGAGGAGGTTCCGTTGCATCGACGAAGGAAACTGACCGCGGCCGGCCTGCTGGCCGGTCTGGTCCTCGGCACGCCGGCGGCAGTGACCGCCGCGCCGGCCGGCACCGCCCCGCCCACGTCGCCGAACGGGGTGGCCGGTGCCGCGTCCCCCGGCCGACCGGCCGCGACCACGGTCACGCTGATCACCGGTGACCGGGTCACCGTCACCGCCACCGGCCGGGCCAGCGTCCGCCCCGGTGCGGGCCGGGCCGACGTCCGGTTCCTCACCCGGCGGGACCGGGGACGCCTGGAGGTCGTCCCCGCCGACGCCCTGCCGCTGCTGCGCGCCGGCACCGTCGACCGCCGCTTCTTCGACGTCACCGGGCTCGTCGAGGCTGGCTACGACGACGCGCGGCGAGCCGACCTGCCGGTGCTGCTGCGCCAGCGGGCCGGCGCCGAGCGGCGGGCCGCCGCCCCCGGCGGGGTCACCGTCACCCGCGAACTGAACGCCATCGACGGGGTCGCGGCCACGGCCGACAAGAAGCGCGTCGGCGAACTGTGGACGACGATCAGCGGTGGCGGGGCCCGGATCGACACGGCGGGGGGTGTCGACCGGATCTGGCTCGACGGGCGGCGGAAGGTCACCCTGGAGCACAGCGTCCCCCAGATCGGGGCACCCGTCGCGCACCAGGCCGGCTTCACCGGCCGGGGCGTCCGGGTGGCGGTCCTCGACACCGGCGTCGACGCCGCCCACCCCGACCTGGTTGGCCGGGTGGCCGAGGCACGCAACTTCACCGAGGAGACCGACCCGGGCGACATCGTCGGGCACGGCACCCACGTGGCCTCGATCGTGGCGGGCAGCGGGGCCGCCTCCGGGGGGCGCAACCGGGGCGTGGCCCCCGACGCCACGCTGCTGTCCGGCAAGGTGTGTGAGCAGTACGGCTGCACCGAATCGGCGATCCTGGCCGGCATGCACTGGGCCGCCACCGAGCAGCGCGCCGACGTGGTCAACCTGAGCCTGGGCGGGTGGGACACCCCGGAGGTGGACCCGGTCGAGGAGGCGGTCGACACGCTCACCGCGCAGACGGGCGCGCTGTTCGTGATCTCGGCCGGCAACGCCGGCTCGGCCGGCAGCGTCGGCTCGCCGGCCAGCGCCGACGCCGCCCTCGCCGTCGGCGCCGTCGACCGCGACGACGAACTGGCCTGGTTCTCCAGCCAGGGCCCCCGGGTCGGCGACGACGCCCTCAAGCCCGACATCACCGCGCCCGGCGTCGACATCGTCGCCGCCCGTGCTGCGGGCACCCGGCTCGGCGAGCCGGCCGGCGAGGGGTACGTCACCCTCTCCGGCACCTCGATGTCCGCCCCGCACGTCGCGGGGGCCGCGGCCCTGCTCGCCCAGCGGCACACCGGCTGGACGGCCGGCCAGCTCAAGGCCACCCTGATGGCGTCGGCGAAGGCGCACCCGGAGCTGACCGCGTACCAGCAGGGGGCCGGTCGGGTCGACGTGGCCCGGGCGATCGACCAGGCGCTGGTGAGCGACCCGCCGAGCGTCTCCTTCGGACGCACGCTGTGGCCGCACGACGACGACGCCCCGGTCACCCGCGAGGTCACCTGGCGCAACGGCGGCACGACCGACCTGACGCTGAACCTGACCGTCGAGGCGTCCGGACCGGGCGGCGCGCCCGTTCCGGCCGGCCTGTTCCGGCTGAGCACCACGGCGCTCACCGTGCCGGCCGGTGGCACCGCGACCGCCACCGTCACCGCCGACACCGGCACCGGCGGCCCGGACGGCCACTGGACCGGCCGGATCGTCGCCCGCTCCGGGGCGGTCGCGGCGGTCACCCCGATCGCCGTCCACCAGGAGGTGGAGAGCTACACCGTGACGATCCGGCACCTCGACGGGGCGGGTGCACCCACCGGGAACCACAGCACCACGCTGGTCGACCTGGCGGACTTCGCCTCCTTCGACGTGTTCGACCCGGACGGCGTCGCCGAGGTGCGCCTGCCCAAGGGCCGGTACGGCCTGTCCAGCTACCTGTACGAGGACGGTGCGGAGCCGGGTGCCAGCCTGGTCGCCCAGCCGGAGCTGGTGGTCGACGGCGACACCGGCATCACCGTCGACGCGCGTCGGGCCAGGCCGATCCGGATGACGGTGCCGGACCGCTCCGCCACCCCGGCGCTGGTGGAGGTCAGCGCGAACTTCCTGATCGACGACGGCGGTTACAGCTTCGGACTGATCTCCGACGACTTCGCCGGCCTGGCCAGCGGCCAGCTCGGTGAGCGCGTGCCGGCGGACCGGTTCGTCGGCTCCGTGAGCAGCCAGTGGGCCGACCTGGAGGCGGACAGCAGCCCGTACCTGTACGCGCTGAGCGAGGTGTTCCCGGGCCGGCTGCCGGCCGGCTTCGAGCGCCACTACCGTCGTGGCGACCTGGCCACGATCACCCAGACGTTCCGTGGCGGCTACCCGGACCTCTCCGCCGAGCGGCTCGTCTTCCCCGCCCCGCCACATGACCTGGGCGGCTGGGCGGTCGGGCTGCCCACGACGGTCCCCGGCCGCCGGGTGGAGCACGTCAACACCCGGGGGATGGGCTGGACGACCGAACTGCTGTTCGGGGCGCCCACCGACGACGGCTGGCTCGACTACCGCGTGGCGCTGTCCTCGGACAGTCGTACGTACCGGGCCGGGCAGCGCTACCGGGACACCTGGAACGGCGCGCCGTACGGAGTGAACTTCCCGGCGCCGCGCCGCCCCGGCGAGGGGTTGACCCGGCAGGGCGACCTCATCACTCTCGCCGTGCCCCTGTTCAGCGATGCGGTCGGCCACGCCGGCGGTTCCGTCGTCGACAGCGCCCGCACGTCCCTCTACCGCGGGGGCGTGCTGGTCGGGGAGAGCCCAGAGCCCGGTTGGGGGCAGTTCGAGGTGCCCGCGGGCGCGGCCGACTACCGGCTGGAGTCGACGGCGAAGCGCAGCGTGGGCGACCTGAGCACCGAGGTGACCACGACGTGGACGTTCCCGTCCCGGCGTGCCCGTGGGAACGAGCCGCTGCGGCTGCCCGCCTCGGCGATCCGGTTCCTGCCTCCGCTGGACGCCGCCAACTCCGCGCCGGCCGGGAAGCTGTTCCCCGTCCCGGTGCAGGTGCACAGGCAGGCCGGCGCACCGGCGGCGAAGGTGACCGCGTTGCGCGTCGAGGTCTCCTACGACGGCGGGACGACGTGGCGGCGGGCCGACGTGGTCAAGGTCGGCGGACAGTGGACGGCCCTGCTCCGGCACCCGGCGGGACCGGGGCACGTGTCCCTCAAGGCGACCGCCCGGGCCGCCGACGGCACCACGGTCACCCAGCGCACCGTCCAGGCGTACCGCCTGCGGTGAGGCGTACCCCCTGCGGGTCCGTGGCCGACAGCCGCGGACCCGCAGGGTCGCCCGTCAGTCGTTGGCGTGCAACGCCGCGTTCAGTTCGATGCCCCGGCCGGTGCGCGGCTTCGCCTCCAGCGCGCCGGTGACGGAGTTGCGCCAGAACAGCAGCCCGTCCACCCCGGACAGGTCGCGGGCCTTGACCACCCGGCCGTCCGGCAGGGCGATCTTCGAGGCGGCGGTGATGTAGCAGCCGGCCTCCACCACGCAGTCGTCGCCGAGGGAGATGCCGACGCCCGCGTTCGCGCCGATCAGGCTGCGCTCGCCGATGCTGATCCGGTCGGTGCCACCCCCGGAGAGGGTGCCCATGATCGACGCGCCGCCGCCGATGTCGGAGCCGTCGCCGACGACCACGCCCTGCACGATCCGGCCCTCGACCATGGAGGTGCCGAGGGTGCCGGCGTTGAAGTTGACGAACCCCTCGTGCATGACCGTGGTGCCGGCGGCGAGGTGGGCGCCGAGGCGGACCCGGTCGGCGTCGGCGATCCGCACGCCTGCGGGCACGACGTAGTCGGTCATCCGGGGGAACTTGTCCACCCCGTACACGGCCAGGTGGCGGCCGGCGGCCCGCTCGATGACGCGCAGTTCGTCCACCCGCTCCGGCGGGCACGGGCCGGCCGAGGTCCAGGCCACGTTGGCCAGCTTGCCGAAGATGCCGTCGAGGTTCAGCTCGTTGGGCCGCACCAGGCGGTGGGAGAGCAGGTGCAGCCGCAGGTACGCGTCGGCCGCGTCCTTGATCGGCTCGTCGAGCGCGCCGATCACGGTGACCACCTGCACCGTCCGCAGGCCGGGCAGGCAGCGGTCGCCCACGGCACCGGGGGGCAGGTCCAGCACGTCGCCCTGGTCCTCACCGGCGATCAGCGGAAGCTTGCCGAGACCCAGCTTCCCCGTCGGGTACCAGGTGTCGAGCACCTGGTCGTCGGCGGTGACGGTGGCCAGGCCGATGCCCCACGCGGATTGTGTGGACGTCACGTGTTCACCCCTCGTTCGCTGCTGCCGGGCTCCGGGGCTCACCTCCCTCGGTCGCCGGATCTGACGGTACCGTGCCCTGCATGGAGAACCCGCTGACCCCCGAGGTCCTCGCCGATCCGGTGGCCCTGACCCGGGCGCTGGTCGACATCGAGTCCGTGTCCCTCGACGAGAAGGCGATCGCCGACTGTGTCGAGGAGGTGCTGCGGGCGGTACCGCACCTGTCCACCCACCGGCACGGCAACACGGTGATGGCCCGGACGGAACTGGGCCGGGCCACCCGGGTGGTGCTCGCCGGTCACCTGGACACCGTGCCGCTGAACAACAACTTCCCGTCGACGATGCGCGGCGACCTGATGTACGGCTGCGGCACCTCCGACATGAAGTCGGGGGTGGCGTTCGCGCTGCACCTGGCGGTGAGCCTGCCCGACCCGCGCTACGACGTGACGTACTTCTTCTACGAGGCCGAGGAGATCGAGTCGAAGTACAACGGCCTGCACCTGGTCGCGCAGGCGTACCCGCAGTGGCTGGAGGCCGACTTCGCGGTGCTGCTGGAGCCGACGTACGGCATCGTGGAGGCCGGCTGCCAGGGCACGATGCGGGCGGTCGTGACCACGCACGGCGAGCGGGCGCACGCGGCGCGGTCCTGGCACGGGGTGAACGCCATCCACGGGGCGGGTGAGGTGCTGCGCCGGCTCGGGGCCTACGAGGCACGCCGGGTGACCATCGACGGTTGCGACTACCGTGAGGGCCTGAACGCCGTCCGGGTCAACGGCGGCGTGGCGGGCAACGTGATCCCCGACCGCTGCGAAATCGAGATCAACTACCGGTACGCCCCGGACCGCGACCCGGCGGCGGCCGAGGCTCACCTGCGCGAGGTGTTCGCCGGCTTCGACCTGGCGGTGACCGATGCCGCGGCCGGTGCCGCACCGGGATTGGACAACCCGCCGGCCCAGGAGTTCCTGGCCGCCGTCGGGGCGGCTCCGATCGGCAAGTTCGGCTGGACGGACGTGGCCCGGTTCGCCGCGATGGGCATCCCGGCACTCAACTTCGGCCCCGGCGACCCGAACCTGGCCCACCACCGGGACGAGCACGTCGAGATCGGCAAGATCCGAGAGGGAGCGGCCACGCTGCACCGCTGGTTGGCCTCCGCCTGACCCGACGGGGGTCGGCTCAGGCGGGTGTCAGGTGGGAGGGGTCGGCGGGATCGCTGGCGGGGGTTTCCGGTGGGGACTCCAGAAGGCGGGCGCGGCGGCGTTCGGCCACCACGTCGCGGATCCGCCGCTCCATCTGGCGCCGGATCCGGATCCGTTCGTTGTTGGTGATCACGCTGTCTCCTCCCCCGAAGCGCGCTGCCGGGGCATACCCGGTATGTGAATAGTAGGACGTCCGGGCAAGCGAATTGGTTGCCCAAGATCACGAGTTGTTTGCCTGGCGGGTGGGGGTGACTCCACTACGGTTGCTCCCATGACCCGAAGCAACGCCCGCGAACCGGGACAAGAGCGGCACAGAGGTGCCGTGACGCTGCGCCGGCAGGCCATCCCGACCAGCACCGCCGACCAGCGCCTGCTCGACTCGCGGGCCCGCGACGACTGGAAGACCAAGGACGCCTGGCGGGCGCTGCGCATCCTCAGCGAGTTCGTCGAGGGGTTCGACACCCTCGCCGACCTGCCGCCGGCGGTCAGTGTCTTCGGCTCCGCCCGCAGCAAGCCCGACAGCCCCGAGTGCCAGCTCGCCGAGGCGCTCGGCGCGGCGCTGTCCCGTGCCGGGTACGCCGTCATCACCGGCGGCGGGCCGGGCGTCATGGAGGCGGCGAACCGGGGGGCCAGCGAGGCCGGTGGCCTCTCCGTCGGGCTGGGCATCGAGCTGCCGTTCGAGCAGGGCCTCAACGAGTGGGTCGACCTGGCCATCGACTTCCGTTACTTCTTCGCCCGCAAGACCATGTTCGTCAAGTACGCCCAGGCGTTCGTGGTGCTGCCCGGCGGCTTCGGCACGATGGACGAGCTGTTCGAGGCGCTCACCCTCGTGCAGACCGGCAAGGTCACCCGCTTCCCCGTGGTGCTGATGGGCGCGGACTACTGGCGCGGGCTGCTCGACTGGCTGCGCGACACCATGGCCGCCGAGGGCAAGATCGGCCCGGTCGACCTCGAACTGATCTGCGTCACCGACGAGGTCGAGGCGGCCGTCCGGCACATCGTGGATTCCGAGACCAACCTCTCGACGGAGCAGGAGGCGGTACGCGAGGAGGCCGTGGCCCGGACCGCCGCCGACCAGCGGGCCGCCGCGGAGCAGGGCGGGGAGGGCTGACCGTGGCGGCCATCTGCGTGTTCTGTGCGTCCTCGCGGACCCTCGACCAGCACTGGCTCGACCTGGCAGCCGCCACCGGCGCGGAGCTGGCCCGACGCGGGCACACGCTGGTCAGCGGTGGAGGCTGCGTCGGCATGATGGGTGCGCTCGCCGACGGCGCGCGGTCGGCCGGCGGGCGTACGGTCGGGGTGATCCCGCAGGCGCTGGTCGACCTTGAGGTCGCCGACCTCGCCTCCGACGAGCTGCTGGTCACCGAGTCGATGGCGGCTCGGAAGATCCTCATGATCGAGAAGTCGGACGCCTTTCTCACCCTGCCCGGCGGCCTCGGCACACTCGACGAACTGTTCGAGGTGTGGACCACCGCCACCCTCGCCATGCACGCCAAGCCGATGGTGCTGCTCGACACCGACGGCTTCTACCGGCCGATGGTCGACTGGCTGCGGTCGCTGGCCGAGCAGCGCTTCCTCAAGCCCGCCGGCCTCGACCTGGTCCACCTCGCCGACACCGTGGCCGGCGCGGTCGACGTCATCGAGTCCCACCTCACCTGAAGGCTGCGTGGAGCGGGCGCTGGCACGGATCGTCACGGGATGGCGGTGTGACGGGGTGACGGGACGGGGCGGGGCGGCGGTGTGGTGTGGCGGAGTGGTGTGGCGGCGGGGCGGGGCGGGCGGAGGTGGGGCGGCCCGAGTTGCGGCAATTCGGGATGTCCGCGGGGCTTGGAGGCCCGAGTTGCCGCAACTCGGGTTGTCGGGCGATCTTCCGGGCGGAGGTTGTCGGGCGATCCTCCGGTCGAAACAGGAAGCCGGTGAGCTGGGCCGCCGAGGGTGTGGCGGGTCGGGGAGTGTCGCAGGCCCGTGATGGGATGGCGGGATGCAGGCGTACCGGTTGGTGCGTCGGCCCGACGGGCCGGCCCAGGCGAGCGAGCCGCTGCCCGGTCGTGCTCCGGCCCAGGTGGGCGAGCCGCTGTCCGGTCGTGCTCCGACCCAGGTGGGCGGCGCGGAACAGGCGATCTGGCGCGACGACCCCGCGCAGCGTGAGATCGTCGCGCACACCGAGGGGCCGATGCTGGTGCTCGGAGGGCCGGGCACCGGCAAGACCAGCGTCCTGGTGGAGGCGGTCGCCGCCCGGGTGGCGGAGGGGGTCGACCCGGAGCGCGTCCTCGTGCTCACGTTCAGCCGGCGGGGGGCCACCGAGCTACGGCACCGGATCGAGGCGCGGATCGCCCGCGACGGGCACCGGGTGCTGCGCGAGCCGCTGGTACGCACCTTCCCGGCGTACGCCTTCGGGCTGTTGCGCCGGGCGGCCGCCGAGCGGGGTGAGCCGTCGCCCAGGCTGCTCACCGGCCCGGAACAGGACCTGATCATCCGCGAGCTGCTCGACGTGGTGGGAGAGGAACCCGGCGACGACCCGGTCGGCTGGCCGGAGGATCTGCGACCCGCGCTGCGTACCCGGGCGTTCGCCGCCCAGCTTCGCGACCTGCTGATGCGTGCCGCCGAGCGGGGCGTCGGCCCGACCGAGCTGGCCCGGCTCGGCGAGCAGCTCGGTCGCGCCGACTGGCCGGCCGCCGCGCGCTTCCTGCGCGAGTACGTGGCCGTCCTCGCCCTGCGCGACGTCAGCAACCGCGGTTCGGTGGCGTACGACCCGGCGGAGCTGGTCCGGGCGGCCACCGGGATGCTGCGCGACGACGCGGAGCTGCTCGCCGCCGAGCGCCGGCGCCTGTCGTGCGTCTACGTCGACGAGCTGGCCGACACCGACCCGGCGCAGCTCGATCTGCTCGCCACGGTGGCCGGCGGCGGCACCCCGCTCGTCGCCTTCGCCGACCCGGACTCCTCGACGTACGCGTTCCGGGGAGCCGATCCGGCCGGCGTGACCACGTTCCCGCACCGGTTCCGCACGGCCTCCGGTGCGCCCGCGGCCCAGGTGGTGCTGACCACCTCCTACCGGGCGGGGGAGCGGTTAGTGGCCGCCGCCGCCCGGTTGGCCCGCCGACTGCGCGGCCCGGCGGCCCACCGGCGGCTGCGTCCCCTGCCCGACGCGCCGCCGGGCTCCGTGGAGGTGCGCACCTTCCGCTCCGCCACCAGCGAGGCGGCCTTCCTGGCGCACGCGTTGCGCGAGGCGCACCTGCTGGGCGGGGTGCCCTGGTCCCGGATGGCGGTGCTGGTCCGCTCGACCGGGCGACACCTGCCCTCGCTGCGCCGGGCCCTGCACGCCGCCGGGGTGCCCACTGTGGTGCACGGCGAGGACCTGCCGCTGCACCTGCAACCGGCGGTGGCGCCGCTGCTGCTCCTGCTGCGCTGCGCGCTGGAGCCCGACCGGCTGGACGAGGAGGCCGCCGTCGCGCTGCTGCACTCGCCGCTCGGGGGCGCCGACCCCCTGGCCGAACGGCGGCTGCGCCAGGGCCTGCGGGCGTTGGCGCTGGCGGCGGGCGACCGCCGTCCCTCGGGCGAGCTGATCGTGGAGGCGCTGCGGGATCCGGCCGAGCTGGCCGGCATCGAGCGACGGTGGGCGGAGCCGGCGCAGACGGTGGCCGGGCTGCTGGCGGTGGCACGGGACGCGGCGGCCCGGCCGGGCACGACCGCCGAGGACGTGCTGTGGGCGGTGTGGTCGGCCAGCGGGCTGGCCGAGCTGTGGTCGGCGACCCTGAGCCGGGGGCCGGCCGCATCCGGCGAGGGCGACGTGGCACGCCGTCGCCGGGTGGAGGCCGCCGACCGTGACCTGGACGCGGTGCTGGTGCTCTTCGACGCCGCCGCCCGGTTCACCGACCGCCTGCCCGGTGCGCGGACCGAGGTGTTCCTCGACCACGTGCTCGGCCAGGAGTTGCCGGCCGACACGCTCGCCCCCACAGCCGACCGGGGAGACGCGGTGCGACTGCTCACCGCACACGCCGCCAAGGGGTCGGAGTGGGACCTGGTGGCGGTCGCGGGCGTGCAGGAGGGCGTCTGGCCGGATCTGCGGCTGCGGGGCAGCCTGCTCGGCTCGGAGCGGCTGGTCGACGTGCTGGCCGGCCGGTCCGACGGCAGCGGCTCGGTCGCCACGCTCGTCGGGCAGACGTCGGCGCTGCTGGACGAGGAACGCCGGCTGTTCCACGTGGCGGTGACCCGGGCCCGGCGACGCCTCCTCGTCTCGGCGGTCGCCTCCGCCGCCGTGGGCGGCGACGACCACGAGGAACAGCCCAGCCGTTTCCTGTACGAACTCGGCCCGACCGGTCCGGGCGACCCGACCGGCTCGACGGGTCCGACCGATTCGACGGGTCCGACCGATTCGACGGGTCCGACCGATTCGACGGGTCCGACCGGCTCGACGGGTCCGACCGGCTCGGGTGGCGTCGGGGAGCCGGGGCGACCGGACCGGGCCGGGGAGGGCGGGGCGGACCCGGAGGTCGCGGTGACCCTGCCGGTGAGCCGGCCGCCCCGGGCGCTGACCCTGCCGGCGTTGGTGGCGGAACTGCGTACGGCGGTCACCGACCCGGCGACCCCGACCGCCCGGCGGCACGCGGCGGCGACCCAACTGGCCCGGCTCGCCGCCGCCGGGGTCTCCGGCGCACACCCCGACGACTGGTGGGGGCTGCGCCCGCTCTCCGACGACCGGCCGTTGGTCGACGAGGGCGACGCGGTGCGGGTCACCCCGTCGGCGATGGAGAGCGCGCTGCGGTGCAGCCTGCGCTGGCTGCTGGAACGGCACGGCGGCAGCCCGCCGACGGGAACCGCGCAGGGCGTCGGCAACCTGGTGCACGCGGCGGCCATGCTGGCCGAGGACGCCAGCGCCGACCGGGGCGCGCTGCTGGACTACGTCGCCGCGCGCTTCGACGCGATCGAACTGGCCGCGCGGTGGATGGTCGGCCCGGAACGCGACCGCGCCGAGGGCATGGTGGACAAGCTGCTGCGCTGGCTCGCCGCGAATCCGCGCCGGTTGCTCGCCATCGAGCACGAGTTCGCGGTGCGCCTCGACGACCCGCACCGCCCCGTCCACCTGGTCGGTCGGGTGGACCGCCTGGAGATCGACGCGGACGGCCGCCTGGTGGTGGTGGACCTCAAGACCGGCAAGTCCACCGCCGTCACCGCGTCCGACCTGACGGAACATCCACAGTTGGGCGCGTACCAGGCGGCGGTGGAGGCCGGGGCGTTCGCCGAGTTCGGTGAGGAGTCCGGCGGCGCGGCGCTGGTGCAGCTCGGCACCGCCGCGAAGGACGCCCGGGAACAGAGCCAGCCGCCGGCAGGCGAGGGGCCGGAGGCCGGCTGGGCGACGGCGCTGGTGCGGCGCACGGCCGACACGATGGCCGCGTCCACCTTCGCCGCCGTCGCGAACGCGAAGTGCCGGGTCTGCCCCGTGCGCACGAGCTGCCCCGTGTCGGGCCAGGGTCGTCAGGTCGTCGAGCCGCCGACCCGCCGCGAGGCGCAGCCGTGACTGTGGGAAACGTCCCTGCCGGCCCTAGGGTGACCCGGTGACCCAGCCCGCCCTGTTCGGCACCGTCCCGCCGGTGCCCCGCAGGCCCGACGCGGGCCCCCGCTACACCCCGGTGGAGCTGGCCCGGCTGCTGCGCCTGCCCGCGCCGACCCGGGAGCAGGCGGAGATCATCGCCGCGCCCGTCGAGCCGCTGCTGGTGGTCGCGGGTGCCGGCTCGGGCAAGACCGAGACGATGGCCGCCCGGGTGGTCTGGCTGGTGGCCAACTCGTACGTGCGCCCCGAGCAGGTGCTCGGGCTGACCTTCACCCGCAAGGCGGCCGGCGAGCTGGCGCACCGGGTGAGGACCCGACTCGACCAGCTCGTACGCCGCCTCGGCAGGCGGGGGCGCGACCCGCTGGACGATCCCCTCGCGGGAGAACCGACGGTGTCCACGTACCACTCGTACGCTGGCCGCATCGTCACCGAGCACGGCCTGCGGGCCGGCTACGAGCCGTCGACCCGGCTGCTCACCGAGGCGTCCCGGTGGCAGCTGGTCGACCTGATCGTGCGCAACTACGACGGCGACATGACCGGGGTGGACCGGATGCCGAGCACCGTCACCGACGCGGTGCTGGCGCTGGCCGGAGAGCTGGACGAGCATCTCGTCGCCCCGGACGCCCTGGCCGCCTGGACGGGCCGGTTCTTCGCCGACGTGCAGTCCCGCCCCGGCCGGGTCTACGCCGACGTGCGCAGGGCACTCGCGCTCCAGCAGACCCGGCTGAAGCTGCTGCCGCTGGTGCGCGCGTACGCCCGGCGCAAGGACGACTTCGAGGCGATGGACTTCGCCGACCAGCTCGCCCGGGCGGCCCGGGTGGCCCGGGACCACCCGGGCGTCGGCGAGATCGAGCGGGACCGGTTCCGGGTGGTGCTGCTCGACGAGTACCAGGACACCAGCCACGCCCAGGTGGTGCTGCTCAACGCGTTGTTCGGCGGCGGGCACCCGGTGACCGCCGTCGGCGATCCCTGCCAGTCGATCTACGGGTGGCGGGGGGCCAGCGCCGGCACCCTGGACCGTTTCCCCACCGAGTTCGCCCGCTCCGACGGCGGTCCGGCCCGGGTGCTCGGCCTCACCACGAGCTGGCGCAACCGCCCGGAGATCCTCGGGGTGGCCAACGCGCTGGCGACCCCGCTGCGCGCCGCGGGGGCCCGGGTGCCGGAGCTGCACGCCGCGCTGAGCGTCGCCGACCCGATCCCGCACCGCAGCCCTCGTGGGGCCGCCGCCGGCACCGTGCACTGTGCGCTGCTGACGACGTACGCCGACGAGGCCGACTGGATCGCCGACAGCGTCCTGGCGGCGTGGCGGGCGGCGGGCGGCAACCCCGGCGCGCTGCCCGAGCACATCCCGGTGGCCCGGCGCCCCACCACGGCCGTGCTGGTGCGGCTGCGCAGCCAGATCCCGGCGATCGAGTCGGCGCTGCGCGCCCGGGGCCTGCCCGTCGAGGTGGTCGGCCTGGGCGGCCTGCTGGACACCCCCGAGGTGCGGGATGTCGTGTGCACGTTGCGGGTGCTGGCCGACCCGACCGACGGGGCGGCGCTGCTGCGGCTGCTCACCGGGGCCCGCTGGCGGATCGGCCCGCGCGATCTGGTGGCCCTGCACCGGCGGGCGAAGACCCTCGCCGCCGCCCGTCGGCAGCTCGCCGACGACGGGGCCCCGGAGATCACCCCGGATCTGCTGGACGAGGCCACCCTGGTGGAGGCATTGGCCGACCTCGGCCCGGCGCAGGCGTACTCGGCGGAGGGCTACGCCCGGCTGCGCGCGTACGCCCACGAGCTGGGTCTGCTGCGCTACCGCCTGGACCAGTCCCTGCCGGAACTGATCGCGGACATCGAGCGGACCATCGGGTTGGACGTGGAGGTCGCCGTACGGGCCGGCCACGACGGCGCGGGCGACGCGGGCCTGGCGCGTGGGCACCTCGACGCGCTGGGGGACGTGGCCGCCCGGTTCAGCGGGGAGACGCCGGGGGCCACCCTGGCCGGGTTCCTGGCCTACCTGACCGCCGCCGAGGACGAGGAACGCGGACTGGCGCCCGGCGAGGTGGAGGTGGTCGAGGGTGCGGTGCAGATCCTCACCGCGCACGCCGCCAAGGGTCTGGAGTGGGACGTGGTGGCGGTGGCCGGGCTGAGCCGGGGGATCTGGCCGGGGCCGGTGCGCAACTCCGACCACTGGCTCGGCGGGTTGGGGGTGCTGCCGTTCCCGCTGCGGGGCGACGCCGACGGGCTGCCGCACCTCGACCTGGCCGAGGTGGGCGACCAGCGTGGGGTGGCCCGGGCAGTGGAGGACTTCACCGACTCCTGGCGGGCGCACGACGAGCGGGAGGAACGGCGGCTGGCGTACGTCGCGGTCACCCGCCCCCGTCGGCTGCTGCTCTGCTCCGGGCACTGGTGGGGCGAGGGTGTGAAGCGCCCGCGCGGGCCGTCGGTGCTGCTGCGCGAGGTGCACGACGCGTGCCTGGACGGCGGCACGGGCCACCTGGTCGACGAGTGGGCCCCGGAGCCGACACCGGACGCGGTCAACCCGACCACCGAGGTGGTGTTGCGGGCCGAGTGGCCGGCCGACCCGCTGGGCGTCCGCCGGCCCGCACTGGCCGAGGCGGCGGCGCTGGTGCGCCGGAACCTGGCAGCCGGCGACGGCCCCGGCAGGCCCGTCCCCGCCGACGGGCCCGCCCCCGCCAACGGGGTCGCGGACGATCCGGAGGTGGCCCGCTGGGAGCGGGAGGCTGATCTGCTGCTGGCCGAGCGGTCCGAGCTGACGAAGCTGTCCGGCCCGGTGGAGGTGGCCGTGCCGGGGCAGTTGTCGGTGACCCAGCTGGTCGCCCTGCGCCGGGATCCGGAGGCGTTGGCCCGGGCCCTGCGTCGGCCGCTGCCCAGCGAACCCAGTCCGTACGCCCGCCGGGGCACCGCGTTCCACGCCTGGCTGGAGCAGCGGTTCGGGGCGGACCGGCTGCTCGACGTCGACGAGCTGCCGGGCGCGGCGGACGCTGACGCCGCGCCCGACGAGGCCCTCGCCGAGCTTCAGGAGCGCTTCCTGGCCAGCGAGTGGGCCGACCGGGTGCCGGTCGAGGTGGAGGTGCCGTTCGCCACGGTCCTCGCCGGGGTGGTGGTCCGGGGTCGGATGGACGCCGTCTTCGCCCGCCCGGGTGGGCGGTTCGACGTGGTCGACTGGAAGACCGGGGGGCAGCCGGTGGGCAGGGCGGCCGAGGCGGCCGCCGTGCAGCTGGCCGTCTACCGGCTGGCCTGGGCGGAGCTGGCGGGCGTGCCCGTGGACCGGGTGGGCGCGGCGTTCCACTACGTGCGGGACGGGGTGACCGTCCGTCCGGCCGACCTGCTCGACGTCGAGGGGCTCACCGCACTGATCGCGGAACTTCCGGGAGCAGGAATTCCGGCGAGAGGGTGAGCGGATCGCGTCGGGCGTGGTAGGTTGTCGGTGTTGCAGTTTTGGTTTCCAGAGACTCTGTGTGCGCCTGGCGGATTGTGGCCCCAGGCGCTCTTTGTTGTGTCCGGAGTTCTCCGGGCGGGGCGACCAGCAGCGACAGGCGATCCACGCATCCCGCGCGGATCGCTCCTCTCCGGCCCGCAACACGTGCGGGTCGACCGTTCCGTCAAGGAGACGAAACAGACATGGCTATTGGCACCGTCAAGTGGTTCAACGCTGACAAGGGCTTCGGCTTCATCACCCCGGACGGCGGCGGCGCCGACGTCTTCGCCCACTTCTCGGCGATCCAGTCCTCCGGCTACCGGAGCCTGGACGAGAACCAGCGGGTCGAGTTCGAGGTGACCCAGGGCCAGAAGGGCCCGCAGGCGGAGAACATCCGTCCGCTCTGATCCGCCGGATCACCGTGTGACACCCACCGCGCCCGCCGGGCGCGGTGGCCCGGCCGGTCCGCCCCGCCGCGACAACACGCCGCGCCCTTCCGGGCGCGCGACGTCGACGGCGTGGGCGGACCGCCCGGAACCTTCGGTTCGTGCTTGCGACCGCCTGGCGGCTGTGCCGTCCGGCGCGCGCCTCAGGGCGCCTTCCTCGACACGTGCCGCGTCGAGGAAGGCTTTCGCATGACCACCACTCTTCCGACCTTCGCCGCCACCGGGCTGGCGCCGGCCCTGCTCGCCGAGTTGACCGCGCAGGGCATCGCCGCGCCGTTCCCGATCCAGTCGGCCACCCTGCCGGACTCGCTCGCCGGCCGGGACGTGCTCGGCCGGGGCCGCACCGGCTCGGGCAAGACCCTGGCGTTCGGGCTGCCGCTGCTGCACCGCACCGCCGGCCACCGCGCCCGACCCGGCCGGCCGCTGGCGCTGGTGCTGGTGCCGACCCGGGAACTGGCCCAGCAGGTCACCACGGCGCTCGCCCCGTACGCCCGCGCCCTCGGGCTGCGCTGCGCCACCGTCGTGGGTGGGCTGTCGCTGCAACGCCAGGCGGACGCCCTGCGTACCGGTGCCGAACTGGTGGTGGCCACGCCCGGCCGGCTGCACGACCTGATCAACCGGGGGGACGCCCGGCTGGACCAGGTGGCCGTCACGGTGTTGGACGAGGCCGACCAGATGGCCGACATGGGTTTCCTGCCGCAGGTCACCAAGCTGTTGGAGCAGGTGGCCCCGAACGGCCAGCGGATGCTGTTCTCGGCCACCCTGGACGGTGGCGTGGACCGACTGGTCCGCCGCTTCCTGACCAGCCCGGTGACCCACTCCGTCGATCCGGGCACCGCCACGGTCACCGCGATGACCCACCATCTCCTGCACGTGGACGCGGCCGACAAGCCGGCCGCGTTGACCCGCATCGCGGCCCGGGAGGGCCGCACCATCCTGTTCATGGGGACCAAGCACCGCGCCGACCGTCTCGCCCGGCAACTGCTCTCCAAAGGGGTACGCGCCGCCGCCCTGCACGGGGGCAAGTCGCAGCCGCAGCGCACCCGCATCCTGGAGCAGTTCCGCACGGGGCAGGTGACCGCCCTGGTCGCCACGGACGTGGCGGCGCGCGGCATCCACGTGGACGGGCTCGACCTGGTGGTGAACGTCGACCCGCCGGCCGAGGCGAAGGACTACCTGCACCGGGGCGGGCGTACGGCCCGGGCGGGGGAGTCGGGGACCGTGGTCACCCTGGTGCTGCCGGAACAACGGCGGGACGTGTCCCGGCTGATGGCCACCGCCGGCATCCGCCCGCAGGCCACCGAGGTGCGCTCCGTCGGCGACGAGGCGCTGGTCCGGGTCACCGGGGCCCGGGAGCCGTCGGGCGTACCGGTGACCATCGTCGTGCCCACCCCGTCGGTCGCCACCGCCGGTCGCGGCACCCGTCGGTCGGGGGGCCGGGGCGCCGGAGCCGGGCGGGTGGACGAGAGCCGCTTCGCCGGTGAGGGCCGCCCCGCCGCCGGAGGTCGGGCCCCGCAGGGCGGTCGTGGCGGTGACGGCGGCGCGACGCCGCACCGGGCCTCGGGCCGCCCCCGCCGGGCCCGCCGCCCCCGCACCGCCTGAGGCGTCACCGCCGGGCGTGGCCACCAGCACCACCTGAGGCGTCACCGCCCGGCGTGGCCACCAGCACGCCCGCGCCGTACCGGCCCCGCCGACCGCAACCGAGTCGCCAATCGGCGGCGGTTGCGTCGGCTGGCCGACTGACTCCCTCCGGCGTGCCGGGAAGGCTGACCCCCGGGGGACGAGCCGGGGGGTCGGCTCGGCGCAGAGGGGATGTGTCATGGCGTACGACGTCGACGTGGCGGCGGTGCGTGAGTTGCTCCTGGTTGTCGCGGTCGCGGCCGTCGGGCTGCTGCTCGCCCTGGCCGTCGCCTTCACGCCCTGGCCGGCGCAGCCCGGCGGGGCGGGCCCCGCCGGGCTGGTGGAGCTGCACGGTCCGCCCGGGACGGCCGGGCGGACCGACGTGCACGCCGGCTGAGACGGCTGGGCCGGGGGTGGTTGGTGGGGTTCGCCGGGCCGCCCGTTCCGGCCCACCCGTCCGGCGGAGTGCCGCGCCCGGGGAGGTCACCGGTGAGGGCAGTGCCGACGCGCTAGGGTCGATCCCGTGGCGGCGCGGAGATCGAGAATTCCAGCGACGAAGTACCCGGTCGAGCGGTTCACCCTCGACAACGGCCTGCGGGTGGTGCTCACCCCCGACCGCAGTGCCCCGGTGATCGGGGTGGCGGTGGTCTACGACGTCGGCATCCGCTCCGAACCCGAGGGGCGCAGCGGCTTCGCCCACCTCTTCGAACACCTGATGTTCCAGGGCTCGGAGAACCTGGAGAAGCTGGCCCACTTCCGGCACGTGCAGGGCGCGGGCGGCACCTTCAACGGCTCCACCCACCTCGACTACACCGACTACTTCGAGACCCTGCCGAGCAACGCCCTGGAACGGGCGTTGTTCCTGGAGGCCGACCGGATGCGCGGCCCCCGGCTGACCGAGGAGAACCTGCGCAACCAGGTCGACGTGGTCAAGGAGGAGATCCGGGTCAACGTGCTGAACCGGCCGTACGGCGGGTTTCCCTGGTTGACCCTGCCGCCGGTCATGTTCGACACCTTCCCCAACGCCCACGACGGCTACGGTTCCTTCGACGACCTGGAGTCGGCAACCGTCACCGACGCCGCCGACTTCTTCCGCCGCTACTACGCCAGCGGCAACGCCGTCCTGGCGGTCAGCGGGGACGTGGACGTCGTCGAGGCCACCGCGCTGATCGAGCGGCACTTCGGCGACGTTCCGGCCCGGCCCGCGCCGGTGCGGCCCGACTTCACCGAACCCGACCTGACCGCCGAGCGACGCACGTCGTACACCGACAAGCTGGCCCCGTTGCCGGCGGTGGCATCGGCCTGGCGGGTGCCCGACCCGGTCGGCGACTTCGCCGCCTACCTGCCGTACGTGGTGCTGGCCGAGGTGCTCACCGACGGCGACGCGTCCCGGCTGGTCGAGCGCCTGGTTCAGCGCGACCGCTCGGTGACCAGCCTGGGCGGCTACCTCGGCTTCATGGGCGACCCGTTCGACGTGCGCGACCCGACGGCGTTGCTGCTCCAGGCGCACCTGCCGCCGAGCGGCGACGCGGACAAGGTGCTGCGCACCGTCGACGAGGAACTCGACCGGCTGGCCACCGACGGGCTGGCCGAGGGCGAACTGGCCCGCACCCAGGCCCGGATGGCCACCCACCTGCTGCGCGATACCGACGCGGTGCTCGGCCGGGCGCTGCGGATGGCGGTGCTGGAGCAGCAGCGCGGTGAGCCGGGCCTGCTCAACGACCTGCCCCGGCTCGTCGGCGAGGTCGGTGAGGAGCAGGTCCGTGCCGCCGCCGCCACCCTGCGGCCGGAGCGCCGCGCGTCCGTCGAGATCGTCCCGGGAGGTGGCCGCCAGTGAGTGCGAGGAGTGAGCCGGGTTTGCGAGCCCCGCAGTCGCGAACGAAGGTGGTTCAGTGAGTGCGAGGAGTGAGCCGGGTTTGCGAGCCCCGCAGTCGCGAACGAAGGTGGTTCAGTGAGTGCAGTTGTCCAGGCCGGTCCGCGTACGCTGCCGCCGCTCGGCCCCACCCGCCGGCTGAAGCTGCCGAAGCAGGCCGAGCGGCGACTCGGCAACGGGTTGACCGTGATCGCGGTCCGCCGGCCCGCCGTTCCGCTGATCGAGCTGCGGCTCTGGATGCCCTTCGGCCGGGTTCACCTGGCCCGGGGCGCGATGCTCGCGCAGACGATGCTCTCCGGCACCGACACGCTGTCCAGCGTGCGGCTCGCCGCCGAACTACAGACGGTCGGCGGCGGGTTGTCCGCCGGCATCGACCCCGACCGGCTGATGCTCTCCGGTGCCGGCCTGGTGACCGGGCTCGACCGGATGCTCGACCTGCTCGGGCAGGTGCTCACCGGCGCGACCTATCCCGGCGACGAGGTCGGCACGGAGCGGGACCGGCTGGTCGACCGGATCCAGGTCGCCCGCAGCCAGCCTTCGCACCTGGCCCGCACCGCGCTGCTGCGCCGTGTCTACGGCGCTCACCCGTACGCGGTGCAGACCCCCGAGCCCGACCAGGTGAACGCGGTGCGTCCCGCGGCGCTGCGCAAGCTGCACGCCGAGCGGGTGCATCCGGCCGACGCGGTGCTGGTGCTGGTCGGTGACGTGCAGCCGGAGCGTGCCCTGGACGCCGCCGAGAAGGCCCTCGGGGGGTGGAACGGTGCCGGGCACGTCGCCGACCTGCCGCCCGCCCCGCCGCTGGTGCCGGGTCCGCTGCTGCTGGTCGACCGGCCGGGCGCGGTGCAGTCCTCGCTGCGGATGGCGCTGCCCGCGGTGCCCCGTACCCATCCCGACCATGCGGCCCTGCAACTGGCCAACCTCGTCTTCGGTGGCTACTTCTCCTCCCGCTGGGTGGAGAACATCCGGGAGGACAAGGGCTACACGTACGGGCCGCACTCCCTGGTGGAGCACTCGGTGGCCGGCTCGGTGCTGGTCGCCGCCGCCGACGTGGCCACCGAGGTGACCGCGCCGGCCCTGCTGGAGACCAGCTACGAGCTGGGTCGGCTGGCCACGCTGCCGCCGAAGCCCGACGAGCTGGAACAGGCCCGCCAGTACGCCCTCGGCACCCTCCAGCTCGGCATGTCGACCCAGGCCGGGCTGGCTTCGCTCACCAGTGCCTACGCCGGCAACGGGCTGCGTCTGGACTTCCTGGCCGAGCACGCGGCCCGGCTGGCGAAGACGACCGTGGACGACGTCGCCGCGGCGGCGGCCCGCTACCTGGCTCCGTCCCGGGCGGTCACCGTCGTGCTGGGCGACGCGGAACGGGTGGCCCCGGGCCTGGCCGCGCTGACTGCGCTGGACACCGTGCCGGCCGAGCGGTGACCGGGGTGGTCGTCGACCGGCCGGGGAGGGTGTCGTGAGCGCCGAACCGGCCCCACCGCTGGCCCGGTCCACCCTGGACCGGGCGGCGCACCGGCGGACGGACCCGCAGTGGTTGGCGCGGGCCTGGGCCGGGTCACGGGTGTTGGTGCTCGACGTCGCCGCCGAGGGGCGGGCGCTGGTACGCACCGACGTCTCGCCGCCGAGGCTGGTGCTGCTCGACCCGGCGGACCTGCCCTCGACCCTCGCCGAGGGGGCGATGTTCCTCGGCGTCGAGCCGGACGGGGTGCCGGTGTTCTGCGTGCACGCCGGGTTGCCGGTGCTGCCGGCTACCCGTGCGGCGCATCTGCGGGAGATCGGTCACCTCCTCGGCGACCGGGACGCCGGCCTGTTCACCACCGCGCTGGCGCTGACCAACTGGCACCTGCGGCACCTCTACCACCCGGTCAGCGGGCAGCCGACCGAGGCGCACGAGGCCGGTTGGTCCCGGGTGGACCCGGCCGGGGACCGGATCTGGCCGCGTACCGACCCGGCGATGATCGTGCTGGTGCACGACGGGGTGCCGGGCCCCGAGGGTCGCTGCCTGCTCGGCAACAACGTCACCTGGCCGAGCACGCCGGGGCAGCGGCGCTTCTCGTGTCTCGCCGGTTACGTGGAGCCCGGGGAGTCCGCCGAGGCGGCCGTGTTGCGCGAGGTCCGCGAGGAGGTCGGCGTCGCGGTGGCCGACATCGCGTACGCGGGCAGCCAGTCCTGGCCCTTTCCCGGCTCGCTGATGCTCGGCTTCCTCGCCACCGCCGACCCCCGTCACCCGGTGCGGCTCGACCCGACGGAGATCGCGTACGCCCGATGGTTCTCCCGGCGGGAGATCGGGGCGGCGGTCGACGGCGGGCAGGTGGACGCGGGCGGTGCCCACCTGGTGCTGCCCCCGCCGTCGTCGATCGCGTTGTTCCTCATCCGGCGCTGGCTCGACGGGCCCTGACCGGGGCGGGTGCCCCGGCACGTGCGGTCCCGGCCCGTGACCGTCGTTGCCGCGACGGTCACGGACCGGGGACCCGCGCCGTCGTGGCCGGTGGGGCGGGGAACGCGGCGGGGGAGCCGGCCGGCCACGACGGACGTCTGGTCAGGTGCCGCCCGTGGTGTCGGGGCCGGGCAGTGGGACCACCTTGACCCGCTGTCTGCCGGCGCGGACGGCACCTACCGTGGACAGCGCGCGGGCCAGCAGCAGCGCCGCCTCCCGGTTCTCGGCGTGCACCACCTGCCGGCGGGGTTCGGGGATGGTCGTCTCGTCCCGTAGCCGGCCACCGCAGGCGAGCGCGGCGGCGACGTCCACGTCGGCGGCGGCGCGGATCTCGGTGCGAACGATCAGGAACCGCATGGGGGTCTCCGGATGTCCCGCGACAGGTGGTGACGGGTGGAACTTCCACGTCACATTGCCGTCATCGTACGCCCGGCGGGCGTCCCAGCAAGTGAAACGCGACCATCGGCGGCGAGCACGGGCCGATCATCCGATGCCTGCTCAGCGAGGTCGCGTGGGGACGGGTACGCCCAGGGGCCGCCGGCGTGCGCCGACGGCCCCTGGGGACGCGCGAACTCAGTGCGAGTCGAACTGTCCGTTCCGCGCGCCGGTGAGGAAGCCGAGCCAACCGGCCCGCTCGAACAGCAGCACCGGACCGCCGGGGTCCTTGCTGTCCCGCACCGCTGTGGCGCCGGGGCGCACGGGTGCCACCTCGACGCAGTTGGAGGTCTGGCTGCGGGTGCTCTTGCGCCATGGAGCGTCCGCGAACTGGGCGGGGACGGACGGCGTGTTGCGGATCTCGTTCATCGTTGCACTCCTGAGGTGAACCACCGACGGAACGAGTGGCCGGCACGCCCCTGATCGCGGTCCCTGGTGGATCACCGCTCGGTCAGGCGCCCGGTGTGTCCGCGACGCTGGGCCGGCGCCGTTGCCGATCCGTACGTCGCGGTGGGCGGGGCCGCCACGTCGGACACCCGGCCCGAGGACTCGTTCAGCCAGGAGAGGGTGTCCGATGCGGAGAGCGCCGCCGTGCATAGCCACTCGAACACCACTTTATATCGATTTAGGGTGTTTACCTCGGTCGACATGACGTCGGTGAAGCCCCCTTCGATGGCGAGCGTCTCCGGATCGAGCGGATCGGCGAACCGGTAGACCGAGAACGCCGTCGGCGGCAGGTAGAACTGGTTGATCTGGGTGTCGCGGGGAAGCACGTGCAGGGTGACGTTCGGCAGCTCGGCCAGCTCGCACAGGTGCCTGAGCTGATCCCGCAGCGCCTCCGGCGGCCCGGCCCGGCGACCGAGCGCGGCCTCCTCCAGCACCGCCGTGTAGCGGGGGGCGTCGGCGCCACGGGTCAGCAACGACTGGCGGGCCTGCCGGGCGCGGACCTCGGTCCGGGTGTCCTCGCCCGCCTCGGGGTCGCCCGCCCCCTCGGCCACCTGGCGGGCCGAGGCGATCCGCAGGTGGGCGTAGCCCGGCGTCTGCAACAGCCCCGGCACCAGCACCGGGTTGTACTCCGAGATCTCCGCGCAACCGGCCTCCAACTCGGCGAAGGCGCGCTGCTGCTGGGTCATCACCGGGAAGTTGCGCAGCCAGCCCCGGATGTCGCCGGCCTCCTGGGTCATGCCCAGCAGTTCGGCGTGCGACGCCTCGTCGGCGCCGTAGAGACTCAGCAGGTCACGCACGTCCTGCGGGTCGGGCCGGCTGCGACCGTTCTCCAGTCGGGACAACTTGGACGCGGAGGCCCAGCCGATGCGATCGATGACCTGCTCACCGGTAAGACCGGCGGCCTCGCGTAGGCGGCGCAACTCCGTGCCGAGCCTGCGGCGACGCAGGATCGGGCCGGGTGAGGCAGGAGGCACGGTGTCCTCTCTTCCCGTCGACCGCCGCAGACGCGACGGTAACTGTATGGAATTCGCCCCCCACGGTCAGTATGGACGTCGCGGCCGGCGTCGGAGGTTCCGGCGAGGGCGTGTCTCCGAAGAAATCCGGAGACCCTGCAAGGGTGCGACGGGAGCCGGTATGCCGCCGTCCGGAACCCGACGCCCCGCACCGAACCGCGCCCCGAACCGCCCCACCCCGCCGGAGGGATCCATGCGCACCGTCCTGCGTCGACCCGACTTCCGCCTGCTCTTCGGCGGGTTGCTGGCCAGCATGGCCGCCGAGTCGATCCTGCTGCTCGCGCTCGCCATCTGGGTCAAGGATCTCACCGGCTCGGACGGACTCGCCGGGGCGACGATCTTCGCGATCATCGCGCCGATGACCCTCGCCCCCCTGGTCGGCTGGGTCGTGGACCGTTACCCGCGCCGCCCGTTCTTCGTCGCCGCGAACCTCGTCACCGCGCTGGCGCTCACCCCGCTCTTCGCGGTGCGGGACTCGACGGACGTGTGGGTCATCTACACCGTCGCGGCGCTCTACGGCCTGTCCTACATCACGCTCAGCGCGGTGCTCAGTGGACTGATCCGGCATCTGGTGCCCGCCGAACTGCTGGCCGACGCCAACGGGGTGCTCCAGACCGTACGCCAGGGGCTGCGGCTCGTCGGCCCGCTGGCCGGCGCGGGACTGTACGCGGCCCTCGGCGGGGCGGGGCTGGCCGCCGTCGGGATGGCCGGATTCCTGACCGCCGCGCTGGTGGTGGGGGCGCTGCGGGTGACCGAAACCCCGCCGACCGGGCCGACGCTGCGCTGGACCACCGAACTGAGCGCGGGGCTGCGACACCTGTCGGGTGAGCCGGCGCTGCGCCGGGCGCTGCTGGGCTACGGGCTGGGCTCACTCGTGATGGGCTTCACCGAGTCGCTGATCTTCGCGTACGTGGACCGGGGGCTGGGCCGCGACGCCGCCTTCGTCGGCGTGCTGGTCACGGTGCAGGGCGTCGGCGGGCTCGTCGGCGGGCTGCTCTCGCCGGCCGTGGTCCGCCGGGCCGGGGAGGTCGGCACGCTCGCCGCCGGGGTCGCCTTCTTCGGACCGGCCGCGCTGGCCCTGGCGTACCCGAACCTCTGGCTCGGCTTCGCGGCCGTGCTGATGGCCGGCGTCTCCCTGCCGTTGACCATGGTGGGGCTGCACACCCTGATCCAGCGGCGCACCCCGGGTGCCCTGCTGGGCCGGGTCGCGGCGGCCTCCGAGGCGGTGGTCAGCGGCCCGCAGGCGCTCTCGATCGGGGGCGGCGCGCTGCTGGTCGGCGTGGTGGACTACCGGCTGCTGTTCGCGTTGATCGGCGTGCTCACCCTGCTCGCCGGGGCGTACCTGTGGCACGGTCGCCAACTCAGCCCGCCCGGGGCCGCCCCGCGACCGCGCATCCCGGCCCCACGCCGCCCGTCCACCCCCGTTCACGACGTGGTCGCCCGGGACGCGTCGGCGTCCCGGGCGACCAGATCGTGATCGAGGTCAGGCGGACAGGCTGGCCAGGTGCTGCTTGACCTGGTTGATCGAGGGATTGGTCAGGGCGCTGCCGTCGGCGAAACGCAACGTGGGCACGGTCTGGTTGCCACCGTTGACGCTCATCACGAAGGTGGCCGCCGCCGGATCCTGCTCGATGTCGACCACCTGGTAGTCGATGCCCTCCCGGTCGAGCTGCGACTTCAGCCGGTGGCAGTAGCCGCACCAGGGAGTGGAATACATCGTCAGCATGGTGAGATCCTCCAACGTCGCGCCCGGCTGCTTGCCGATCAAGCCCGGGCTAACCACTGCAACGTCCGGTGGAGCTGAGACAATTCCTCGCTGTGGTGGTTCACTCGACGTCCGAACGCGTGCTCGGCGGGCTCGACCCGGAGCAGCGGGCGGCGGTGACCGCCCCGGCCGGCCCCGTCTGTGTGCTGGCCGGTGCCGGCACGGGCAAGACCCGGGCCGTCACCTCCCGGATCGCCCACCGGTCGCTGCGCGGGGAGATCTCCCCCCGGCACGTGCTCGCGGTCACCTTCACCGCCCGCGCCGCCGCCGAGATGCGCAGCCGGCTCACCGCGCTCGGGGTGCCCGGCGTGCAGGCGCGCACCTTCCACGCCGCGGCCCTGCGCCAGGTGCGCTACTTCGCGCCCCGGCTGCTGGCCGGAAGGGCCATGCCGGAACTGCTGGACAGCAAGGTCCGGCTGGTCACCCTCGCCGCGACCCGGGTCGGCCTGCGGGCCGACCGGGCCGCCGCGCGGGACCTGGCCGGTGAGATCGAGTGGGCCAAGTCGTCGCTGGTCGAACCGGGCGAGTACGTGGTCGCGGCGGCCAAGGCGCTGCGGGACACCCCGCACGAGCCGGCGCGGGTCGCCGAGGTGTTCGCCGCGTACGAGAAGCTCAAACGTTCCGGCGGGGTGATCGACTTCGAGGACATGCTGCGCGCCGCCGTCTGGGGCATCGAGGAGCACCCGGACGTCGCCGAGCAGATTCGCGCGCAGTACCGGCACTTCGTGGTCGACGAGTACCAGGACGTCAACCCTCTCCAGCAGCGGCTGCTGGAGGTGTGGCTCGGTGGCCGGGACGACCTGACCGTGGTCGGCGACGCCAGCCAGACGATCTACTCGTTCACGGGGGCGACGTCGGCTTATCTGATCGACTTCCCGCGCCGGCACCGGGGGGCCACCGTGGTCCGGCTGGTTCGCGACTACCGGTCCACGCCGCAGGTCGTCGGGTTGGCCAACGCGGTGATCTCACAGGCCCGGGGCGCGGAGGCGAGGCTGCGGCTGGAGCTGGTCGGCCAGCGCCCACCCGGTCCCGAACCCGAGTTGCGGATCTTCACCGACGAGCCGGCCGAGGCCGCCGCCGTCGCCGCCCGCTGCCGGGCCCTGGTCGACGCCGGCACCCCGGCCCGGGAGATCGCCGTGCTGTTCCGCACCAACGCGCAGTCCGAGGCGTACGAGAAGGCGCTCACCGAGGTCGGGGTGCCGTACGTGGTGCAGGGTGCGGAACGGTTCTTCGAGCGGGCCGAGGTGCGCCAGGCGATGGTGGCGCTGCGGGCGGCGACCCGGTCGATCCCGGCCCGGACGCCGCTGCCGGCGGCCGTGGTGGAGGCGCTCGCCGCCGTCGGCTGGACACCCGACGCGCCACCGGCCGGGGGCGCGGCGCGTGAACAGTGGGAGGCGCTGGCCGCGCTGGTGCAACTCGCCGGGGATTACGCGGGGTCGCAGCTTCTGCCCATCGGCGAGGCCGCCACGGTGGAACGGCCGGTCAGCCTGGCCGACTTCACCGACGAGCTGGCCCGCCGGGCCGCCGCGCAGCACGTGCCCACCGTCGACGGGGTGACCCTGGCCTCGCTGCACTCCGCGAAGGGGCTGGAGTGGGACGCCGTCTTCCTGGTGGGGCTCGCCGAGGGCACCCTGCCCACGTCGTACGCGCGGACACCCGGGCAGGTCGAGGAGGAACGCCGGCTGCTCTATGTCGGCGTCACCCGGGCGCGGGAGTGGCTCTGGCTGTCGTACGCCTCGGCCCGGTCCCCGGGCGGGCGGGCCCGACGCCCCTCGCGGTTCCTGCCGCAGCTCGACCGCTCCGGCGGCGGCGAGCGGGCCGGTGGACCCGCCCGGCGGCCGGCGGAGCGGCGGCGCGTGCAGGTGGTGTCCTGCCGGGTCTGCGGCGCGACCCTCCTCGCCGGCGGGGACCGCAAACTCGGTCGGTGCCTTACCTGCCCCTCGGACATCGACGACGAGTTGCACGAGCGGCTGCGTGAGTGGCGGCAGCGGGTGGCCGGCGCGCAGCGGGTGCCCGGGTACGTCGTCTTCACCGACGCCACCCTGGTCGCGCTGGCGGAGCGGCGACCCACCCGGGCGGAGGAGCTGATCGCGATCGCCGGGATCGGGCCGCGCAAGCTGGGCCTGTACGGCGAGGCGGTGCTGGCCTTGGTGGGGGGCGCGGCGGTCGACGAGATCTGCCCGCAGAAAAGTTTCTGAATCTGGCCGTTAAATCGTTTGCCCTTGCCCTACGGGGCGGCATAGCCTCAGGGCACACCTTGGGAGCGGGCCTGTTCCGGCTGCTCACAGGGGGTGTTTCAGCCGATCACGAGTGAACGTCAGGGAGGTGGCACCGATGGAGATCTGCATCTACGAGCGTCCGGCGGCGCTGCCCGTTGCCGTCGCTCCGCTGTCGGCTGCCCTGACCGTCGCCCCTGTGGCGACGGCCGTCCGGGCGACCGCCGTCGCCACGCGACCGTGGGCTCCGCAGGCGCACCGGGTCGAGGCTCAGGCCGAGCTGATCCTCGCGACCACGCCGAACGGATACCAGGGCACCAGTGGCTTCACGGGCAAGGGCGTCGATGGCGCCAAGCGGATGGACGTCCGCGGTGTTCCACCTCGAGGTAGACCGGTCTGACCACCAGACCACCGGCTCACCTCGAGGCCGCGGAACCCGCTACCGGGATCCGCGGCCTCAGTTTTTTGCACCGCCGAAGTACGTCGGAACAGCGATCCACGAGATCGAAGTGAGAGAGAGGTGACCGGGCGATGAGTCTGGCGTTGGCCCCACTCGACGTGACCGTCGAGGTGGAGGCGAACCTGCCCTGCCGGAAGTTCGACCCCGACCTGTGGTTCTCCGACTCGCCCACCGACCTGGAGCTGGCCAAGTCGCTCTGCGGGGACTGCCCGCTGCGCGTCGAGTGCCTGGCCGGCGCGGTCGAGCGGGCCGAACCCTGGGGCGTCTGGGGCGGCGAGATCTTCGAGCGTGGCGCGGTCGTCCCGCGCAAGCGGCCCCGGGGCCGTCCGCGCAAGGAGGACCTGGCCCGCGACGCCGCGCTCCGGGTCGAGGCCGAGGCGCGGCTGGCAGCCAACGGGCTGTCCACCCGCGACGCGGTCCGGCTGGCGGCCTGACAACCTTCCCGATCGTTACACCCACGCCGGTCCCCGCACCGGCCACGAGAAAGCTGATGACGATGCTGCACCTGCCGAACGAAACCCACATGCAACTACTCCACGAAGCGTTGTCGAGGGCTCGAATGCCCCGGCCTCAGGCCGGTCGCACCACCACGAGCACTGAGGCAACCCGATCCGCCCGTACCGTCGCCATGGCCAGCCGTCAGCGGTCGGCCCGCGAGCTGGGCGTCCTGTAGTTCCACCCACTGTGGAGGGCGGGGGACCGGTCACGGTCCCCCGCCCTTCGGCGTACCGGAAGGTGTCAGCCGGTGGGGGCGAAGCCGGGCAGCCAGCGTTGCAGGACCGCCCGGTAGGGGGCCTTGGCCTCCAACTGGCACAGCACCCCGATCGACCCGAGCGTCACCCGGTGGATGAGCAGGTAGGAAGGCGGCAGGTTGAGCTGGCGGCTCAGCTGGTAGGCGGGTGAGCGCGGGCTGGCCAGCCGGGCCGCCTCGGCGCGCAGCCAGGCCCGGGTGAACCGGAACTCGGGTGCGGCGATCGGTTCCAGCATCGGTCGCAGGAAGTCGAGTACGGCCTGCGCGTCGATCTCCTCGGTCGGACTCACGAACCCCTCGGCCCGCAGCCCGGCCACCACCTCGTCGGCGTCGCCGCGCAACGCCAGTCCGGCGATGCGGCCGATCGGCTCCGGTGTTCCCTCGGGCATCCGGGCGACCGCGCCGAAGTCGATGACGCCGAGGCGCCCGTCGGGCAGCACCCGGAAGTTGCCCGGATGCGGGTCGGCGTGCAGCAGGCCGGCGCGCGTCGGCGCGGACAGGTGCAGGGTGGCCATCAGCCGACCCGCGTGGTCGCGCTGTTCCTCGCTGCCCTCGCGGATGATGTCGGCCAGCGGGGTGCCCTCCACCCACTCGGTGACCAGCACCCGTGGCGCCGAGGACACCACAGCCGGGACGAAGATCTCCGGGTCGTCGGCGTAGGCGGCGGCGAAGGCGCGCTGCGACTCGGCCTCCAGCTCGTAGTCGAGCTCCTCGGTGATCCGTTCGCGCAACTCCACCAGCAGCGGCTTGATGTCCAGGCCCGGCTGGAGCGCCCGGAACATCCCGCCGAGGCGGGACAGCTGCTTGAGGTCGGCGAGCAGGGCGTCCCCAGCCCCCGGATACTGGATCTTGACTGCCACGTCCCGGCCGCTGCCGTCGTCCTCCCGCCACAGCGCCCGGTGCACCTGCCCGATGCTGGCCGCCGCCTCGGGGGTGTCGTCGAAGGAGACGAACCGCTCCCGCCAGGCCGGGCCGAGCTGCTCGGCGAGCACCTTGTGCACGCTGGCGGCGGGCAGCGGCGGGGCCGACTCCTGGAGTTTCGTCAGCGCCTGCCGGTAAGGGGCGGCGACCTCCTCCGGCAGGGCCGCCTCGAACACCGACAGCGCCTGACCGAACTTCATCGCACCGCCCTTGAGCTGGCCCAGCACGCTGAACAGCTGCTCGGCGGTGCGCTGCTGGATCTCCGCGGAGATGACGTCGGAGGCGAGCCCGGTGACGCGCTTTCCCATGCCGAGGACGGTCCGACCGGCGAAGCCGAGCGGCAGAGCGGCGAGCTTGGCGGTCCGGGACACAGCCCGGCGCGGGATGTCGGTCACCCGGCCATTGTTACCGACTCGGCGGCTCCGTTGCTGCCGTGCGGCCGGGCTGACCACTCCGCCGCGCCTGAAGATGGTCGGTTCGTCCGGGTTGCCGCGCGGCGTCGGGTGCCCGCCGAAAGGGCCCGTACGCTCACCGTGCCTGGCCCGAGCAGCCGCACCGGGGGTGCGGCGGCCAGTGCCGACGGCGCACCTGGCCCACCCCGATCACCTCCACCGCCGTGCCCACGGTCTCCGGGACACCCCCGTCGAGGTGGGTCAACGCCTCCGAGGTGGCGTACGCGGCCCCCGCCATCAGGGTGGTGGCGGCGCACGCCCCGCCGGGATCGTCCGTGGCGAGCTGTGCGGCCAGCACGGGCCAGGCAGGGTCGCGATCGGTGCGGTGCAGGTCGAGGCAGTGCAGGCACGGCCCGGCGGGCGGTCGCACGGTCGGGCCGACCACCGCGACCCCCTCCCGGACGCCGACCAGCAGGTGCGCCTGCCGGCGTCGGGCGTGACCGGCGGCCAACAGCGCCGCCGGCCGCCCGGCGGAGAGTTGGACGACGAGGTCGACCCGGCCCCGCCGCAGCGGCCCGGTCAGCGTGCCCGGGGCGAGGCGGTCCACGGCGTCGCGTACCGCGTCGGCCAGCGGGCGTCCCACCTCGGTGGCCGGCACGCCCGTGCCGACCAGATCGGCGGGGCCGACCCGGCCCGGCAGGTCGGGGCTGACGTGCCCCACGCCGGCCTGGGCCAGGGCGAGGGCGACCGGAGCGCCGAGTCGGCCGGTGCCGGTCACCACCACCCGGGCGGACAGCCGCCGTCGCAGCACCTGGGCCGGCGTGCCCGGCAGCCGGGCGGCGGCGAGCGCGAGCGCGCCGGCCTCCGCGCCGAGCCGGGCCCGCCGGGGCTCGGCCAGGTCGCGGGGCAGCAGGGAGTGCGCGGGTACGACCAGCCCGGCCGTCCGCAGGGCGTCGAGCAGGTGGCGGACGTCCTGTGGGCGGACGTCGGCCCCGCTCGCCCTGGTCAGCACGTGGCGTTCGCTGCGGGTGCCGTCGAGCAGGTCCAGCAGCCGGGCCGCCCGAGGGTCGGCGATCTCCACCAGGATCGCCCGCCCGGGTTCGAGGCCGAGCTGGAGGGTGTGCCGGTCCCGCCAGAGCCGGGTGAGACCGGGTAGCAGGGTGGGGCGGGGGAGAGGAGCACGGTTCATGGGTACCGATGGTGACCGTTGCCCTGCGCTCCGTGGATCGTTGTCCACAGGTGCTCGGCGGCACGTCCTGGGTTGTCCACAGGATTCGGCGAGTTTTCCACAACCGGCCGGTAACCGTGTCCGTCACCCGACAGTGAACACAACGCGGGAGGGGTGGCCGCGAGCCACCCCTCCCGCGAAACCCGTACGGGTCAGACCTTGGCCTTGCCCAGGATGCGGTTCACTGTTGTGCCGCACACCGGACACTTGCCCTTGGCCATGTTCATGCCGGTCTTCGAGACCTCGACGCGACCCTCGAAGTCCCGCTTCTCCTTGCACTTGACGCAGTAACCGTTGTAGGTCTGGGCCTGGTCGGCCACGGTAGCCCTCCTCGTCTCGTCCGCCGGCCGATGCCGTCCCGGCGGTGTCCCGGCGGCGCGTCACGCGGGCGTTGCCGCCGGGGTCTTCTCCAGCGGCCACCTGCGTGACCACTGGTTGGCGGACCCTACCCAGGTCTGGGCGGTTCCATGTCAGCTGTGCATCCACACTGTGAGCTAGTCGACGTCGAGAGTGTGCACGGCGAATTAGGTCGGATTAGTCAGTTTGGCGGGGACACGCCGATCAGATCGCCCCTGATCAGGCGGCACGGGCCACAGGCCCGGCAGCGCGGCCCGCCGCTGGTCCCGTCGGCCACCCCCGGGTGGGCGGCCCGGTGAATGATCACCTAACGTGGTGGGCGGCGGTTGGAAACCGGCCCCGGGCGTCCACGACGAGCGCCGGTCGGCCGACGTGACCAGCGGCACAGAAATTTTTCGGGACTCCTGGCGACCAATCCCCATTTTCCGGGCGTGTGTCGTGGTGTTGACTCTTGCGGTGCCCTGGTCAGAGGGCATTAGCTTTCCTTCGTGAACGGAAACCGAGGCTGCGCGGCCCGCTGATGGCAGGGGTGCGGAAGCCGGTCGTCGAGGTACGGCGCAGCCAGCGCCGGCGACGCACAGTGTCCGCGTACCGGGACGGCGAGCGGGTGGTCGTGCTCATCCCCGACCAGTTCTCGCGGGCCGAGGAGAGCGAGTGGGTCGACCGGATGCTCGCCCGGCTCGCCGCCAGGGAGGGCCGGTTCGTCCGCTCCGACGCCGAACTGCTGACCCGCGCCAACCGGTTGATCACCCTGCACCTCGCCGAGTACGGCGACCGTGCCCGGCCCGCCAGCGTGCGCTGGGTGACCAACCAGAACGGGCGGTGGGGCTCCTGCACCCCGGCGGACCGGTCCATCCGCATCTCGCACCGGATCCAGGACATGCCCGACTGGGTCATCGACTACGTGCTGCTGCACGAGTTGGCCCACCTCATCGTGCCCAGCCACAACGCCCAGTTCTGGGCGCTGGTCGGCCGGTACCCGAAGACCGAACGGGCCCGCGGCTACCTGGAGGGCGTCGCCGCGGTCTCCGGCACGCCGGACTGAGCCGCGTTCTCCGGCACGCGCCGGACCGACCCCACCGGCGGCGCGGCCCGGCAGGGTGACGCGGCCGTCGTCGGCGTAGGGTCGCAGACGTGGCTCGACGTGTGGTGGTGGCGCTGCTCGCCCCGGTGACCTGGACCCCGCCCGGCATCGACCCGGTGGCCTGGCGCACCGCGCTCGCCGAGGACGTCGTCGACCTGCTCGCCACGCTCAACGAGGTGGACACCGCGGTCGCGGTCACTCCCGCCGACCGCTGGCTGGCCGAGGCCGTGATCTGGCCCGGCACCATCGTCCACGAGGTGCCCGAGCCCACCCCGAACGCGGTGCTCGCCGCGCTGTCCACCGCTGCCGGCCAGGCACCCACCGCCGGGGGCGGCCCGCCCGACGACGGGCACCCGCAGGCGGCGGTCATCGCCGGCGACGCCCCGGACGTGCCGGGACTGATCGTCGGCAAGCTGCTGCGCCCGCTCACCACCCGGCCGGTGGCACTCGCGCCGGCCGAGGGCGCCGCCCCCGGCCTCCTGGGCGTCGCCGCCCGCCTGCCCGTACCGGGATGGCTGCCGGCGCTGGACCTGGACACCGCCGTGCCGGCGGCCGTGCGCTCGGCGGCACCCCGGCCCGGGGAACTGGCCGTCACCCCCGGCTGGCACCGGCTGCGCGGCCCGGCGGATCTGGCCCGCCTCGACCCCGGCCTCGGCGGCTGGGAGAACACCCGGGCGCTGCTGTCCGGCACCGGCCGACCCGGCTGAGCGCCGACCTGGCCGCGCCCCGCCTCAAGGACGAGGCGGACCGCCCCGGGGTGGATCAGGAGCGGGTGTCGCCGTCCGGGTCGTCACGCTCGCCGGGTGCCTTCTCCTCCGGCCCGCCCGGCGCGGAGAAGTCGAAGCTGTCCAGCTCGCTCAGGTCGAGTTGGGCCGTCGCGAAGGCCACCGGGTCGGCGAAGTCGTCGTCCGAGGGAAGCAGATCCGGGTGGCCCCAGAGGTCGTCGCGGCCCGCGATGCCCCGGTGCTCGGTGAGCGCGGCCCACAGCGCCGCCGCCTCCCGCAGCCGGCGCGGCCGCAGTTCCAGCCCGACCAGGGCCGCGAAGGTCTGCTCGGCCGGCCCGCCGGCCGCCCGCCGACGGCGGAACGCCTCGCCGAGGGCCACGACGTTGGGCAGCCGCTGCCCGGCGGCGCTGTCCACCACGTGGCAGACCCAGCCCTCCACCAGGGCCAGCGCGGTCTCCAGCCGGGCCAGGGACGCCTTCTGCGCCGGGCTGTCCTCCGGGGTGAAGATGCCCTCCAGCGCGATCGCCTGCATCGACTCCGGGTCGGTCGGGTCGACCCGCCCCATCGCCTCCTCGATCGCCTCCCGGTTCACCCGGATCCCGGCCGCGTACGTCTCCACGGCGGTGAGCACGTGCCCGCGCAGCCACGGCACGTGCTCGAACAGCCGCTGGTGGGCGGCCTCGCGCAGCGCAACGTAGAGGCGTACCTCGTCCTCCGGTAGCTCCAGCCCTTCGCCGTACGCCCGGATGTTCGCCGGGATCAGCGCGGCCGTGCCGGCCGGACCGAGCGGCAGCCCGATGTCACCGGCGGAGAGCACCTCCGCGGCGAGCGAGCCGAGCGCCTGGCCGAGCTGGCCGCCGAACAACGCGCCACCGAGGGTGGCGACCATCGACTGCATCGGGCCGAGCTGCGCACGGGCCTCCGGCGGCACCAGGTCGCCCATCGCCCCGACCATGCGGCTGGCCACCGGGTCGCAGAGCTTGCGCCACACGTCCAGCGTCTTGTAGATCCACTCGTTGCGGTTCCAGGCCAGCGAGGTCCGGATGCCCGACGGCAGCGCGGAGGCCGGCTCCAGCCAGTGGTCGGCGAGCCGCAGGGCCTCATCCACCGCGTTGCGCTCGAACGGCGTGACCGCCGGGTCACCGGTGGCGGCCAGTTGACTGGCGGCCACCTGCCGGGCCAGGTCCCAGTTCACCGGCCCGCTGCCCGGCGCGGCGAGCAGGTGCTGCAACTGCGACATGAACTGCTGCATCTGCGCGGGATCGTTGGGGTCTGGTGGTTGCCCACCCGGGAGCGCGAAACCGAACGGAATATCAGGCACGACGTCTACGGTACGCGCGCCGCGCCCCAGGTCGCCGTCGCTGACGTTGCGCTGAGGGCGAAGTCGTGGTCGAGCCGCCGGGAGTGCCCCCGGCGGTCGGTACGCTCTGCCGCATGAGACGTCGCGGCCTGACCGTCCTGCTCGGTGCTCTGCTCACCACCCTGCTCAGCATCGGCGTGCTCGGCACGCCCATCCCGTACGTGGTGCTCGGTCCCGGCCCGACCGTCAACACGCTCGGCGAGGAGGACGGCCGGGACGTCATCCAGGTCACCGGTCGGGAGACCTCCCGCTCCGCCGGCCAGTTGCGGCTCACCACCGTGGGGGTGCAGCCCGGCGTGCGGCTGCGCTCGGCGATCCAGGGCTGGTTCTCCGACGAGGAGGCGGTGGTGCCGCGGGAGCTGGTCTATCCGCCGGGGGAGACGCAGGAGGAGGTCGAGCAGCGCAACGCCGAGGACTTCCAGGTCTCGCAGACCAGCGCCGAGACGGCGGCGCTGCGTGAACTCGGCTACGAGGTGCAGGTCGTGGTCAAGGCGGTGGTCCCGGACGGCCCTTCGGCCGGCGTGTTGCGGCCGGGCGACGTGATCACCTCCGTCGACGGGGAGCCGGTGCCGCTGGCGTCCCGGCTGACCGAGCTGGTGCGGGCGAAGCCTGCGGGCACGGCGCTGCGCATCGGCTACACCCGCGACGGGCGCGCCGAGACCGCCACCGTCACCAGCGGGGAGCAGGACGGCCGCCCCCGGATCGGGATCGAGATCGAGCAGCGGCAGCCGCACCCGTTCACCCTCACCATCGACCTGGAGGACATCGGCGGCCCGAGCGCCGGGCTGATGTTCGCCCTCGGCATCGTCGACAAGCTCACCCCGGAGGACCTGACCGGCGGCCAGATCATCGCCGGCACCGGCACGATCGACGACACGGGCCGGGTCGGCCCCATCGGTGGCATCCCGCAGAAGCTGGTGGGGGCGAAGCAGGCCGGCGCGACGGCGTTCCTGGTTCCGGCGGCGAACTGCGCCGAGGCCGTCCGCAACGCCCAGCCCGACCTGCCGCTGCTGCGGGTCGGGTCGCTGGACGAGGCCCTGACGGCGCTGGAGACCCTGCGCGCCGGTGGTACGCCGACCCGCTGCTGACCGCCCCGCGTGACCGTGGGGGACCGCGTTCAGGAAGACCCCGTACTCTGGGTGCCTGGTCGGAGCCGATCACATCGAGCGTGCGGAGCCAACAGTGGTCATGCGTAGCAGCAGCCCCCTGCCGAGGATGAGCCGACGCGGACGCGTCACGATCGGTGTGCTGGTCGGGGTGTTCGTGCTATTCACCCTGCTCGGCTGGGGTGTCCAGGCGTGGACGGACTGGTTGTGGTTCGACGAGGTCGACTACACCGGGGTCTTCACCGGGGTGCTCGTCACCCGGCTGTTGCTGTTCCTCAGCATCGGCCTGGGCATGGCGGTGATCGTCGGCGGCAACCTGTGGCTGGCCCACCGGCTGCGCCCCCGGATGCGCCCGCACTCGCCGGAACAGGCCACCCTGGAACGCTACCGGATGTTGCTCTCGCCGCGCCTCGGGCTGTGGATCGGGGTCGTCGCCGCGGTCGTCGGCCTCTTCGCCGGCCTCTCCGCGCAGACCCGCTGGAACCAGTGGCTGCTGTTCCGCAACGGCGGCGACTTCGGGATCAAGGACCCGGAGTTCGGGGTCGACGTCGGCTTCTACGTGTTCGACCTGCCCTTCTGGCGTTACCTGCTCGGAGTGGGTTTCACCGCGGTGGTGCTGTCGCTGATCGGCGCGCTCGCCGTGCACTACCTGTTCGGTGGCGTCCGGTTGCAGGGCGTCGGCGACCGGATGAGCAACGCCGCACGCGCCCACCTGAGCACCCTGGTCGCGCTCTTCGTCCTGCTCAAGGCCGTCGCGTACGTGCTCGACCGGCGGGCCATGCTGCTGGAGTACAACGACGGCGCGAACGTCTACGGCGCCGGGTACGCCGACATCAACGCGCTGCTGCCGGCCAAGGAGATCCTCGCCTACATCTCCGTGGTCGTCGCCCTGGCGATCATCATCTTCTCCAACGCCTGGATGCGGAACCTGGTCTGGCCGGGCATCTCGCTGGCCCTGCTGGGCGTGTCGGCGGTGGCCATCGGCGGCATCTACCCCTGGGCGGTGCAGACCTTCGAGGTCAAGCCGAGTGCCCGGGACAAGGAGGCCCCGTACATCCAGCGCAGCATCGACGCCACCCGGGCCGCGTTCCACCTGACCGACACGCGGTCCTCGGCGTACTCGGCGAGCAACCTGACCCCGCCCGAGAGCCTGGCCACCGACACGGCGGTGGTGCCCAACGCCCGGCTGCTCGACCCGCAGCTGGTCAGCGAGACCTACACGCAGCTCCAGCAGGTGCGTGGTTTCTACGACTTCGGCCCGAAGCTGGACATCGACCGGTACACCGTCGAGAACAACACGCAGGACTACGTGGTCGGCGTACGCGAGATCAACTACAGCGCGCTGACCGCCCAGCAGAGCAACTGGATCAACCGGCACACCGTCTACACCCACGGCTACGGGCTGGTGGCCGCCCCGGCCAACCAGGTGGTCTGCGGCGGGCAGCCCTACTTCGTCTCCGGCTTCCTCGGCGAGCAGCAGCAGGAGGCGTGCTCCTCGCAGACCGAGCGGATCCCGGCGAGCCAGCCGCGGATCTACTACGGCGAGCAGATGGAGGACGGGGACTACGCCATCGTGGGCAAGCCGAGCGACGACGCCAACCCGGCCGAGTTCGACCGCCCGGCCGGCGACGGCGAGGGTGGCCCCGAGGCGTACTACACCTACACCGGCTCCGGTGGCGTCGAGATCGGCTCGTTCACCCGCCGACTGCTGTACGCGATCAAGGAGCAGGAGGCCAACTTCCTGCTCGCCGATGCGGTGAACGAGAACTCCAAGCTCCTCTACGTGCGCAACCCGCGCGACCGGGTCGAGAAGGTCGCCCCGTTCCTCACCGTCGACGGCGACCCGTACCCGGCGGTGGTCGGCGGGCGGGTGAAGTGGATCGTGGACGGCTACACCACCTCCGCGACCTACCCGTACGCCGAGCGGGTCAACCTCCAGCAGGAGACCACCGACGAGTTGACCGGCCGGGGCACCTTCCAGCTCGCCCGGGAGAACGTCAACTACATCCGCAACTCGGTCAAGGCCACCGTCGACGCCTACGACGGCACCGTCACCCTGTACGAGTTCGACGAGAACGACCCGGTGCTCAAGGCGTGGAACAAGGCCTTCGGCGGCGAGCTGGTCACGCCGAAGACGGAGATCCCCGCAGACCTGGCGGCGCACTTCCGCTACCCGGCCGACCTGTTCAAGGTGCAGCGCAACCTGCTGACCCGGTTCCACGTCACCAACCCCGGCGACTTCTACTCCGGCCAGGACTTCTGGCAGGTGCCGAACGTGCCGGACGCGCCGGACAGCGGCCAGAAGCAGCCGCCGTACTACCTCTACACCCAGTTCCCGGGCCAGGATTCGCCGCGCTTCCAGCTCACCAGCGCGGTGACCCCGAACGGGCGGCAGAACCTCGCCGCGCTGATCTCCGGGTCGTACGAGGACGGCCGACCGACCCTGCAGGTGCTGGAACTGCCGGACCAGACCCGGATCTCGGGCCCGGTGCAGGTGCACCAGCAGATGACCAACAACGCCAACATCCGGCAGCAGCTGAACCTGCTCTCGTCGAACCAGGCCCAGGTGCAGTACGGCAACCTGCTGTCCCTGCCGTTCGCCGACGGGATGCTCTACGTCGAGCCGGTCTACGTCAAGAGCAACCAGGGCGACGCGTACCCGCTGCTGCAGAAGGTGCTGCTCTCCTACGGTGACGGCGGCTCCTTCGTGGTGCTGGCCGACAGCCTCACCGACGGCGTCAAGCAACTGGTCGAGCAGGGCAAGCGCGCCGCGCCGGGCGGCACGCCCCCGCCGCCACCGCCGGGCGAGGGGGAGACCCCGCCGCCGGCCGGTGAGACGCCGCCGCCCGGCGAGGCACCGCCGCTGACCGGCGAACTCGCCACCGCCGCCGCCCGGGTGCAGGCCGCGATCACCGAGGTGCGGGCCGCGCAGGCGTCCGGCGACTTCGAGCGGTACGGCCGGGCGCTCAAGGCCCTCGACGAGGCGCTGACGGCGTTCCAGCAGGCCCAGCAGGCCGCCACCCCCGCACCGGGTGGCAGCCCGGCGGCGAGCCCTTCGGGAACGCCGCCACCGAACCCCGGCGGCTGACCCGCCGGTCCCCCGCGCGACGGAGCCCGTGACCGCGACCCCCGAGGTCGCTGGTCACGGGCTCTGTCGGGTTCCGGACGCCCACCGCCCGGACCGCAACCTGTCGTCCCCTTCGTCCGTCCTGTCTGTATCGGTGGCGACGCTTCGGGAAGACGTGGTGGGACATGAGGGACTCCGCAAGCTTCGACGAGTTCTACCGCGGCACCGCGCGACGAATGCTGCACTACGGCTACGCGGTCGCCGGCAACCACACCGAGGCGCAGGACCTCGTCCAGGAGGCGTACGCCCGTGCCTGGCGGCGGTGGGCCGTCCTGTCCACCCACCCCGCGCCGGAGGCCTGGATGCGGCTGGTGGTCACCCGGCTCGCGGCGGACAGGTGGCGGCGGCTGCGCGGCCTGCGGGCCGCCATGAGCCGGACGGGGCCACCGGAGGCGGTACGGCCCCCCACCGAGGACACCGTGCTGCTGGTCGGCGCGCTGCGGCGGCTGCCGGTGGCACAGCGGCAGGCGCTCGCCCTGCACTACCTGTTCGACCTGCCGGTGGAGGAGATCGCCCGCGAGGCGCAGGTGCCCACCGGAACCGTCAAGTCCTGGCTGTCCCGCGGCCGCACCCGGCTGGCCGAGCTGCTGCCAGGCCCGATCGCCGACGAGATGGAGGCCGACGATGTCGCCTGAGCTGAACCGCCGCTACCGCGTCCTGGCAACGGACGTGGACGCGTACCCCCTGCCCACGCCCGAGGCGGTGCGCCGCCTGGCCGAACGGCGCCTGCGCACCAGGGGAGCGACCGGTGCCCTCGCGGTGGCGGTCCTCGCGGGTGGGACGGTGGCCGGCACCCAGTGGGGGGTGACCGCCGGCCCCCCGTCGCAGCCGCCCCGCCCCGTGCCGCCGCCGGCCACCTCGGTGCCACCCACCTCGGTGCCACCCACCTCGGTGCCACCCACCTCGGTGCCACCCACAGCCGGGGCGACACCGACCGCGTCGGCGGACGACACCTCGGCCCCGGCCAGGACCACGCCCCCCGCCACCGGCGCGCCGAGTGCCAGCGCCCCCGCCCGGCTGCCCACCTCGATCCCCGACCGGGCGTTCTTCACCCCGCTCGCCGGCACCGCCGTGCAGCCGCCGGAGTTCGTCGACGGGCCGGTGCTGCCGGAGCTGTGCGGTCGCACGCCGGCGGCACCCGAGCTGAGCCGCACCCGTTCGCTCATCTTCTGGCTGGACCCGCAGACCCCGCAGGAGTACGTGCCGGACGGCAGCTACCTGCACACCGTCTCCGTGCACGGGCCGGGGCTGGCCGACGACTGGCTGGTGAACCTGCGGCGGGCGGTGCGGGAGTGCCCGCTGGTCGAGATCGCCCCGGGGCTGGTGTCGCTACAGCGGCTGCTGCCCGACGGGGCGTACGGCGACGAGTCGGTGCTGTTCGAGATGCGCACGCGGACCTTCGACGAGGATCCGGCCGGCACCGGCCTGCTCCGCCTCGTGCGGGCGATCCGGGTCGGGGACGTGGTGACGGTGCTGTGGGAGCGGGGCTGGGAGTACACCTCCACGGACCGGATCCGGTTCGACTTCGACAGCCGTCGGGCGGTGCGGGCGGTCGAAGCCTGGCTCGCCTGACGAGTCGGGGGTTGCGGGTCGTTTTGCGGGGCGTGGGGGTTCTAGGCTACGGTGGTGAAGCCGACGCGGGGTGGAGCAGCTCGGTAGCTCGCTGGGCTCATAACCCAGAGGTCGCAGGTTCAAATCCTGTCCCCGCTACCACGCCGAACGGCCCCGAGGAGTTCTCCTCGGGGCCGTTCCGCATGTCGGGCTCGGCATCGGGGGCCGACCCCCCGCGGGCTCGCCGGCGGACCTCCGCGACGGCCTCACGGCGAGTCTCCGTGACGGGTCGGGCGGCGGCGGGCCGGGAGCCCGGGTTCCGGGGGGCGCTGATCATCCCGCCGGGGGATGCGTTAAGCTGAAGGAGCCGACGCGGGGTGGAGCAGCTCGGTAGCTCGCTGGGCTCATAACCCAGAGGTCGCAGGTTCAAATCCTGTCCCCGCTACGAGACACGAAGGGCCCGGAGGCATTCCTCCGGGCCCTTCGTCGTGCCAGAACCGGTCACGGTTCGGTCGCGCCGCGCGTCCCGCTTGCCCGGTTCGGCGAAGATGGGGCCATGTCTTCCTTCGGTAAGTGGTGGGGCCGCCTCGGCGCGGTCCTCGCAACGGTCGCCCTGTCGGTCTTCGTGCCGGTCGCGGCCTGGGCGTCCACCGGCACGGGCGAACTGGTGGTCGAGGCCGCTCGGCGGCGCTCCCGGGGCGGCTTCGGCCTGCTGGGCCTGCTCTGCTGCCTGGTCGTGGTCGCGGTGGTCGTCTTCCTGTTGCTGCGCATGATGCGTGGCCGTCGTGGTGGCGGCCCGCCGCGCTGACCGGCCTCGCCGCCGACGGCCGAGGCGGCCCGGCTCGGCACCCCCGCAGCCGGGAGGGCGGCGAGTCACCCCGCCAGGGCCGCCTCGGCCGCCGCGACGAACGTCCCGGCGGCGTCCCGACTGCCGATCCGCCGCGCGCGGACGCTCTCGGCGGCGTCGAGTAGCAGATCACGAACGCGGGGATGACCCTTCGGCGGCGGTGGCGGCGTGGGACCGAGACCGCCGGTGCGGGCCGCCACGAACTCGGCGGCCCGCCGCAGGGCCGGGTCGGTGAGGTCGGCGGTCGTCCGTTCCCGCACGGCCAGGTTCGGGGGCAGTCCCCGTTCGTGACCCAGCAGGTGCCCGGCCTCGGCGTTGGTGGTGAGGAAGTTGAGTACGTCCACCACCACGCCGGGGTGCCGGGTGCCCCGGAACGCCGCCCAGTACATCGACGCGCGCGGCCACTGCGCCGCGGTGGGGCCGGGTAGGGCGACCAGGCCGAGGTCGGCGTCGGTGAGCTGCTGGAGTTCCGGGAGCTGGTGGGTCCAGGCGACGGACACCGCGGCGGCACCCGTGACGACGACCTGCCGGGCCGGGTCGCCCGTGTCGGCCTGCTCGACGAGGGCGGCGCTGGGCGTGGCCCGTCCGGCGCGGGCGCGCTGCCACAGCTCGAACCACTCCACCAGCGCGTCGACCGGGAAACCGAGCTGCCGCCCCTGGTACAGCTCGTGCCCGCGGGAACGCAGCCAGATCCAGAACGCCCGGTGGTCACCCGACGGGTCCATCGTGCCGGCGACCCGGCCACGGCTGGCCCGGGTGACCCGCTGCGCCCAGGCGACGTACTCCGGCCAGGCCATGCCGGCCCGCGGCTCGGGCACCCGCAGCCGGCGCAGCACGTCCCGGTTCACCACCAGCGCGGCGGCGGTCTGACCCGCCGGCACGCCGACCGTCCGGCCGCCCACCTGGCCGTCGCGGGCCAGCCCGGGCGGCAGGCCGCGCAGGTCCAGCCGGTGCCCGGCGACGGCATCGGTCAGGTCCAGCACGATCTCCCGTTGCGCGTACTCCGCGAGCATGCTGTCGTCGAGCTGGATCAGGTCGGGCACGTTGCCGCCGACGGCCTGGGTGGCGAGTCGCTCGTAGTAGCCGGCCGCGCCCTGCCAGGTGACCCGGAAGGTGACCCCCGGGTTCCGTTCGGTGTAGCGGCGCAGCACCCGCTCGGTCGCCTCGGCCCGCCGGGCGCCGCCGTACCAGAAGACCGACAGCTCGATCGGGCCGTCCGGGCCCGACGAGGCCGGCCCCGTGGTGCAGCCGGTGACCCCGGTCGCGGCGAGCAGCGGTGCGCCGAGCAGCGCGGCCAGCACCGTGCGACGGCCGGGTCGCGCGCCGGGCAGCGGGCAGCGGGCGGCGGGCACGGTCGGCCTCCTGGCTTCGAACGGGGGTGCAGCCGGACCATTCACCCAGGCGCGGCGGAAGGTGTCAACGCCGGTCGGGTACGCCCGCGGGAGCGTGACCACCCGCCACCGCCGGACGCGGGCACCGTGATGTACTTGACCACGTGGAACTTCTGCACTCGGGCAAGGTTCGGGATGTCTACGCCGACGGCGACGACCTCATCCTGGTCGCCTCCGACCGGATCAGCGTCTACGACGTGGTGCTGCCCACGCCCATTCCGGACAAGGGCCGGCTGCTCACCGCGTTGTCCCTGTGGTGGTTCGAGCAGCTGTCCGACCTGGTGCCCAACCATGTCCTGTCCGCCACCGACGTGCCCGCCGAGTTCGCCGGCCGGGCCGTGCGCTGCCGGCGGCTGGAGATGGTGCCCGTCGAGTGCGTGGCCCGGGGCTACCTCACCGGCGGGGGCCTCAAGGAATACCAGGCCACCGGCCGGGTCTCCGGCGTCGAGCTGCCACGCGGCCTGGTCGAGGCGTCCATCCTGCCCGAGCCGATCTTCACCCCGTCGACGAAGGCGCCGGTGGGGGAGCACGACGAGCCGATCACGTTCGCCGACGTGGTGGACAAGGTGGGCGCGGACACGGCCGAGCGCCTGCGGCAGATCACCGTCGACGTCTACCGGCGTGGCGCCGAACTGGCCGCCGACCGGGGCATCCTGGTCGCCGACACCAAGCTGGAACTCGGCTGGACGCCCGACGGCACCCTGATGCTCGGCGACGAACTGCTCACCTCGGACTCGTCGCGGTTCTGGCCGGCCGAGTCGTACCAGCCGGGTCGGCCGCAGTTCTCCTACGACAAGCAGTACGTGCGGGACTGGGCGACCGCCAGCGGGTGGGACAAGCAGGCCCCCGCCCCCGAGGTGCCGGCCGAGGTGGTCGAGGCCACCCGGGCCCGCTACGTCGACGTCTACGAGACGCTCACCGGCAACCGCTGGTAGGACCTGGTCAGTCCACCCAGTCGAGGGTGCGCTGCACGGCCTTGCGCCAGTTGCGCAGCTCACGTTCGCGGTGCGCCGGGTCCATGGCCGACTCCCACTGGGCGTCGGAGCGCCACTTGTCCCGCAGCGTGGCCAGGTCCGGCCAGAAGCCGACGGCCAGGCCGGCGGCGTACGCGGCACCGAGGCAGGTCGTCTCCGTGATCCGGGAACGCACCACCGGCACGTCGAGCACATCGGCGAGGAACTGCATCAGCAGGTCGTTGGCGGTCATCCCGCCGTCCACCCGCAGCCGGCGCAACGCCACGTCCGAGTCGGCGTTCATCGCGTCGACCACCTCCCGGGTCTGCCAGGCCGACGCCTCCAGGGCCGCCCGCGCCAGGTGGCCCCGGGTGATGTAGCCGGTCAGCCCCGCGATCACGCCCCGGGCGTCGCTGCGCCAGTGCGGGGCGAACAGCCCGGAGAAGGCCGGCACCACGTAGCACCCGCCGTTGTCGTCGACCGTGCGGGCCAACTCCTCCACCTCGGGCGCGGAGGAGATGATGCCGAGGTTGTCGCGCAGCCACTGCACCAGCGAACCGGTCACCGCGATCGCGCCCTCCAGCGCGTACGCGGGCGGGTTGTCCTTGATCTGGTACGCGACCGTGGTGAGCAGCCCGTGGCGCGACGGGACCGGGCTGGCACCCGTGTTGAGCAGCAGGAAGCTGCCGGTGCCGTAGGTGCACTTCGCCTCGCCCGGCTGGAAGCAGGTCTGCCCGAACAGGGCGGCCTGCTGGTCGCCGAGCGCGCTGGCCACCGGCACCCCGGCCAGCACCCCGGTGGCCGTGCCGTACACCTCGGCGGAACAGCGGATCTCCGGCAGCATCGCGGCCGGCACGCCCACCGCCTCCAGGAGCTCCGGATCCCAGTCCAGGGTGGCCAGGTTCATCAGCATCGTCCGGCTGGCGTTGGTCACGTCCGTGACGTGCCGGCCCGTCAGCTTCCAGATCAGCCAGCTGTCCATGGTGCCGAACAGCACCTCGCCGGCCTCGGCGCGCTCGCGCAGCCCGTCGGTCGAGTCGAGCAGCCAGCGCAGCTTCGGGCCGGCGAAGTAGGTGGCCAGCGGCAGGCCCGTCCGGGCCTTGACCTTCTCCTCGCCGTACGTGGCACCCAGCTCGCGCAGCAGCGGGTCGGTGCGGGTGTCCTGCCAGACGATCGCGTTGGCGACGGGACGGCCGCTGGCCCGGTCCCACACCACCGTCGTCTCCCGCTGGTTGGTGATGCCGACGGCGGCCAGCCCGCCCGTGTCGATGCCGGCCGCGGCCAGGGCCTCCCGCACCACCACCTCGACGTTGGTCCAGATCTCCTCGGCGTCGTGCTCCACCCAACCCGGTCTCGGGAAGATCTGGCGGTGCTCCCGCTGGGCGACGGAGACGATCTCCCCGGCCCGGTCGAAGACGATGCACCGGGAAGAGGTGGTGCCCTGGTCGATGGCGGCGACGTGGTCGGCGGTCACGGCAGCACCGTACCCGCCGGGGCCGGAGCTTGCCGAGGGAGCGCGCGTCGCGGGTCGCGGAGCCGCGCCGGTGCGTACGATGTGCCAACGTGCGCGACATAGCCGTCTTCAGTGGTTCCGCCCACCCCGAGCTGGCCGCCGAGATCTGCCTCCACCTGGGGGTGCCGCTGCAACCCTCGCGGGTGTCCCGGTTCGCCAACGACTGCCTGGAAGTGCAGTTGCAGGCCAACTGCCGGGAACGCGACGTGTTCCTCATCCAGCCGCTGGTGCCGCCCGTGCAGGAACACCTGGTGGAGCTGCTGCTCATGGTCGACGCGGCGCGGGGCGCATCGGCGGGCCGCATCACCGTCGTGCTGCCGCACTACGCGTACGCCCGGTCGGACAAGAAGGACGCGCCCCGCATCTCGATCGGCGGCCGGCTGGTGGCCGACCTGCTGGTCGCGGCCGGCGCGGACCGGGTGCTGGCGATGACGCTGCACTCGCCGCAGGTGCACGGCTTCTTCAGCGTCCCGGTGGACCACCTGCACGCGTTGCGGGAGCTGGCCGCCCACTTCCGCCCCTACGACCTGAGTAACACCGTGGTGGTCTCGCCGGACCTGGGCAACGCCAAGGCCGCGGCGGCCTTCGCCCGTCGGCTCGGCACCCCGGTGGCCGCCGGGGCGAAGCAGCGGTTCACCGACGACCGGGTGAGCATCAGCGCGGTCATCGGCGAGGTGGCGGGTCGGGACGTGATCGTGCTCGACGACGAGATCGCGAAGGGCAGCACGATGATCGAGCTGATGGCGCACCTGCGCCGTCTGGAGGTTCGCTCGATCCGGCTGGCCTGCACACACGGGCTGTTCTCCACGGACGCGCTGGAGCGGCTCGGCGCGGCCGACGACGTACGGGAGATCGTCTGCACCAACACCGTGCCCATCCCCACCGACAAGCGGGTGCCGAAGCTGACGGTGCTGTCGATCGCCCCCGCCCTGGCCGAGGCGGTCCGTCGCATCCACGACGGCGAGTCCGTCAGCGCCCTGTTCTCCTGAGGGCGCGGGAGTCAGTCGCGGCGGTGCCGGCCGACGTGGTGGGGGACGTCCACCGTGGCGGCGAAGATGCGGACCGTGGTGCCCTGCGGGCCGGTCGTCACGTCCATCGCGTCGCTGAGTTCGCGGGCCAGCCAGAGGCCCCAGCCGCCGGCGGTGTCCGGCGCGGGGCGGTGCCGTTCCGCCAGGCGTCCGGCGCTGATCCCGTCGCCGTGGTCGGACACCTCACACACCAGGTGACCGGCTTCCTGCCACAGCCGCAGCCAGCCCCGGCCGCCACCGTGCCGCACCGCGTTGGTGATCAGCTCGTTGACGGCCAGCACGAAGTCGTCCAGCCGTTGGTCGGCGAGCCCGGCGGCACGCGCGCAGGAGGTGACCGAGTGGCGGAGCCCGGTCACCTGGGCCTGGTCGAAGGCCTCGGCGATCAGTGGGGTGTGTTCGATGGGCACCACCGTACGCGGTGTGCGTCGGCCGGCGCCCCTCCGGCACCCGGCGGCCCGTCGTCCGGCTGTGGCATCGTGACCGCGTGCCCGCACCGCCCGGAGGTCTCGAGGTCCCGCTCTGGCGGGCCGTCACCGTGTACCGGCTCGCCTCCCTCGCGTACGTCTGCGTGGTGGCGCTGCGCGACGCGGACCGCTACACGCATCCCCTCGCCGCCGCGGGCGTGGTTCTCGCGATGGCGGCCTGGACCGGCGTCACCGCCGTCGGCTACGCCCGCCCCGCCCTGCGCGGATGGCCGCTGCTCCTGACTGACCTGGCCGTCGTGCTGGCCGTCGTGCTGGCCTCGCCGTGGGTGATCGGGCGGGCCGCGCTGGCCGACGGTGTGCCCACCCTGGCCGTGGCGTGGCTCGGCGGGCCGGTGCTGGCGTGGGCGGTGTCCGGCGGGCGACGCCGCGGCACGGTCGCCGCGCTGGTGCTCGCGGGAGCCGACCTGGCGGCGCGGGGTGTGACCACCCCGTCGGCGATCAACGGGGCGATCCTCATGCTGCTGGCCGGCGTGGTGGTCGGGCACGTCGCCCGGCTGGCCGTGGCCGCCGAGGAGCGACTGCACCGGGCGGTGGAGCTGGAGGCCGCCACCCGGGAGCGGCAACGGCTGGCCCGCGACATCCACGACTCCGTGCTCCAGGTGCTCGCCCTGGTGCAACGGCGCGGGGCCCGCCTCGACGGTGAGGCCGCCGAGCTGGCCCGGTTGGCCGGGGAGCAGGAGGCCGCCCTGCGGGCGCTGATCTCCGGTGCCGCCGCGCCGCCCGCCACCGCCGTCGGGCCGGTGGACCTGCGGGGGCTGCTGGGTCGGTACGACTCCGCGACGGTGTCGCTGTCCGTGCCGGCCACCCCGGTTCCCCTGCCCGGTCCGGTGGCCCGGGAACTCGCCGCCGCCGTCGGGGCGGCGCTCGACAACGTGGCCCGGCACGCCGGCGGGCGGGCGTGGGTGCTGGTCGAGGACGAGGGGTCGACCGTCACCGTGTCGATCCGCGACGAGGGCCCCGGCTTCCCGCCGCAGCGGCTGGCCGAGGCCGAGGCGCAGGGCCGGCTCGGGGTGGCGCGGTCCATCCGGGGCCGGCTCGCCGACCTCGGCGGCGAGGTGCGGATCACCTCCGCTCCGGGTGCCGGCACGGAGCTGGAACTCGTCGTCGGCCGCACGGACGGCGGACGACCGGACACGGAGGAGGCACGGTGGCGCGGGTGATGGTGGTCGACGACCATCCGATGTGGCGCGAGGGGGTGGCCCGCGACCTCGCCGAGGCCGGCCACGACGTGGTCGCCACCAGCGGGGAGGGTCGACAGGCCGTCCGCGTCGCCGCGGCGGCCCGGCCGGAGGTGGTGGTCCTCGACCTGCAACTTCCGGACATCTCCGGGGTGGAGGTGATCCATGGCCTGCGCGCGGCGCTGCCCGAGGTGCGGGTGCTGATGCTGTCGGCCAGTGGCGAACAGCAGGACGTTCTCGACGCCGTCAAGGCCGGTGCCACCGGCTACCTGGTCAAGTCCGCCGGGCCGGCCGAGTTCCTGGACGCGGTGCGCCGCACCGCAGCCGGGGAGCCGGTCTTCACCCCCGGGCTGGCCGGGCTGGTGCTCGGCGAGTACCGCCGGCTCGCGGCGGACCCGGTCGGCGCGGGCGGGCGGCGCGATCCCGGCGACCCCGCACCCCGGCTCACCGACCGGGAGACCGAGGTGTTGCGGCTGGTGGCCAAGGGGCTGTCCTACCGGCAGATCGCCGAGCGGTTCGGGCTCTCCCACCGCACCGTGCAGAACCACGTGCAGAACACGCTCGGCAAGCTTCAGTTGCACAACCGGGTCGAGCTGACCCGGTACGCCATCGAGCGGGGCCTCGACGGCTGAGCCGGCACCGGCCCGCACAGCGGGCGGCGGCACCGGCCCGCACAGCGGGTGCGGTGCCGTCCCACCAGCCCGGGTGCGGGCGTCCCACCCGGTGCGGCGGCACGACCCGCCCGGCGGCGGCTCAGACCGAGTGCGGCGGTCGGGTCTCGTGGACGGCCAGCTCCTCCGCGCTCGCCCCGCCGCCGGCCGACCCCGCGTCGTACGCGACCGAGTCGGTCTCCTGGTCGGTGTGCGCGCCCTCGTCCGGTTCGACGAGCCGGCCCACCTGCCCGTCGGCGACGCTGCCCAGCCGGCCGTGGTCGTAGAGCGACACCGGCGAGTTCGGGTCGGAGGTCGGGCCCGGCTCGAGCACGTCGGCGTCGAGCTGCGCCTGGGCTGCCGCCTCCTCGCTGTCGGCCTCGGCCGCGATGTCCGGGTCGACCGGGCCGGCCAGCGGATCGTCGGCGGGGCGCTCGAACCGTTCCCGGTCGAGCTTGTGGTCCAGCGACTCACCGTCGAGCTGCTCCTCGGCGGTGGTGCCGAACTGGTCCACCGCCACCGGGGTGCGGTCGCCGGGCAACTGGGCCGGCGACGGGCCGTCGGCCTCCCGGCCGGTCAGCACGTCGTCGCCCGCCGTCGAATCGTCGTCGGCCGTGTCGGGCAGGCCGTCGGCCTCGGGGTCGGACACGGGGGTCGGGTACTCGTCCTCACGCATGACTGACCACTACCCGCTGCCCTCCCGCCATAACCGGTCCACCGGCGTCTCCCACCCGACGGCGGGGGCGAAGCGGCCTGATCAGAACGGTTCGTCCTCGGTGTGCAGAACACACCAGACGACTTTGCCGTCCGGCACCGGCGTGCTGCCCCAGCGGCGGGCGACCGTGTCGACCAGGAGCATGCCGCGTCCGCCCATGACATGGGCCGGGGAGACGCCGGCGTAGGAGGGCAGCCTCGGTGAGCGGTCCCGCACCGCGAGGTGCAACTCGCGGTGGCGCGGCGCCAGCCGCACCGTCATCGGGGTCCGCGCGTGCGCGACCACGTTGTTGACCAGTTCGGTGACCGCGATGCGGCACGGCTCCGTCAGGGTCGGCACCCCCCAGTGGACGCAGCCGTCCGTCACCAGTTGCCGGGCCCACCGGGCGGATCCGACCGCCGGGTCCAGGTCGGCGCTGAGTACCGCCGCCGTCGGCGCTCCGGGCAACGCGGCCAGCGCCGCGCCCAGGGTGGGCCAGGACGGCACGCCGGGAACCTGGCCGGCCGGATCACACAGCAGCAGCTCGGCCGCCGGCCAGTCGACCACGTCGCGGCGCACCTGCGGGAAGACGGCCACCGCCGCCGGGTCGCCGACCCGTAGCCCGGACAGGTCCGCCACCACCGGCCCGGGACGGTCGGCGAGCAGCAGCAGCAGCGCCTCCCGTACCGCCCGGGCCCCGGCGGTGTCCAGGACTCCGGTCACCCGGACCAGGGCCGAACCGGCGTCGGCCTCCACCCGGCAGGTCGGGTCGGTCGCCGGCCCGTCCCCGTCGGTCGTCGTCCCGTCCCGCCGGGGGCCGGCCCGCGCGTCCGAACGCCTCATCAGCGGCCTGCCCGTGGTCGTCGGGTGATCGCGGCGACCGTGCCGACCGCCGTGCCGGCCGCGGCGAAGCCGAACGCCGCGCCCATCCGCACGAGCTGCCGCCGCCGTCCGTGCCAGCCGCCGACCCGGCTCGCCTCGGCGTCCGCGGCGAACACGTTGCCGGAGCTGGTCAGGCGTACCCCTGGCCCGAACTGGGTGTGCTTGGCATACCAGCCGAGCACCCGTTCGGCCAGCGCCGGGGCCAGCCGCCACTGGAGGCCGATCAGGCGGGCGGCGCCTCCCGCGTACGCCTCGCGGCGTGGCCGGCGGATCAGCCGCACGATGGTCTCGGCGACCACCTCCGGCGGGTACACCGGCGGCGGTGGCACCAGTTCCCGGCCGCTGTGGTTGGCGGCGTGCCGGAAGAACGGGGTGTCGATGGTGGCGGGCAGCACCGTGCAGACCGAGATGGCGGTCCGCCCGGTGACCCGGAGTTCCTGCCGCACCGTGTCGGAGAGGCCCCGCACGCCGTGTTTGGTGGCGTTGTACGCCGACTGGTACGGCATGGCCACCTCGGCCAGCACCGACGCGTTGTTGACCAGCACGCCGCCACCGCCGGCGGCCAGGTGCGGCAGCGCCGCCCGCATCCCGTACGCGACGCCGAGCAGGTTCACCTCCACCACCCGGCGGAACTCGGCCACCGGGATCTCGTCGAACAGCCCCACCGCGCCGACGGCCGCGTTGTTGACCCAGGCGTCGATCCGGCCGAACTCCGCCGCCGCCCGCGCGGCCAGCCGTTCGACCGCGACCGGGTCGGTGACGTCCGTCGGCACCACCACCGCCCGGCCGCCCAGGCCTCGGCAGGTGCGGGCCACCTCCCGCAGTGCGGGCTCGCTGCGGGCGGCGAGGACGAGGGAGGCGCCACGGCGGGCGAGAGCGTACGCGGTGGCCGTCCCGATGCCGCTGGAAGCGCCGGTGATCACCACCGCAGCGTCGGGGAGGCTTCGGGTCAGTGGCATTCTTCGCCGGTACCCCCGCAGCCGCCGCTCATGCCGCCCGTCACTTCCCGATCTGCCAGGTTTCGGCACCCGGCACCCCGGTTAATGGGACGCTCTGACCGAAGACCACCGCTGAACAGAACGCATGGAGGTGACCATGCGCGTCGGCCTCGTCTGCGCCCACGCCGCTGCCCCCCGGCACGCCGACGGTCCTGCCGTCGGCACCCGTGAGCACATCGCGCGGGTCGCCGCCGAACTGGCCGGGAGGGGCCACGACGTCCGGGTGTACGAGCGCCGGGACGCCCCCGACCTGCCGGAGACCGCGGTGGTCGACGGCTACCGGATCGAGCGGGTGCCGGTCGGCCCGGTCGCCCCGGTGCCCACCGCCGAACTGGTGCCCCACCTGGCCGACTTCGGTCGCTGGCTGGCTGACCGGTGGGCGGCCGACTGGGCCCCCGAGGTGGTGCACGGCCACTACTGGCCCGGTGGCCTGGCTGCCGCGCAGGCCGTCCGCGAGACCGACATCCCGGTCGTGCAGACCTTCCACTCGCTGGGCGTCGAGCAGTTGCGTCACCTCGGTGCGGACTACCAGGGGCCGGACACCCGCATCCCGCTGGAGCGGGCCCTGACCCGGGTGGTGGACATCGCGGTCGCCCAGTGCAACGACGAGGTGGACGAGCTGACCCGGATGGGGCTGCAACGAACCTCGGTGGCGATGGTGCCGACGGGAGTGGACACCGCGCAGTTCCAGCCCGACGGGGAGGCCGCGCCGCGGGAGCAGCGCCCCCGCATCCTCTCCGTCGGCGGCCTGTCCCGGGGGCACGGCCACGAGGACCTGGTCCACGCCATGCGCCTCGTCGGTGACGCGGAGCTGGTGATCGCCGGCGGGCCGCCCGTCGAGCAGTTGGCCAGCCACGCCGAGTTCCGTCGGCTGCGCGAGTTGGCGGAGCGCACCGGTGTCGCCGAGCAGGTGCAGCTGGTGGGCGCGGTGCCGCACGACCAGATGGCGACCTGGTACCGCTCGGCGGACGTGGTGGCCTGCACCCCGCACTACGCGTCGGCGGGCCGGGTCTCGCTGGAGGCGATGGCCTGCGGCGTGCCGGTGGTCGGCTACGCGATGGGCGGCATCGCCGACGCGGTCGTCGACGAGGTCACCGGCAGGCTCCTGGCACCCGGCGACGTACGCACCCTGGGGGTCACCCTGCGCCGGCTGCTCGCCGACAACGCGGGGCGGTTCGCCTACGGGCACGCGGCCGTCGACCGGGTGCGGTGCAGCTACACCTGGGAGCGGACGGCGAACGCCCTGGAGCGGCTCTACGAACGGGTGGTGGGCCGCCGCAAGCCCGTCGAGGCCGTCTGAGGGTCGGCCGGAGCGCCGGGCAGGAACCGCGCGCCGGTTCGCGCCGTCAGCCCCGGCCGACGCCGACCATCGCCCGTCGGGTCTCCTGGGCGACGGCGTGGTGGTGTTGCGGTTCGGCGTACCGGGTGAGCCCGATGACCGCCGCGAGGGTGACCAGGAAGCCGGCGGCGGCCAGCCACTCCCGGCCGGGCCAGATCTTGTCGTTGAGCAGCAGCAGGCCGACGATCGCGGCGGGCACCGCACCGGCGGCGTCCATCGCCGCGACGGCGGCCGTGGTGGAGCCGCGCTGCATGGCCAGGCCGAGCAGCAGCTGGCCCACCACGGAGTGCACGATGAGCAGGTAGAGCAGCGGGTCCCGGACGAACGCCTCGAAGCTCGGGGCGGAGGCCAGCGGCCGGGCGGCGATCGCCGCGGCGGAGAACGCCAGCCCGGCCAGGGAGCCGAGCGCCACCGAGCCGGGGGCACCGTGCAACCGGACCGCGAAGACCCCCAGCAGGGCGATCACCCCGAGCGCCGCCGCCAGGCCGATCACCCCGGCGGTGCCCAACGGCTTCGAGGGGGCCGGTCGGGCGGACAGCACCAGGGCGGTGATCCCGGCGAAGAGCAGCACCAGCAGGGCCACCTCCGCCGCCGGCAGTCGCCACTTGAGCACCAGCACGCCGAGGATCGCGGTGACCCCCAGCCCAGCGGCGACGCTGGCCTGCACCAGGAACAACGGCAGGTCGCGGCGGGCCAGGAAGGCCAGCACGAAGCCGGCCACCTGGCACCCCAGCCCGACCAGGTAGGTGCGGTGCCCGGCCAACCGCAGCAGCAGCCCCGGATCGAAGGTGTGGTGGACCGTGGTCCGCGCGGCGGCGACCGACTGGAGGAGGTTGGCCACCCCGTACGCGATGATCATCGCGGCGAGGAAGCACCAGCCGGAAGTGGACACCCCGCGAGGATAGAGGGTGTCGGAGGTCAGTGCGTGGTGGGCCGACCGAGGCGCGCGAGGATGTCGGCGTGCAGTGGGCCGTTGCTGGCCACCGCGCTGTTCTCCCCGCCGGCCGGCGCCGGCCGACCGGCCAGGTCGGTGAACGTGCCCCCCGCCTCGACGACGATCGGCACCAGCGCGGCGACGTCCCACAGCGACAGCTCGGGCTCCACCATCACGTCCAGGGCCCCCTCGGCCAGCAGCATGTAGCCGTAGAAGTCCCCGTACGCCCGGCTGCGCCAGGTGTCGCGCATCAACTGGAGCACCGCCTCCAGCCGGCCCGCGTCCTCCCAGCCGCCCAGCGAGGAGTAGCAGAAACTGGCGTCCGTCAGCTCCCGCACCCCGGAGACCCGGATCGGGGCGCCGTGTGCCGCGTCCGGCCCCGCGTACGCTCCCGCGCCGGTCGCGGCCCACCAGCGGCGCCCCAGGGCCGGCGCGGACACCAGGCCGGCGACCGGCCGCCCGTCCTCCAGCAGGGCGATCAGCGTCGCCCAGACCGGAACGCCCCGGACGAAGTTCTTGGTGCCGTCGATCGGGTCGACCACCCACCGCCGCCCCCCCGCCGTGGCCGGCGTCTCCCCGAACTCCTCGCCGAGCAGGCCGTCGGTGGGCCGGTGCGCGGCCAGCAGCGCCCGGATCTCCCGCTCCACGGCGGTGTCCGCGTCCGACACCGGGGTGAGGTCCGGCTTGGACTCGACCCGCAGGTCGAGGGCGCGGAACCGGGCCATGGAGATGGCATCGGCGGCGTCGGCGAGCTGGTGGGCGAGGGCGAGGTCAGCGGCGTACCCGGTCATGGCGCAAACGGTAGCGGCGGCCCCGGGGCCGACGGGCGGGCGGGTCAGCCGGCGGCCGGGGGGTCGCCTTCGGTCGCCCAGGACTCGCCGGGTCCGCGCTGGTCGGCCTCGCCGCGCGGGTCGCCCTCGCCGGCCCGGGAGGCCAGCAGCCGGTGGTACGAGGCCAGCCGGCGTGGATCCGCCTTGCCGGCGGCCACCCAGGCGTCCAGCGCACAGTCGGCCTCGTCGGCCGTGTGCGGGCAGTTCGTCGGGCAGTCGACCGTCGCCTCGACCAGGTCGGGAAAGCCGTGCAGCAGGCTCTCGGCGGACACGTGCGCCAGCCCGAAGCTGCGCACCCCGGGGGTGTCCACGATCCAGCCGGGGTCGTCGTCGCGGCCCGGCAGCGCCGGCAGGCGCAACGCGACCGCACTGGTGGAGGTGTGCCGGCCGCGACCGATCGCGCTGACCGTGCCGACCGCCCGCGCCGCGTCCGGCACCAGGCGGTTGACCAGCGTCGACTTGCCGACTCCGGAGTGCCCCACCATGACCGAGATCCGGGCGGCGAGCAGGCTGCGCAGCGCGTCGAGGTCGGAGTCGGGGCGGATCAGCACGTACGGCAGCTCCAGCTCGGCGTAGTAGTCGAGCACCGCCTCGGGCCCGGCCAGGTCGGCCTTGGTCAGGCAGAGCAGCGGCTCGATGCCCGCGTCGTACGCCGCCACCAGGCAGCGGTCGACGAACCCGGTGCGGGGGGGCGGGTCGGCCAACGCGCTGACGATCACCAGCTGGTCGGCGTTCGCCACGACCACCCGTTCCAGGCGACCCTCGGCGGTGGTCTCGTCGTCGTCGGCGGTGCGCCGCAGCACCGAGGAGCGCTCGGCGATCCGGACGATCCGGGCCAGTGCCCCCGCCGCGCCGGTGGTGTCGCCGACCAGTCCCACCCGGTCGCCCACCACCACCGACTTGCGGCCCAGCTCGCGGGCCCGCATCGCGGTGACCAGGGGCGCGTCCGGCCCGGCGTCGGGCACCACGCAGGTGTACCGGCCCCGGTCGACGGCGATCACGAAGCCGTCCCGCGCGTCGGCGTGCAGGGGGCGGGTGCGGGTACGCGGACGCGAGGACCTCCCGGGTCGCACCCGGACGTCGTCCTCGTCGTACTCCCGCCGCCTGGTCCCCAGGGTCGCCCCTTCCGCCCGCTCAGTTCTTGCCGGTCACCATCCCCGACCATAGTGCCGGGAACTCGGGCATCGTCTTCGAGGTGCACGAAACGTCGTCCAGTTCGATGCCGGGCACGGCGAGCCCGGCGACTGCGGCGGCGTGCGCCATCCGGTGGTCCTGGTAGGTGCGGAAGACCCCGCCCCGCAACGGCCGGGGGCGGATCTCCAGCCCGTCCGGCGACTCCGTGACGTCCGCACCGAGCCCGGCGAACTCGCGGGCCAGCGCGGCGAGCCGATCGGTCTCGTGCCCCCGGATGTGGCCGACGCCGGTGAACACCGACGGCGAGTCCGCGAGCATGGCCAGCGCGGTCAGCGCCGGGGTCAGCTCGCTGACGTCGGACAGGTTGGCCCGGATTCCCCGGACCGTGCCGGTGCCCCGCACGGTCAGGCCGCTGGTGGTGAGGGTGACGTCGCCACCCATCGAGTGCAGCAGTGCGCGGAGCTGCTCCACGGGCTGGACGCTGCTGTGCGGCCAGCCCTGCAGGGTCACCTCGCCGCCGGTGACCAGGGCGGCGGCGAAGAACGGCACCGCGCCCGACAGGTCCGGCTCGATCTCCCAGCCGCGCCCGGTCAGCGGGCCCGGCTCGACGACCCACACGTCGGGGGTGCCGTCGTCGACGGCCGCCCCGGCGGCCCGCAGCATCTGCACCGTCATCCGCAGGTGGGGGGCCGAGGGCACCGGCGGGCCGACGTGGCGCACCACGACGCCCCGGTCGAAGCGGGGTGCGGCCAGCAGCAGGCCGGAGACGAGCTGGCTGGAGGCGGAGGCGTCGATGACCACCTCGCCGCCCGGCACCCGGCCGTCGCCGACCACGGCCAGCGGCAGGCTGCCGTCGCCGGTCACGTCGACCCGGACGCCGAGCGTGCCCAGCGCCCCGATCAGCGGCCCGAGGGGGCGGGTGCGGGCATGCGGATCTCCGTCGAAGGTGACCTGCCCCTCGGCCAGGCCCGCCACCGGTGGCAGGAACCGCATCACGGTGCCGGCGAGGCCCACGTCCACGTGGGCCGGGCCGGCCAGGTGGTGGGGACGGACGAGCCAGCGCTCGTCGTCGGCGATCGACATGTGCGCGCCCATGGCCCGCAGACCGCCGGCCATCAGCGTCGTGTCCCGGGCGCGCAGCGGCTTGGCCAGCGTGGACGGGCCGGTGGCCAGCGCGCTGAGCACCAGGGCCCGGGCGGTGAGCGACTTCGAGCCGGGCAGGCGCAGCGTCGCCGCCACCGGGTCGGTCGCGGTCGGAGCGGTCCACGGCTGAAGCGGCCGGGTCGCGGTCAGGTTGCCCACGGGTGCCATTCTGCCGTGCCGGGACGCCTCGTGGTGCCTGCCGGCAGCGCCGCTCCCGGTGGACGGGACAGCCGGTGGCGCGTCCGCGCGCTAGCGTGTGGGTCATGTGCGGGAGGTACGCCACGACCCGGGGCGCGGGCGACCTGAGTGCCGTGTTCGAGTCCGTCGACGAGACCGACGGGCGACTCGCGCCCGACTGGAACGTCGCCCCGACCGATCCGGTGCCGTTGGTCCGCGTCAGTTCCGCGGGCCACCGTTCGCTCACCCTCGGCCGCTGGGGACTGGTGCCGCCGTGGTCCCGCTCGTCCGCGGGCGCCGCCCGAATGATCAACGCCCGCGCCGAGACGGTGGCCACCAGTCGGGCGTACGCCGGAGCCTTCGCGCGTCGGCGCTGCCTGGTCCCCGCCGACGGCTGGTACGAGTGGGTCCGCGCCTCGGATGGGGCCAGGCAGGCGTACTACATGACCCCGCGGGACGGCTCGGTGCTCGCGTTCGCCGGCATCTGGTCGGTGTGGGACGGCCCGGCCGGCCCGCTGGTGACGTGCAGTGTGTTGACCACGGCGGCGGTCGGGGAGTTGGCCGGGGTGCACGACCGGATGCCGCTGCTGCTGCCCGCCGACCGCTGGTCGGCCTGGCTCGGCGGTGACAGCGGTGGTGCCGGCGGTGACACCGGTGGTGGTGCCGGCGGGCGTGGTGCGGGCGGGGGGCGTGCCGCGGGCCCGGAGGACCTGCTGGCACCGCCTCCGGTGAGCTGGCTCGCCGGCCTGGAGGTGCGCCCGGTGGGGCCGGCGGTGGGCAACGTCCGCAACGACGGGCCGGGGCTCGTGGCCCGGGTGCCGGTAGACGGGGCGGAGGACCCGGAGGATATGACGCTCTTCTGACACCGAAAGACATTGGCGGGTGTGATTTGCCAGGTTTCCTGGCGAAACGTCGCGTGGTGATCACCCCAACCTCGCGGGAAAGCCTTGTCCCCCCACGGTCAAGTGCGATAGAACACAGCGCCGGTGGTGGGCGTCGATTCGCACGGGGCGAACGATGCTCATCGAGCTTGCCGGTCCCACGGGGGAGGTGGGTGGATGACACGGGCGCGTATGCCCCGCCCGCACGAGGTGGCTGCCGCACGCCGAGATCCGCGACTGCTGCGGGCGTTGCGCGAGCGCCGACAGGACGAAGCGTGGCGAACAAGGGGAACCTGCCAGAGCGTCGACCCGGAAACGTTCTTTCCGGCGCCGAACGAGCCCGCCGACGTCGCCGTGGCGCTCTGCCGCGGCTGCGACGTGCAGGGTTCCTGCCTGGCCTGGGCGTTGGAGGTCGGTGACTGTCACGGCGTGTGGGGCGGCACCACCCCGCGCGAACGCCGGGCGATGCTCGTCGCCTGGCGCACCGAGGTGCAACCCGATCCGGACGCCGCGGCCGAGGCCGGCCCGCCGGTCCGGGACCGACTGCTCACCCTCGTCCCGTTGAGCTGACGACGCCGGGCCGGGTGCCCCTGTTCGGGCGGTCGGTTGCTGACGGCAGCTCGTCAGGCGGGGTGGCAGGCACAATGGGCCGGTGCCGCAGACCGACGACGTCGACACCCCACGGGGGCCGGCCCGGGTGGACACCGACCAGCCGGACGGGCCACCGACCGCCCTGCTGGTGCTCGGGCACGGGGCCGGCGGCGACGTGGACGCGCCGGATCTCGTCGCCCTGCGGACCGCCGCGATCGGAGCCGGCCTGGTCGTGGCCCGGGTGACACAGCCGTACCGGGTCGCCGGTCGGCGGGCACCCGCGCCGGCAGGACACCTCGACGAGGCGTGGACGACCGTGCTGGCCGTGCTCCGCCGGCGGCACGGCGGCGTACCCCTGCTCGTGGGTGGACGGTCCAGCGGAGCGCGGGTGGCCTGCCGCACCGCGACCGCCGTCGGGGCCGCGGGGGTGGTCGCGCTGGCCTTCCCGCTGCACCCGCCCGGTCGGCCGGAGCGGACGCGGGCCGCCGAACTGGGCACCGGCCTGCCCACCCTCGTGGTCAACGGTGACCGGGATCCGTTCGGGGTGCCGGAACCCGGGCCGCAGGTGCGGGTCGTCACCCGGCCGGGGGAGCGCCACGACCTGCGCGGCGATCCCCCGGGCACCGCCGCCCTGGTGGTCGACTGGCTGCGCGCACGGGGTTGGACGCGCGGCTGAGGGCCGACCCCGGGGGCGGTGCTGGCGGGTCGGGTGCCCGGTGGTCGTCGACGCCGCCGGGCGCGGGCCCGACGCCCGGGATGATGCCGGGGTCGCCGCGTCCCTCGCGGTCCCCGCAGCCCGTGTCCGGCGGCGGCGCAGGGTCGTTGCATCCGATGGTGCCGCCCGCCCGGTTCGGGCGGTCGTACCGTCCCTCCCAGGCCCTTCCTGGTCCCAGCGTCGGCACCCCGTCGGGGCCGGGACCAGGAACGGGGCCGGAGCATCCGGAATGTCCCGCCCCTGCGGTCGCGTTGCACCCCTCGGAGGACACGAGTGGCGGAGGGGGTGACCGGTGCCGATCGAGACACGGAACCGGGAACGGGACGAACGGGGGGTGCGGCGGCTGCGGCGGCTGCTCGACGGCCCGCAGTGGCCCGCGGCGGTACCGGCGGTGAGCGGGGGCACACCTGTCGGAACCGAGTCGGCCGACGGGTCCGTGCGCGTATCCTCGGCGGGACAGCATCCGACGCGAGGGGATGTGCGGTTGACCACCGAGAAGACGGACGAGCGCAGGGCCCGCTTCGAGCGGGACGCAATGCCCTTCGTCGATCAGCTCTACGCAGCCGGTCTGCGGATGACCCGCAACCCGGCGGATGCCGAGGATCTGGTCCAGGAGACGTACCTCAAGGCGTACGTGGCCTTCCACCAGTTCGAGGAGGGCACGAACCTCAAGGCCTGGCTGTACCGCATCCTGACCAACACCTACATCAACTCCTACCGCAAGCGGCAGCGCCAGCCGGTCCAGGCGCCGACCGACGAGATCACCGACTGGCAGCTCGCCGAGGCCGAGTCGCACACCTCCAGTGGCCTGCGTTCGGCCGAGACGGAGGCGCTGGACCGGCTGCCCGACAGCGACGTCAAGGAGGCACTCCAGCAGCTACCGGAGGAGTTCCGCCTGGCTGTCTACCTCACCGATGTCGAGGGCTTCTCCTACAAGGAGGTCGCCGACATCATGGGTACGCCGATCGGCACGGTGATGTCGCGGCTGCACCGCGGTCGTCGCAATCTGCGCAAGCTACTGGAGGGCTACGCCGCGGAGCGCGGGTTCTCCGGTGCGGCGTCGTCGAAGGGCTCCACCGCTGCCGCCGGCCGGGAGGTGTGACGTGAGCTGTGGAGATCCGCACAAGACGGACTGCCGCGAGGTCATCGCCGAGGTCTACCTCTACCTCGACCTGGAGTGCGCCGAGGAACGGCGCACCCTGATCCGGCACCACCTCGACGAGTGTGGCCCGTGTCTGCGCGAGTACGGCATCGAGCAGGAGGTCAAGGCGCTCGTCGCCCGCTGCTGCGGCAACGAGTCCGCGCCCGACGAGCTGCGCGAGCGGCTCCGGGTACGGATCAGCGAGCTGGTCGTCTTCGAGAGCAGCGAGTCGCGCGAACTCGCCGACTGACCGCGACGGAATCACGCGGACCGGTGGCCCGGGTCGACATGCCGACCCGGGCCACCGGTCTCGTCGTCTGATCCGCGTCGGGCCGTGACCGGCCCCCCGATCAGGAGTTGGGGCGCTTGCCGTGGTTGGCGGCGCTCTTCTTACGGGCCTTCTTCTTGCGGGCCTTCTTCGCCATGCTGACCTCCTCGTGATGGTCGGACCGTCTGCGCGACCCTCGGCGTCGGCGTACACGCGGGCCGCCCGGTGCCGGGGTCCGACCCGCTGATGCTAGTGCGGCCGGTTGAGTGGATCCCGAGAAGGGCACGAACGCCGCTCCGCGCCCACGGGGGGCCGCCGCATGATTGGATACGTCGCAGCATTCGCGAGAGGGAGGGCCGGACATGGCCGAGGAGATCCGCGCCGAGATGGTGGCGAACGTCTGGAAGGTCGTCGCGTCGGCCGGGGACAGCGTGTCGGAGGGGGACACGCTGGTGATCCTGGAGTCGATGAAGATGGAGATTCCGGTGGTCGCCGAGTCCGACGGCGTCGTGCAGCAGCTCGCCGTGAACGAGGGCGACGTCGTGCAGGACGGTGACCTCATCGCGGTGATCGGTTGACAGGCGTCCAGGTTCGGCGGGCCGAGGCGGTCGACTTCCCGAAGGTGGCCCGGCTGACCGTGGCCGCGTACGAGGCGGACGGTCAGCTCAAGGGCGAGAACGGGTACGCCGACGTGCTGGCCGACGTGGTGGGTCGTGCCGCGCACGGCGAGGTGCTGGTGGCGGTCGACGAGGCTGCCGGCGACCTGCTCGGCTCGGTCACCTTCGTGCTGCCGGGCAGTCCCTACGCCGAGTTGTCCGGGCCCGGGGAGGCCGAGTTCCGGATGCTCGCGGTGGATCCGTCGGCGCAGGGTCGGGGCGCGGGGGCGGCGCTGGTCGAGGCGTGCGTGTCGCGGGCTGCCGGGCTGGGGTGCTCGGCCGTGGTGATCTGCGTCCGCAGCGGCTTCGCCGAGTCCGCCCACCGCCTCTACGAGCGGCGCGGCTTCGTCCGGTTGCCCGAGAAGGACTGGTCCCCGCTGCCCGGTGTCGACCTGCTGGCCCTGCGTCTCACCCTGACCCCGCTGCGCTGACCCACCTGACCACCCTCGCTTCTTGCACCGGCCGCACGCAGGGGGTCCACGCCACCCTGGCCGGCCTGATCGCCCGGCTCGCCGGGCGCGGTCAGGCGGCGGTGGGGGGTGGGGAGTGTTCGCCGATCCCGGCGAGGAGTTCGTCGGCGACCTCCAGGGCGATCCGCTTGCGCTCGGCGTCGGTGATGCCGGGGCTGCGGACGGCGAACCAGCTGCTGTGCACGGCGAACAGGGCCAGGGTGGCCCGTAGCTGACCGCTGGGGGATTCGTCACCCCGACACAGCGTGCTCGCCAGGCGCAGCATGCGCTCCCGCAGGTCCCGGCCGGCCGGCAGGCTCCTCAGCACCGTCTGGTTCTGCTCGAAGAAGCGCATCACGGCGGGCTGTTCGCCGGCGAACATGGTGTCGGCGTACCGGCCGACGACGGCGCGTCGGGTGGCGGCGCTCACGGGCTGTGACTCGGCCCAGGCGATCAGCTCGTCCATCCGACCGAAGCGGTCCTCGACGAAGCTGGTGACGAGTTCGTCCTTGCTCTTGAAGTGGTAGTAGAGGGCGGCCTTCGTCACACCCAGCCGTTCGGCGATCTCCCGCAGTGACGTCGCCTCGTAGCCCTGCTCGGTGAAGAGCTCCAGCGCGACGGCCTTGATCCGCTCCCGCGTGCCGCCTGTGCTCTGGCTCACCCGCACCACCCAACTCGTTTGATCGGACCTCGCCTCCAACTTGCCGTGCGGCTAGTAAGGTCACTGACCGGGCGGCAAGTAAGTGCGGCAAAACTCTCGGGGGAGCCTACCGATGATTCAGTCAGACCAGACCGTGGCACGACCCCGCATCCGGTTGGTGCTGTTCGGCCTGATGATAGCCATGATGCTGGCGATGCTCGACAACATGATCGTCAGCACTGCCCTGCCGCGCATCGTCGGCGAGTTCGGCGGCCTCGACCACTTCACCTGGGTGGTCACCGCGTACGTGCTGGGCACCACCGTCTCCACCCCGATCTGGGGCAAGCTCGGCGATCTCTACGGTCGCAGGTCCGTCTTCCTGACCGCCGTCGTGGTCTTCCTGGCCGGCTCGGCCCTCTGCGGCATGGCCGGTTCGGGCGTGCTCGGCGGCCCGGACAGCGGCATGGTCCAGCTGATCGCCTTCCGCGCCCTCCAGGGCCTCGGCGGCGGCGGTCTGATAGTCGGCGTCATGGCGATCATCGGCGACCTCGTGCCGCCCCGCGAGCGGGGCCGCTACCAGGGCATGATCGCGGGCATCATGGCCGTCGCCATGGTGGCCGGGCCGTTGGTCGGCGGCTTCATCACCGACAACCTCTCCTGGCGCTGGGCCTTCTACGTCAACCTGCCCCTCGGGGGTGTGGCCCTGGTCCTGCTGCTCGCCACCCTGCGGCTGCCGAGACACCGCACCGTGCACCGGATCGACTGGCTGGGTGCCGCGCTGCTCTCGGTGGGCATCACCGCGATCGTGCTGATGACCACCTGGGGTGGCAACGAGTACGCCTGGGCGTCCCCGCAGATCCTCGGCCTCGCCGCGCTGGCCCTGGTCGCCCTCGTGGCGTTCGGCCTGGTCGAGCACCGGGCCGTCGAGCCGATCCTGCCGCTCGGTTTGTTCACCAACCGCAACTTCGCGCTGATCTCGCTGGTCGGTTTCCTGCTCGGCTTCGCCATGTTCGGCGCGATGAACTTCCTCCCGCTCTACCAGCAGACCGTGCAGGGCGCCTCGGCCACCGACTCCGGGCTGCTGCTGCTGCCGTTGATGTTCGGCATGCTGGTCGTCTCGCTGGTGGTCGGCCGGGCGATCACCAGGACGGGGCACTACCGGGTCTACCCGATCGTCGGCGGTGTGGTGATGACCCTGGGCCTGGGGCTGCTCACCCTGCTCGACGTGGACACCAGCAGGACGGAGTCCGCGCTCTACATGGTGGTGCTGGGTGTCGGCATGGGCTTCCTGATGCAGACCACCATGCTGATCGCGCAGAACAGTGTGGCGCAGAAGGACCTGGGGGCGGCCAGCGGTGCCGCCACCTTCTTCCGCTCGATCGGCGGCTCGTTGGGTATCTCCCTGTTCGGCGCGATCTTCGCCAACCGGCTCGGCGGTTCGCCGGCCGGGGCGGCGTTCGGCGGCGGTGGTGAGGCTGGCGCGGCGATGGACCTGGAACAGCTCCGGGCGCTGCCGGCGGCGGCCCGCGACGTGGTCCTCGGTGGTCTCGCCGACGCCATCTCGCACGTGTTCTGGTGGGCGGTGCTGTTCACCTTGGCGGTGCCGGCGCTCGCCTGGTTCATCCGGGAGATTCCGCTGCGTACCGTCAACGAGCCCCCGCCCGGGGCGACGGAGGAGGAGCAGGCCGGGACCGCGCTCGCCAAGGCGCCCGCCGTCTGACGGAGCCGGTCAGCTCCGCCGCCACCGGAGGGCGCGCAGGAGGCGGCGGAGCCGACCCCCACGGCGTCGCTGCGCTGCACCGGCCAGGGCGCGGGCCACGGCGCGGGTGTCGGGGTCCAACTCCGGGGTGGCCAGGGCCAGGTGGGCCAGCGAGACGGCGATCGGCACCTGGCGGGACTGCGCCACCTCGACCGCGTCGGCCAGCCGTGCCGCCACCGTACGGGCCACGTCGGGGCGTGCCCCCGGATCCACCCAGGCGGCGGTGACCAGGGCGAACAGGGCGGCCTCCGTGATCCAGTCCTCGACGTCCCAGATCAGCTCCCGCAGCACCCGTCGCCGGGTCGAGCCGGCCCAGGGCTCGTCGGTGTTGTGGTGCAACAGGCCGAGGCACGCCCAGACCTGCGCGCTGCGGATCCACAGGCTGGGGTCCTGCGTGGCCAGCACCCGGCCCAGCGCCGTCGGCGGAGGCTCGGGCGGATGCACCAGCAGGCCGAGCAGATCCGCCAGGTCGAGGGTGGCCAGGCCGACGGCCGCGTCGTAGGCCGCGGGCGGGTGCTGCCAGGCCGGGTGGGCGAGTTCCCGCAGCCGCCGGGCCGCCTCCGGGGTGGGCGCGGGCAGCGCGGGCACGGGAACCCCGTCGTCGTAGCGCCACAGCGGGCGGGTGGTCGATCGCCGGGGTTCGCGCGGGTCCGGTCCGTCGGGCTCGGGAACCTCCACGCGCAGTCCGGGCGAGATCCAGGACGCGGTACGCAGCGCGCTGGGCGGCGGGGGCGTACGGAGCAGGACGGCCGAGCCGAGGCCGCCGTGGTCGTCGGCCACGATCTGCCGCAGCGCCTCCGGCAGCACTCCCTCGGCCGGGGCGACCTGACCGAGCCAGGGCCGGGACCGGCAGCACTCGGCCAGGTCGCCGTGCTCGTGGGTGTCGTCGGGGTGGTCACGCACGAAGTCCGCCAGCGCGACCAGGTGGGCCACGTCGCCGTCGCGCTGGAAGCGCAGCCGGTGGGCGGTGTGCACGGCGCAGTCGAAGGACGGGTCCCGGGCCAGCGCCCGGTCCACCCAGCTGAGGGCCTCGTCGAGGCGGCCGTGGTCGGCCAGGGTGCCGGCGATGTCGGCGTAGACGGACAGGTCGTCGGGATCGTGGCCGACGGCTCGGCGCAGCGCCGCCACCGCCTCCCGGACCCGGCCGGCGCTGCGCAGCGCGTACCCGAGCCACACCTCGCCGATCTTCGACGGCTCGGCGCGTACCCCCCGCTCGGCCCAGCGGACCGCGAGCGCCGCCTCGCCGACCCGCCGGGCCAGCGCGGACGCCGCGCCCAGCAGCAGGCCGTGCCCGGGGTGGACGGTGATCGCGTTGCGGGCCAGCGTGAGGTAGGCCGCCAGTGCGGCCCGCTGCGGACGGGGCACCGGGTCGGGCACGGCGGCGCAGACCTGCATGAGGATCCGGGCGGACCGTTCCGGGTCGAGCCGGTCGGCCAGCTCGGGGGCGGTCACCCAGGGCACCCCCGCCCAGTCGGCCGTGGGGGTGTGCCCGGTCGCGGCGACGAGCAGGTCCAGGCCCTCCGCGGGCCGACCGGCGGCGGCCAGCAGGTGGGCGCGGGCGACGACGGTGCCGACGAAGGTGTGGTGTTGCAGGGGGAAGAGGTCCAGGGCGTCCTCGCCGCCGGCTGCGGCGAGCCGGGCGAGGATCTCGTGGACCTCCGGCAGGGTCGGGGCCTGGGCGAGGGCGGCGGCGACGTGACCGGCGGCGGATGTCAGGTCACCGTCGACCAGCGCCCGGCGGGCCAGGGTCAGTTCCTCCGACGCCGGCAGCGCACGGTCGTCCGTTCCCTCGGCCACGTCGTCCTCTCGCTCGTCGGGTGCGGTGCGGCGACAGCGTAGGTGATCTCGCCTCACTTTGGTGATCACCTGTTCGATTCTGCTCGTTCGATTGCTTGATCTAGATCAAACATGCAAGACTGAGCAGCAAACGCGCGGCGAACGCGCAGTGGGAGGAGCTTCCGTGACGCGTCCAGGGGCCGGCATGGCCGCCGACATCGACGAGCAGCCCGCCGGTTACGCGCGCCTGCTCTCCACCGACCACGCCCGCGAGATCGCCCACGTCGCGGCGGTCGTGGCGCAACGCCGCCCCCGGCACGTCGTGTTCACCGCCCGGGGCACCTCCGACCACGCCGCGCTCTACGGGGCCTACCTCACCGAGATCCGGCTCGGGCTGCCCGCCGGGCTCGCCTCGCCCAGCGTCGTCACCGTCTACGGCGCCCGGCCCGACCTGTCCGACGCGCTCGTCGTCGGGGTCAGCCAGAGCGGCGGCTCGCCCGACCTCGCCGAGGTGCTGCGCAGCGCCCGCGCGTCCGGCGCGCTGACCCTCGCGGTCACCAACGCCCCCGACTCGCCGCTGGCCGACGTCGCCGAACTGAGCGTCGACATCGCCGCCGGCCACGAACGTGCGGTGGCCGCCACGAAGACCTACACCGCCGAACTGCTCGCCCTGCTGATGCTCGTCGAGGGCGTCCGGGCCGGTGGCGACGGAACACTGCCCGCCGAGGAGCGCGCCGCCCTCGCCGCCCTGCCCGACCTGGCCGCCCGCACCCTGGACGACCCCACCCCGACCCGGCTCGCCCCGCGCTACCGGTTCGCGGCGCAACTCGTCACCACCGGCCGGGGGTACGCGTACCCGACCGCCCGGGAGGCGGCGCTGAAACTGATGGAGACCTCGTACCTGCCGGCGCTGGCCTTCTCCGGCGCCGACCTGCTGCACGGCCCCCTCGCGATGACCGACCCGGACGTTCCGGTGCTCGCCGTGGTCGGCTCCGGGCCGGGTGGGCGGTCCATGGGTGAGGTGCTGCCCCGGCTCGGGGAGCGCCGCGCCGACGTGGTGGTGGTCGGCTCGGCCGAGGTCGGGGGCGCCACCCGGATGGCCGTCCCCGAGGTCGACGAGCGCTACGCCCCGCTGCTGGACATCCTGCCGTTGCAGCGGCTGGCGCTCGCCCTGGCGCTGGCCCGGGGTGAGGATCCCGACTCCCCGCGCGGGCTGAAGAAGGTCACCGCGACGATGTGAACGACGACGTGGCACGCTGTGGGGCGTGTCCACGCTGCGCGACCTCGCCGAGGAGCACACCCACCTCCGCCCGGCCGACATCGACCATCTGCACCGGATCGCCGGCGACTGGCAGTTGCTGTCCGACCTGTCCTTCGCCGACCTGCTGCTGTGGGTGCCGGTGGACGGCGACGGCGGCTTCCTCTGCGTCGCCCAGGTCCGCCCCACGACCGCGCCCACCGCCTACCAGGACGACCAGGTGGGCCGGATCGTGGGCGGGCCCGAGGTGGCCCACCTGGAGGTCGCCTACCGGCAGGGGCGGATCTGGCGGGAGGGCGACCCGGTCTGGTACGGCGACGTGCCGGCCCGGCACGAGGCGATCCCGGTGCGGCTGCGCACCGCCGACGGGGAGGCCGGCGAGGTGGTCGCCGTCGTCGGGCGGGACACCAACCTGTCCACCGCCCGGACCCCGAGCCAGCTGGAGCTGAACTACCTGACCACCGCCGACGACCTCGCGCAGATGATCGCCGACGGCACCTTCCCGCCGCCCCGGCACCCGGGAGAGACCACCTCGGCGCCCCGGGTCGGCGACGGGCTGGTCCGGCTCGACGCCGGGGGCAAGGTCACCTACGCCAGCCCCAACGCGCAGTCCGCGTACCGCCGGTTGGGCTACGCCTCCCACCTGGTGGGTGAGGATCTGGCGGCGCTGCACCGCCGGCTCGCCGGCGACCCGCTGGAGGGCACCGACGCGGCCAACGGCATCCTCGCCGCGCTGCGCGGCGAGGCGCCGCCGCGTCGCGAGATCGACGCCCGGGGAGCGACCATGCTCACCCGGGCCCTGCCACTGATGCCCGCGGGGGTGCCGATCGGAGCGCTGGTCCTGGTCCGCGACATCACCGAGGTACGCCGCCGAGACCGCGCCCTGATCACCAAGGACGCCACCATCCGGGAGATCCACCACCGGGTGAAGAACAACCTCCAGACCGTCGCGGCGCTGCTGCGGTTGCAGGCCCGCCGGGTGTCGATGCCCGAGGCGCGGGTGGCCCTGGAGGAGTCGGTCCGCCGGGTCGCCTCCATCGCCCTCGTGCACGAGACCCTGTCCATGTCCAGCGACGAGGCGGTCGAGTTCGACGGCATCGTCGACCGGGTGGCCAGTGCGGCGACGGAGGTGGCGGCGACCGAACGGGCCATCGGCATGCGCCGGCGGGGCAGCTTCGGGGTGCTGCCCGCCGAGGTCGCCACCTCGCTGGTCATGGTGCTCAACGAGCTGCTGCTCAACGCCGTCGAGCACGGGTTCCCGCCGGCCGAGGACGGCACCGCGTCGGCCGAGCCGGCGACGGTCGCCCCCGAGGTGGTGGTGTCGGCGCACCGGTTCCGCAAGATGCTGCACGTGTCGGTGGTCGACAACGGCCGGGGACTGCCGGACGGGTTCGACGCCGACAGCGGCGGCAACCTCGGCCTGCAGATCGTGCGCGCCCTGGTCACCGGGGAGTTGCGCGGCAGCATCGAGCTGCGCGACGGCGCCGAGTGCGGCACGGAGGCGGTGCTCGTGGTTCCGCTGGCCCGCGGCGGCGCTCCCGAGGGCCGTCCGGGCGGCTGACCTCGCCCGCGTGACGGCAACCGTCCCCGGCCGTCCGGTGCGGGGGCGGCTGCCGGTGCGCGCCGCGGGCGTCCAGGGCCGCCGTCAGGGAGGCGATGCCACCCGGTCAGCGGGTGAGCAGGGCGACCGTGAGCCCGTCGGGCTGTTGCACCCGAACCACCGTGTAGTCCGCCCGCAGGGCGGCCCCCTTCGCCCCGGGCACCGCCGCCAGCGGGTCGGACCGACGCCCGGCCAACACCAGCCAGACCCGGTCGACGCCGGCCAGGCAGTCGGCCGGGCGGTCGCACTCGGCGGCCCACAGGTCACCCCGACGGGCCGCGTCCTCGGCCAGCAGCGCGTCCCGGGGGGTCCGCCCCCGCAGGTGGTAGCGCAGACCCAGATCGAGGAAGAGCCAGCTGTCCCGGGGCTCGTAGACGACGGCGTCGCCCGGCTGCGCCCCGGCGGCCACCACCGCCGCCGCGCCCCGGTAGTCGACCCCGGCGCTGCGCGGCCACTCGTGGGTGCGGCGCAGCGCGGCCTGGTCCGGCAGCCCGAGCGCACCAGCCAGCAGCAGCACGGCCAGGGCGGCCGGCAGCCGCACAGTCGTCAGCGCCGCGCCGGCCAGCAGACAGGCGAAGGGCAGCACGAAGACCAGGTAGCGGGGCACCCACAGCGCCACGACGAGCCCGGCGGCGAAGACCGCCAGCACCGGGAGCGCCACGCAGGCGACCGGCAGCAGCCCGCGCCGGCCGAGACGTGCCGCGCCGAGGGCGGCGAGACCGACCAGCAGGCCGCCCGCCGCGCCGCTCTGCACCACCCCGCCGGGCAGTGCCGACAGGTCGGCCAGCCGGGCGGGATCCACCCAGGCGAGCTGCCGGGCGCGCTGCCCCCGGGCGACGAGCGCGAGGGGCGTCAGCACCAGCGCCGCCGGAAGCAGGGCGAGCAACCACCACGCGGTCGACCGGGGGCCCCGGCGGGCGGCCAGCACCGCGAGGGCGTGGGCGGCGAGCAGGGTGAGCGCGACCAGATGGGTCAGGCCCAGGCCGGTGACCGCCGCGGCGTACCCGGTCCAGCGGGCGGGACCGCCCCGGTGCAGTGCCGCCACCAGCAGCAGCGTGGACAGAACCGCGAACAGTGCGGCCAGCGCGTAGGGGCGGGCCTCCTGCCCGTACCGGGAGGTGCCCGGCAGCACCGCGAACAGCAGCCCGCCGAGCAGCCCGGTACGCGGGCCGGCCAGCCGTTCGCCGAGGACGGCGGTCAGCCCGGCGGTGCCGGCCATGGCGAGCGCGGCGGGCAGGCGCAGCGTGGCCTGGGAGTCGCCGACGGCGGCGATCCAGCCGTGCATCAGCAGGTAGTAGGGGCCGGTCGCGGCGTCGATGGTGCCGGCGAGCCGCACCAGCCCGGTGACCCCCCGGGTGGCGGCGCTCCAGGTGGCGAGTTCGTCGCGCCAGAGCGGGGCCCGGTCGAGCCCGGTGAGGGTGACGGCGAGCGTGAGCAGGGCCGGGAGGAGCCAGATCGGGATGTGCGGACGGGGGACGGTGACGCCCCGCCCCGGCCCCGCCGGCGACCTTCCGGACATTTCGCTCACCGTCCGAGCCTGTCACACCCGGCGCGGCGCAGTCGCGGGTCCGGATGCCCCCGACAGCGCAACGACGCCCGGCGATCGACAGCCCGTGATGTGGGATCCGGCATGCGCTCATTGGCCCGGCGGGTGGGGGTGTGGCAGCATGAGCCCATGACCTCCGCTGTCGTCCGCCGCTTCGTGGCCCGCCGCCACGTCGATTACGGCCGCGTACGCAGCGCGATCTGTCCGGCCCACTGACGACGCCCGACCAATCTGTCTCGGGCGCGGTGCGCGCCGGCCGTCAACGACATCGCCGTCCACGGCCCCTTCGCCGGGCCGGCCGCCGCGTCCGCTCAGCCCACGAGGCACCAGCAACCCAACGGAGGACGCCGCGATGGCGGTCAGCAGCATTCCGGCCAGGCCCGGGGACCCGTCGGCGCGTCCCGCGAGGGCGCCCCGCCGCCCCCGGGGCGAGGGTCAGTGGGCGCTCGGTCACCGCGAGCCGCTCAACCCCAACGAGCGGATCAAGAAGGACGACGACCCGCTGAACGTGCGGGCCCGGATCGAGAGCATCTACGCCCACCGCGGGTTCGCCTCGATCGACCCGCAGGACCTGCGCGGCCGGTTCCGCTGGTGGGGCCTCTACACCCAGCGCAAGGCCGGCATCGACGGCGGGCGCACCGCCGTGCTGGAGCCGCACGAGCTGGAGGACGAGTTCTTCATGCTCCGCGTCCGCATCGACGGCGGCCAGCTCGACCTGGCCCAGCTGCGGACGATCGCGGAGATCTCCCGGGAGTTCGCCCGGGACACCGCCGACATCACCGACCGGCAGAACATCCAGTACCACTGGATCCGGGTCGAGGACATGCCGGAGATCTGGCGCCGGCTGGAGGCGGTCGGCCTGCAGACCACCGAGGCGTGTGGCGACTGCCCCCGCATCGTGCTGGGCAGCCCCGTCGCCGGCGTGGCCGCCGACGAGCTGGTCGACCCGACGCCGGCGATCGACGAGATCGTCAGCCGGTACGTCGGCGACAAGCAGTACTCCAACCTGCCCCGCAAGTTCAAGACCTCGATCTCCTGGCTGGTGGACACCCCGTACGAGGCGAACGACATCGGCTTCCTCGGCGTCGACCACCCGGAACACGGGCCCGGCTTCGACCTGTGGGTGGGCGGCGGGCTGTCCACCAACCCGATGCTGGCGCAGCGCCTCGGCGTGTGGGTGCCGCTGGCCGAGGTGCCCGACGTGTGGGCGGGCGTGGTGGGCATCTTCCGCGACTACGGCTACCGCCGGCTGCGCCACCGGGCGCGGCTGAAGTTCCTGGTCGCCGACTGGGGCGTGGAACGCTTCCGCGAGGTGTTGGAGAAGGAGTACCTGGGCCGGACCCTGCTCGACGGGCCCGCCCCGCAGCTGCCGGACAAGCCCGTCGACCACATCGGCGTACACCGGCAGCGCGACGGCCGGTACTACGTCGGCGCCGCCCCGGTGGTCGGCCGCGTCTCCGGCACCCAGCTCGCCCGGCTCGCCGACGTGGTCGAGGCGCACGGCAGCGGCCGGGTGCGGCTCACCCCGTACCAGAAGCTGCTGGTGCTCGACGTGCCGCAGGAGCGGACGGAGCCGTTGGTCGCGGCGCTGCGCGAGATCGGTCTGGAGGCCCGCCCGTCGGCCTGGCGGCGGGGCACCATGGCCTGCACGGGCATCGAGTTCTGCAAGCTGGCGATCGTGGAGACCAAGGCGCGCGGCGAGGAGCTGGTGGCCCGCCTGGAGCAGCGGCTGCGCGACTTCGACGCCGACATCTCCATTCACCTCAACGGCTGCCCCAACGCCTGCGCCCGCACCCAGATCGCCGACATCGGCCTCAAGGGCCAACTGGTGACCGGGCCGGACGGCCGGCAGGTCGAGGGCTTCCAGGTGCACCTCGGCGGTGGCCTGGGGATGGCGCAGGGACAGACCGCGGGGTTCGGCCGCAAGCTGCGCGGCCTGAAGACCACCGCCGACGAACTTCCCGAGTACGTCGAACGGCTGGCCCGCCGCTACCTGGCCGGCCGGACCGAGGGTGAGGCGTTCGCCCAGTGGGTGATCAGGGTCGACGAGGAGGAACTCAGATGAGCGAAACCCGTTCCGCACCGCTGTACTGCCCGTACTGCGGCGAGGAGGACCTGCGGCCGAGCGAGGCCGGGCACGGGGCCTGGGAGTGCCACGCCTGCGCCCGGGTGTTCACCGTGAAGTTCTCCGGCCTGCTGTCCCGGGCGGTGACCCGGTGAAGCTGCTCTCCGCCGCGAACCTGAACCTGGTCGGGGTCGCCGCCCCGGCCGCTGCCGATCCCACTCGCCGCGACCCGGAGGAACTGCGGGCGCTTGCCGAGCGGGCCGGCCGTGAGCTGGAGGGCGCACCGGCCCTGGAGATCGCCCGATGGGCGGCCGAGACGTTCGGCGACCGGTTCTGTGTGACCAGTTCGATGGCCGACGCCGTGCTGGCCCATCTGGTGTCCCGGGTCGCGCCCGGGGTCGACGTCGTCTTCCTCGACACCGGCCTGCACTTTCCCGAGACGCTGCGGGTGCGCGACGAGGTGGCCCGGACGCTGCCGGTGACCGTACGGTCGATCCGCCCCCGGCTGACCGTGGGCCAGCAGGACGGCGAGTACGGCCCCCGGCTGTTCAACCGTTCCCCGGACGAGTGCTGCCAGCTGCGCAAGGTGGAGCCGTTGGAGCGGGCGCTCGCGGGTTACGACGCCTGGGCGGCCGGACTGCGCCGCGACGAGTCGCCGACCCGGGCGAACACACCGGTGGTCACCTTCGACGCCCGCCGGGGCAGGGTCAAGGTGAACCCGATCGCCGCCTGGAAGCAGGAGGACGTGGACGCGTACGTCGCCCGCTGGAACGTGCCGGTCAACGAGTTGTTCCGGCAGGGCTACGGCTCGGTCGGCTGCTGGCCCTGCACCCGCCGCACCAAGGCGGGGGAGGACCCGCGCGCCGGCCGGTGGGCGATGTTCGAGAAGACCGAGTGCGGGCTGCACGTCTGAGCGGCCCCGAGCCGGTGGTGCTGGTCGCGCACGGCAGTCGTGACCCGCGGGCGGCGGCGGCCACCCGAGCCCTGGCCCGGGCGGTGGCCGCCGCCCGGCCGGGTCTGCCGGTGCTGCCGAGCTGGCTCGACCACACCGAACCCGGGCCGACCGAGGTGCTGCGGGAACTGGCCACGGCGGGCCACCCCCGGGCCGTCCTGGTGCCGTTGCTGCTGACCGCCGCCTATCACCGGCGGGTGGACATCCCCGCTGCGGTGGCCGCGGCCCGCGAGTCCGGTCCGCCGCTGGCGGTGCGGGTGACCGACGTGCTCGGGCCGGCCGGCGGCGAGGTGGACGACGTCCTGCTGGCCGGCCTGCGGCGGCGGCTGACGGAGGCGCGGCCGGGCCCGATCGACGCGTTGGTGCTCGCGGCGGCGGGCACCCGGGACGCGGCGGCGCGGGCCTCGGTGGGGCGGGCCGCCGCGGCGCTGGGCAGCGCGCTGGGCGTGCCCACCCGCGTGTCGTACGCCTCGGCGGCCCCGCCGGCCGCCGGGGTGGCGGTGGCCCGGCTGCGGAGCCGGGGCGCGCGTCGGGTGGCGGTGTCCGCGTACTTCCTGGCACCCGGCCTGTTCCACGACGCGGTGTTGGCGACGGCCCGGGAAGCGGGCGCGGTGGCCGTGGCGGACCCGCTCACCGACGCTCCCGAACTGGCGGAACTGGTGTTGCGGCGGGTCGACGCCGAACCCGGGCAGCGCAACGCCCCGGCGGGCTGAGCCCGCCGGGGCGTGTCGGCTTTCGTGGGGTTGATCAGGCGGAGTGAGCGCGCAGCACCCGGAGGCCACCACGGCGCTTGACGGCGCGCCGTTCCTCCTCGCTCATCCCGCCCCAGACGCCGGCGTCCTGACCCGACTCGAGTGCCCACTGGAGGCACTGGTCGGTCACGGAGCAGCGCCGGCAGACGGCCTTGGCCTGCTCGACCTGAAGGAGAGCCGGACCGGACGTCCCGATCGGGAAGAACAGCTCCGGGTCCTCGTCGCGGCAGACAGCATGGTGACGCCAGTCCATGGCGGCAACACTCCTCATTCTGGATGGGTGGCAGATATTGCAGGTCGTACTTTTCTTTATGCGCTGCAGTGCCGTTGGTTACGGTTCGCGTTCGCCCATTCGGCATTGCGTGAGCAGTCTTTCGGACCCGGGGACCTGCTGGAACGGCTCAACCTGCCGAGCTTCTCCAGGCAATGTCCCGGTAACTCAAGTCGCTTGTGAATACTTTCACGAACTCACGCGATGTCAAGGGTGGCGCTCGGAAAAACTCCGCGCGGTGAGCAAGCCCACAACCCATTTGCCCGGATTCCAGAGCGCTCTGGCGACCCGGCTTACCACAGTCGAGGATCAATATAGTACAGTCCGCGTGACATTGCTGACATTTCCGGCACCGGTTCGGTGTGGCGGTCGTCGTGTCGCCGGGGGTGTGGCGACCGCGTCCACCGGGTGAGGTACCCGAGACCTAGCAGATTACTCTCAGTGCGGCCGGCACGGAGGTAAATCTGACTTTTTCCCGCTCACCAAGATAGTCGCCGTCGAGCTGAAACGCCTGCGGACGCCGCGCGAACAGCGTGAACTCGGCCACGTCGTGCAGCCGGAGCACCTGACGGCCGTGCGGATCGGGCTGACGGGCGAAGAACTGCGTCACTGTGCGTGTCGTACTGGCAACCCGGAGCTGTCGAAGGGCCAGCACGTCGAGGCCGAGGTCGAACGACGCCTCGGGATTCGGGTTCACCTCCCGGTCGCCCAGGTACGTCCACGGTGCCGTGTTCTGCACGATGATCGTTGCCAGCTCCTCCTCCGCCGGCTCGCCCGGTCGGTCCAGCGAGATCGCCGGATGCCGCCGGTCGGAGCCGAGGAAGTACTGCGCCACGGTGGAACGGAAGTACAGCGCCGGAGTGGAGACCCGCCCGCGCCGACGCGCCTCCTCCACCCGGTGGATCACCGCCGCGTCGACCCCGAACCCGGCGCAGAAGGTGAAGTAGCGGTCGTCCGCGCGACCCAGCCCGATCGTCCGGTGCCGCCCCAGCCGCAGCGCCTCCAGGATCATGCTGGTCCCCTCCGGCCACTCCCGGGGCAGCCCCAGCGCGCGGGCGAAGACGTTGGTCGAACCGCCCGGCACGGTCGCCAGGGCCGGCAGCCGCTCGGCCACCGTGGCCCCGGCGGCACCGGCCGGCGGTGTCGCCGTCATCAGGCCGTTGACCACCTCGTTGACCGTGCCATCGCCACCCAGGGTGACGACCAGGTCCACGCCCTCCTGCGCCGCCTCACGGGCCAGAGTCGTGGCGTGACCCCGCCGCCGGGTGTACCGCACGGAGAGATCGACCTCACTGCGCAGTGCCCGGACCAGCACGTCCCGGCTGCGTTCGCTGGTGGTGGTGGCCTTCGGATTGACCACCAGGACGGCGCGCATGCGCGGCACTGTACCGCGCGTCCCCACCGGTATCGTGGCCCCCGTGACCATCGACTCCGACCTGATTCCCGTCACGCTCCGCTGGGCCGTGCGCCTGGTGCGGGGTGAGGCCGTCGCCGTGGGGCTGGTCGCGGCCTGGCTGGTGTGGGCGGACCTCACCGCCACCACCACCGACCTGCCGTCGGCGTTGCTGGTGACCGCGTTCGCGCTCGGCGTGGCGGCGGCGCTCTGGGCGCTGGGCGGGGCGCTGCTGCGTCGCCGGGCAGCCGCTCGGGCCCCGGCGATCGTGCTTCAACTGATGCTGCTGCCGATCGGCTGGTTCATGATCCAGGGGGGACTGGGCTGGCTGGGCGCACCCCTGATCGCACTCGGCCTCGGCGTCACCTGGCTGCTGGTCAGCCCGCCCACCACCCGGGCCTTCGGCCTGCGGTGACGCCGGGGCGTTGCCCCGGCGGGGCCGTCACCAGCCCGAGGCGCGGCGGGTCAGCAGGGAGATGGTCGCCCGCCCGTCGGTGGCGCTCGCCGCAGCCGACGTGGTCAGCGCGGTGAGCACCTTCCAGGCGAAGGACGACTCGGCGGGCAGCGTCGCGCCGCGAACCGTCGGCACGGTCACCTCGACCGTCAACGCGTCCTCCGTGACCGCGAACCGGCAGTCCAGCTCGGCGTCCCGGGTGGCGATGGCGAGCAGCATGGCGCACGCCTCGTCGACTGCGATCCGCAGATCCTCGATCTCGTCGAGGGCGAACTGCAGCCTGGCCGCGAGACCCGCGGTGGCGGTGCGCAGCACGCCGAGGTATCCGCCGTCGGCAGGCACCGTGAGCAGCACCACGTCGTCGTCGGTCATCAGTTGCCCGGTCAGTTGAGTCACGGCTCATCCCCCCGGTCGGGGACTCTACCCGCTCGGGGGGCCGGGCGGGCGGGGGCCGTCACCGTGACGACCACGGCCGGCACGCCACGTGGCGTGCCGGCCGTGGTCGGTGCCGGGCCGGGCCGGCTCACGCCTGCTTGGTCTCCCAGAAGATCTTGGAGATCTCGTCGATCTTCTGCAGCAGTTCGTCGGCCTTGGTCGGGTCGGTCGCGCCCTTGGCGCCGGCCGCCCCCGCCAGCTTGGTGGCCTCGTTGAACAACTGGTGCAGGTGGGGGTACTTCTCGAAGTGCGGCGGCTTGAAGTAGTCGGTCCACAGCACCCACAGGTGGTGCTTCACCAGATCGGCGCGCTGCTCCTTGATCAGGATCGCGCGGGTGCGGAACTCGGGGTCGTTGTTCGCCTGGTACTTCTCGCAGATCATTTTGACCGACTCGGCCTCGATCCGGGCCTGTGCCGGGTCGTAGACACCGCAGGGCAGGTCGCAGTGGGCGCTCGCGGTCACGCGCGGCGCAAGGATGCGTGGAAGTCGCATCGGGATCCTCCATGGGAAGTTTGCGATGATCCAAGACGACATTACTCCTGGAGGTGCTCCCCGAGGTGGCTGGAGGTGAAACCGGATGCCCGTCCCGCGGTTGCGCCGGCCACTCACCGCCGTCCTGGTGACCGGCCCCTCGATGTCGCCGACCCTGCGCCACGGCGACGCCGTGCTGGTCCGCCCCGGTGGGCGCCCGGTCCGGCCCGGAGACGTGGTGGTGGCGGTCTTCCGTGCCCGGCCGGACCTGCTCGTGGTCAAGCGCGCGGTACGCCCCGAGGCCGGCGGCTGGTGGCTGCGCGGCGACAACGACCTGGTCACCGACGACTCGCGGGCGTACGGGCCGGCGGACGTGCTCGGGCGCGTGGTCGCCCGCTACTGGCCCGACCCTGGACGGGTGCGACCGAAGCGGGTATGACCCTGCTCACATCGGGGACCCACACACGACACTATGCTCGGAAGTGTCCGGGTGACCCCCCGCACCGTGCGCCGCCGCTCGCCGCCTCACCTCGCGCCCGACCGGCCGGTCCAGTTGCTCGACGAATCCTGGAGTCACCATGTCACCGTCCACCGTGGACCCCGCTGATCCCGTCTTCCGGCTGCACCGGGGCGGCAAGATGGCCGTCACCTCGACGGTCCCGCTCACCAGCCGGGAAGACCTGTCCCTCGCGTACACCCCCGGCGTGGCCCGGGTCTGCGAGGCCATCGCCGCCGACGAGAGCCTCACCGCCGACTACACGTGGGTGTCGCACACCGTCGCCGTCGTCACCGACGGCTCCGCCGTGCTCGGGCTGGGCAACATCGGCCCGCGTGCCGCGTTGCCCGTGATGGAGGGCAAGGCCGTGCTGTTCAAGCAGTTCGGCGGGGTCGACGCGGTACCGGTCTGCCTGGACACGCAGGACGTGGACGAGATCGTCGCGGTGGTGAAGGCGCTGGCGCCCTCGTTCGGCGGGATCAACCTGGAGGACATCAGCGCCCCGCGCTGCTTCGAGGTGGAGCGCCGGCTCGACGAGGAACTCGACATCCCGATCTTCCACGACGACCAGCACGGCACCGCGATCGTGGTGCTCGCCGCCCTGCGCAACGCCGCGACCCTGCTCGACCGGAAACTGGGCGACCTGCGGGTGGCCGTCAGCGGGGCCGGCGCGGCCGGCGTGGCCGTGACGAAGATGCTGGTGGCCGGGGGAGTGAACCCCGACCAGGTGGTGGTCTGCGACTCCCGGGGCATCCTCGGGCGGCACCGCGACGGCCTCACCGGCACCAAGGCCGACCTGGCGGAGCTGACCAACGCCGACGGCCGCCAGGGTGACATGACCGAGGCGCTGCGCGGCGCGGACGTGCTGATCGGCGTCTCGGGCGGGCAGATCCCGGAGGACGCGGTGGCCGGCATGGCCCCCGGCGGCATCGTCTTCGCGTTGGCGAACCCCACCCCCGAGGTGCATCCCGAGGTGGCCGCCCGGCACGTCGCGGTGGTCGCCACCGGCCGCAGCGACTACCCCAACCAGATCAACAACGTGCTGGCCTTCCCCGGCGTGTTCCGGGGCGCGCTGGACGCCCGTGCCACCCGGATCACCGAGGGCATGAAGGTGGCCGCCGCCGATGCCATCGCCTCCGTGGTCGCCGAGGCGCTGACGGCGGACGCGATCGTGCCCTCGCCACTGGACCCGCGGGTCGCGCCGGCCGTGACCGCGGCGGTCGCCGAGGCCGCCCGCCGCGACGGCGTCGCCCGCGCCTGAGCCCGGCCGGTTCCGGGGCTGGTTCCGGTGCACGGACCAGCCCCGGGACGGTCGGGCCGCCGGCCACCGTCCGGGGGCGTGACGCGCGTCGGAACCCTTCTGAACGACCGCTCAGCTTGTTACGGTGCCGATCATGCGTGCCGCCTTCGCCTCCCGATTCGACGACACCGACCCGCTCGCCGCCCTCACCGTCGGTGACCGGCCCGAGCCCGTCCACCCGGACGACGACTGGGTGACCGTGCAGGTCACCGCAAGCTCGCTCAACCACCACGACCTGTGGTCACTGCGCGGGGTCGGGCTCCGCGCCGACCAGTTGCCGATGATCCTCGGCTGCGACGCCGCCGGGGTCGACCCGGACGGCAACGAGGTGGTCGTCTACCCGGTGGTCGTCACCCCGGGCGACCCGCGCGGCGTGTCCATCCTCTCCGAGCACTTCCCCGGCACGCTCGCCGAGCGGGTGGCCGTACCCCGGTCGAACCTGCTGCCGCTGCCGGCGGGCCTCACGCCGGCCGACGCGGCCTGCCTGCCCACGGCGTGGCTGACCGCGTGGCGGATGCTCACCACCAAGGGGCGGGTGGCCGAGGCCGACGCCGTGCTCGTCCAGGGTGCGGGCGGTGGCGTGGCCACGGCCGCCGTCGCCCTCGCCGTCGCGATGGGCAAACGGGTGTACGCGACCAGCCGCGACGCCGCCAAGCGGGAGCGGATCGCCGCGCTCGGGGCCACCGCGCTGGAGCCCGGGGCGCGGCTGCCGGAGCGGGTGGACGTGGTGGTCGAGACGGTCGGGGCGGCCACCTTCGACCACTCGCTGAAGTCGGCCGCCCCGATGGCCCGGATCGTCGTCTCCGGCGCCACCTCCGGGCACGAGCCGGCGGTCAACCTGCGTCGCGTCTTCGCCATGCAGCTGGAGATCCTGGGCACCTCGATGGGCACCCCGGCCGAACTGACCGAGCTGCTCGCGTTCTGCGCCGAGCGGGGCCTGCGCCCGGTGGTGGACAGCGTGGTGCCGTTCAGCCGGGTGACGGAGGCGTTCACGCGCCTGCACTCGGGGGACGTCTTCGGCAAGGTCGTCGTCGACCACACAGCCTGACCCGACCGGTCGGGGCCGGTGCCGGCCCGCCCGGTCGAGGGCCGGCACCGGGCCGGGGGCGGGTCTCCCGCTCAGAGGCGGTTGTCGAAGGTGGCGACGTCGTCGCGCGTGGTGTCCTCGGCGAGTCGCCGCTTGGCGGCCTCGTCGCCGTAGAGTGTCCAGCGCAGGAACTCGACCGTGGTGTCCGAGACCACCCGCAGTGACACGCCGTCGCCGAGCAGCCCCCGCCCGTGGTCGCCCCTGGGCAGGCTGAGCATGGCCTTGGGCCAGGGCACCTTGTCGTACACGGCCCTGCCGGCCGCGTACTCGACCACCTCGTCGGCCTCGCCGTGCACGAACAGCTGCGGGGCGGCGGCACCCGCGAAGGCGGTGCCCACCCCGAGGGCGGTGCCCGCGAAGACGACCCCCGCGTCCAACCGCTCGTCCCGGCCCGTGGTGAACAGCCCGATGGTGGTCACCCCGCCGGCCGAGTGCCCGGCCGCCGCCACCCGCTCGGTGTCGAGCCGGCCGTTGAGCGGGTCACCCGCCTTCGTGTCGAGCGACAGCACCCGGGTCAGCACGTGCGACACGTCGGCCGGCTGGTTCAGCACGTCGAGCACGTGGCCGTCGCCGCCGGAGGAGGTGCGCGGGAAGGTCGGTGCGGCCACCACGAAACCCGCCGCCGCCCAGCGGGTGAGCAGGGCCTCGTAGTCCGCCGGCCGGCCACCCAGCCCGTGGCTGAACATCACCACCGGGAACGACCCGCGCGCCACCGCCGCCGATCGGCGTGCCTCACCGCCGGCCTTCCCGCCGGCCGGGTACCAGACCGTCACGGGCAGCGGACGGTCCTCCCGGGTGAGTTCGAGCTGGCGTACGCCGACCGCGAACGACCTTCCGGGGGCGCTGCCGGCGGATGCCGCCGGCGCCGGGGTGGTCGCCTGCGGGGCTGGCGGGTCGACCCGGGCAGCGGGTGGGCCTTCCGTGGAGCAGCCGACCAGACCGGCGGCGAGCAGGGCGCTGACGAGCAGGGCGGGGGTGACGCGACGCGGCATGGTTCCGATTGTGCCCCGCCCGCCCGGCCACCGTGCCCCGCCCCGGTGATCGGGCCGCGTCAGCCGGCGGCTGCCACCACGGCCCGGGCCTCCCGGGCGATCTCGCGTTCCTCGTCGGTGCCGATGACGCACACGGCCACCTCCGACCCCTCGGGGGAGATGAACCGGTCACCGTCGCCCGCGTTGCGTTGCGGGTCCACGACGACGCCGAGCCGTTCCAGCCCGGCCAGGGCCGCCTCCCGCACCGGCGCGGCGTGCTCCCCGACCCCCGCCGTGAAGGTGACCGCGTCCACCCGGCCGAGCAACGCGTAGTACGCCCCCACGTAGCTGGTGATCCGCCGGCAGTAGACGTCGAAGGCCAGCGCCGCCGCCCCGTCCCCGGCCGCCCGCCGGGCCAGCACCTCACGCATGTCGTTGTCGCCGCTCAGCCCGAACAGGCCACTGCGGTGGTTGAGCAGGTCGTCGATCTCGTCGACGCCGAGCCCGCCTTCGCGGCGCAGGTGGAACACGATCGTCGGATCCAGGTCGCCGCTGCGGGTGCCCATCACCAGCCCCTCCAGCGGGGACATGCCCATCGAGGTGGCCACGCTGCGCCCCCCGGCCACCGCGCAGGCGCTGGCGCCGTTGCCCAGGTGCAGGGTGATGGTGTTCACCTGCCCGTACGGCCGGCCGAGCAGCTCGGCGGTGCGCCGCGAGACGTACGCGTGGGAGGTGCCGTGGAAGCCGTACCGCCGGATGCCGTAGCGCTGGGCGGTGTCCCGGTCGATCGCGTAGGTCGCCGCGGCCTCGGGCAGGGTGTGGTGGAACGCGGTGTCGAACACCGCGACCTGCGGCACGTCGGGCAGCGCCTGGCGGGCCACCGCGATGCCGGCCAGGTTCGCCGGATTGTGCAGCGGCGCCAACGGCACCAGGTCGCCGATGGCGGCCAGCACCGCGTCGTCGACCAGCACCGGCGCGGTGAACCGCTGACCGCCGTGCACCACCCGGTGCCCCACGGCGACGAGGCCGCCCAGATCCAGCCCGTCGATGATCCGCCGTACCGCCGTCTCGTGGTCCGCCGGCCCGCCGCCGGGCTCTCCGACCCGCTCGACGGTGCCCCGGTCGACGATCCGGTCGTCGTCGTAGAGCCGCCACTTGACCGACGACGATCCGCAGTTGAGCACCAGCACCCGGCTCACTCCACCACCCCCCGCGCCGGCTGGCCGGCGGCCTGGATGTCGGTGGATGTCGCCGGTTGGCCGGCGGCCTGGATGGCGGTGATCGCCACGGTGTTGACGATGTCGGGCACGGTGGCTCCCCGGGAGAGGTCGTTGACGGGGCGGCGCAGGCCCTGCATGACCGGGCCGACGGCCACCGCCCCGGCGGAGCGCTGCACCGCCTTGTAGGTGTTGTTGCCGGTGTTCAGGTCGGGGAAGATGAACACCGTCGCCCGTCCCGCCACGGGGCTGCCCGGCAGCTTCGTCGCCGCCACCGCCGGGTCGATCGCCGCGTCGTACTGGATCGGGCCCTCCACCAGCAGGTCGGGCCGGCGCTCGCGAACCAGCGCGGTTGCCGCCGCCACCTTCTCCACGTCGGCCCCCGCCCCCGAACTGCCGGTCGAGTACGACAGCATCGCCACCCGTGTCTCGATGCCGAACCGGGCGGCGGTGTCGGCCGAGGAGGTCGCGATGTCGGCGAGCTGGGCGGCGTCCGGGTCGGGGTTGACCGCGCAGTCGCCGTAGACCAGCACCCGGTCGGCGAGCAGCATGAAGAACACGCTGGAGGCCACCGAGAGCCCCGGCACCGTGCGGATGATCTCGAACGCGGGTCGGATGGTGGCGGCGGTGGTGTGGGTGGCTCCGGAGACCATCCCGTCGGCGCGGCCGGCCTGCACCATCATCGTGCCGAAGTAGTTCGGCTGGGCCACGATGTCGTGCGCCAGTTCGGCGGTGACGCCACGGTGGGCGCGCAGCTTCGCGTACGCCTCGGCGAACCCGTCGCGCCACTCGCTGGTCGCCGGGTCGACCACCCGGGCCGCGCCGATGTCCACGCCCAGTTCCCGGGTGCGCCGGGCCACGTCGTCGGGCCGGCCGAGCAGGGTCAGGTCGGCCACGCCCCGGCGCAGCAGGATCTCGGCCGCGCGCAGGATCCGCTCCTCGGTGCCCTCGGGAAGCACCAGGTGCCGACGCTGGGCGCGGGCGCGGTCGATCAGGTCGTACTCGAACATCAGCGGGGTGACCCGCGCCGAGCGGCTGACCCGCAGCCGGCTGGCCAGTTCCGCGGTGTCCACGTTCGCCTCGAAGGCACCGAGCGCCGCCTCGACCTTGCGCGGGTTGGTGGCGCTGGGTCGGCCCTCGATCCGGCTGGACGCCGCCACCGTGTCGTAGCTGTCGCTGGGCACTGACAGCACCGCCAGCCCGGTGTTGAGGCGTTCCACCAGGCGCATCGCCCGGGGGTCGGGCGGCTCGCCGAGGGTGAGGACCAGCCCGGCCAGCGACACCTGCCCGGCGACGTGCGCGGCGCCCGCGGCGACCAGCAGGTCGGCCCGGTCTCCGGGGGTGATGACCAGGGCACCGTCGGTCAGGTGGTCGAGCAGGATGGGCACGTGGGCCGCGCCGACCACGTAGTCGAGCACGTCCCGGCCGAGCGCTGTGTCGTCCCCGGCGAGCATGGTGGCACCGAGCGCCGCCGCCACCTCGGCCACCGTCGGCGCCGACACGGTCGGCACCTCCGGGATGGCGTACGTGGGCACGGGCAGCTCCGGCAGCGTCATCCCGCCGGACACCCGGTTGGCGACGACCGCCAGCACGGTGGCCCCGAGATCCTCCAGGTCGTGGTACGCCCCCCGCGCGGCGGCTGTGATCGCCTCGGGCCGCTGCCCGAAGCCGTCCACGACGGGCACCACGACGCTGCCGAACTCGGTGGCCAGCCGGGCGTTGAAGGCCAGCTCGCGGGGCCCCGCACCGTCGCCGCCGTCGGCGAAGTCGCTGCCCACCACGACGACAGCCGGGCAGCGCCGCTCCACCTCGCGGTAGCGTTCCACGATTCGGGAGATCAGTTCCTCCCGCCGGCCGTCGGCGACCATGGCGGTGGCCTCGGCGTAGGTGGTGCCGGACAGTTCGTCGACGGGCAGCTCGACCCGGTAGCGGTCGGCGAGCAGGGCGAGGATCGGATCCGGCCGCCTGCCCGCGACCAGCGGGCGGAACACGCCGATCCGTTCGACCTGCCGGGACAGCAGCTCGGCGAGGCCGAGGGCAATGGTCGACTTGCCCCCGCCCGATCCCACGCTGGTCAGGTACACGCTTCGGGCCACGCCCTCACGCTACAAGATCGTGGTTCGGTCGGCGTGGGTCACTCGGACGCGGACGGATCCTGTTCCCACCTTCTCGCGGCCGGGCCGGGCCGGTCCGTGCGGGTCGATTGCCACGGTCAGTCGTCGTCGGGGTCGTCGAGCCGGGCGAGCCACGTCGCGAACCGCTCGATGGGGGTTTCGAACTCGGGGTTGAGGTCGACGAAGTCGCGCAGCCGCTCGCCCAGCCACTCGACGCTGACGGACTCCTCGCCGCGCCGCTCGACCAGCTCCTCGATCCCCCGGTCGGTGAAATACATCGATGCTCCTCGTCTCGTCCGGTCAGCCGGCCCTGTTGACCGCGCTGACCTGCCGGCCAGCCGGCCCTGTCGACGCGCTGACCTGCCGACCGCGCCGGCGGTCCGTTGGCGCGATCGGCCCCGGACAGGTGGGGCGGGGCGTCGTTCACGACGCCCCGCCTGGTGTCCGGTGTGCGTTCGTCGGTGTCACGGGCGGGGGAGGGCCGCCTCGATCAGGGCCGCCTGCTCCACCTCGTGCATCTTCGCCGAGCCCACCGCCGGGGCGGCGGCGGCCGGTCGCGAGATGCGCCGCAGCCGCACGTCGGCCAGGTGTTCCAGCAGGTTGAGTGCCACGAACGACCAGGCACCCTGGTTGGCCGGCTCCTCCTGCACCCAGGCGAAGTCCTCCGCGTTCGGGTACGCCGCCAGCGCCGCCCGGATCTCCTCCACCGGCAGCGGGTAGAGCTGCTCCAGCCGGATGATCGCGGTGTCGGTGACGCCGCGCTCCTCGCGGGCCTGGAACAGGTCGTAGTAGACCTTGCCGGAGCAGAGCAGCACCCGCTTGACCTGCTCGGACGCCGGGGCGGCCTGGTCACCCAGCACCGGCGCGAAGGTGCCCGTGGTGAAGTCCTCCACCTGCGACACGCAGAGCTTGTGGCGCAGCAGCGACTTCGGCGTGAACACCACCAGCGGCTTGCGCTTCGGCGACAGGGCCTGGCGGCGCAGCAGGTGGAAGTAGTTCGCCGGGGTGGTGGGGATGGCCACCCGCATGTTGTCTTCCGCGCAGAGCTGGAGGAACCGCTCCGGGCGGCCGGAGGTGTGGTCGGGGCCCTGACCCTCGTGACCGTGCGGCAGCAGCAGGGTGACCGCGGAGCGCTGGCTCCACTTCACCTCGCCGGAGGAGATGAACTCGTCGATGACCGACTGGGCGCCGTTGACGAAGTCGCCGAACTGCGCCTCCCAGCAGACCAGCGCGTTGGGGTTCTCCACCGAGTAGCCGTACTCGAAACCCATCGCCGCGTACTCCGACAGCAGGGAGTCGTGGACGAAGAACCGGGAACGCTCGCCGTCGGCGGTCAGTGACGCCAGCGGCAGGTAGTCGTCGCCGGTCTGCGCGTCCACCACCGAGGCGTGCCGCTGCACGAAGGTGCCCCGGCGCGAGTCCTGCCCGGCGAGACGGACCGTCACCCCGTCGTGCAGCAGGGCCCCGAAGGCGATGATCTCGCCGAAGCCCCAGTCGATGTTGCCCTCGACGGCCATCTTCGCGCGCCGGTCGAGCAACTGCTGGATCCGCTTGTGCGGGGTGAAACCCTCCGGCAGGTTGACGTGGGCCTCGCCGACCGCCCGGACCACCGAGGCGTCGGTGGCGGTCTCCACCTCGGGCTCCGGCTCGTCCTGTCGGGCCGGCCGGCTGAGCTGACGCGGCGTGGTGGCCGCGTCCCGGGTGGCCTTGAAGACCCGCTCCAGCTGCGACTGGTAGTCGCGCAGCAGCTCCTCCGCGTCCTCCACGGTGATGTCGCCCCGCCCGATCAGTTCCTCGGTGTAGAGCTTGCGGACCGAGCGCTTCGAGTCGATGATCTTGTACATCTGCGGGTTGGACATCGACGGGTCGTCGCCCTCGTTGTGCCCACGCCGCCGGTAGCAGACCAGGTCGATCACGACGTCCTTGTTGAACGCCTGCCGGTACTCGAAGGCCAGCCGGGCGACCCGGACCACGGCCTCGGGGTCGTCGCCGTTGACGTGGAAGATCGGCGCCTGGATCATCCGGGCCACGTCGGTGCTGTAGAGGCTGGACCGGCTGTACTCCGGGGCGGTGGTGAAGCCGACCTGGTTGTTGACCACCACGTGCACGGTGCCGCCGGTGCGGTAGCCGCGCAGCTGGGACAGGTTCAGCGTCTCGGCGACCACACCCTGGCCGGCGAAGGCGGCGTCGCCGTGCACCGCCAGCGGCAGCACGGTGTAGCCCTCCAGCTTGAGGTCGATGCGGTCCTGCTTGGCGCGGACGATGCCCTCCAGCACCGGGTCCACGGCCTCCAGGTGGGACGGGTTGGCCACCACCGACACCTTGACCGCGTGTTCGCCGTCCGGCGCGGTGAACTTGCCGTTCTGGCCCAGGTGGTACTTCACGTCGCCGGAACCCTGGGTGGAGCGCGGGTCCAGGTGGCCCTCGAACTCCGAGAAGATCTTCTCGTACGGCTTGCCGACGATGTTGGCCAGCACGTTGAGCCGGCCCCGGTGGGCCATGCCGATGACGACCTCGTCCAGCCCACCCTCGGCGGACGCCTCCAGCACCTCGCCGAGCAGCGGGATCAACGACTCGCCGCCCTCCAGCGAGAAGCGCTTCTGCCCGACGTACTTGGTCTGCAGGAAGGTCTCGAACGCCTCGGCGGCGTTGAGCCGGTTGAGCACGTGCTTCTGCTCGTCGGCCGCCGGCTTCTCGTACCTGCGCTCGACCCGCTCCTGGATCCAGCGCCGCTCCTCCGGGTCCTGGATGTGCATGTACTCGATGCCGACCCGGCGGCAGTACGAGTCGCGCAGCACACCGAGGATGTCGCGCAGCTTCATCCGCTGCCTGCCGGCGAAGCCGTTCACCGGGAACTGGCGGTCCAGGTCCCACAGCGTCAACCCGTGCTGGAGTACGTCCAGGTCGGGGTGCTTGCGGATCTTGAACTCCAGCGGGTCGGTGTCGGCCATCAGGTGGCCCCGGACCCGGTAGGCGTGGATCAGTTCGTGCACCCGGGCCGTCTTGTTGATCTGGCCCTCGCTGTCGACCGCCACGTCGCGCATCCAGCGCACCGGCTCGTACGGGATGCGCAGCGAGGTGAAGAGCTGGTCGTAGAAGCCGTGCTCACCGAGCAGCAGCTCGTGCATGACCTTGAGGAACTCGCCGGACTGCGCGCCCTGGATGATCCGGTGGTCGTACGTGCTGGTCAGCGTGATGACCTTGCTGACCGCCAGCTCGGCCAGGGTGGCCTCGCTCATGCCCTGGTAGGGCGCCGGGTACTCCATCGCGCCCACGCCGATGATCGCGCTCTGCCCCTGCATGAGTCGCGGCATCGAGTGGACCGTGCCGATGCCGCCCGGGTTGGTCAGGGAGATCGTGGTGCCCGAGTAGTCGTCCATGGTCAGCTCGTTGCGCCGAGCCCGCCGGACGACGTCCTCGTACGCCTGCCAGAACTGCCGGAAGTCCATCTGCTCGCACGCCTTGATGGAGGGGACCACCAGGTTGCGGCTGCCGTCGGGCTTGGTCAGGTCGATCGCGATGCCCAGGTTGACGTGCTCCGGGCGGACCACGGCCGGCTTGCCGTCGACCTCGGCGAAGGAGTTGTTCATCTCCGGGTGGGCGACGAGCGCCCGCACCATCGCGTACCCGATCAGGTGGGTGAAGCTGACCTTGCCGCCCCGGCCCCGGGCGAGGTGATTGTTGATCACGATGCGGTTGTCGACCAGCAGCTTCGCCGGGACGGCCCGCACGCTCGTCGCGGTGGGCACGGCCAGCGAGGCGTCCATGTTCTGGACGATCTTCGCGGCGATGCCGCGCAGCGGCGTGGTCTCCGGGCCGGTGGCGGAGGGGGCGGTCTTCGCCGGGGAGGCCTTGCCGGTGGACCTGGCGGGCGCGGCCTTCGTGCCGGCGGGCTTGGCGGGCGCGGCGGGCTTCGCCGGGGCCTCCGTCTTCGCGGCCGGCTGCGCCGGCTTCGGCTCGGGCCCGCGCTCGGCGGCCTTGGTGGGTGTGGCGGCCTTCGTGGGTGCCGCGGCCTTCGTGGCCTCGGCTTCCTTGGACGGCCCGGCTTCCTTCGTGGGCCCGGCGGCCTTCGTGGGCTCGGCGGCCCCGGGAGCCGACGTGGCGGCGTCGTCGGTCCTGGCCGGGGTCGGCCCGGTCTTGGCGGAGGCCGAGCCGGCTCCCGGCCGGTAGTCGGCGAAGAAGTCGTGCCAGGCCGGGTCGACGCTGGTGGGGTCGGCGAGGTAGCGCTGGTACATCTCCTCGACGATCCACTCGTTCGGGCCGAAACCCGCCAGTGGGTTCTCCTGCGAAGTCTGCTGGGTCGACACGGCCGCTAATCGCCTCTTTCACGCGGGTTGGCTGTCACGCGGTGGCTTCCACAGCCCGGGACGGTGGGCACACGGAAGACGGTCCCAGGCTACGCCGTGCGAAAGTCCCCGGCATTTCCGCCTCCGTCGCGTGGCCGGATTCACAGAAGATGCCAGAAGTTCCGCAAGCGCTGCGTGTTCGTACGATTCCTGCTAGGCGACGACGGTCGCGGACCGCGAGGTGGGCGACGGTCGCGCGAGACGACGGTGGGGGCGACGCCCGACGGCGTCGCCCCCACCCGTACGTGCGGCCCCTGGTCAGGAGATGTCGCGTCGCCGCATCGTCAGCGCGCCGATCGCGCCGGCCACCACGGCGTACCCGATCAGCACCGCCGCGCCCGCCCACCGGGGCGGATTGCCGGGGATGTCGGTCCCGGCGACCATCAGGCTCGACGCCAGCGAGGGCACCAGCAGCTGGAGATCGTTGATCCACTCGCCGTAGCGCGAGGCCAGGAGCGCGATGACGGTGGCCGCGCCGATGGTGCCGCCCAGGTAGAGCAGGATGCCGGTCACCGTGGCACCGATCTGGCTGCGGATCAGCACACCCAGGCCGACGCCCAGGATCGCCCACAGCAGGTAGGCGAGGCCGTTGAGCGCGATCGCCTCCCACGCCTCGCTCGCTCCCAGCTGGGAGCCGACGCCGGTGGCGTTCAGTACCGCCGTGCCGGCGACCAGGTTGAGCGCCGTCGTGAACAGCCAGAACAGCACGCCCAGGCAGGCCGCCGCGACGAGCTTCGCCAGCATCACCGCGGTGCGGTGCGGGGTGGTCAGGAAGGTCGTGGTCACCGTCTGGTGGAAGAACTCGCTGGTCACCACGACCACACCGAGCAGCATCACGATCATCAGGCCGAAGAGTTGACCGTTGGTGTAGAGGTTCGCCGCCAGCGCCGCCGGGCTGGACAGCGCCTCGACCGCGTCGGCCTGGTCGGCCGGCACCTCGCCGAAGCTGTCGCCGGCCAGCGCGTCGGTCTGCAACCAGTTGAACAGCAGAGCGATGCCCCACAGCGGCAGGGCGATCAGCCCGAAGATCCACCAGGTGCTGGTGGTGCGGATCTTCAGCAGTTCGGATCGGACCAGGTTCATCGGATGCCCGCCTTCCCGGCCGTCAGTTCCAGGAACACCCGTTCGAGGTCGGGTCGTTCGGTGGTCAGTTCGTGGAGTTCCACGCCAGCGGCCAGGGCGACCCGGCCCACGGTCGGCGCGTCCACCCCGGAGATCAGCAGCGGGCCGGTCGGGTCCGCCTCGACGGTCGCGGACTCCGTCGCCAACGCCGTGGTCAGGGCCTCGGCGTTCGGGGTGCGGACCCGTACCCGGGCGCCCTGGGCCATCGAGCCGATCACCCGGTCGACCGGGCCCTGACGGACCAGCCGACCCGCCGCGATGATCACCACGTCGTCGGCGAGCAGCTGCATCTCCGACAGCAGGTGGCTGGAGACGAGCACGGTCCGCCCCTGGCTGGCCAGGCTCTTGAGGAACCCGCGCATCCACCGGATGCCCTCCGGGTCCAGCCCGTTGGCCGGTTCGTCGAGGATCAGCACCCGCGGGTCGCCGAGCATCGCGGCGGCGATGCCGAGCCGCTGCTTCATGCCCAGCGAGTAGCCCTTGAACCGGCGCTTCGCCGCCGGGGCCAGACCCACCATCTCCAGCGCCTCGGCGGCGCGCTGCTTCGGCAGGCCCGCCGCCGCGCAGATCACCCGCAGGTGGTTGATGCCGGTGCGGCCCTTGTGCGCGCTGGACGCCTCCAGCACCGCGCCGACGTGCCGCAGCGGGTCCGTCAGGTCGGCGTACCGGTGTCCCCCGACGGTCGCCGTGCCGGCGGTCGGGGTGACCAGGTTCAGCAGCATGCGCAGGGTGGTCGTCTTACCCGCACCGTTCGGGCCGAGGAAGCCGGTCACCCGTCCCGGCTCGACGGTGAAGGACAGGTTGTCGACCGCCCTGAGGTTGCGGTACTGCTTCGTCAGACCGGACACCACGATCTGTCCGTCAACGGTGGGGCTTCGCTGCCCGTCAGTCATCGTTCTCCTTCTCCCAGGGTGCGGCGTCGGGGTGCGCCGTTGGACAGCCTGCCTGGTCAACGCAACCAGACCATCGGGCGCGGTCCGTAGTTCCCTCTCCACCTCAGGCAGGAGGCCGGTCCTCCGCAGGGACGACCCGTGGCGCCGGCACCGCGACCCAGGTGGCCCGCGCCACGCCGAGCAGGGCACCGCTATGACCGTATAGGCTGGAATGCACCAGCGCCCGGCGCCCCTCGGTGGCGACGGCTGCGCCGGTGACCACGCACTCCTCGCCCGGCTGCGGCAGACCCCGCACCACGGCCGCGAGCCGGCCCAGCAGGTAGGGCCGGCCCGCCCCGATCACCGCCCAGCCGCCGGGGCAGTCCAACGCCGCCCACACCGTCGCCACGTCGACCTGCGCGGGTGCCCGGAAGGGCGCCGCCGTCCGGCCGTCCGGCAGCCGGCCCGGGAAGATCCGCAGGCCGTCGTCGCGGTCCGGCCCGCAGACGTAGCAGCCGGGGAACGGGTGGTCCACCAGTCCGGGGTACGCCGCGGCGGCCTCCCGCGCGGTCGCCGGGTCCACCGGCGGCACCACCGCCTCGACCGGCTCCGCCGGGCCGACCTGCGCGACGAGTTCCCCGTCGGGATCGCGGACCTCCCCGTCGACGAGGGTCAGCGGCGTGTCCAGCGGCGGCGGGCGGCGCAACGTCACCTCGACCGGGCCGCTGCCGCCGTACGCCCCGGCGAAGATCCCGGCACTCCACCCGCCGTTGCCGGAGCCGGGCGGCCCGTTGAAGCGGGACTCGATGATCATCAGCCCTCCCGGTACTGGCTGCCCCGGCCGCGTCGCCAGTCGCCCCGGCAGCCTCGCACACCGGCCGGTCGACGCCGCCCACCGGCCGCCGGCCGGCGTTCACCCGATCGACACCCCTCACCACCGTGGCCGGCAACCCCGGGCCCCTACACAGGTGGCATGGCCGTTTCGCCCCTCGCTGGCGCAGCCCTGACGACCAGCGGATACATTCTGTCAATCGCTGACGACCCGGCCCAGGTCGCCGCCGCCCAGCGGCTGCGTCACCGGGTGTTCGGCACCGAACTCGGCGCTGCCCTGCGCCCCCACCCGGCCGGCCTGGACGCCGACGACCTCGACCCCGCCTGCGACCACCTGCTCGTGCGGCGGGAGGACACCGGCGAGGTGGTGGGCACCTACCGCCTGCTCCCGCCCGGCCGGACCACCCGGCGGTACGCGGAGACCGAGTTCGACCTGCGGGCCCTCGACCCGCTGCGCGACGACCTGGTCGAGGCGGGCCGGTCCTGCGTCCACCCGGACCACCGCACCGGCGCGGTGATCAACCTGATGTGGGCCGGGATCAGCCGCTACCTGCACCTGCGCGGGATGCGCTGGCTGGGGGGCTGCGCGTCCGTGCCGGTCGCCGACGGTGGGCAGGCCGCCGCCGAGGTGTGGGCCCGCGCGCAGGACCGGCACCTCGCGCCGCCGCGGCTGCGGGTACGACCGCTGCGCCCCTGGTTCGCCGAACCCGGCGCGCCGGCTCTCCCCGACCCGGCCGTCCGCGCGGCGGTTCCGCCGCTGCTGCGCGGCTACCTCCGGTTGGGTGCGTGGATCGCCGGCGAGCCGGCGTACGACCCCGACTTCGGGGTGGCGGACTTCTACGTGCTGTTCTCCCTGGACCGGATGCACCCCCGCCACCTGCGCCACTTCCTCGGCGAGGTGCAGCGGTGAGCGTCGGCGCATTCGACACGGTGAGCGTCGGCGCATTCGACACGGTGAGCGTCGGCGCATCCGACACGGTGAGCGTCGGCGCACCCGACCTCTGGCTCCCGGCCTCCGGCTGCTACCCGGCCTGCCTGCCCGTCGACGGTGCCGTGCCGGCGGTCTCGGCGGCGCGGCAGGCGGCGCGGCTGCTCGCCGTGCTCGGAATGCTGCTGCTCGGTGTCGGCATGGCGGCGGTGCTCCCGGTGCTGCCCGTACGGGAGCGCCGAACCGCGCTGCGAAGCTGGGCGCGGGCCACCGTCCGGGCGTTCGGGGTGCGGCTGGTCGTGCGGGGCCGGCTGCCCCGCCGCCGGGCTCTGGTGGTCGCCAACCACGTCTCCTGGCTGGACGTGCCGGCGCTGCTCGCGGTCGCGCCCGCCCGGATGGTGGCCAAGGGAGAGGTGCGGGGCTGGCCGCTGCTCGGACTGCTCGCCCGGGTGGGCGGCACCCTGTTCGTCGACCGCTCCCGCCCCCGGGACCTGCCGGAGGCCGTGGGCCGGGTGCGGGCCGCGCTGCGGACCGGGCACACGGTCGCGGTGTTTCCCGAGGGCACCACGTGGTGCGGCGTGTCCGCCGGATGCCGACCGGCCCGGGGTTTCCGGCCGGCGCTGTTCCAGGCGGCCGTTGACGCGGGCACCCCGGTGGTGCCGCTGCGGATCAGCTACGGATGCGCCGGGACCGGTGCCCCGAGCACCGCGACCGCGTTCCTCGGCGAAGAGACGCTGTGGCGGTCGGTACGCCGGGTGCTGGCCGCGCCGGGGCTGGTGGTGTCGGTGACGGTCGCCGGGGTGCTGCACCCGGCCGCCGGCACCGACCGGCGGGCGCTGGCCAGGGCCGCCGAGTCGGCGGTACGCCTCGTGCCGTCGTCGGCGGGCCGCCCGTCCGCGGCGCCGCGACGGGTGTCCGCCGGCCCGCCCGCCGCCGTGGAGCCCGCCGCCGTGGAGCCCGCCGGGGAACTCGACCTGGCCGCCTGAACACGCTCACAGGTTCTTTCCAGCCTCCGTCCAGCGCGGGTGCAGCGTGAGCGCGGATGATGGGCGGCATGGCCGCTACCCAGACCGAGGCGCGACTGCTCGTCGTCGAGGACGATCCCAACATCCTCGAACTGCTCTCCGCCAGCCTGCGTTTCGCGGGCTTCGACGTGGCGACCGCGACCAGCGGCAGCGCCGCGCTGCACGCCGCCAAGGACCACCGGCCCGACCTCGTGGTCCTCGACGTGATGCTGCCCGACCTCGACGGCTTCGAGGTGATCCGGATGCTGCGCGAGGGTGGCACGCGTACCCCGGTGGTCTTCCTGACCGCCCGCGACGCCACCGACGACAAGATCCGCGGCCTCACCCTGGGCGGCGACGACTACGTCACCAAGCCGTTCAGCCTGGAGGAACTGACCGCGCGGATCCGCGCCGTGCTGCGCCGCACCAGCACCGGCGAGCAGGCCCCGGCCCGGCTCACCTTCGCCGACCTGGAACTCGACGAGGAGACCCACGAGGTCTACCGCGCCGGGCAGCGGGTCCAGCTCTCGCCCACCGAGTTCAAGTTGCTGCGCTACCTGATGCTCAACGCCAACCGGGTGCTGTCCAAGGCACAGATCCTCGACCACGTGTGGAACTACGACTTCCGTGGCGACGACAACATCGTCGAGTCGTACATCTCGTACCTGCGGCGCAAGGTCGACACCACCCAGCCCCGCCTGATCCACACCCTGCGGGGGGTCGGGTACGTGCTGCGCAAGCCGGCGGCGTGAACGCGTACCAGCAGGGCAAGCTCCGGCTGCGCGGCATTCCGCTGCGCGTCAAGCTGGTCGCGGCGGTCCTGACCCTGGTCGCGGCGGCGCTGCTGGTGATCGCATCGCTGACCACGTTCTTCCTCCGCAGCTACCTCATCGACCAGGTCGACGCCGAACTGCGCGGCGCGGCCCGCAACGTCGAACTCGCGCTGCTGGCCGGCCAGGAGGGCCCGATCGGCTTCCCCACCGACTACCTGGTGGTGGTGACCGACCGCAGCAGCGGGAAGGTGTATCCCGAGAAGTACGACGTGCGCCAGTTCGACGAACGGGACCTGCCGCTGATCCCGGCGAACGCGGCGGGCTTCGAGGAGCGGGCCGGGGAGCCCGTCCCGCAGCGGGCGAGGGGCAGCGAGGTGCGGTGGCGGATGCTCTACACGCAGCTGCCCAACGGCCAGTGGGCGGCCATCGGCCAGCACCTCACCGACGTCGACCGGGCGGTCACCCGGCTGGTCTGGATCGACGTGCTGGTCGGCGGGGCGGTCCTGGTGCTGCTCGCCTCGATCGGCGCGGCGATCGTACGGACCAGCCTGAAACCGCTGGTGGAGATCGAACGCACGGCCGCCGCCATCGCCGGCGGCGACCTGAGCCAGCGGGTGCCCGACCCGGAGGAGGGGGATCCCTGCCCCACCTCGGAGCTGGGCCGGCTGTCGCGGGCACTGAACGCGATGCTGACCCAGATCGAGGTGGCCTTCACCGCACGGGCGGCCTCGGAGATCGCCGCCCGTGCCGCCGAGGCCGCCGCCCGCGACGCCGCCGGGTCGGCGCTGGCCTCCGAGGCGCGGGCACGCCGCTCGGAGGAGCGGATGCGGCAGTTCGTGGCGGACGCCTCACACGAGCTGCGTACGCCGCTGACCACCATCCGGGGCTTCGCGGAGCTGTACCGGCAGGGTGCCGCCCGCGCACCCGAGCAAACCGCCGACCTGCTGCGCCGCATCGAGGACGAGGCGTCCCGGATGGGGCTGCTGGTGGAGGACCTGCTGCTGCTGGCCCGGCTGGACCGGGAGCGACCGCTGTCCCTGGCCCCGGTGGAGTTGCCCGTGCTGGCGGCGGACGCCGTGGAGGCCGCCCGCGCCGTGGCGCCCGACCGGCGCATCGACCTGGAGATCGCCCCCCACTCCGGGCCGCTGGTGGTGCGGGGCGACGACGCGCGGCTGCGCCAGGTGATCGGCAACCTGATGACCAACGCACTGCGGCACACCCCGGCCGAGGCGACGGTGACGCTGCGGTTGCGTGCCGAACCCGGCGACGTCACCGTGGTGGAGGACGTGGCCGTGGTGGAGGTGGCCGACACCGGCCCGGGTCTCACCCCCGAGCAGGCGGAGCGGGTGTTCGAGCGGTTCTACCGGGCGGACGCGGCACGGACCCGGCGGGCCGGCGGCACCACCGGGACAGGGCTGGGGCTGGCGATCGTCGCCGCTCTGGTCGCCGCCCACGAGGGCACCGTCGAGGTGGCGGAGACGGCGGGTGGGGGAGCGACCTTCCGGGTCCGGCTCCCGCTGGCCCCGAACGCGGACGGTGAGGGCGGGTGACTTTCAGCTAACGTTCAGCCCCGGCCCAGCCTCGTCCTAGTGTCACCGGGCACAGTGGTGACATGACCGAGTACGAGTCCGACCCGCAACGGCGGCCGGCCCCCTCCGACGCCGACCCGGCATCCCCCGAGCTGCCTGGCGCCGAGCGTGCGCAGTCCGACCCCGCCGAACCGACCGAGGCGCTCCGCGTCGCCGGTGCGCCGGAGTCCCGCCCCGGCAGCCCGTCCGACTCCGCTTCCGCCTCCGACGGCGGCCACGCCGCTGCCGAGGCCGCCCGTGACGGCGGTTCTGCCACGCCGTCGGCCCCGCCGTACCCGCAGGCCGGGCAGCCGCAGGCCGGCCCGTATCCGGCCGCCCGCCAGCCCGGCGCACCGTTCCACCCTGGTCAGCAGGGCCCCTGGGCCGGCCCGCAGCCCGGCCGTCCCGGGCCGGGAACGGGCAACCCGGGCTCGTCCCAGCCCGGCTATCCGGCCGCGCCGCAGCTCGGCTACCACGCCGCGAACCAGCCCGGCTACCCGTCCGCCGCCCAGTCGGGCTATCCCTCCACTTCCCAGAGTGGCTACCCCGGGGCCCAGTCGGGCTATCCGGCCCCGGCCCAGTCGGGTTACCCGGGCTCGTCCCAGTCGGGCTATCCGGCCACGGCCCAGTCGGGCTATCCGTCCGCGCAGCCCGGCTACCCCGGCGCGGGCTACCCGGGCCAGCCGGCGGCACCGTGGGCCCCGGCGCCGCAGTCGGGCCCCCGGCCGGGCCGGATCGCCAAGTTCGCCGGCGCCGGTGTGGCGGTCTTCGCCCTGATGCTCGGCTCCGGCGTGGCCGGCGGCGCGCTGGTGCACGCCCTGGACAGCGACGGCGGAGTGACCCGCACCTACTCCGCGGCACCCGTGATCAACGGCGCGGATCTGCCGAAGATCGCCGCCGCCGTACAGGACAGCGTGGTGTCGATCGCCACCGACAGCGGCGAGGGCTCCGGCGTGATCCTCAGCGCCGACGGCTTCGTGCTGACCAACAACCACGTGGTCGCCTCGGCCGACAACGTCCGGGTGATCTTCGCCAACGGCACCATCGCCCAGGCGGAGATCGTCGGTACCGACCCGAAGACCGACCTGGCCGTACTCAAGGCCGGCGGCGTACGCGACCTGAAGGCGGCCACCTTCGGCGACAGTGACGCCATGCAGGTCGGCGACCAGGTGCTCGCCCTCGGCAGCCCGCTGGGCCTACAGGGCTCCGTCACCGCCGGCATCCTCAGCGCCCGTGACCGCACCATCTCCGCGGGCAGCCAGCAGGAGCCGGGCCGGGGCGCCAGTTCGATCTCCGGCCTGCTCCAGACCGACGCGCCCATCAACCCGGGCAACTCCGGGGGTGCGCTGGTCAACACCCGGGGCGAGGTGATCGGCATCAACACGGCCATCGCCACCTCCGGGCAGAGCAGCGGCAACATCGGTGTGGGCTTCGCGATCCCGAGCAACAAGGCCAAGGACGTGGCCGGCAAGCTCCAGCGGGGCGAGAAGGTCAGCCACCCGTCCCTCGGTGTCAGCGTGAACGCTGCCCCGGGCGGTGGCGCGCTGGTCGCCGCCGTCAGCCCCGGCAGCGCCGCCGAACGCGCCGGGCTCCAGCGCGGCGACGTCATCATCCGCTTCGGCGACAAGGTGATCAACGACTCCACCGATCTCGTCGGCGCCGTGCAGGCCGGCAAGGTCGGCGACCGGGTCGAGGTGACCTACCAGCGCAACGGCGCCGAGGCCAGCGTCGTCGTGACGCTCGCCGAGGCGTCCTAGGCGGTACCGGGCAACCAGCTCCCTCCTCGGGCGGCGGGTGACGCGACCAGCGGTCGCGTCACCCGCCGCCCGTTTGGCGTGTCGGGACCGGTTCACCCGGTCCGGGTGAGCCCGGCCCACCCCGCCACGAGGCAGCGTGGGACCAGCCGAGACGTACGGGAGGGGTTGCCATGACCGCCACCGCGGCCGCCGTCCGCAGTGACGACCTGATCCAACGTGACGTGCTCGCCGAACTGTCCTGGGCGGCCGAGGTGCACGCCACCGGCATCGGGGTGAGCGTGTCCGACGGTGTGGTCACCCTCACCGGGCAGGTGGACGGCGCGGCCCGGAGGTGGGCGGCGCAGCGCTGCGCCCACCGGGTACGCGGGGTGCGGGCGGTCGCCGACCAGATCGAGGTACGCCCGCCCGGCCCGGTGGAGGTGACCGACGGCGACCTGGCCATCGCGGCCGTCCGCGCGCTGGACTGGGACAGCTTCGTGCCCGCCGAACGGCTCGACGTGACCGTGTCGGCCGGCTGGGTGATGCTGCGCGGCGAGGTCGAGTTCGGCTGGCAGCGGCGCACCGCCGAGGCGGAGCTGCGCCGGCTGCGCGGCGTACGCGGGGTGACAAACCTGGTCGAGGTCAGGCCCGACACCCCATCGGACAACGACCGGATCCGTCGGGACGTCCAGCGGGCCCTGCTGCGGGGCATCGGCACCGAGCGGGTGACGGTCGAGGTGCACGACGGGGGTGCGGTCGTGCTGGGCGGGGTGGTCCGCTCCGGGTGGGAACGCGACCAGGCGGAGCGGATCGCCTGGTCGACCGGGGGCGTCCGGGCGGTGCGGGACCGCCTGCTGGTCGGCGGTTGACCCGGCGGGGCGACGTCGTTTGGTGCCACCGGCAGTGGGAAACCCCCACCGACCGCTCCGCCGGGGCGCCCGTGCCACCGCAGACCGACGGGGAGGACTCGTGGCCGACAACCACCTTCCGGCCGAGCGGCCGCTGCGCATCGCGATGGTGGTGCCGCCGTGGCTGTCGGTGCCTCCACCGGGGTACGGCGGTCTGGAGAACGTGGTGGCGGGGCTGGTCGACGCGTTGGTGGCGCGCGGCCACGCGGTGACCCTGTTCGGGGCCGGCGAGCACCACGGCACCGCCGCCGGCTTCGTCTCGACCGGGCCGCAGTTGCAGTACCACCGCCTGGGCGAGTCGCTGCCCGAACTGGCCCACCTGGCCCGGGTCAACGACCTCGTCGACCCGGCCGACTTCGACGTGATCCACGACCACACCACCATCGGGCCGCTGGTCGCCGGCAGGCGGGCGGTGCCGACCGTCGCCACCGTGCACGGCAACCCCGTCGGTGAGTACGGCACGGTGCTCGGCGACACCGACCACGGAGTCGGCCTGGTGGCGATCTCACACGCCCAGCGCCGCCTCAACCCGGGGCTGCCGTGGGTCGGCACCGTACACAACGCGATGGACGTGCAGGGCATCCCCCGCAAGTACGCGCCCGGTCCCGGCCCGGTGCTCTGGCTGGCCAGGTTCAGCCCCGACAAGGGCCCCGACCTCGCGATCCGGGCCTGTCGGGAGGCGGGGCTGCCGCTGGTGCTCGCCGGCAAGTGCAACGAGCCGGCCGAGCGGAGCTACTTCCACGAGGTGGTCCGGCCGATGTTGGGCGAGGACGTGACGGTGGTGATGGACGCCGACCGGACCGCCGCCCTGCGGCTGCTCGTCGAGGCGCGCTGCCTGATCATGCCGATCCAGTGGGAGGAGCCGTTCGGCATGGTCATCCTGGAGGCGATGGCGACCGGCACGCCGGTGGTGGCGCTGCACCGGGGCTCGGTGCCCGAGCTGGTCCGGCCCGGTGTGACGGGCCTGGTCTGCGAACGCGACGACGAACTGCCCGCCGCGCTGCGCGCCGCGTCCCGGATCGACCCGGCGGACTGCGTGGCGCACGTCGTGGAGAACTTCTCCACGCAGCGCATGGCGCTCGGCTACGAGGCGGTGTACCGCCGGTTCGTCGGCGCCGCCGTGCCACCCGTACCGGTGCGCGAGCCGCCCCGGGTCGCGGCCCGCTGAGGGACTCCGCGCGGCTCCGGCCGGCACGGCTCAGGCCCCCGCAGCTCAGGTCCGCTCGGACCGGCGCGGTTCAGGCTCGCACGGTTCAGGCCCGCGCGGCACCGAGCGCGGTGATCGCGGCGTCGAGTTGGCGGGCGTACTCCGCGCTCAGCGAGCCCTCAGCACGGCGGATGGCGACCTTCTCGCGCAGTCGGGCCACCGCCGGGCCGAGCGCGTCCTCGCCGCGGGCAGCCGCGCCGGTCAGGTTGCGCAGCTCGTTGCGCAGGTCCTGGCCCACGTCGGGACGGATGCCGCCGTCGTCGAGGCCGGCCTCGATCAGCCCGTCGATCCGGTTGGCCGCCTCGATGAGGGTGTCGCCGGTCGCCGGGCTGGGAGTCGGTGACGGCGACGACGGCGGCGCGGGCGGACGCGACGGCGGCGCGACGGCGGACGCCGTGGGCGGGTCGGGTTCGGCGGACCGTTCGACGGGAGAGGGTGACTCGACCGGTGCCTCCGTGGGCAGCGTGACCGGCGGGCTCGGGTCGTCGGGCCACAGCGCGGGAATGGCCAGCGCCAGCCCCAGCGCCAGGACCACCGGCACCAGCAGGACCGGGATCCGGGAGCGCCGTCGCGGTGGCGGGTCGACCTGCGGGCCGGCGTAACCGGGCGGCGCGTCGTCGGCCGGTGCCGCGAGGGCGACCCCGGCGGGCCGGCCCGCTTCCCCGGCGGCCCGACTCCGCCCGTCGGCCAGCTGACCCGGGTTGCCGATGGGCTGAGCCCGTTCCCCGGCCGGGGCCGGTGCGGCCTGGCCCGCGACGGGCTGGTTCCGTTCCCCGGCGAGCCGGGACACGGTCTGGGCCGGGGCGGACTCCACCGCCGGCAGGGTCACGGTGGGGGACAGCATGGTGGCGGCCTGCGGGTCGGCCGGCAGCATCTGGTCGCGCAGCACGGTGGCCACCTGCCGGGCGGTGGGCCGCTGCGCGGGATCGCGGGACAGACAGCGCAGGCAGACCCGGGCCACTCCGGGCGGCAGGTCCGGCAGGTCCGCCAGCGACGGCGGCGTTCCGGTGGCCAGCGCGGTGCTGAGTTGTTCCCAGGTGTCGGCCGGGTACGGCACCCGGCCGGTCAGCGCCTCGAACAGCAGCACCCCGAGCGAGTAGACGTCGGTGTGCGGCTGGGCGGGCGCACCGTCCAGCCGTTCCGGCGCGACGTAGGCGGGAGTGCCGAAGGTGCCGCCGTCCTCGTCGTCGTCGGGCGTGCCGATGCGGGCGGCGATGCCGAAGTCGAGCACCTTCGCGCCCACGTCGGTCATCATCACGTTCGCCGGGGTGATGTCGCGGTGCACGATGCCCAGCCGGTGCGCGGCGGCCAGCGCGTCGGCCACCTCCGCGCCGATGCGCACCGCCTCCGGCCAGGGCAGCGGCCCCTCGGTGAGCCGGAACTCCAACTCCTCGCCGCTGAGCAGCTCCATCACCACGAACGAGGTGATGGAGCCGTCCGGGGCCATCGCCTCGCCGTAGTCGTGCACCGACGTCACGTGCGGGTGGACGAGCTGCGCGGCCGCCCGGGCCTCCTCGCGGACCATGTCCCGGAAGCGGGCGTCGGCGGCGAGTGACGGGGCGAGCACCTTCAGGGCGACGACCCGGTCGAGCACCTCGTCGCGAGCCCGCCAGATCACCGACATGCCACCTGCGCCGATCTGGTCGATCAGCCGGTACCTGCGGGCCAGCAAGCGGCCGGGCTGCAGTGCTGGCTTCACGAACGCACCTGCCTCGGGGTGGGAGCGGTATCAGGTTGCGCGAATGTTTCGCCGGTGTCAACGCCTTCCGGCGCCATCGTGGACCGTCCCGTGCTGGTCGCCCGCTCCCCGAGCGCGGCTGCCCGCTCGTGCCAGGATGAACGGCATGGTTACGGGACCGGTGGCGTTCGTGCTCGGGGGCGGCGGAGTCCTCGGCGCGGTCGAGGTGGGCATGCTGCGGGCGCTGTTCCGCGCCGGCATCCGGCCCGACATGGTGCTCGGCACGTCCATCGGCGCGGTCAACGGCGCGCTCGTCGCGGCGGATCCGACCGAGGCGGTCACCGACCGGTTGGTTCGGCTCTGGGCGTCGCCCGAGGCCAGCGAGGTGTACGGCGACTCCGTCGCCCGGCAGCTTCGGCGCTTCGCCGCCCGGACCCATCTGCACTCGCCCCGTCCGTTGCGCAAGCTGCTGGAGGCCGAACTCGGTGCGGACACCACCTTCGCCGACCTGAAGGTGCCGTTCCGCTGCTGTGCGGCCAACATCGAAAGGGCCGCCGAACACTGGTTCGACCGGGGGCCGCTGGTGCCGGCCGTGCTCGCCTCCGCCTCGGTGCCGGGGCTGCTGCCGCCGGCCCGCATCGGCGACCAGCACTACGTCGACGGCGGCATCGTCAACTCGATCCCGATCGGGGAGGCCGTCGTCGCCGGGGCGACCCGGATCTTCGTGCTCCAGGTGGGGCGGATCGAACGGGCGCTGACCCCGCCCCGCCGGCCGTGGGAGATCGCCCAGGTGGCGTTCGAGATCGCCCGGCGGCACCGGTTCGCGCGGGAACTGGCGGCCCTGCCCGAGGGAGTGGAGGTGCACGTGCTGCCCACCGGCGGGTTGGAGCCGCGGGACGACACGCCGTGGGCGTACCGGGACATGGCGGCCGTGGGGCGGCGGATCAGCCGCGCCTACACCGCGTCCCGGCACTACCTGGCGACCCACCTGGAGCACTGATGCCACTGCCGCCCCGGTGGGCCCGTCGGCTGCTGCTCGGCCCCGGCGTGGTGCTGCTCGCCGGCACGGTGCTCACCACCGTGCCCGTCTGGGCCCTGCTCGCGCTGGCCGTGTCGCCGTTCGTGGCGGGCCGGTTGCGCCCGCTGCGGCTGCTCTGGATCGTCTGCGTCTACCTGGTCTGGGACGCCGCCGCACTGCTGGCCCTCTTCGCCCTCTGGGTCGGCTCCGGCTTCGGCTGGCGGACCCGCTCACCGGCCTTCCAACGGGCTCACTACCGGCTCGCCGGCTGGTTCCTGCGGGCACTGTTCTGGCAGGCCCGGTGGACGCTGCGGTTGACCATCGAGGTGGCCGGTGCCGACCCGGACACGGCCCTGCCCGGCCGGCCCGAGCTGGTGCTGTGCCGACACGCCGGCCCCGGCGACTCGTTCATCCTGATCCACGCGCTGGTGAACTGGTTCAACCGGGAGCCGCGCATCGTGCTGAAGGACAGCCTGCAGTGGGATCCGGCGATCGACGTGCTGCTCAACCGGCTGCCCAACAGGTTCCTGGCACCCGGGCCGAAGGGCCGGGGGTCGGTCAGCGAGCAGATCGGGCACCTGGCCACCGGGTTGGACGACGACGACGCCTTCGTGATCTTCCCGGAGGGGGGCAACTTCACCCCGAGGCGCCGGCTCCGGGCCATCGAACGGCTGCGGGAACTGGGCCACGACCTGATGGCGTTGCGCGCGGAGCGGATGCGGCACGTGCTCGCCCCGCAGCCGGGTGGCCTGCTGGCGGCGCTGGAGGCCGCCCCCGACGCCGGCGTGGTCTTCGTGGCGCACACCGGCCTGGACCGGCTGCTCACCGCAGCCGACGTGTGGCGGGAACTGCCCATGGACAAGCGCATCGTGATGCGGTTCTGGTCGGTGCCGCCCGAGGAGGTTCCCGCCGGGCGGCAGGAACGCATCGACTGGCTGTTCGACTGGTGGGCGCGGATGGACGCGTGGATCGCGGCCAACCGGGACGGCGGCGCGTAGGGTGCGCTCGTGGACCAGATCAGCGTGGTGACGACGGTGGTGGACGCCCGGTCGGTCGCCGACCTGCTCGCGGCGGCCGCCGTGGCCGGGCGACTCGCCGCCTGCGCCCAGGTGGGTGGTCAGGTGGACAGCACCTACTGGTGGCGCTCCGGGGTGGAGACCAGCACCGAGTGGTCGGTGCAGTTCAAGACCGCGCCGGACCGGGTCGCGGTGCTGGTGGACCAGATCCGGGTCAGCCACCCGTACGAGACGCCCGAGATCCTGGTGTCCCGGGTGGACTGTGGCGACCCGGGCTACGCCGCCTGGGTGTTCGACCACACCCGTCCCTAGGCGGTACACCTAGGTACGGGCACTCTGGTTCGCCGTCACGGCCCCCGCCGAGGATGGGCGGGTGGAGGAGAACACCCGTTATCCCTGCCCCGCCTGCGGTGCGCCGGCCGACCTCGGTTCCGGCTGCTCCGGCTGTCGGCGGCCACCGCACCCGCGCGCGGCCGAGGTGATCCGACTCGACCGGCAGATCGTGGCGCTCGGCGGTGAGGTGGAACGGGCGCGGCTGGCGTACCGGGAGCTGGTCGACCGGCTGTCGACGACCCGCCGCCGGCGGGCGGACCTGGCCGCCGCGGTCCGCGCCGAGTTCCCCGTGCCGCCCGTGCCGGCCGCGCGTCCGGTGGTGCCGCCCGTGCCGGTGGCCCGTCCGGTGGTGCCGCCCGTGCCGGCCGCGCGTCCGGTGGTCGGCCCCGCGTCGTCCGGGTCGCCTGGGCTGCCCGCGTGGCCGGTGGCCGCGCCGGCCCAGGCTGGTCCCGCAGCGGCCCCTCCGGTGGCGGCACCCACGTCGCCGGCTCGTCCGGGTGGCGCGGAGACCTCCACCCGGACGGTGCAGAATCTGCTCTTCGTGCTCGGTGGGCTGCTGCTGGGCACTGCCGCCGTGGTGTTCACCGCAGTGGCCTGGGCGGCCGTGGGGGTGGCCGGTCGGGCGCTGATCCTCGCCGCGTTCACGGGCCTCGCGCTGGCCGTGCCGCTGGTCGCGGCGCGGCGCGCACTGCGCGGCACCGCCGAGACGTTCGCCGCGGTGGGCCTGCTGCTGGTGTTGCTCGACGGGTACGCCGCATGGTCGGTCGACCTGGGCGGAGTGGCCGGTTGGCCCGGCTCCCGCTATGCGGCCCTGGTGGCGGCGGTCGCCACGGCCGTCGCCGTCGGGTACGCCCGGCTGAGCCGGCTCGCGGTGCCGTGGTTCGCGGCGCTGCTCGTGGCGCAGCCGGTGCTTCCCCTGCTGGCGGCCGAGTTCGGCCCCGGGCCGTCGGGTTGGACACTGGCCCTGGTCGGGGTCGCCCTGCTCGACCTGGGGGTGCTGGTCGCGCTGGGCGGTCGACGGGCCGGAGCCCCGCTCGGGGGTCCGGTGCCCGGCGCGGACCGGTCGATGGCCGGGGGAGGGCCGGGGGACGGCGTCGGGTCGGGTGTCGGCGTCGGGTCGGGGGTCGCCGCGGGCGAGGGGGCCGCGGCGACCCGGGCCGATCCGCCGCTGCTCGTGGCCGGTCGCGTGGTGGGCTGGATCGCGTACGCCGCGGCGCTGCTCCTCGCCCTGGCCACCGCCCTGGTGCCACTGGCGCTGGGGCGGGCTGCCGGACTGCCGGTGCTGGCCGGCGCGCCGCTGTTGCTGGTCGCGGTGGTGCTGCTCGGCGGTGCGCTGGTCAGCGGGCAGCGGGTGTTCCGGGGCATCGCCGCCGGGCTGCTCGTGCCGGTGCTTGCCGGTGCCGTTCTTCGCCCGGTGGCGGAGCTGCGCACGTCGGTGCTGCTGGTCGTGGCGGCGCTGGTCGCCGTGACGCTGGCCGGGGCGGTGCGGTGGCTACCGACCGGCTGGCGCACCGGCCCGCGCGCGGGGGCGCTGGTGGTGTCGGCCGGCATGGTCGCGGTGACGGTGCTGATGGCGGCGATCCTCGCCGGTGCCGCCGTCGCCCGGTCGCTGCCTCCGTGGCAGGGCGCGGCGGGCGGTCCCGCGCTGCCCTGGGGTTGGCAGTTGCCGGTGGCGGTGGCGCTGGCCGTGGCGGCGGTCGCCGGGCTGCTGCCGCGCGCCGCCCGGCCCCCGCTCGCGGCGGTCGGCGTGGCGGCCACGGCCCTCGCCGTACCCGTGGCGTGGGCCGCGCCGTGGCCCGCCGTGGTGGCGGTGAACCTGGTCGCGGGGGCTGCGCTGGTGGCCGTCGCGTTGGCCCGCCCGTGGGCGCGGGCCGCGATGGTGCTGACCCCGGCGGTGGCCGGCGCGATGCTGCTCGGTCACGCCCTGCTGGTGGGGCTGGCCGATCCGGTGGGCGTCGGCGCGGGCCTGGCGGTGCTGCTGGTCGTCGGCATCGGCGCGGCGATCCGACGCGGGACGCCGGCGCAGCGCCGGGTCGCCGGCTGCGCGGTCGGCGCGGCGATGGTCGCGGTGCCGGCCGGGGCCGCCCTCGCACTGTTCGACGCCGGTGGGCCCGGTTGGTGGCAGGCGCGGGCCGCGCTGGTCGCCGCTGCCGCGCTGCCGGTCGCGACGCACGTGATCCGCCGTCGGCGGCCCGAACTGACCGGGTACGCCTCGGTCGGCCTGGCCGCCGCCGTCGTGCCGGCCGGACTGGCTCCCCTGACCGGTGTGGGCGACGAGCCGGTGACCCTGTACGCGGCGCTGGCCGCACTGCTGGTCGCCGTGGCGGCCGTGCGGTCCCGTCCGCCGGCCGTCCTGTCGGTGGCAGGTGTCGGGCTACTCGTGGTGTCGGCGATCGCCGCCGTTCCGGCGCTGTTCACGGCGCTGGTCGCCCCCTACGGTGACCCGCCCGCCCCGTGGTCCGGCGTCCCGGCCGACGAGCCGGTGCCCGGTGCCCTGCCGGTGGGACTGGCACTAATGGTGTTGGCGGTGGCGGCGGCGTCGACCGTCCGACCGGAGGCCGGGTGGTCGCGGATGCTGAGCGCCGCCCTGCCGTTCGCGGCCGGCGCGATGCAGGTGCTGCTCGTCGCCGCCGCCGCGCCCTGGCCGCTGGTACCCGCGGTGGCGTTGCTCGCCGGCGTGGGGCTGCTGCTGGCGTTGGCCCTGCGCCCGGTGGGTACCCCGCTGGTCGGTGTCGGCCTGGCGGTCGGGCTCAAGCTGGTCGCCGCGGGGATGTTCACCCTGCTCGCCACCCGGGCCACCACCCTGGCCGGCCTGGGCCTGCTGGTCGTGGCGGCGGTCGTGGTCGGCATGGCCGCCCGGTTGGTCGCGGTACGCCTGATCGGTCGCCTGGTGGCGGTGGTCGCCGCGACCGTTCTCGCCGTGCTCGCCCCGTTGGCCGCCGACCTGCCGCTGCGCACGGCGGCGTTCACCGTGCTCGGCGTGGCCGCGGCGACGCTGGTCGTCGCCGCGCTCACCCACCGCCCGGCCGAAGCGTCGCTGGCCGCTGCCGGATCCCCGCCAGCCGGTCGCGTAGCGGCCCGGGCAGCCGTGCTGGACGTCGCCGCGCAGGCGGTCGCCCTGGTGGCGCTGCTGCTCACGGTGGGCACGCCCCGTCATGCCGCGGCGGTCTGCGGAATCTGGGGCGTGATCCTGGCCCTGCGGGTGCTGCGCCGGGCCGAGCCTGCCGGCAGGCGCTGGGTCTTCGCGGGGATCGCCGGCGGCAGTGAGCTGCTGAGTGCCTGGCTCCTGCTGGCCTCGGGAGGGGTGGTGCTGCTGGAGGCGTACACGCTGCCGGCGGCGGTGCTCGCCCTGTGCGCGGGCGCGGCGGCCCTGCGTACCCGTCCCGGTCTCACCAGCTGGCTCGCGCTCGGCCCCGGGCTGGCCGCGGTGCTGCTGCCCAGCCTGGCCGCGGTGCTGGTGGGACCGGAGCCGCAGCCGTGGCGGCGGCTGCTGCTCGGCGGTGCCGCACTGGCCACCACCCTGGTCGGGGCGTCGCGGCGCTGGCAGGCACCTGTGGTGCTGGGTGGGACCACCCTGGCGGTGCTCGCCCTGCACGAGCTGGTGCGCAGCTGGGACCTGCTGCCCCGGTGGATCTACCTGGGGGTGGGTGGCCTGGCGCTGATCGGGCTCGCCGCCACGTACGAACGGCGGCGACGGGACCTGGACCGCCTGCGCACGGCGGTGGGCCGGATGAGCTGACGGGGCGGGACGGGCCGGTGCAACCCCTCGGCGGCACGGCTGTCGGGCAGCCCGGGGGCAGCGCCTCCGGGCAGCCCGGAGGTGCCGGTCTCGGACAGTGCGGTGGCGGCCCCCGGTAGGGTCTGGCCATGGCGAACGTGCTCACCGCGGACGCGGTGCGAGACGAGCTGGGTGCCCTGACGGGCTGGTCGGGTGACCCGACCGGGATCACCCGTACCGTGGAACTGGTCAGCTTCCCCGCGGCTGTCGCGGTGGTCGACCGGGTCGCCGCGGCGGCCGAGGAACTGGACCACCATCCCGACATCGACATCCGCTGGCGGACGCTGACGTTCCGCTGCGTCACCCATTCGGCTGGCGGAGTCACCCGACGTGACATCGAACTTGCTCGGCGCATCGACGGCATCGTGGGGGAGGCGGCATGAGGTTCGAGATCAGCAAGGTGCTGGACGCCATCGAGGGCCGGGTCTGCACCGATCCGTCGCTGGCCCGCGCGGTGCTCGACCTGGCCGAGGTGATCCGCTACCAGGACATCGACGGTGGCCGACCGGCCAGCCTGCTGCGCCTCGGCATGGTCATCGACGCGCTGGCCCGCCACCTGGAGGAGGACAGCGTCGCCGTCTACGCCGTGGTGCACCGCGGCCTGCTCTCGGACGCCGACCTGACCTCCAACGAACGCATGGTGGTCCGGCGCTGGGCCGACGACGGCCTGGTCGAGGTGCTCGACAACCCCGGCGACCGGATGCTGGAGGTGGCCGACCTGCTCGGCCTTCCCGTGCTCAGCCGGGTCCGCTTCGACGGCCTGCGCGGGCGGTACCCGTGGCTGGTCGAGCAGCCGGGCCGGGTGGTCGCCCCGGTGCCCGGTGCCGGCGGCCCGGTCTTCATCGCCCACGTCGGCGGCGGGCACACCCCGGTGGCCGGGCAGCGTTCGGCGGCCGGCACGCAACTGCTGGCCCGCCAGTGGCGGTGCCCCGAGCCGGGCTGCGCGTTGTTCGGCGGCGGCGGAGGCGGCGGTGCCTTCGCCGACCTGGCCCGGGTGGACCGCGCCCCGGCGGGTCAGCCACCTCCCGCGCTGCGTGGCGGACAGCCCACCTGCCCCCGGCACGGCACCCGGCTCGGCGACGGCGGGCCACGGCCGCGCAGCGAGGTCCTCGCGGTCCGGGTCGGCGGGCTGGTCCGCCGCCGCTTCGTCCTCACCGAGGAGCAGCCGGTGGTGGTCGGCCGGGCACCCGACGGCAGCGGCGGGATCACCCTCGGCCAGTGGCTCAACGACGAGGCCCGACGCTGGATCAGCCGCAGCCACGTCCGGTTCGAGCTGCGGGTGGGCGAGGTGATCGTGACCGATGTCAGCACCAACGGCTCCGGCATCCGGCCGGGCGGCTCGATGGCCGAGGCGGACCGGATCCCGCTGGCCCCGCAGCAGTCCCGGGTGCTCGGCGAGGGCGACATGGTGGAGCTCTACCCCGGGGTGCAGGTCGGCCGTCCGGACGAGCTGCCCTCCGGCGCCTCGTACACCCCGACCTCCGTCATGGCCGAGGCCCCCACGATGGCCATGCGCCTACCCCACTGATCACCCGGCTTCGCGGCCCCGACCCCCGCCCGCCGCGCCTCCAACGGGGCGGGCGGGGCGGGGGGAGTGGGGTTTGCAGGTCAGAGGGCCAGGATCGCGGCCAGGTGGGCCACGGTCAGGTCGATCTCCTCGGCGGTGATCACCAGCGGCGGGGCGAGTCGGATGGTGGAGCCGTGGGTGTCCTTCGCGAGGACGCCCCGCTCCATCAGCTGCTCACACGCCTGCCGGCCGGTCATCAGCGCCGGGTCGATGTCGACGCCGGCCCACAGGCCCCGACCCCGAACGGCCACCAGGCCCCGGCCGAGCAGACCACGAAGGCCGGCGTGCAGGCGCTCGCCCAACTCGGCCGAGCGGCGCTGGAACTCGCCGGTGGCCAGTAGCCGGACCACCTCGGTGGCGACGGCGCAGGCCAGCGGGTTGCCGCCGAAGGTCGAGCCGTGCTGGCCCGGTTCGAGCACGCCCAGCACGTCCCGGTTCGCGGCGACCGCCGAGACGGGCACGATGCCGCCGCCGAGCGCCTTGCCCAGCAGGTACATGTCCGGTATGACGCCCTCGTGCTCGCAGGCGAAGGTGGCCCCGGTGCGGCCGAGACCGGACTGGATCTCGTCGGCGAGGAAGAGCACGTTGCGCTCGGTGCAGACCCGGCGTACGCCCGGCAGATAGCCCTCCGGCGGCACCACCACGCCCTGCTCGCCCTGGATCGGTTCCAGCAGCACCGCGACGGTGTTCTCGTCGATCGCGGCGGTCAGCGCGGCCAGGTCGCCGTAGGGAACCACGGTGAAGCCCGGCGTGTACGGCCCGAAGTCGGCCCGTGCGTCGGCGTCGGTGGAGAAGCTGACGATCGTGGTCGTACGCCCGTGGAAGTTGCCCTCGGCCACGACGATGTTGGCCTGCCCCGGGGTGACGCCCTTGACCTGGTAGCCCCACTTGCGGGCCACCTTGATGCCGGTCTCGACCGCCTCGGCGCCGGTGTTCATCGGCAGCACCATGTCCTTGCCGCAGAGCGCGGCCAGCTCCCGGCAGAAGTCGGCGAACTGGTCGTGGATGAACGCCCGGCTGGTCAGGGTCAGCTTGTCGAGCTGGGCGTGCGCGGCGTCGATCAGGGTCGGATGCCGGTGACCGAAGTTCAGGGCCGAGTAGCCGGCCAGGCAGTCCAGGTAGCGCCGGCCGTCCACGTCGGTCAGCCACGCGCCCTCCGCCGAGGCGACCACGACGGGCAGCGGGTGGTAGTTGTGCGCGGTCCACCGCTCCGCGTCGCGGACGGCCTCGGGCGTCCGCAGCATGTCCTCGATCACTTGCTCGCCTTTCCCTGACGGAGTCGCAATGTGCAGCACTTCGGTCCGCCGCCGGCCTTACGCAGCTCGGACAGGTCGACACCGATGGTTTCGTAGCCCCGGTCGCGCAGCTTCGCGGCCAGGTCGGTGGCCTGCGCCGGCAGCACCACGTGCCGGCCGTCGCTGACCGCGTTGAGGCCCAGCACCTCGGCGTCGGCCATGGTGGCGTGGATCGCGTCGGGGAAGAGCCGGCGTAGCACCGCCTGGCTGCCGGGGGAGAAGGCCTCGGGAAGGTACGCCACCGTGTGCTCGTCGAGGACGGTCAGCGCGGTGTCGAGGTGGTAGAACCGGGCGTCGACCAGTTGCATGGTGACGACGGGATACCCGAAGACCTCCTGGAGCTGGGCGTGCGAGGCGTGCGCGGTGCGGAAACCGGTGCCGGCCAGCAGGTGGTCGCCGGCCAGCAGGACGTCGCCCTCGCCCTCGTTGACGTGCTTCGGGTCGTGCATCTCGAAGCCGGCGGCCTCGAACCAGGCCCGGAAGGCGGGCGCCTCGTCGGCGCGCTGCGGGTCGCGGAACTGCACTGCCATCGCCCGGCCGTCGATGACGGTGCCGCCGTTGGCGGCGAAGACCATGTCGGGCAGGCCCGGCACCGGAGGGATCTCCTCGACGGTGTGACCCAGCTCCCGGTAGATCTGGCGCAGCCGCTCCCACTGCCGGATGGCGAGGTCGGCGTCGACCGGCGCCGTCGGGTCCATCCACGGGTTGATCGCGTAGTCGACGGCGAAGTACGTCGGCCGGCACATCAGAAAGCGCTGGCTGGTGGCGTCCATCGTCATTGTCCTGCTCCCAGGGTCTTCGCGCGCCCGGCCACGTCGGCCCACGGGCTGGCGCCGTTGCTCAACCGTATGCGGCCCCTGCCGGCACTTTCCACCGCAGACCCTTGCGCCTGACGCCTGTTCGTTGCGTCTGCGCACATCCCAGCGAAGCTTCGTTGCGTACGCGGGCCGGTGGAGCCGCCAGCGCGCCGTCCAGCCGCGCCCGGCACTCGCCGCGTCGGGCCCGCAGCGCGCCCAACCCTCGTCGGGTCCGGCCCGCACCGCGCCCGGCCCTCGTCGGCGGAGCGACCGCGGACACACTTCAGGGGCGGCGAACCGCCGCCCCTGAAAGGTGTGGTGCCCGGCTGGTGAACCACCAGACTGGTCGGGCTGGCCGGTTCCGCACCGGCCGTTTCGCCGGTGCACCACCGGCGAGCCGGACAGTGCCCGCTACAGCCGATCGACAAACTGTGAGTCGAGCCACTCACGGAGCCGGGCCACCCAGTCGCCGTCGGTGCTGGGCCAGTCGAACTGGCCGGTCATGGCGAGCACGCCGAGCACGACGGCTCCGAGCCCGGCGGCGATGCCGAGCAGCGCGTCGGTCTTGCCGGCGACGTGCCGGCGGCGGGTCGCGAGCAGGCCCACCACCGCGAGGACCGCGCCGACCGCGCCGATGGCGATGCCGTAGCCGGCGAGGGTGCCGGTGAGCACGAAGAGCACACCCACGACACCGACGATCAGGCCGAGGGTGGCCAGCAGGCTGGCGCGGGGCTTGGGGCCGGCGACCACGGGTCGGTCAGGTACCCCGTCACCGTCATGGTCGGCCGTCCGGTCGTGGTGGACCGTCCGGTCGTGGTCGGTGAGGGTGGTCGTGGTGGCTTGGTCCGCGCGGCCGTCCCGCTCGGTGGCGGGCAGGTCGTCGCGCCGGGTGTCGTCGTCGACGGGTCGGTTGGTGGCGGCCCGGGCCACGGCGGCCCGCTCGGCGGCCCGGTGCTCGGCGGCCGGCGTGTTGTCGTCCGCGCCGCTGCGGTACGTCGTCTGCGCGTCGGGCCGGTCGGTCACCGTCGGCCGGTCGGCGTTCCCGGTCGGGCTCCGGTCGTCGTGGTGGTCGTCGTTCGTCGCCGGCTCCGTCCGCCGGGACAGCAAAGGAATCTTCACGTCACACCTCCAGATCGATGCGCGGCGGCCGGTGGAGCGGTGGCACCCGCGCAGGGGTACACCTGTGGGGTTACCCCCGCGCGAGCTGCGCGACACCCCGGGCACTCGAACGGGCCGTACCTCGCGGCACCCGACGCCCGGGACACCGCCACACGCCGCACCTCGCGACACGGCGCGCAGGATGGGGGAGGCCCACCGCGTCACCCGTGATCAGTCGTACGCCGGCCAGAGGTCGCGCGGCGCTGCGGGGTGACCGGCCCTCCGGCGGGTCGGCGGACGTGGCGGACGCTCGGGGCGGCAGCCGGCCGGATCGGTCTGCCGGGTGCGGGGGCCGCGTGCAGCACCCGTACGCCGGACCGCTGCACGAACACCTCGCGCTTGTCGGTGGCCAGGTCCTTGTCGTTCAGCACGTAGCCGGCCAGCCAGACCCACCCGTCGTACGTCGGGTAGGAGTCCACACTGACCAGCCGCAGGCGCAGCGCGCGGTCGCCGGCGAACTGGACCGAGCACGCCTCGCCGATCAGCAGCACGTCTCCCGGCTTGAAGGTGCTCACGCCGGCCAGTGCCCACGGTTGATCGGGATTCGGTGACGGGCGCGGCAGGGCAGCTCCGCGCCGCAGCGGCACACCCTGCGCCAGCGCGCCCAACTCCAGACCGGCCGGTGCCGGCGAGCCAAAGTCAGCGCGGTGGCCAGGACGTAGTGCTCATAGGCAACCTTCGCCATCGAACCTCCAGGGGCAACCAGATGACTGCATGCAGTCACCGTTTCACTCAAAGCGTTAATCCGCAATGTGCGGATCGCGGTTAGGTGATCGGCGTGTTGCGATTGAACTTCATGCTTCGGGCTCGGACAATGCGCTCGTGACCAGACGTAACAGCCCGACCGTGAAGCGTCGTCGGCTGGCCCTGACGCTGCGCAAACTCCGCGAACAGAGCGGCCTGTCCTCCTCGGAGGCGGCGAGGCGGGTAGATCACGACGTCAGTTGGCTGAGCAGGATCGAGATAGCCGAGGTGCGGCCTCACCCCAACGACGTCCGTGCCCTGCTCGCGCTCTACGGCATGACCGGCGACGAGGCGGAAGCTGTGATCGAGGTCGCGCGTCAGGCGAAACAACGTGGCTGGTGGCAGCAGTACAGCGATGTTCTTCCAACCTGGTTCGCGACCTACGTCGGCATGGAGTCGGAGGCGTCCGTGCTGCGCATCTACGAGTGCCAGATGGTGCACGGCCTGCTCCAGACCGAGGACTACGCGCGAGCGGTCTTCCGGGGCGCGCCCGTGCCCATGCGGGACGATGAGATCGAGCGACAGGTAGCTCTGCGGATGGATCGGCAGACCATCCTCGGCGGCGAGGAGCAGCCGGCGCTCCGGGTGATCCTCGACGAGGGGGCCGTGCGTCGAGCGGTAGGTGGCGCAGAGGTGCTGCGGGCACAGATCAGGCGGCTGCTCCAGGAGTCCGAGCGCAACCGGGTGCAGATCCAACTGCTGCCGTTCGGCGCGGGTACCGGCTTCGACGGCAGCTTCACGATCCTGGATTTCCCGCCGCTGCCCGCGCCGTACCCGGACTCCGTCGAGGATCGTCTGGTCTACATCGACACGCTGACCGGCGCGCTGTACCTGGAACGGCCGGCGGAGGTGGCGGCTTACGCGACCGCCTTCGAACAGCTCTGCTCTGTGGCGCTTTCGCCTACGGCAACACGGGACAACCTGCGTAGGATCGCTCAGGAATTGGCCGCGTAGGAAGAGGTGTGGCGTGGACGTACCTGGCGCAGTGTGGCGCAAGAGCACCCGCTCCGGATCGTCTGGCAGCTGCGTCGAGGTGGCCGACAACCTGCCCGGCGTCGTGGGCGTAAGAGACAGCAAGGACTCGGCGGGGCCGGTGCTCGCGTTCGACCCTGCCGCCTGGTCGGCCTTCGTGCACCACACGCGGCGCGGGCTGCGCTGACCGCGACGGAGTTCGCCCTGCCCGCTGAGTACGCTTGGCACTCGTGCCAGAGGGACACACGATCCATCGCCTGGCGGCCCGGCACGCCGAGCTGTTCGCCGGGGACAAGGTGCACGCCGCCAGCCCTCAGGGCCGCTTCGCCGAGGGAGCCGCCCTGATCAGCGGTACGGTGCTCGACGGCACCGAGGCGTACGGCAAGCATCTGCTGCACCACTACGCCGACGAGCGGACCCTGCACGTGCACCTGGGCCTGTACGGCAGGTTCACCGACGGCGACGGGGAGCCGCCGGAGCCCGTGGGGCAGGTGCGGCTGCGGCTGGCCAGCGACCGGCACTGGCTGGACCTGCGCGGGCCCACCGCCTGCGAGCTGCTCACCCCCGCCGAGGTGGCGGCGCTGCGTGCCCGGCTGGGCCCGGATCCGCTGCGCGCCGACGCCGACCCCGAGCGGGCGTACGCCCTGATCTCCCGCCGCTCCACCCCGCTGGCGGCGTTGCTGCTCGACCAGTCGGTGGTCGCCGGCACCGGGTTGATCTTCGTGACGGAGGCGCTGTTCCGGGCCGGGCTGCCCCCGACTCTGCCGGGCCGGGCCCTGACCCGCACCGGCTGGGACGCGCTCTGGGCGGACCTGGTCGGGTTGATGCGGCTCGCTGTGACCAGCGGCCGGATCGACACCGTCCGCCCGGTCCACCTGCCCGAGGCGATGGGCCGCGCGGCGCGCGTCGACCGGCACGGCGGTGAGGTGTACGTCTACCGCCGCCCCGGTCAGCCCTGCCACGTCTGCGGGACGCAGGTCGGCCGGGGCGAACTGGTCGGCCGCAACCTCTACTGGTGCCCCACCTGCCAGCCGACCTGACCCGCCCCGCCCGCCCGGCCCACAGTCGGGCGGGCCCCTCCCGGCCCGGCCGGCCGCCCTCCCGGCCCGGCCGGCCGCCCTCCCGGCCCGGCCGGCCGCCCTCCCGGCCCGGCGTCGCTCAGGCGTCGAGCAGCCAGCGGGCCGCCTCCACGTTGTTCCAGAAGACCGTGTCGGCGTCGATGCTCCAGGCGAGGGTCTGCGCGATCGCCCAGCCGCGCACCCGCTCACGGTCCAGCCCCAGCTCGGCGCTGACCCGGTCCAGCCGATGCCGCACCGCCGCCGGTGAGTGACCCAGTTCGCCGCCGCGCACGATCGGCACCACCCCGAACTCCCGCTCGCCGGTCAGGGGCTTCGGGTCGATGAGCAGCCACGGCTCGCGGCCGGCCCGCAGCACGTTGCCGGCGTGCAGGTCCTGGTTGACCAGCACCTGTTCACCCTGGTCACCGGGCAGCTCGGCGAGGACGCCGAGCGCGGTGTCGAGCAGCCGACGCTCGTACGGGCGGCCGGCCCGTTCCCACTTGCGCGGCAGCCGCTCCCGCCAGCCGGCGGCCTCCTCGGCCAGCGGCGTGAACGGCGGGCCGGCCGGCACCCACAGCCGGGGGAGCAGGCCGACCACCACCCCGAGGGCCTCGTCGGGTGGTACGGCATGCAGGGGTGTGCCGGGGGCGCACCGCTCCACGAGCAGGGCCCGGCGTGGTGCGTCGTGGGCGAGCAGCCGCACCGCGCCGTCGCCGGCCCAGCGAGCCAGCGCGGTGGCCTCGTGCACGCTGTCCGCGTCCGGGTACTGCACCTTCAGCACCGCCCGGGTGCCGTCGGGCAGCTCGGCGGGCACCGCGAGGGACGCGAAGGCGTACCCGAATGGTGGGCCCAGCCGCAGCGACCACTGATCCGCACAGTCGGCCAGCCGCTGCGGCAGCTCCGCCAGCCACGCCTGCCCCTCGGGGCTGTTCCGCACCCAGGAGAGGCTGTCCGGGATCTGCGGACCGGTGTTCATCCGGCCATTCTCCGACGGGCCCGCGGGGCGTCGGTGGCCGTGCCTCAGCGGCTGGTTTCCGCGAGGGCGTCCACCGCCTTGCGGGCGGCGATCAGCACCGGATCCCAGACCGGGGAGTACGGCGGGGCGTAGCCGAGGTCGAGAGCCGTCATGTCCTCCACCGTCATGCCGTTCCACAGCGCCACGGCCAGGGTGTCGATCCGCTTCGCCGCCTCGGAGAAGCCCACGATCTGCGCGCCGAGCAGCCGGCCGCTGAACCTTTCGGCGATCAGCTTCACCGACATCGTGCGCGCACCCGGGTAGTAACCGGCCCGGTTCGTCGACTCGGTGATCACGGAGACGAACTCGAAGCCGGCCGCCGCCGCGTCCCGCTCCCGCAGGCCGGTGCGGCCCACCTCCAGGTCGCAGACCTTCGTCACGGCGGTGCCGATCACGCCCGCGAAGGTGGCGTACCCGCCGCCGATGTTGATCCCCGCGACCCGGCCCTGCTTGTTGGCGTGGGTGCCCAGCGGGATGTTCACCGGCTGCCCACTGACCCGGTGCAGGGTCTCCACGCAGTCCCCGGCCGCCCAGACGCCGGGAATGCCGACCACCCGCATCCGTCGGTCGACCCGGATCCCGCCGGTCGGCCCGAGCGGCAGCCCGGCCGCCTCGGCGAGCGCGGTGTTGGGGCGTACCCCCAGCCCCAGGACCACGACGTCGGCCGGCAGCGATCCCTCGGGGGTGACCACGGCGGACACCCGACCGTCGGTCTCCGTCAGGCCGGTCACGGTCACGCCGGTGCGCACCGTGATGCCCAACCCCCGCATGGCTTCGGCGACCAGTTGCGCCATGTCCGGGTCCACGCTCGACATGGGCTGCTCGGACTGCTCGACGAGCGTGACCTCCAGGCCGCGCAACACCAGCGCCTCGGCCATCTCCACGCCGATGTAGCCGCCGCCGATGACCACCGCCCGGCGCGGCGCGGGTTCTGCTTCCAGCCATTCGCGCAGCGCCGAACCGTCGTCGAGGGTCTGCACCCCGAACACCCCGGCGGCGTCGGTGCGGGCCCAGTGCGGCTCCACCGGCACCGCGCCGGTGGCGTACATCAGGGTGTCGAACCGTTCGCGGACCTCGCCGCCGCCGTCGAGGTCCCGCGCGAGCACCTCGCGGCGGTCCAGGTCGATGCCGACGACCTCGTGCCGCAGCCGTACGTCGATGTCGTAGGACTCCCGGTGGACCTGCGGCGACCGGGCGATCAGCAGGTCGCGGTCGGGCACCACCCCACTGATCCAGTACGGGATGCCGCACGCCGAGTACGAGGTGAAGTGGCCGCGCTCGAACGCGACGATCTCCAGGTCGTCCCGGCCCCGGCGGCGACGCGCCTGGGATGCGGTCGCCATGCCGGCGGCGTCCCCGCCGATGACGATCAGCCGTTCAGTCACGAGCCCCATCCTGTCATTGTCGGAGATCAGCCACGGGTCTGTCGCGCCACCTCCGCCACCACGTCCACCAGCCGGCCGGTGCGGGCGTGCACGGCCCGCTGCCGCGCCGCCCCGGTGCCGTGCCGGCGCAGACCACCCAGCAGCGCGGTCACCTCGTCGAGGTCGCCGTGCCGTTCGAGCGCGGGGCGCAGCCGCTCCACGAGCCCGTCCAGGAGTTCCCACGCCGGGCGCAGTTCGCCGGTGGCCAGGTCGACGCCCTGGCCCTCCAGGCCGTCGTGGGCGGCCCGCCAGTGTGCGCCCACCAGCAGGTGGTGGTCGGCGCGGATGGCCGGCCGTCCGGCGGCGATGTCCTCCATCGCGGTCGCCACCAGCGCCCGGACCAGGGCGGCCACGAGCACCGCGTCGTCCACCGAAGGGCACACGTCGCCGATGCGCAGCTCCACCGTCGGGTACTTCGCCGACAGCCGGGCATACCAGTAGAGCATTCCCTCGTCCAGCATCACGCCGCTGGCGATGAGCTGGCGGATCAGCCGCTCGTAGTGCTCGTGGGAATCCAGGTGGGGCGTCGGCGCCACCGACGGCCAGCGTTCCCACTCGACGGAGCGCCAGCTGGCGTACCCGGTGTCGGTGCCGCCCGCGAACGGCGAGTTGGCGGTCACCGCGTGCAGCACCGGCATCCAGGGGCGCACGTGGTTGAGCACCTGCACCCCGGTGTCCGGGTCGGGCACCCCGACGTGCACGTGCATGCCGTTGTTGCCGGGACCCGGCACCAGCAGCCGGAACCGCTCCACCATCCGGTCGAAGCGGGGCTTGTCGACCACCGGCGGCACCGGCCCGTCGACCGGCCCGGTGCCGATGGCCAGCAGCCGTACGCCGGCCCGCTCGGCCGCGTCGGCCAGCGCCGCGCGCAGCATGCCGAGGGAGTGCCGGATCGAGGACAGTTCCAGCCCGGGCGGGCTGCCGATCTCGATCTGGCTGGTCTGGAACTCCCGCTCCACCTGGCCGCGCAGCTCCGGCGGGACCTGTTCCATGACCAGGTCCACGGCGGGCACCGCCGCCCCGGTGTGCGGGTCGACGAGCAGGAACTCCTCCTCGACGCCCACGGTCAGCAGTTCCGTCGTCGCTGGGGCCGTGGCCACCTGACCGGTCATCGGGTTCACCGTCCGCTCCTGCCGGTCGCGGGCCGTCCGCGCCGGATCGGCCGGCAATTACCCACCGTGGCCGACTGGGAAAACCCGGAACTGGTCACTGGACGGCGGGTCCTAGCCTGGGCGCGTGCCGCCGGGAATCGTGTTGGGGACGTGGGCGTACGCGCTCGCCCAGCTGACCGTGCTGGCCGACCGCCCGACCGAGCTGCTCGCAGGTGCCGCGCTGGCGCTGCTCGTCGCCCTGCTCGCCATTCACACCGGGCTGGTCGGCGCACCCCGGGCGGCCCGCCGGGCCGTCGCCCTGCGCGCGACGTCCCGCCGTCGTCGGGTGCCCCGACAGGTCGATCCGGACGCCGCCGGCTGACCCCGTCCCCGCGCACCGGGCCCGTACCCCTCGGCCGCGTAACGCGCGGTCGATTCCGCCTGCCATCCCGGTCCCGCCCGCCGTGCGCCGGCCGGACCGCTCCCGGAATCGAACCGAGGGGTTCACCATGCTCGCTCTCCCTGCCCTGCCCGAGGCGGTCGGTGCCGCCGGCACCGTTCTGGGCTGGCTCACCACCCTGCTCACCCCGGCGGCCGGTGGCGCGGCGGCCGCGCTCGCCGTGGTCGTCCTCACCGTCGCCGTCCGCCTGCTGACCAGCCCGCTGACCGTCGCGCAGGTCCGTGCGGAGCGGCGTCGCGCGGCGCTCGCCCCACAGGTCGAACAACTGCGGCGGCGATACGCGGACGACCCACCCCGGCTCCAGCGGGAGTTGCTCGACCTGTACCGGGCCCACGGCGCGTCGCCGTTGGCCGGCTGCCTGCCGGCGCTGGAACAGGTGGTTCTGCGCCGGAACCAGCCGGCGGCCGTCGATCGACGTTGACAACTGTCCGGGGATGCGCGTACAACTCGTCGGAGAGCGCTCTCCCGCAACCGTCCCGCAGAGAGGCACATCCATGACACCTGATCCGGCGGCTGCTGCCGCCCCGCCCGTGCGACGCCGGTTGGCGCTGGCCGCCGCCCTGATCACCGCCACCACCGCGGTCCTGGCCGGGGCCGGGGCGACCGCCGACGCCGCCGTGCCCGCCCCCGCGCCGGGCTGGAGCCTGGTGTGGAGCGACGACTTCACCGGCTCCGCCGGTACCCTGCCGTCCGCCGCCAACTGGATCATCGACACCGGCACCAGCTACCCCGGCGGCCCACCCAACTGGGGCACCGGAGAGATCCAGACCTACACCAACAGCACCGCGAACGTCAGCCACGACGGCAGCGGAAACCTGCGGATCACCCCGCTGCGCGACGGGGCCGGCAACTGGACCTCCGCCCGCATCGAGACCGTCCGCAGCAACTTCAAGGCCCCGGCGGGCGGCGTGCTCGCCATCGAGGGCCGCATCCAGATGCCGAACGTCACCGGGGCGGCGGCGTCCGGCTACTGGCCGGCGTTCTGGGCGCTCGGCTCGCCGTACCGGGGCAACTACCAGAACTGGCCGGGCATCGGTGAGTTCGACGTGATGGAGAACGTCAACGGGCTCAACACGGTCTGGGGGGTGCTGCACTGCGGCGTCGCGCCCGGCGGGCCGTGCGACGAGTTCAACGGCATCGGCGGGTCGCGGGCCTGCCCGGGCGCCACCTGCCAGTCGGCGTTCCACACGTACCGCTTCGAGTGGGACGCCTCGGTCAGCCCCCAGCAACTGCGCTGGTACGTCGACGGGCAGCTCTACCACACCGTGCGCCAGGACCGCGTCGGCGAGCCGTACTGGTCGCAGATGACCAACCACGCCGGCTACTTCCTGCTGCTCAACGTGGCGATGGGGGGAGCCTTCCCGAATGGCGTGGCCGGTGGCACGACGCCGACCGCGGCGACCGTGCCGGGGCGGTCGATGCTGGTCGACTACGTCGCCGTCTACAGCCGGGGCGGCGGCAGCACCCCGCCGCCGACCACGCCGCCACCGGGCGGGGTGCGGGACGCGTACGCGACCATCCAGGCCGAGTCGTTCAACGGCCAGAACGGCGTCATCGTCGAGGCCTGCTCCGAGGGTGGGCAGAACATCGGCGCGCTGCGCAACGGCGACTGGGTGCGCTTCGACAACGTCGAGTTCGGCTCGTCCGGGCCGCGCGACTTCGTGGCCCGGGTCGCCTCGGGCGCGGGTGCCGGCGTCAGCGGCCTGGTGGAGGTGCGGGTGGACAGCCCGACCAGCCCGCCGATCGGCAGTTTCGCTCTCGCCAACACCGGCGGCTGGCAGAGCTGGCGCTCGGTGCCCGGCAACGTCTCGTCGGTGACCGGCCGGCGCACCGTCTACCTGACCTTCACCAGCGGCCAGCCGAACGACTTCGTCAACGTCAACTGGTTCCAGTTCCGTCGGTGACCGCTGCCCGGTGACGGGTGGCCGGTGACGGGCCGGCCCTCCGGGGTCGGCCCGTCCGAGGTCGCGCCCGGCCCGCCCGAGCCCGCTCTCCGGAGCGGCACGCGCCGTTACCCGGCGGTCCGCCCCTGGACAGAAACAGTTAACACTCCTAATAATAGGCGTCGATGATGAAGTCCATGGATGTCGTCCAGGTGGAGGGTCGCGTGAAACGGTCACGTTCTCTGGTGTTGTCGGTGGTGGCGGCCGTGGCCGCCGCGCTGGGGGCGGTGTGGGTGGCGGCCCCCGCGTTCGCCGCCGGAGCCACCGCCACGTTCGTCAAGACCTCCGACTGGGGGTCGGGTTGGGAGGGGAAGTACACGATCACGAACGGCGGCTCGTCCACCGTCTCCGGCTGGACGCTGTCGTTCGACCTGCCGGCGGGAACCGCCGTCGGCACCTACTGGGACGCGCTGCTGAGCTCGTCCGGGCAGCGCCACACCTTCACCAACCGCTCCTGGAACGGCACCATCGCCCCGGGTGCCTCGGTCTCCTTCGGCTTCCTCGGCACCGGGCCGGGCAGCCCGGTCGGCTGCCAGCTCAACGGCGCGTCATGCGGTGGCAGCCCGCCCCCGACCACCGCCCCGCCCACCACCGTGCCCCCGACCACCGCGCCGCCCACGACCGCGCCCCCCACGACGCCGCCCCCGACCAGCCCGCCGCCGGTCACCGGGCTGCCGAAGCGCATCCTCACCGGCTACTGGCACAACTTCGACAACCCGGCCGTCGAGCTGCGGCTGCGTGACGTGCCCGCCGAGTACGACGTGGTCGCCGTGGCCTTCGCCGACGCCACCGCCACCCCCGGCGCGGTCGACTTCGCCGTCGACCCCGGGCTGTCCGCCGCGCTCGGCGGTTACACCGACGCGGACTTCTCCGCCGACGTACGCACCCTGCAGAGCCGGGGCAAGAAGGTCATCATCTCGGTCGGCGGCGAGACCGGCCGGGTGGCGGTGAACGACGCCGCCTCCGCCGTGGCGTTCAGCGACAGCGTGTACGCCCTGATCCAGCGCTACGGCTTCGACGGCGTCGACATCGACCTGGAGAACGGGCTCAACCCCACCTACATGGCACAGGCGCTGCGTTCGCTGCACGCCAAGGTGGGCAGTCGACTGATCATCGCGATGGCGCCGCAGACCATCGACATGCAGTCGCCGGCCACCAGCTACTTCAAGCTGGCGCTGGACATCAAGGACATCCTGACGGTGGTCAACACCCAGTTCTACAACTCCGGTGCGATGCTGGGCTGCGACCAGAACGCCGCGTACGCCCAGGGGACGGTGAACTTCATCGTCGCGCTGGCCTGCCTCCAACTGGAGGCGGGGCTGCGTCCCGACCAGGTCGGGCTCGGCCTGCCGGCCGGTCCCGGGGCGGCCGGCGGCGGTGTCGTCGCGCCCAGCGTGGTCAACGCCGCTCTCGACTGCCTGACCCGTGGCACCAACTGCGGGAGCTTCCGTCCGCCGCGCACCTACCCGAACCTGCGGGGCGCGATGACCTGGTCGGTCAACTGGGACGTGACCAACAACAACGCCTTCGCCCGCACGGTGGCCCCCCACCTCGACACCCTGCCCTGACGCCTGACGCCCCGGGCGGCGGCACGGTGCCCGGTCAGGGGATCTGTGCCCGGCAGGGCGGACGTGGTGCCCGTGGTGGCCGGGTGGGCGGCGGCTGCGGGCACCACGACCCGGGGTCAGCGGGGACGCGGTGGCCCGGTCGGGGTCAGTGGGACGCGGTGGCCCGGTCGGGGTCAGTGGGACGCGGTGGCCCGGTCGCGCTCGGCGGAGCGGCGGCGTATCTTCTTCACCGCCCAGGACACGATCATGACGACGAAGATCGCGATGATGCCGTAGTCGAACCAGGAGCTGTACCGGTCCACCTGCTCCCAGCGTGTACCGAGCGCGTAGCCGAGGCCGATCAGGACCGCGTTCCAGATGCCGCTGCCCAGCGTGGTCAGCACCACGAACTCGCCCAACGGCATCCGGTTCGCCCCGGCGGGCACGCTGACCAGGCTGCGGACCACCGGTGCCATCCGGCCGAGGAACACCGCCCACCGGCCGTACCGTTCGAACCACCGGTCGGCCCGTTCCAGGTCGTCGCGGTCGACCAGCGGCAGCCGGTCCAACCAGCGTTTGAGCCGCTCCTCCCCGAGCGCCGCGCCCACCCAGTAGAGGAACAGCGCGCCGAGCAGGGAACCGGCGGTGGCGGCCAGGGTCACCACCACCACGTGGAAGCGCCCCTCTCCGGCGAGGTAACCCGCCATCGCCAGGACGATCTCGCTGGGGATCGGCGGGACGATGCTCTCCAGGGCCACCAGCAGCGCCACGCCGAGCGCGCCGGCCGCGTCGATCACCCCCGCCACCCAGCCGGTCAGCCCGCCGAGTCTGGTGGGGTCGACGTTCTGGGCGAGCGGCATGACGATCCTTCGGTGTGGTGGTCGCGGGTCGTGCACTCCTACCCTGACCTGCCCCCACCACACCCGTTCCTGCCCGTGTGCCGGACCTTTCCTGCGTCCTCGTACCGGGCGGCGGCGGAGGGTGGCCACCCGTGATCCCGCACGTCCGTGGTGGGCGGGTGAGTCACGGGTGGAGGGCGGGATCCGGCGGGGTCTCGCGCCAGGCGGTGAAGCGTACGGTCAGGCCGCCGCGGGTCGGGGAGCAACAGAACGGGCCGCCCCGGGCCGGGGCGTCGGGGTCCAGCGGGGCGAGCCGGACCAGTCGCCACGGCTCGCCGGCCACCCGCGCCCGTACGGTCAGGGCGTCACCGGCCCGGCTGGCCCGGACGGTGACCTCCCGGCCGCTCCACCCGGGCACGGGCGCGACCGACCAGTCGGACGATCCACGGGTGACGACCGCACCGAGCTGGGGCTGGCCGTCGCTGACCTCGACCCCGGCCTTGACCCAGGTGTGCTCGTCCACCCGCACCAGGATCCCGGCCTGGTCGAACTGGGCCCGGTAGTCGAGCACGAAGCTCACCTCGACCGCGCTGCCTTCGGGCATGTCCCGCAGCAGCGCCGGACCGTCGTCGTGCACGAACCCGTAGCTGGTGTGCCGCCAGAAGTCCGAGCCGGCAGCCGGCTCGACCAGCAACTGCCCCTCGTCGGTGCGGTCGGCGCGAACGGGCTGGTGCAACCAGTGGCCTTCCGCCCAGTCCACGGTGCGGTCGTCTTCCGGCGCGTCCACGTTCATGCCCGGCACCGTAGCCCGCCAGACGTGTGACCGGACACCCCCGCACCGCCCTGTCCACGCCCTGCGCGTTTGCCGGCCGTGGCGATCGGAGACATAAGACCAGCATGTCTGACAGGTGGTACTCCGAGGCCGTCGTCTACTGCCTCGACATCGACACGTACGCGGACTCCGACGGCGACGGCGTCGGCGACATCCGGGGGCTGATCGGCCGGCTGGACTACCTGGCACGGCTGGGCGTGACCTGCCTCTGGCTGCACCCCATCCACCCCTCGCCCAACCGTGACGACGGGTACGACGCGACCGACTACTACAACATCGACCCCCGTTTCGGCTCCCTCGGCGACTTCGCCGAGCTGCTGCACCAGGCGCAGCTCCGGGGTATCCGGGTGATCATCGACCTGGTGGTCAACCACACCTCCGACCAGCACCCGTGGTTCCAGTCCGCCCGCTCCTCGCCGGACTCGCCCTACCGCGACTGGTACGTCTGGTCCGACCACGAGCCGGACGACCGCCACCAGGGCATGGTGTTCCCCGGCGAGCAGCACGAGACCTGGACCTACGACCGCACCGCCAAGGCGTGGTACTACCACCGGTTCTACCGGTTCCAGCCCGACCTGAACGTGACCAACCCCGAGGTCCGGGCCGAGATCAAGAAGATCATGTCGTTCTGGCTCCAGCTCGGTGTCGCCGGGTTCCGGATGGACGCGGTGCCGTTCATCATCGAGCAGACCGAACCGGGCAACCCGGACTCGCCGAAGGACTTCGAGTTCCTCACCGAGCTGCGTCAGCACGTGCAGTGGCGGCGCGGCGACGCGGTCCTGCTGGCCGAGGCGAACGTCGAACCCGACGAACTGCCGGTCTTCTTCGGCGACGCCGGGGGCTCGGCCAACCGGCTGCACATGCTGTTCGACTTCATGCTCAACGGGCGGCTCATGCTCGCCCTGGCCCGGCAGGACCCGGAGCCGGTGATCGAGGCGCTGCGGGACACCCCGGCGCTGCCGGAGGGCGGCCAGTGGGCGACCTTCCTGCGCAACCACGACGAGATCGACCTGTCCCGGCTCACCACCGAGCAGCGCAACGAGGTGTACGCGCAGTTCGGCCCCGACGAGAACATGCGCATCTACGACCGGGGCATCCGGCGCAGGCTGGCCCCGATGCTCGGCAACGACCGTCGGCGCATCGAGCTGGCGTACGCGTTGCAGTTCTCGCTGCGCGGCACGCCGGTGCTGCGTTACGGCGAGGAGATCGGCATGGGCGACGACCTGTCACTGCCCGGCCGGGAGTCGATCCGTACCCCGATGCAGTGGTCGTACCAGCCGAACGCCGGCTTCTCCACGGCGGAGCCGGAGAAGCTGGTCCGCCCGGTCATCGACAAGGGTGAGTTCAGCTACGAGCAGGTCAACGTCACCGCGCAGCGCATCGACCGCAACTCCCTGCTCGCCTGGTTCGAGCGGATGATCAGGACGCTGCGGGAGGCTCCCGAGATCGGCTCGGGCTCCACCACGCACATCGACCAGCCGATGCCCCCGGGCGTGCTGGCCCACCGCGCGGACGGTGCCACCGGCACGATGGTCTTCCTGCACAACCTGAGCACCGAGGACGCCGAGGTGGACCTCAGTTCACTGGCCCCCGAGTCCGATCTGCCGATCGACGTGCTCACCGACCGCAGCTACGAGCCGGTGGGCAAGCTGGACCGGCTCAAGGTCGCCGGCTACGGCTACCGCTGGATCCGTCTGTGCCGCTCCTGGTCCTCCTGACCGGTCCGCTGGACGGCGACCCCCACGGCGTCGCGCCGCCGGCCGATCCGGTCCCGCGCCCGGATCGACACCGGCGGCGCGACGCCGTGGTGGGTTAGGCTCCTGCCGTCGAGCGAAGTTACCGGGAGGTAGGCATGTCGGAGGAGCAGCGCGTCGCCATCGTCACCGGAGCGGCGCGGGGGATCGGGGCGGCCACCGCCCGCCGCCTGGCCGCCGACGGGATGGCCGTCGCCGTCGTGGACATCGACGAGTCGGCGACCAAGGACACCGTCGACGCCATCGCCGCCACCGGCGGTCGGGCGGTCGGTGTCGGCGCGGACGTCGCCGACCGGGCCCAGGTGGAGGCCGCCGTGGACAGGGTCGCCGCCGAACTGGGCGCGCCGACCGTGCTGGTCAACAACGCCGGCGTGCTCCGCGACAACCTGCTGTTCAAGATGACCGAGGTCGACTGGGACACGGTCATGGGCGTACACCTGCGGGGTGCCTTCCTGTTCAGCCAGGCCACCCAGAAGCACATGGTCGAGCGGAAGTGGGGCCGCATCGTCAACCTGTCCAGCACGTCGGCGCTGGGCAACCGGGGGCAGGCCAACTACTCGGCGGCCAAGGCCGGTCTGCAGGGTTTCACCAAGACCCTGGCCATCGAGCTGGGACCGTTCGGGGTGACCGTGAACGCGGTCGCGCCCGGCTTCATCGTCACCGACATGACCGCCGCCACCGCCGCCCGGATGAAGGTCGACTTCGAGGCGTTGCAGAAGCACGCCGCCGCCGAGATCCCGGTCCGTCGTCCCGGCCGCCCCGAGGACGTCGCGCACACCATCTCCTTCCTGGTCAGCGAGGGCGCGTCCTTCGTCTCCGGGCAGGTCGTCTACGTCGCGGGCGGCCCGAAGGACTGACCGCCCGGTCGCCGTGGGGGACCGCCGGGGGCCTGCCGGACCGCTCCGGCGGGCCCGTCCACGGCCGGGGCCGGGCGCTCAGGCCGGGGTGTCGCGGGTGTGCCAGAGCCAGGCCAGGCCGAGCACCGGCAGCACCAGCGGGATGTAGCCGTAGCCGCTGCCGAAGCCCGACCAGACCGTCTCGTCGGGGAACAGGTCGGGGTGGGCCAGGCTGAGCGCACCCACCCCCAGCACACCGACCAGCTCCACGGCACAGCAGGCCAGCGCGACCCGGCGGCCGGCGTGCCCGGCCCGGGCCAGGCCCACCGCGGCCACGATGTAGACGACGGCGGCGAGAGCCGAGAGCAGGTACGCCACCGGCGCCTCGTCGAACCGCGTCGCGATCTGCAGACCGGCGCGGCTGGTCGCGGCGATGGCGAAGAGCAGGTAGACGGCGATCAGCAGGCGTCCCGGACCGGCGTTGGTGCGTACCGCTGCTTCGGCCCGCGCGCCGGGCCGGGCGGCGTCGCCGCGTCGGCCGGCGGTGCGGTCAGCCACCGAGCACCGCCCAGGTCTGCTGGAGCCGGACCACCACCACGGGGAGCACCAGGCAGACCGCGCAGACGATGGCCGAGCCCCACCGGGTCGGTTCCATCCGGGCGAGCACCGCGGCCAGCGGCGGCAGGCACAGCAGCGTCACCAGGTAGCCGAAGAAGGCACCGGGCTCGCCCGGCCGGTCACCACCGGCCAGGGCGACGAGCGCCAGCACGGTCAACGCGAGCAGCGCCAACTCCAGCACCGCCAGCCCGATCAGCTGGACGCGGTCCGGGGCGCGGTGACGCAGCGTGGACACCAGCGCCCAGGCGGCGACGAGCAGGGACAGCACGATCGAGGCGGTCGCGAGCAGACCGTCCACCGGCGAGCCGCCCACGGCCGCCGCGCTGGTCACCGGCTCCACCCGGCGCGCATGTCGGTCACCGCACCACTCTACTAACCCCCGTAGTACAAGCCCCACCGCAGCCCCACCCACCCGGTCCGCCCCCGGGCGGTGGGGCCGGCGCGACACCCGACAGGATGGACCCACGCCGGCACGAGGGCAGAGGAGGCACAACGTGCGGTTCGGGTTGTTCGGCACGGGACACTGGGCGGCGGAGACGCACGGCGCGGCGCTCGACGCGCACCCGGCGGCCACGCTCGCCGGCGTCTGGGGACGCGACCCCGGCAGGGCCACCGCCCTCGCCCAGCGGTACGGCGTCCCGGCGTACGACGACGTCGACGCCCTGATCGAGGCGTGTGACGCGGTGGCCGTCGCCCTGCCGCCGGACGTGCAGGCCGGCATCGCCACCCGGGCGGCGTCCGCCGGCCGTCACCTGCTGCTGGACAAGCCCCTGGCGCTGACTGTCGCCGACGCCGACCGGGTGGTCGCCGAGGCCGGGCGGGCCGGGGTCGCCTCGGTGGTCTTCTTCACCGCCCGTTACCAGCCGGATGTCGCCGGCTTCCTCGCCTCGGCAGCAGCCGCCGGGGGGTGGCACACCGCGCACGCGGTCCGGTTCGGGTCGATCTTCCAGCCCGGCAGCCCGTACGGGGGCTCGCTCTGGCGTCGGCGGCACGGCGCGCTCTGGGACATCGGGCCGCACGCCCTGTCGATCCTCCTGCCGGTGCTCGGCCGGGTGAACCGGGTGGCGGCGTCGGACGGCCCGAGGGGGCTGGTGCACCTGCTGCTCGGTCACGACGGCGGTGCCACGAGCACCGTGTCACTCACCCTCGACGCGCCGCCTGCGGCGGCGGCCCACGAGTTCGTCTTCTACGGCGACAACGGGGTCGAGGCCGTGCCGCCCGGTGCGGGCAGCGCGGCCGAGGCGTTCGGGGTGGCGATCGACCAGTTGCTGGCGGAGGTCGCTTCGGGCACCCGTGACCACCACTGCGACGTCCGCTTCGGGCGCGAGGTGGTCGCGGTGCTCGCCGCCGCCGAGACCGCCCGCGCCGAGGCCCGCACCGTCGACCTTCCGGCCTGACGGGGGCGGCAGGCGCGGCCAGGGGCACCCGCGGTCGGTGGGCAGGCGGGGCCGGGGGGCAGGCGCGGCGCGGCGGGCGTGCCGCCCCGCCGAGCCGGTGCGGGCGGGCTTGTACGAAACGGGTCGAGTGGGCACGTCGACGTCGGTAGGGTCGGGCGCATGTTCGCGCACGCTCTGATCGAGGTGGCCGGTGCGCCGGTCGTCCTCGGGCCGTGGCTCACGGTCCGCCCCCGCTTCCGGCGCCCGGCCCTGGCCGGCGCGACCCGCGTCTGATCCACCGCCGACCACCACATCGCGACACCCACGCCACTGCGACCGCGCGGGGTGCGCATCTGCGGTGCCAAGGATCAGCTCCGCGCCACCACCAGGGCCGTCCGAGTCCCCGTTGACCGGGCAGGCCCCGACGCGGCCTGTCCGTGCCCGTCGCCGAGTGCGACAGACAGGACGAACCCGTGGCGCCCCGCCGTACCCGCACGACCGAACGCGACCGGTCCCGTCGCGTACTGTCCCAGAACTTCCTCGCCGACCCGGCGGCCATCGGCCGGCTGGTCGACGCCGCCCGACCCGACCCCCACGGCCTGCTGCTGGAGGTGGGGGCCGGTCGCGGCCAGCTCACCCGGCCGCTCGCCGCGCGGTGTGGGCACCTGGTCGCGTACGAGGTCGACCCGGCCGCCGGCGCGACGCTGGCCCGGGTCTGCGCGGCCCTGCCGAACGTCACCCACCGGCAGGCCGACTTCCTCGCCGCACCCGTCCCGCCGGAACCGTTCGAGGTGGTCGGCAACATCCCCTGGTCGTTGACCTCGGCCGTGGTGCGCTGGTGCCTCACCGCGCCGGAGCTGCGCGCCGCGACCCTGCTCACCCAACTGGAGTACGCCCGCCGCCGGGCCGGCGACCAGGGCCGCTGGAGCCGGTTGACGGTCTCGACGTGGCCGGAGTTCACCTGGCGGCTGGCGGGACGGGTGCCGCGTACGGCCTTCCGGCCGGTGCCCCGGGTGGACGCCGGGATCCTGCGGATCGCCCGTAGGCCGGAGCCGTTGCTGCCGGCGGCCACGCTGCCCGCGTACCAGAGGATGGTGGAGCTCGGGTTCGGCGGGGTCGGCGGCTCGCTCGCGGCCTCGCTGGGGCGCCGGCATCCGCGGGCCCGGCTCGCGGCGGTGCTGCGGGCCGCCCGGCTCGACCCGGCGACCCCGGTGGGGCACGTCTGGCCGGAGCAGTGGCTGGTGCTGTTCCGTCTGCTGCACGCCCGATGACCGGCGACCGGGCCGGCCGTGGTGGCCGCTGGTCGGGCCAGGTCGCCGGCCCCCGGCGGGCTGCCGCTGCTCCGGCCGGCTACCGCTGCTCAGGCCAGCATGTCCAGCGCCTCGCCCAGCTCGGCCGGGGAGCCGAACTCCACGGCCGGCAGCGACCGCAGCAGCGCCAGCGCCTCCGTGCTCGCCCCGTTCTCCTGGCCCCACCGGACCAGGTCCTCGCGGGAGACCGGGTAGTCGAGCCCGGCCAGGTACTCCTGCAACTGCGCCCCGGTGACGGTCATGCCGCCCGGCTACCCGCTCAGCGGGGCGGCATGCCGCTCGGGTGCGCCGCGCCCACCCGTTTGCCCCTCGTCGCGACGGGTAGCCGCGACCATGCTGGTTCAGCGGCTCGGCGCACCGAGCGACCTCGACCCGTTGCTGGAGCGTGTCCGGGACGCCCGACTGGTGATGATCGGCGAGTCGACGCACGGCAGCTACGACTACTACCGGATCCGCGAGCAGCTCACCCGGCGGCTCATCGCCGAGTGCGGCTTCTCCTTCGTCGCCGTCGAGGGGGACTGGCCCGACTGCGAACGGGTGCACCGGTCGGTCGTCGCCGCCCCGGGCGGTGCGGCCGAGCCGCAGACCGCGCTGGAACGCTTCGAGCGATGGCCGACCTGGATGTGGGCCAACGCCGAGGTGGCCCGCTTCTGCCGTTGGCTGCGGGCGTGGAACCTGGAACGACCCGAGCAGGACCGGGCCGGCTTCCACGGGCTGGACGTCTACAGCCTGTGGGAGTCGATGCGGGCGATCTTCGACTACGTCGGCGAGGAGGACCCGGCGTCGCTGGAGGCCGCCCAGGACGCGTACCGGTGCTTCGAGCCGTACGGCAAGCGGGTCGAGGAGTACGGCACCGCCAGCCGGTTCGTCTCCGCCCGCTGCGAGGAGGAGGTGATCCGCCTGCTGACCCGGACCCGGGAACACGCCGCCGTCGACGGGCCCGCCGCCTTCGCGGCCTGGCAGAACGCGGAGGTGATCGCCGGCGCGGAGCGCTACTACCGGACGATGGTGGGCGGCGGCCCGGAGTCGTGGAATGTCCGCGACACCCACATGGCCGACACTCTGGACCGGCTGCTGAGCCGCCACGGCCCCGGCGCCCGGGGGATCGTGTGGGCCCACAACACCCACGTCGGGGATGCGCGGGCCACCGACATGGCGGCCGACGGGATGGTCAACATCGGCCAGTTGGCCCGGGAACGGCACGGCTCGGACGCGGTCGTCCTGGTCGGCTTCGGCTGTTGGCGGGGAACGGTGACCGCCGTGCCCCGGTGGGGCTCACCGGCCGAGGCCATGCTGGTGCCGCCGGCCCGCCCCGGGTCGGTGGAACACCGGCTGCACGAACTGATGCCGGAGCGGGCGGTGCTCGTCTTCGGTGACCCCGCCGACCAGCCCGGCTGGGTCACCGACGCACTGGACCACCGGGCCATCGGGGTGGTCTACGACCCGTCGTTCGAAGCCTGGGGCAACTACATGCCGACCCGGCTGGGGGAGCGGTACGACGCGTTCATCTGGTGCGACGAGACGACGGCGCTGCACCCGCTGCCCGCCCTCACCACGCCCGGTGAGATGGAGACCTACCCGGCCGGCACCTGAGAACGCCGGAGGCGGTCGCGGTGCCCACTCGGGCACCGCGACCGCCTCCGGTCGGCGGGTCAGACGTTCGCGGGAGTCTTCTCGCCGAGGTGGTTGCGCAGGCCCTCCCCCTCGATGTCGACGTTGGGCAGCGCCCGGTCCAGCCAACGCGGCAGCCACCACGCCTTCGCCCCGAGCAGCGACATCACCGCCGGCACGATGGTCATCCGGACCACGAAGGCGTCGATGGCGACGCCGATCGCGAGCGCGAAGCCCATCGACTTGATCACCGGGTCGTCGAGGAAGACGAAGCCGCCGAACACCGAGATCATGATGAGCGCGGCGGCGGTGACCACCCGGGCACCGTGCCCCATTCCGTTGATGGTGGCCTGCTGCGCGGTGTCGCCGTGCACGAAGTCCTCCCGCATCCGGGAGACCAGGAAGACCTCGTAGTCCATGGCCAGGCCGAACAGGATGCCGATCAGCAGGATGGGCAGGAAGCTGATCAGCGGACCCGGGGTGTCCAGACCGACCAGGCCGGCCAGCGTCCCCTCCTGGAACACGGCCACCGTGATGCCGAATGTCGCGGCGACGGTGAGCAGGAAGCCCAGCGCGGCCTTGACCGGCACCAGCAGGGACCGGAACACCAGCATCAGCAGCAGCACGGACAGGCCCACCACCAGCAGCAGGTAGACCGGCAACGCGTCGGAGAGCTTCTCGGAGACGTCGATGCCGATCGCGGTCACGCCGGTGAGCAGCACCTCCGCGTTCTGGATCCCGCCGACCGAGTCACGGATGTCGTTGACCAGGGTCTCGGTCGCCGGCTCCGTCGGGCCGGTCCTCGGGATCACCCCGAGCAGCGCGGTCCGGCCGTCCGGGCTCAGCTGTGGCGGAGCCACCGCGAGGACGTTCTCGGTGCCCTGCACCAGGGCCGCCACCTGCGGCACGGCGGCGGCGGTGGCCTGGGCGTCGTCGCCGGCCACGACCACGGCCAGTCGGCCGGTGAAGCCCGGACCGAAGCCCTCGGTGATCAGGTCGTGGGATTCGCGGGCCGGCGAGCCGACCGGGGCGGTGCCGGCGTCCGGCAGCGCCAGGCGCATGTCCGGGGCGGGCAGGGCCAGCAGCCCGAGACCGAGCAATCCGACGAGGATCACCGGCACCCGGAACCGGGTGACCAGGCGCGCCCAGCGGAAACCGAAGGCGGACCGGTCCTCGGCGGGGGCGGCGTCGGCCGACGCGGGCGTGGCCTGCTCGGGCGTGGCCTGCTCGGGCGCGGTCTGCGTGGTCTGCGCGGGCGCGGCGGGCGCGAACGCGGCGTCGCGCCGCTTGCGGGACAGCACCCGCCGGCCGGCGAAGCCGAGCAGGGCCGGCTGGAGGGTGAGGGCGACGAGCACGGCCACGGTCACCGTGCCGGCGGCGGCGAGACCCATCACGGTCAGGAACGGGATGTTCACCACAGCGAGACCGGCGAGGGCGATCACCACCGTCGCACCGGCGAACGTGACGGCGGAGCCGGCCGTGCCGACCGCGCGGCCGACCGCCTCGTCGGCGGGGAGCCCTTCGAGCAGGTTCTGCCGGTAGCGCGAGGTGATGAACAGTGAGTAGTCGATGCCGACCGCCAGGCCCAGCATCAGGGCCAGGATCGGGGCCGTGCTGGTCAACTCGACCACGCTGCTCAGGGTGAACAGGCCGGCCATGCCGACACCGACGCCGATCAGCGCGTTGAGCATCGTCATCCCGGCAGCCACCAGTGAGCCGAAGGTCACCACCAGCACCAGGAGGGCCACCGCGACGCCGATCGCCTCGGTGGAGCCGACCTCCGGCTCGGTGTTGAGCACCTCGCCGCCGGGAGCCACCTGCCAGCCCTGGGACTCGGCCTGGCCGCCGATCTCCTCGTACGCGTCGCGCTGCTCGTCGGTCAGCTCGTCGGCACCTCCGGCGAACTGCACCTGGACCAGCGCGTACCGGGCGTTCGGGGAGATCGCGCCGACCTGGAACGGGTCGACGGCACCGACGACGCCGGGCAGCGCGGCGGCTTCGGCGATGATCCCCTGGACCACCGCCTGCCCCTCGGGAGTGCCGAGCTGGCCGTCGGCCGGTGCCTTGACCGCGATCGTGCCGGTGGCGCCGCTGGCCGCCGGGAACTGCTCGGCGAGCAGGTCGAGGGCGCGCTGGGACTCGGTGCCGGGCATCGTGAAGTTGCTCGCCGTCGGGCCGCGCAGCGTCGCCGCCGCCAGGCCGAGCCCGACGAGTACGACGAGCCAGAGCACGGCGACGAGTCGCCGCCGGCGCATCGAGCCCCGGCCGAGCCGGTAGAGCAGGGTCGCCATGAACGTTCCTTGTCCTCGGTCGTGGGTGGATTGGGTGGGACGGGTCAGTCGGGGGTGTCCAGTGCCCGTCGTACGAGCGTGAGCAGCGCGTCGCGCAGTTCGGTGTCGCCGACGTCGGCGAACTCGGCACAGGCTTCGGAGATGCCGGCCAGCAGCACCAGCGCGGCGACCCGGGCGGGCAGCCGGTCGGTGTGCCCGGCCAGGGCGTCCTGCAACCGTTCCGCGATCCGCTGGATGTGCGCGAAGGCGGGCTGTCGCAGCAGTTCGGGGAACTCGCCGCGCAGCAGCGCGATCTCCCGCCGGAAACGCACCGCCAGGTCGACGAAGCCCTCGGCGGCGACCCGCTGGGCGGCCCCGCCGGTCTCCCGGGAGATGCGCTCGTCGAGTGCCGCCAGCACGGCGATGGCCGGGGCCATCAGCTCGGTGAGGATGGCCTCCTTGTTGGCGAAGTGGTAGAGCACCGCTGCCTTGGAGCAGCCCACCTCGCGGGCGATGTCCTGCAACGAGGTCCCCCGGTAGCCGGTCACGGCGAACCGCCGTGCCGCTGCGGCCAGGATCTCGTCACGCGTCTCCGGTACCACCCGTGCCATCTGCCGGTCACCCCCCGCTTCAGCATGCCTGACCGATCGGTCAGACCTTGACCGATCGGTCAGACTCCTTCCGTGGCATTCGCCACAGCGGGATGTCCACCGGTGCCGGATTGGCCCTCGGCGGGGGGTCGGAAACCGGCCGAGGATGGTGACCATGACCGTGACACCGACCGGGCAGGCGGCCCGGCTGCGCGCCGCGCACCGACCCGGGCACCCGCTGGTCCTGCCCAACGTCTGGGACCCGGGCTCGGCCCGCGCCGTCGCCGCGGCCGGTTTCCCCGCCGTCGCCACCAGCAGCGCCGCCGTCGCCGAGTCACTCGGCCACGCCGACGGGGAGGCCACTCCGCCCGCCGAGATGTTCGCGGCGGTCGCCCGGATCGCCGGGGCGGTCACCGTCCCCGTCACCGCCGACCTGGAACGGGGGTACGGGCTGCGCCCCGACGAACTGGTCGGGCGTCTGCTGGAGGCCGGGGCGGTCGGGCTGAACCTGGAGGACTCCGACCCGCGTACCGGCGCGCTGGTCGACGTGGCGGCACAGGCCGACCTGGTGGCGTCCGTGCGGGCGGCGGCCGACGCCGTCGGGGTGCCGGTGGTGCTCAACGCCCGGATCGACGTCTTCCTCCGGTCCGCCCCCGCCACCGCGGCGGACGAACTGACCGAGGCGGTCCACCGGGCCCGCCGCTACCTGGCCGCCGGGGCGGACTGCGTCTACCCGATCCTGCTGGCCGACCCCGACCCCGCCCGGCGCTTCGTCGACCAGGTGGCCGCCCCGGTGAACCTCCTCGCCCGGCCGGGTGGTCCCGGGCCTGCCGCTCTGGCTGCGCTCGGGGCGGCGCGGGTCAGCTTCGGCACCGGCCTCCACGCGGTGGCCCGGGCCGCCACGGAGCGGATGCTCGCCGACGTACGGGCGGGGGGCGGATCAGCCGCCGTGTCCGGTTGACCGCCGGCGCGTCGGCGGGGAGGGTGGGCGGATGAGCGGGGCGGGGGAGAACCGGGACGGGGTGGCACTGACCAACCTCGACCAGGAGCTGTACGACGGGGCCAGCAAGCGGGACCTCGTCGACTACCTCGACGCGGTGCGGGACCGGATCCTGCCCGTGCTGCGCGGCCGGCCGCTGTCGGTCATCCGGTTCCGGCCCGGCCAGCCCCCGTTCATGCAGAAGAACCTGCCGAAGTACACCCCGGACTGGGTGCGGCGGGCGGCGGTGTGGGCGGAGGCGTCACACCGGGAGATCTCCTACGCGCTCTGCGACGACCGGCGCACCCTGCTCTGGTTCGCCAACCAACGCGCCGTGGAGTACCACCCCGCGCTGGCGACCGCCGACGACCCGCGTCGCCCCACCCACCTGATCCTCGACCTGGATCCGCCGGAGGGGGCCGCGTTCGGGGTGGCGGTGGCCGCCGCGCTGCTGGTCCGACAGGCTCTGGGCGATGCCGGCCTGGCTGGCGCGGTCAAGACCAGCGGGGCGAAGGGGCTGCACGTCTTCGTGCCCGTCGACGAGGGCTCGCCGCCGGAGGATCTGGCCGCCGCGACCCGCGCCCTGGCGGCCCACGCCGAACGACTGGACCCGGCCCTGGCCACCACCGCGTTCATCCGCAAGGACCGGGAGGGGAAGGTCTTCGTGGACTCCACCCGAGCCGGTGGGGCGACCGTGGTGGCGGCGTACAGCCCACGGTTGCGGCCGGGCCTGCCGGTGTCGTTCCCGGTCGCCTGGGACGACCTGCCGTCGGTCGCCCCGGCGGACTTCACCGTCCGCACCGCGCCCGCGCTGGTGACCGACCGTGACCCCTGGGCCGAGGGGATGCCGCCACCGCAGCGGCTGCCCGCCGACCTGGTGGCCGAGGGGCACACCATCCCGGTCGCCCGGGTGGCCGCCATGCACGAGGGGAAGCGCCGGGCCCGCGCCCGCCGCGCCGCCGACTGAGTACGCGTAGCCGCCCGGCCCGAGCGTGCGCGGTCCGGCCCTGGTGGTTCGCCGGCTCCGGGGCTGGTGGTTCGCCGGCTCCGGGGCTGGTGGTTCGCCGGCTCCGGGGCCCGGTGCTCGCTGGTTCGGCCCCGGTGGCCGGGTACGAAGAAGCCCTGGCCCTTCGGGCCCGGGCTTTCCGGCGATCTCTGGTGCCCCCGGCAGGATTCGAACCTGCGCCCCCGCCTCCGGAGGGCGGTGCTCTATCCCCTGAGCTACGGGGGCTCAGCGACTGGAGAAGACTAGCAAACCTCCTCCGCGTACGCCGAATCGGTATGCCGTGGCGCCGGACGCCCTCGGGCGGTGAGTCAGGCGGCTGCCGCGCGGCCGCAACTGGGCAGCGGATGCATGACGACCCGGCGGGGAAGTCGGCGCGGCCACTCGTTGCGGGGCCAGGAGCCGTCGACGATCAGGTGCACGGTGCGCTGTTGCGCGCCGCTGAGCCGCAGCACGAAGTCGCGGGGCAGGGGCGGGTCGACGGTGGGTGTGGTGATCATGAAGCGTACCCGGCCACGGAACGACACCGCGGAGATCACGTCGGCGGCCGGCATGGTGCCGCGCAGCCGGATCCGCCCGATCCAGTAGACCTCCGCGAGGTGCTCCTGGGCGGCGCGGGTGATCGTCGGGTACTCGCTGCGGACCCAGCGTTCCACCGCGCCGACGCACAGCCCGCAGGCCCGCTCGCGGGGTTCGCGGGGGCCGAGCCCCCAGGCCCGCAGGTACGCCCCGACCGCGCCGGCGTCCAGCGGCAGTGCGAAGCGGGTCTGGATGAGCGTGTGCAGGCTCTGCCGAGTCCACAGCTCCTCGTCCAGGCCGAACGCGTCGGGGTAGACGCCACGCAGGGCGTCGATCAGTTCGAGTTCCTGTTCGCGACTGAGCGTTCCCGGCTCGCCCTGCCGCTGTCCGCGACGGACGGCTGCCACCGCCCCGTCACCGCCGATGGTGTGGCGTCGGCACCAGCTGGTGACCGAGCGCCGCGCGTCTCTGAGTGCAACCCCCACGTCCTGCGCAACGAGTACGAATCGCAACTGGTCACGATATCTACGTAGAAAGGTCTCCAAATGCCCCAAGAGGGCAGGAGGTGGCAGTTGCCCCAAGTCGGACATAAGGGCGGGTCGGACGTGAGACCGGGTCGGATGTGTAGGCCGGGTCGGACATGAGCCGGGTCCGCGCCGGACGGTGCCGGCGCGGACCCGGAGGTGGCTGGTGACCCGAGGCTGGTTCAGCCGCCGAGGCGCTCCAGCGCGTTGCGGAGATTGGTCAGGTCGGTCTGCTGGGTGTTCTTCATCGTCTGGGCGAGCCGGACCACGTCCGGTTCGTCGGTGACGTCGAGGATGCCGTCGATCATGTGGATGCCGCCGATGTGGTGATTGATCATCAGCCGGAGGAACTGCACGTCGACGTCGGTGCCCTGCGCGGCCCGTAGGGCGGCCATCTCCTGCGGGGTGGCCATGCCCGGCATCAACCCGTCGTGCACCGATTCTGCGCCGTCGGGCATCCACGCCATCGGCGGCTGCGAACCGGTCGGATCCAGCCCCCACGAGCGCAGCCACGTCTGCATCGCGCCCAGCTCGCCCTGCTGGCCCAGCGCGATGTCGCCGCCCATGCTGCGCACCTCCGGGTCGGACGCCCGCTGGAAGGCGATCAGCCCCATCTCCACCGCCTGCCCGTGGTGGGTGCTCATGTCCCGGGCGAAACCCGCCTCGACGGAGGCGTCGCCGGGCTGGGTCAGTCGGGGCGTGAGCAGGCCCCCGGCGTACCCGAGGAGCAGCCCGACCACGACGGCGAGGGCCAGCGCCACGGTGCCGAAGTGGCGTGCCCGCGCCGGAGCCGGCACGGCCCGGTCGGGCGCCGGGCCGGTCTCGATCATGGTCGGGGTGCTCATCGTCTCCTCCTCAGCCCTGCATCCCGGCGCCGTCGCGCGGCGTGGTGCCGGTGGCCGTGATGCCCTGGTTGCACAGTGCCGTCGGACCCTCGATCGAGGCGTTGATCCGCAGGGTCTTGATGAACTCGTCGATCCGGTCGTCGTCGGCGTTGTCGACCTTGAGCTGGTAGCCCCACGCCTGCAGGGAGATCGGCTTGTCCTGCCCCTCGTACGGGCTGAGCATCGTCTTCTCGACGCCCTGGACCCGCTCGCGCAGCTTGCCGACCTGGTCGGCCGGCAGGTCGGGGCGGTAGGTGATCCAGACCGCGCCGTGCTCCAGGCTGTGCACCGCGTGCTCGTTGGCGATCGGGGCGTCGTAGACGTCGCCCATGCAGTTCTGCCACGAACCGTTGTGCGGGCCCGCCACCGGCGGCTGGATCTCGTACTTGATGGGGCCGGCCTGGTGGTTCGCGCCCTTGACCAGCTCGCTGTCCAGTTCCCGGTAGTTCACGACGCCGTCGATGTCGGCCGCGCGCTCCTCCCACGGCTGGGAGCCCTTGAAGGTGGCCCAGGCGCCGTAGCCGACGATCGACACGGCGAGCAGGCCCACGGCCACGAAGAGCGCGATCGGGCCCCAGGGGCGACTCTGGTTGACCTTCACCGGGGTGACCGGCTTGCGGCCCTTGCCGCCGGCGCCCGGACGCGGGCCCGTCGCCTTGCCCGCCCCGGCCTTGGCGCCGGCCGGCTTGCCGGTCGCGGCCGGCCGGCCCGCCGCCGGCTTCTTGCCGGTGCTGACCACGGTCGGGCGGCGCTCCGGGCCACCCGGGGTGCTGATGCTCATCGGTCCTCGTCAGGTTCGTCGGTCGGGGGGCGTAGCGGCTCTTACCACACCTAGGGTCGCCGCCGAGTGCCCGAGTCTACCCCCGATAACATGGATCGGTGACTCCCGCAGAACTCGCCGAGGTCGTCCTCACCGCAGCCCACGCCGTCTTCACCGAGCGCGGGCTCGACCGTGCCGCGCTGCCGGAGCGTACGGCGGTCGAGCGACCCCGCAACCCCGACCACGGCGACTACGCGTCGACGCTCGCCCTCCAGTTGAGCAAGAAGGTGGGCGTCCCGCCGCGCGACCTGGCCAGCGCACTGGCGGCGGAACTCGGCAACGCGCCGGGGGTCAAGTCGGTGGAGATCGCCGGACCGGGCTTCCTCAACATCCGGCTCGACGCCGCCGCCGCCGGGCAGCTCGCCCGGTCGATCGTCGAGGCCGGCGACGCGTACGGGCGCGGTGACCGGCTCGCCGGGCTGAAGGTCAACCTGGAGTTCGTCTCCGCCAACCCGACCGGCCCCGTGCACATCGGCGGGGTCCGCTGGGCGGCCGTCGGTGACGCGCTGAGCCGGCTGCTGCGCGCCGCCGGGGCCGAGGTCGGCACCGAGTACTACTTCAACGACGCCGGCTCCCAGATCGACCGGTTCGCCCGGTCCCTGCTGGCCGCCGCCAGGGGCGAGTCCGCGCCGGAGGACGGCTACGGCGGGGCGTACATCGCCGAGATCGCCGAGCAGGTGCGCGCCCGGCGCCCCGACGTGTCGACCATGGACGACGCCGCCGCGCAGGAGGTGTTCCGGGTCGAGGGCGTCGCCCTCATGTTCGACGAGATCAAGGCGTCGCTGCGCGACTTCGGGGTGGAGTTCGACACCTACTTCAACGAGAAGGACCTGCACGACCGGGGTGAACTGGAACACGCGCTGACCCGGTTGCGCGAGCAGGGTCACATCGTCGAGGCCGACGGCGCCACCTGGCTGCGCACCACCGACTTCGGTGACGACAAGGACCGGGTGCTGCGCAAGTCCAACGGCGAGTGGACGTACTTCGCCGCCGACTGCGCCTACTACCTGGACAAGCGCGAGCGCGGCTTCGACCGGGTCGTGATCATGCTGGGCGCCGACCACCACGGCTACATCGGCCGGATGAAGGCGATGGCCGCGTGCTTCGGCGACGACCCGGCGGTCAACCTGGAGATCCTCATCGGTCAGCTGGTCAACCTGGTCCGCGACGGGAAGCCGGTGCGGATGGGCAAGCGGCTCGGCACAATGGTCACGCTGGAGGACCTGGTCGACGCGATCGGCGTCGACGCCGCCCGGTACGCGCTGGCCCGCTACTCGTCGGACTCCCCGATCGACCTCGACGTGGAGCTGTGGACCCGGGCGACCCGCGACAACCCGGTCTACTACGTGCAGTACGTGGCGGCGCGGACCGCCAGCGTCGGCCGTAACGCCGCCGAGGTCGGACTGACCCGGGGGGACGCGGACGCGTTCCGCCCGGAGCTGCTCGACCACGACAAGGAGAACGAGCTGCTCAAGGCGCTCGCCGAGTTCCCCAACGTGGTTGCCGCCGCCGCCGAGCTGCGCGAGCCGCACCGGGTGGCCCGCTACCTGGAGGACCTGGCCGGGGCGTACCACCGGTTCTACGACAACTGCCGGATCCTGCCGCGCGGCGACGAGGAGGTCACCGACCTGCACCGGGCTCGGCTGTGGCTCAACGACGCCACCCGCACCGTGATCGCCAACGGCCTGCGCCTGCTCGGTGTCTCCGCTCCGGAGCGGATGTGAGCGCGGCCCGGCCGGCCCGCCGCGCGGCGGACGGTGACAGCTGATGCGGGCGCACGAGGCAGGGGCCCTGCACGGCGACATCGGCAACCGGGGGCCGGCCTGGCTGCGTACCCCGGTCGACGTCAACGCCCTGGTGCCGGCGCTGTGGCCGCGCCACGTGACGCGCGCGGCCGACGGCGCGCTCGCCGTCGCGGGCCTGTCGGTCCGCGACATCGCCGACCGGTTCGGCACCCCGGTGTACGTGCTCGACGAGGACGACCTGCGCTCACGCTGCCGCGACTTCCGGGCCGCCTTCCCGACCGAGGACGTCTACTACGCGGGCAAGGCGTTCCTGTGCCGCGCCGTGGTGCGGGCGATCGCCGAGGAGGGCCTGTTCCTCGACGTGTGCACCGGCGGCGAACTGGTCACCGCGCTGTCGGCCGGGATGCCGCCGGAACGGATCGGCTTCCACGGCAACAACAAGTCCGTCGCCGAGCTGGCCCGGGCGGTGGACGCGGGGGTGGGCCGGATCATCGTCGACTCGTTCGACGAGATCGACCGGCTGACGGCGCTGGCCCGTGAGCGCGGGGTGCGCCCCCGGGTGCTGGTCCGGGTGACCGTCGGCGTGGAGGCGCACACCCACGAGTTCATCGCCACCGCCCACGAGGACCAGAAGTTCGGCTTCTCCCTGGCCGGCGGGGCGGCGGCCGCCGCCGCCTTCAGGATCCTCGACGAGGGCGTGCTGGAGCTGCGCGGCCTGCACTCGCACATCGGTTCGCAGATCTTCGACACCAGCGGCTTCGAGGTGTCCGCCCGCCGGGTGCTGGCCCTGCAGGCGCAGATCCGCGACGCGCGGGGCGTGGAGCTGCCCGAACTGGACCTGGGCGGCGGCTTCGGCATCGCGTACACGACGCAGGACGACCCGGCCGCGCCGGCCGACCTGGCCAAGCGGCTCCGCAAGATCGTCGATGCGGAGTGCGCGGCGGAGCAGCTGGTGGTGCCGCACCTGTCCATCGAGCCGGGCCGGGCCATCGTCGGCCCCGCCGTGTTCACCCTCTACGAGGTGGGCACCGTGAAGGACGTGGACGGCATCCGCACGTACGTCAGCGTGGACGGCGGGATGAGCGACAACATCCGTACCGCGCTCTACGACGCGTCGTACTCGGCGACCCTGGCCTCCCGGGCGAGCGCCGCCGAGCCGATGCTCGCCCGCGTGGTGGGAAAGCACTGTGAGTCTGGGGACGTCGTGGTGAAGGATGAATTCCTGCCCGCCGACGTGCAGCCCGGAGATCTTGTCGCGGTGCCCGGCACCGGCGCCTACTGCCGGAGCATGGCCAGCAACTACAACCACGTCCCCCGGCCCCCGGTGGTCGCGGTGCGGGACGGCCAGGCCCGCCTGATCGTCCGGCGGGAGACCGAAGACGACCTGCTCGCCTTGGATGTGGGATGAAACGACCTGTGCGCCTGGCCCTGCTCGGCTGCGGCACCGTCGGCACCGAGGTGGTCCGGCTGCTGCACGACCAGTCGGCCGACCTCGCCGCCCGGATCGGTGCCCCGCTGGAGATCGCCGGCATCGCCGTGCGCCGGCTCGGCCGCGACCGGGGTGACCTGCCGGTCGACCCGTCGCTGTTCACCACCGACGCGCTGGGCCTGATCAAGCGCGACGACGTCGACGTGGTGATCGAGGTGGTCGGCGGCATCGAACCGGCGCGGGGGTGGCTGGTCGAGGCGCTGCGGGCCGGCAAGAGCGTCGTCACCGCCAACAAGGCGCTGCTCGCCGAGGACGGCGCGGCGCTGCACGACGCGGCAGCCGAGGGTGGCGGCGACCTGTACTACGAGGCGTCGGTGGCCGGGGCGATCCCGCTGCTGCGCCCGCTGCGGGAGTCGCTGCACGGCGACCGGGTGACCCGGGTCACCGGCATCGTCAACGGCACCACCAACTTCATCCTCTCCGCCATGCACGCCACCGGCGCCGGCTTCGCCGAGGCCCTGGAGGAGGCCACCGAACTGGGGTACGCGGAGGCCGACCCGACCGCCGACGTGGAGGGCTTCGACGCGGCGGCCAAGGCCGCCATCCTCGCCTCGCTGGCCTTCCACACCCGGGTCGGCGCGGCCGACGTGCACCGCGAGGGCATCACCGAGGTCACCGCCGCCGACGTGGCCAGCGCCAAGGCCATGGGCTGCACCATCAAGCTGCTCTGCATCGCTGCCCGGGGGGCCGACGCGACCGGCCGGGAGGCGGTCAGCGTGCGGGTGCACCCGGCGATGATCCCGCTCACCCACCCCCTGGCCAGCGTCGGGGACGCGTTCAACGCGGTCTTCGTCGAGGCCGAGGCCGCCGGCCAGCTCATGTTCTACGGGCGGGGGGCCGGTGGCGCCCCCACCGCCAGCGCCGTGCTCGGCGACGTGGTGGCGGTGTCCCGCAACCGGCTCGCCGGGGTGCGCTCGGCCAGCGAGTCCGCGTACGCGGACCTGCCCGTGCGGCCGATGGGCGAGGCGTTGACCCGCTACCACATCAGCCTCGACGTGACCGACCGGCCGGGCGTCCTGGAGGCGGTGGCCGGGATGTTCGCCCGGCACGACGTCTCCATCGCCACGGTGCGGCAGGGCCCGTCGGGCGGTGGCGCGGCCGGCCGGGGCGACGACGCCGACCTGGTCATCGTCACCCACGTCGCGCCGGACGCCGCGCTGGCCGCCACCGTGCGCGAGCTGCGCGGGCTGGACATCGTCCGCTCGGTGGCGAGCGTGCTGCGGGTCGAGGGCGGCCCCTAGGGCGGCGTCCCGCCACGGGTCGCGGGCCGCGGCGCGGGCGGTGCGTCCGCCTCCGTCGGCGAGACGCCGGGCCGCGGCCGGGCGAACCGGCAGGGCGAACCGGCCGGGCCCTGTCTCGCCTGGTGGTAAGGGTGGGTGCGCCCTCGACCGGTCGAAAGGGCTGGTCCAGGCTGGAAGGGACCCCGAAGCGCCGGGGCGACAGAGGCGAGGAGAGCGACATGTGGCGGGGCCTGATCGAGACCTACCGGGACCGACTGCCCGTCACCGGGGCCACCCCGGTCGTCACCCTGCACGAGGGCAACACTCCGCTGCTGCCCGCGCCGGTGCTCTCCGCGAGGCTCGGCTGTGACGTCCACCTGAAGGTGGAGGGGGCCAACCCGACCGGCTCGTTCAAGGACCGGGGCATGACCCTCGCCGTCTCCAAGGCGGTCGAGTCCGGCAACAAGGCCATCATCTGCGCCTCCACCGGCAACACCAGCGCGTCGGCCGCCGCGTACGCGGCCCGTGCCGGGCTCACCTGCGCGGTGCTGGTCCCCCAGGGCAAGATCGCGCTCGGCAAGCTGGCCCAGGCGCTGGTGCACGGCGCGAGGCTGCTCCAGGTCAGCGGCAACTTCGACGACTGCCTGTCGCTGGCCGCCAAGCTCGCCCAGGACTACCCGGTCGCGCTGGTCAACTCCGTCAACATCGACCGGCTGCACGGCCAGAAGACGGCCGCGTTCGAGATCGTCGAGGCTCTGGGTGACGCGCCGGACATCCACTGCCTGCCCGTGGGCAACGCCGGCAACGTGTCGGCCTACTGGATGGGCTACTCGGAGGAACTGGCCGACGGCAACGCCACCCGCGCCCCCAAGATGTACGGCTTCCAGGCCGCCGGTGCCGCCCCCATCGTGACCGGCCAGGTCGTCCGCGAGCCCTCCACCATCGCCACCGCCATCCGGATCGGCAACCCGGCGAGCTGGACGAAGGCCATCGACGCCCGGGACGCCTCCGGCGGCCTGATCGCGGCGGTCACCGACCGGGAGATCCTCGCCGCGTACCGGCTGCTGGCCCGCGAGGTCGGTGTCTTCGTCGAGCTGGGCAGCGCGGCCAGCGTGGCGGGTCTGCTCCAGCAGGCCGCCGCCGGGCGGGTGCCGGCGGGCTCCAGGATCGTCTGCACCGTCACCGGCCACGGCCTGAAGGACCCGGAATGGGCCATCTCCACCGCGCCCGCCCCCATCACCATCGCCAACGACCCGCTGGCCGCCGCCCGCTCCCTCGACCTGGCCTGACCGCGGTCGTCGTGGCCTGACCGGGATCGTGGTGGGTGACCGGGATCGTCGCGGGTGACCGGGGTCGTCGTGGCCTGACCGTGGTCTTGGTGGGTGACCGGGTGAGCTGCCCCGACAGTCGCCCACCGGAGCGGGTCGGGCACACTGCAATCGCCCCGCATCCCTTCCTCCCCCAGGAGTGAGCCAACCCGATGTCGCTGCTCGCCAGATTCAGCCTCGCCAACCGAGGGCTCGTCGCCCTCATCGCGGTGGTGACCACGGCGTTCGGCGTGTACGCCGTACCGTCGTTGAAGCAGCAACTGCTGCCTTCGCTGGAGTTCCCCGCCGCCTTCATCGTGGCCCCGTACCCGGGTGCCGCGCCGGAGATCGTCGAGTCCCAGGTCACCGAGCCGGTCGAGAACAGCCTCCAGGGCATCACCGGGCTGGACACCGTCACCTCCACCTCACGGGAGGGGCTGGCCACGATCCAGGTGCAGTACGAGTTCGGCACCGACCTCGACGACGTGGTCAACGAGATGCAGACCGCGCTGAACCGGATCGCCGCCCAGTTGCCCGAGGGGGTCGACCCGCAGGTCATCGCCGGTGGCACCGACGACCTGCCGGCAGTGGTGCTGGCCGCGTCGGGCGGGGGCGACGAGCGCGCCCTGGCCGAGAAGCTGCGCGGCACGGTGGTGCCGGAGCTGGAAGCCATCGAGGGGGTCCGGTCGGTCGAGGTGACCGGCACCCGCGACGAGATCGTGGTGATCACGCCCGACCTCGCGAAGCTGAACCGGGCGAAGCTGTCGCCGGCCGCCATCGGGACGGCGCTGAAGACCAACGGCGTCACGCTGCCCGCCGGCGTGGTCGTCGACGGCGAGCAGACGCTGCCCGTGCAGGTGGGCACTCCGCTGGCCACGCTGGACGACCTGCGCGGCATCGTGGTGGCACCGGCCGCCGGCAAGGTCGGCCCGATCCGCCTCGCCGACGTGGCGACCGTCGAGCAGACGCTCGCCCCGGCCACCGCCATCACCCGCACCAACGGCACGGAGAGCCTGGGCCTCGCGGTCACCGCGAGCCCGGACGGCAACGCGGTGGAGATCTCCCATCAGATCCGGGACCGCCTCGCCGACCTGCGTACCGCCTCCGGCGCCGAGCTGACCGTCGTGTTCGACCAGGCCCCGTTCGTCGAGAAGTCGATCGAGACGCTGACCACCGAGGGCCTGCTGGGCCTGGTCATGGCGGTCGTGGTCATCCTGGTCTTCCTGCTGTCGATCCGCTCCACCGTGGTCACCGCGGTCTCCATCCCGCTGTCGGTGGTGGTGGCCCTGATCGCCCTGTGGATCGGCGACTACTCGCTCAACCTGCTGACCCTGGGCGCGCTGACCATCGCCGTCGGGCGGGTGGTGGACGACTCGATCGTCGTCCTGGAGAACATCAAACGGCACCTGGAGTACGGCGAGCAGAAGCGCGCCGCGATCCTCACCGGCGTCCGCGAGGTGGCCGGGGCCGTCACGGCGTCGACGCTGACCACGGTGGCGGTGTTCGCGCCGATCGCGCTGGTCGGCGGCTTCGTCGGGCAGCTTTTCGCGCCGTTCGCCATCACCGTGACGGTGGCCCTGCTCGCCTCGCTGCTGGTCTCGCTGACCGTGATCCCGGTGCTGGCGTTCTGGTTCCTCAAGCCGCCCGCCGGGGCGGCGGACGACGACGCCGTGCGTCGGGCCGCCGAGGAGAAGGAGCTGCGCAACCCGTTGCAGCGGGCGTACCTGCCGGTGATCGGCTTCGCCACCCGCAGCCGGGACACCCGCTGGATCACCCTCGGGTTGGGCGTGCTGGTGCTGTTCGGCACCATCGGCCTGTCCCGCCAGCTGGAGACCAACTTCCTGGACGACTCCGGCCAGGACACCCTGAACATCCGGCAGGAACTGCCGGCCGGCACCGGACTGGCCGGCACCGACGCGGCGGCCCGCCAGGTCGAGGCGATCCTGGCCCGTACCCCCGGGATCGAGTCGTACCAGGTCACCGCCGGCGGCGGGGACACGCCGTGGGCGGGCGACGGCGGCAACAACGTCGCCAGCTACTCGGTCACGCTGGACGACGACACCGACGCCAAGGAGATGCGCGGCGTCCTGCGTGCGGCGTTCGACGCCCCCGGCGCCACCACCGGTGACCTGAGCTTCGGCTCCGGCCAGGGCGGGGCGTCGGCCAACGAACTGGCGGTGGTCGTCCAGGCCGCCGACCCGGAGATCCTGGCGCGGGCGGCCGAGCAGGCCGAGGCGGCGATGGGCCGGGTCGAGGGCGTCGAGGACGTGTCGAGCACCCTGGCCGCCGAGGTGGAGCGGGTCGACGTGGTCGTCGACCGGGTCAAGGCCGGCCAGGCGGGGCTCACCGAGGCGGCCGTCGGCCAGCTGGTGGCCCAGGCGTTCCGGGGCACGCCGCTGGGCCAGGTCACACTGGACGGTGGGCAGCGTGACGTGGTGCTGCGGTACGCGGTGCCGCCGCCGACCACTGAGGACGAGCTGCGGGCCCTGCCGGTCGGTGCGGTGAAGCTGGGCGACATCGCGACGGTCACCCGCGCGGCGGGGCCGCCGCAGGTGACCCGGATCGACGGGGAGCGCAGCGTCTCGGTGACCGGCACGGCCACCGGGTCCAACCTCGGCGCGATCAGTCAGGATCTCCAGCGTGAGCTGGACGCCCTCGACGTGCCGGGGGCGAGCTTCACCATCGGCGGGGTCAGCGCCGAGCAGGAGGAGACGTTCGCCGATCTGGGCCTGGCGGTCCTCGCCGCGATCGCCATCGTCTTCCTGATCATGGTGGCCACGTTCCGCAGCATGGTGCAGGCGCTGATCCTGTTGGTCTCGATCCCGTTCGCCGCCACCGGCGCGATCGGGCTGCTGCTGGCCACCGGCACCCCGCTGGGCGTGCCGGCGCTGATCGGCGTGCTCATGCTCGTCGGCATCGTGGTCACCAACGCCATCGTGCTGCTGGATCTGGTCAACCAGTACCGGGCCCGGGGCATGGGCGTCGCCGAGGCCGTGGTGGAGGGCGGCCGGCGGCGGCTGCGGCCGATCCTGATGACGGCGATCGCCACGATCTGCGCGTTGACGCCGATGGCGTTCGGGCTCACCGGCGAGGGCGGCTTCATCTCCAAGCCCCTGGCGATCGTGGTGATCGGGGGTCTGCTCAGCTCGACCCTGCTGACCCTGATCCTGGTGCCCACCCTGTACGCCATGGTGGAGCACACGAAGGAGTCGCTGCGGGCACGGCTGGCCGCGCGTCGGGGCGGCGGCCGGGCCGGGGGCGGTCCGGGCGGCGGTGACCAGCGCGGCGACGACGGGCCCGGCGACGGTGGCCCCGACGAGGGGCCCGACGACGGCGCACCCGGCGAGGACCGACGGCCGGAGCCGGTCGCGGCGGCACCCCGGCCGTCCGGCGCACTGGTCGACGGCACCGACCAGTTCGAGGTGCTGCGCCTGCCCCGTAGCCGCACCTCACCGTTGCCGCCCACCGAGTAACGGCACCTGTCCGAACGCCCCCGGCGGCTTCCGCCGGGGGCGTTCGGCGTCCGGGGCGGGTCGCGTCCGGCGGCCGGCGTCCGCGCTGGTCGTACGGCGAATCGGCGCCGTGCCGGCGGCGGGTAGGGTCGGCGACCGTGACGTCCACGTGGTCGGTCCTGCGCCGGAACCGGAACTTCCGCAACCTCCTCCTCGCCGAGCTGGTGGTCTTCGGAGCCGACTGGTTCGTCATGGTCCCGCTGCTCGTGCTGCTGCCGAAGCTGACCGGCAGCGGGGTGTGGGGCGCGCTGGTGCTGGCGGCCGACACGGGCATCCTGGCGCTGCTGCTGCCCTACACCGGGACGATCGCCGACCGCTTCGACCGCCGGAAGATCCTCATCGGGGCGAACGCGGCGGCCCTGGTCGGGGTGCTGTTGCTGCTCGGGGTACGCGACAGCGGCACCGCCTGGCTGGCGATGCTCGGCATCGGGGTGGTCGCCGTGGCCAAGGCGTTCTACTCCCCGGCGGCGCAGGCCGCCCTGCCCAACGTGCTCGACCCGGAGGAACTGGCCGCCGGCAACGCCATCGCCGGGTCGGCGTGGGGCACGATGACGATCGTCGGGGCGTCCCTCGGCGGGGTGCTCAGCGCGGCCGTCGGGCCGTACGCCTGCTTCTGGATCGCCGCCGGCAGCCTGGTCGGCGCGGCGGGCCTGGCCGCGCTGATCCGCCGGCCGTTGCAGGCCCCCCGCGAGCGGGGCCTGCCGGCGCAGCAGACCTGGGCGGCGATCCGCGAGGCCCTCGGCTACATCGGGCAGCGGCCGAGGGTGCTGGCGTTGGTCACCGTGAAGTCGGCGGTGGGTCTGGGCAACGGCGTGCTGACGGTGTTCCCACTGCTGGCGGGCCTGTACGGCGTCGGTGCGGTGGGCACCGGCCTGCTCTTCGCGGTACGCGGGGCGGGCGCGCTGGTCGGGCCGATCCTGATGCGCCGGGTGTTGACCAACCGGTCCTGGTTGCTGCCGGGGCTGGCGCTGTCCATGTCGCTGTACGGGCTGGCCTACCTCGGCACCTCCGCGGCGGCCTGGTTCCCGCTGGTGCTGGCGCTGGTGTTCGTGGCCCACTTCGCCGGTGGCAGCAACTGGGTGATGTCCAACTTCGCTCTGCAGGGCGAGGTGCCGGACCGGTTGCGGGGCCGGGTCTTCGCCACCGACATGATGCTGGCTACCCTGGCGATCTCCGTGAGCCAACTGGTGGTGGCGTCGGTGGTCGACGTGGTCGACGAGCGGGTGGTGCTGGCCGGCTGCGGCCTGGTCACGTTGGTCTACGCGATCGGCTGGCGGATCGCCACCCGGGGGTTGTCGCTGGCCGAGCCCGCCGCCGAACCAGCTCCCACGGCGCGCGGCTGAGCGGCGGGCCGGGGGAGGGGCCACCGCCCGCCCCGACGAGGGCCGCCGGGCGGGCGGGAAGGCCGGTCGTCCCAGGTGGCGGGCAGGGGGCCGGGTTGTCGGTGGCACGCCATAGCATGGGCGGGTGTCGACGACTTTCGCCGCCGGTCCGGTCCGGGTCCGGGTTCCCGCCACCAGCGCCAACCTGGGGCCGGGCTTCGACGCCCTGGGTCTGGCGCTGGCGCTGCACGACGACGTGGTCGCCGAGGTGACGTCCGGTGGCGTCGCGGTCGAGGTGTCCGGCGAGGGCGCGGGCGAGCTGCCGGCCGACGACCGGCACCTGGTGGTCCGGGCGATGCGGGAGACCTTCGACGTGCTGGGCGGTCAGCCGCGCGGCCTGGCGGTGGAGTGCCTCAACCGCATCCCCCAGGCGCGTGGGCTGGGCTCGTCGTCCGCCGCCATCGTGGCCGGGGTGCTACTGGCCCGTGCCCTGGTGTCCGACGGTCCCGACCGGCTCGACGACGCGGGCGTCCTGCGGTTGGCCGCGGGGATCGAGGGCCATCCCGACAACGTCGCGCCCTGCCTGCTGGGCGGGTTCACGCTGGCCTGGACGGAGCCGACCGGTGCTCGGGCGGTGTCGGTGCCGGTGGCTGAGGGGATCATGCCGACCGTCTTCGTGCCCGCCGATCGAGGGCTGACGGCGACGGCCCGGGCCGCGCTGCCGGCGACGGTGCCGCACGGCGACGCCGCGTTCAACGCCGGCCGGGCGGCCCTGCTGGTGCACGCGCTGACCGTCGACCCGTCGTTGCTGCTGCCCGCCACCGTCGACCGGTTGCACCAGGTCTACCGGGCGGCGGGCATGCCGGGGACGAACGCGCTGGTCGATGCCTTGCGGGTGGCCGGTGTGGCTGCCGTGGTCAGTGGGGCGGGTCCGACCGTGCTGGCGCTGACTGACCTGCCCGAGGGCTTCGACGCGGGAACAAACTGGCAGGTTCGACAGTTGCCGGTAGACGTGTCCGGGGCACAGGTCGCAGGGGGTAGACTGGGACACGCGGAGCGGGACCCTGTTGCCGCAGGTCGGAAGAGTTGATTACGCTCTAGACCTAGCACAGCCGCGAAGCATGCGATCTCCTGCGGGTCGGCGCACCCCCGAAGCGTTTCGGCGGTCAGCCCGTCACCCCTGCCTAGGCCACGCCGCACCGCAGTCTTCACTGGTCGCCGCAGACGGCGAGACCCGCTCACCGTTCCTTGGCGAGTCGGGACACCGACGGGCTGCTGTGTCACAGACTCCCGCGACGCGTCATGCGAGGCGGGTGCACCGAGGCCGCCCGGCCACCTGCTTGTCAACCCCGGGCAGTCCCGGCCTATCGAGGGAAGGAATCCATTGAGCGACACCACCGACGTGACGTCGGATGTTTCCAACGTCGCTGGCGATGCCACCACCGCAGCCCCCGCCCGTCGTCGGCGCGGCGGCACCGGGCTGTCGGCGATGCTGCTGCCGGAGTTGCAGAGCCTGGCCGCGTCGCTCGGCATCTCGGGCACCGCGCGGATGCGCAAGGGCGAGCTGATCAGCGCGATCTCGGAGCGGCAGGGTGCCGCCGCCGGCACCCCTCGGCCGAGGGCCGAGGTCGCCGCCGCTGCGGCTCCCGCCCGCGAGGAGGTCCACGCGGAGGTGCCGGAGACCGCCGAGCGGCCGGAGACCGAGCGTCGCGGCACCGAGCCGGCAGCCGCCGAGCCAGAGAGCCGTCCCCGGAGCCGGCGCAGCCGGGCCGCGACGGCGGAGGCGCGGACCGAGGCGCGTACCGAGGCCCGTGGCGACACGCGGGCCGAGGAGGCGCCCGCCGAGACCGCCGAGCGGTCCGAGGGCCGGAGTGGTCGCGAGCGGATCGAGCGGGGTGGTGACCGGGCTGAGCGCGGTGACCGGGCCGAGCGGGGCGATCGTGGTGAGCGCGCCGAGCGGAGTGGTGACCGGGCCGAACGGGGCGACCGCAACGAGCGCGGCGACCGGGCCGAGCGGGGCGAGCGCAACGAGCGCGGCGGTGACCGGGCCGAACGGGGCGACCGCAACGAGCGGTCGGAGCGCAACGACCGCGGCGAGCGGGGCGAGCGCAACGACCGCGGTGACCGGGGCCAGCGTGACGACCGTGGCGACCGCAACGACCGGGGCCAGCGTGACGACCGGGGCCAACGCGCCGAGCGGGACGACAACGACGACGACGGCGAGGGCGGCGGCCGGCGCGGCCGGCGCAGCCGGTTCCGGGACCGCCGGCGGGGTCGTGGCGAACGCGGCGAGTCCGGTGGCGACGGCGGCGGCCGCGAGCCGCAGGTCAGCGAGGACGACGTGCTCGTCCCGGTGGCCGGCATCATCGACGTGCTCGACAACTACGCCTTCGTCCGGACCACCGGCTACCTGGCCGGCCCGAACGACGTCTACGTGTCGATGTCCCAGATCAAGAAGTACGGTCTGCGCCGCGGTGACGCCATCACCGGCGCGGTCCGTGCGGCCCGTGACGGCGAGCAGCGGCGGGACAAGTACAACCCGCTGGTGCGGCTGGACACCATCAACGGCATGGAACCGGACGAGGCCAGGCGTCGCCCGGAGTTCTACAAGCTGACCCCGCTGTACCCGCAGGAGCGGCTGCGGCTGGAGACCGAGCCGCACATCCTCACCACCCGGGTGATCGACCTGGTCATGCCGATCGGCAAGGGGCAGCGGGCGCTCATCGTGTCGCCGCCGAAGGCCGGCAAGACGATGGTGCTCCAGGCGATCGCCAACGCGATCACCCGCAACAACCCGGAGTGCCACCTGATGGTGGTGCTGGTCGACGAGCGGCCCGAAGAGGTCACCGACATGCAGCGGTCGGTGAAGGGCGAGGTCATCGCGGCCACGTTCGACCGCCCGCCGCAGGACCACACCACGATCGCCGAGCTGGCGATCGAACGGGCCAAGCGGCTGGTCGAGCTGGGCCACGACGTGGTCGTGCTGCTCGACTCGGTGACCCGGCTCGGGCGGTCGTACAACCTGGCGGCGCCGGCCAGCGGCCGGATCATGTCGGGTGGTATCGACTCCACCGCGCTGTACCCGCCGAAGCGCTTCCTGGGCGCGGCCCGCAACATCGAGAACGGCGGCTCGCTGACCATTCTCGCCACCGCCCTGGTGGAGACCGGTTCCATGGCGGACACGGTCATCTTCGAGGAGTTCAAGGGCACCGGCAACGCGGAGCTGAAGCTGGACCGGAAGATCGCCGACAAGCGGGTCTTCCCGGCCATCGACATCAACCCGTCGGGCACGCGCAAGGAAGAGGTCCTGTTCGCGCCGGAGGAACTGGCCATCATCCACAAGCTGCGCAAGGTCCTGCACTCCCTGGACTCGCAGGCGGCGCTGGACCTGCTGCTCGACCGGCTCAAGCAGTCCCGCACCAACATCGAGTTCCTGATGCAGATCGCCAAGTCGACGCCGGGGGAGTGACCGTACCCGGGTGAGAGACCGACGAGGGGGCGTGGCCTGCGGGTCGCGCCCCCTCGGCGGGTCCGGCGCGGAACCGGACACCGTGGCCGCGCGCCCGCGTGGTCCGACCGCGCGCCGAACCGGACACCGTTCCTCCCGTCGCGCGGAGGCCGGGCCGGGGCGGGCCGATCCGGCTCGCGACCCGGGGAATGCCCCTTCCGGGCAGCGGGAATACGGCAGGTGAACCCGCTGTTGACGCTGCCGGACCGGTCGAGCGGCCCGCCTGCCGGGCCGGCCCACGCCCATGGCACACTGGTCAATCGGCCACCGGTTCCGGTTCACGCCCACATCGGCGCGTACGACGCGACGGGGCGACCCGGCGACCACCAACGAGAGGACCGAGGCGACATGAAGCCCAACATCCACCCGGAGTACGTGACCACCGAGGTCCGTTGCTCCTGCGGCAACAGCTTCACGACCCGCAGCACCGCCAAGGGCGGCGCGATCAGTGTCGAGACGTGCAGCGCCTGCCACCCGTTCTACACCGGCAAGCAGCGCGTCCTGGACACCGCGGGCCGGGTCGCGAAGTTCCAGCAGAAGTACGCCAAGGTTCAGGCCAAGAAGGCCAAGTAACTCTCCGTTCGACGCCCGTGTCCGGTTTCCCACCGGGCGCGGGCGTCGTCCGTGTTTCCGCCCGTCCCCCTGCACCCGGCCCGCCGCCCGCCTGGTCCTCCGCCCGGCCAGCCCGCCGCCCGCCCGTCCCGTCCCGTCCGCCCCACCCGGTCCGCCCGCCCGCCCGTCCGGCCGTCGAAGGAGAAGTCCCCGTATGAGCAGCGAGCGCCTGGTCGCCCTCCTCGACGAGTACGCCGAGTTGGAGAAGCGGCTGGCCGACCCGGCCATCCACGCCGACCAGGGCACCGCCCGCCGCATCGGTCGCCGGTACGCCGAGTTGGTGCCGTTGCACAAGGCGGCGGACGAGCTGGAACAGGCCCGCGCCGACCTGGCCGCGGCCCGCGAACTGGCCGCCGAGGACCCGTCCTTCGCGGCGGAGGCCGACTCGATCGCGGCGTCCCTGCCGGTGCTGGAGGAGCGCCTGGCGGAGCTGCTGATCCCGCGCGACCCGCACGACGCCAAGGACGTGATCGTCGAGATCAAGGCCGGTGAGGGCGGCGAGGAGTCAGCCCTGTTCGCCGGCGACCTGCTGCGGATGTACACCCGTTACGCGGAGCGGCGGGGCTGGCTCACCGAGGTGATCGACGCGCAGGATTCGGACCTCGGTGGCGTGAAGGACGTGTCGCTGGCGATCAAGACCAAGGGTGTGCCCGACGGTGGCAACGGCGTGTGGTCCCGCCTCAAGTGGGAGGGGGGCGTGCACCGGGTGCAGCGGGTGCCCGTCACCGAGTCCCAGGGGCGCATCCACACCAGCGCGGCCGGGGTGCTGGTGCTGCCCGAGGCCGAGGACGTCGACGTCACCATCGACCCCAACGACCTGCGCATCGACGTGTTCCGCTCGTCGGGGCCCGGTGGGCAGTCGGTGAACACCACCGACTCGGCGGTGCGGATCACCCACGTGCCGACGGGCATCGTCGTGTCCTGCCAGAACGAGAAGTCCCAGCTGCAGAACCGGGAGCAGGCCATGCGGATCCTGCGGGCCCGCCTGCTGGCGGCGGCTCAGGAACAGGCCGACGCGGCCGCCTCGGACGCCCGCAAGGCGCAGGTGCGAACGGTCGACCGCTCCGAGCGGATCCGCACCTACAACTTCCCGCAGAACCGGATCACCGACCACCGGATCGGCTACACCGCGTACAACCTCGACCTGGCCCTCGGCGGGGACCTCGACGGGGTGCTCGACGCGCTGGCCGAGGCCGACCGCGCCGCCCGCCTGGCCGGCACGCCGGACCTCGCCCGCCGCTGACCTGCCTGCGACTCAGGCGGTGCGGGCGCGGGCGCGGGCCCGCAGCATCTCGTGGTCGGCGGCCTCCAGGGCCGCGCCCAGCGGGTCGCGGGCGGTGACCTGGAGTTCGGCGAAGCCGATGCTCACTCCGACCGGGGTGCCCGGCACCAGCGACTCCCACTCCTCCGCCCGCACGGCGGCGTCGATGCGCCGGGCCACCTCGGCCGCCTCAACCATGCCCGCGCCGGAGAGCACCACCACGAACTCGTCCCCGCCGTAGCGGGCCACCAGGTCGCCTCGGCGCATCACCCGGTTGACCACCCCGGCGACGCGCTGGAGCACCAGGTCCCCGGCGTGGTGGCCGTGCCGGCTGTTGACCGCCCCGAAGCCGTCCAGGTCGCACACGCCCACGACAACCCGCTCGCCCCGGGCCGCCACCGTCGCCACGTAGCGTTCCACGCGCCGCCGGTTGGGCAGCCCGGTCAGCGGGTCGGTCAGCGCCTCGCCCTCGAACCGCGCCGCCTCGCGGCGCATCTCCTCGTGGTCGATGCGCGCCGCGATGCCGTCGATGTAGACGTCGCGCAGCCGGTCGTGGCGCTGTGCGGCCAGCCGGAAGGCCAGCCGGTCGACCCGGTGCGCCGCCGCGTGGTCCCCGGCCCGGGCCAGGGCGATGCTGCGCAGCCGGGCCGGCTCGGCCATGCCGAGCGTCTCGGCGGAGACCCGGACGCCGTCGAGCCGGTCGACCGCGTCCTGTGGACGGTCCGCGGCGATGGCGAGGCAGACCTGGCCGAGTTGGCGCATGTCGCGGGCCCGGGCGCTGTCCGCGCCGTGGCCGAGCAGCCGGCCCGGGTCGGCCTGTGCCTCCGTCGGGATCTCGTCACCCAACGCGGCCCGACGCGCCGCCGAGTAGCCGTACGCGGCGAGGCTGCTGGGTCGCAGCCGGTCGGCCCGTCCGTCGGCCAGGAACCGGTCGAGGTCCGCCGCGACGTCCCGCAGCACCCGCAGGCAGCCGTCGCTGTCGCCGGTGTGGTCCAGCGCCACCGCGTTGCGCAGTCGGATGCCCGGGGCGGCGAAGGTCTCCTCGGGGATCCCGGCGGCCGTGCCGAGCTGCCGGGCGCGTTCGATCGCGCCGAGCGCGTACCCGTGGAAACTCAGGTACGAGTACGCCATCGCCAGGTCGTGCCAGCCCCAGGCGGTGTCCCGGTCCGGGTCGGCCACCGCGCCCAGCGACCGGGCGGCCCGGACCAGGTGGGTGACGCAGCGGTCCAGGGCCCCCTGATGGTGGGCGGCCAGCGCCGCCAGCGCGTTCAGGTGACCGTGCAGGTACGGCTCGGCGAGGTCGCGGACGGCCGCCGAGGCCTCCTCGACGGCGCGGGTGTACTCGGCGGTGCGACCGAGGTTGATCAGTGCGGAGAGGCGCTGCACGTAGGCGTCGGCGCGGGCGTGCGGATCGGTGCTGTCGCGCAGCACCCCGGTCAGGACCGCGTAGGCCTCGGCGGAGCGGCTCACCTCCTGCAGGGCCCGTGCCCGGGTCAGGTCGACGACCCGGTCGTCGACCCGGTCGAGCCAGCCCACCCGAGACCTCCCGTCGGTGTGCCGCTGCCCGCACCGGCTCGTGCCGAACGTCGCGACGCTTCATGATTATCGCGTGACGATCCTGCCGCAACACCCGTCCGACGGGACGGGACGCCGCCGGCCCTCCCTCGTGGTGTCCCGCGCGACCCGGATCCTCGCCGACGCGGGCGTCGAATCCGCCCGGGCCGAGGCGGAACTGCTGGCCGCGCACGTGCTGGGCGTGCCGCGGGGCCGGTTGGCCCTCGCCGACGACTTCACCGGCGAGCAGGTGGACCGGTTCGACGCCTTGGTGGCCCGGCGGGCGGAGCGTGAGCCGTTGCAACACCTCACCGGTGTGGCGGGTTTCCGGCACCTGGAACTGTTGGTCGGGCCGGGTGTGTTCGTGCCCCGGCCCGAGACGGAGCTGCTGGCGGGCTGGGCGGTGGAACAGGTCGGCGGGCACCCTGCCCCGCTGGTCGTGGATCTCTGCGCCGGCTCGGGCGCGATCGCCCTGGCGGTGGCCCAGGAGGTGCCGGCGGCCAGGGTGGTGGCGGTGGAACGCTCGCCCGCCGCGCTGCCGTGGTTGCGGCGGAACGCGGCGGCCCGGGCGGCCGCCGGGGACCGCCCGGTGGCGGTGGTCGAGGCCGACGTGACCGACCCGGACCTCCTGGCCGAGCTGGTCGGGTCGGTCGACGTGGTGCTGTGCAACCCGCCGTACGTGCCGCTGGGCGTGACGGTCCCTCCGGAGGTGGCCGGGCACGACCCGGCCGAGGCGGTCTTCGGCGGGGTCGACGGCCTGGCGGTGGTGCGTCCGGTGGTGGCCCGGGCGGCGGTGTTGCTGCGCCCGGGTGGGGTGCTGGGCGTCGAACACGACGACACGCACGGCACCACGGTGCCGGAGCTGCTGTCCGCCGACGGCCGGTACGTCGACGTGGTGGGCCGGTCGGACCTGGCGGGGCGGCCCCGGTTCGCCACCGCGTTCCGCCGGGCGGACGGCCCGCACGCCGCGGCGGCCGGCACGTGGCAGACTGGCTCCTCGTGATGCTCTACGACTGCCGGTCGCCCGCCGACCGGGACCGCGGCATCGCTGCGGCCATCGAGGCGGTCAGGAACGGCGAGCTGGTCGTCCTGCCCACGGACACGGTCTACGGGATCGGGGCGGACGCCTTCACCCCGTACGCGGTCAAGGCGCTGCTGGACGCCAAGGGTGGCCGCCGTACCCCGCCGCCGGTGTTGATCGGCTCCCGGCACACCCTCGACGGCCTGGTGTTCTCGCTGCCCCGCGCGGCCCGCGACCTGGTGGAGGCGTTCTGGCCGGGGGCGCTGACGATCGTGGTGAAGCACTCGCCGAGTCTGCGGTGGGACCTGGGCGACGACACGGGCACCGTGGCGGTGCGGATGCCGCTGCATCCGGTGGCGTTGGAGGTGCTCCGGGAGACCGGGCCGATGGCGGTGGCCTCGGCCAACCGGGCCGGCCAGTCGGCGGCCCTCACCGCCGAGGAGGCCCGCGACCAGCTCACCTACTCGGTGCGGGCATACCTGGAGGCCGGGCTCGGGCCGGATCCGTTGCCCAGCACGATCGTCGACCTGACCGGGGAGGTGCCGCAGGTGGTGCGTGAGGGCGCGATTCCGTGGGCGAAGCTGCGCGACGTGGTGCCGGACATCGTCGAGAGCCGGGTGGCGTAGTGCCTCCCTTCACCGTGCTGCACGTCTGTATGGGCAACATCTGCCGTTCGCCGATGGCCGAGCGGCTGCTGACGCTGGCCGTCCGGGACCGGTTGTCCCGGCGTGGGGTCGACCCGGCGGCGGCCGACGAGCTGCTGCACAGTCACAGCGCGGGCACCGGCGGCTGGCACGCCGGCGAGGAGATGAACCCGCCCGCGGCCCGCCAGGTGACGACCCGGGGCGGCAGCGTCGACGAGTTCGCCGCGCGCAAGCTGCGTTCGGATCTGATCGACGCCGCCGACCTGGTCCTCACCGCCACCGCCGATCAGCAGGAGTACGTGTTGGCGCTGCGCCCCGACGCCGCCGCGCGGACGTTCGTGCTGGGGGAGTTCGGCCGGCTGCTGGCCGCTGTGGACGCCGCCGCGCTGCCGGCGGCCGAGGCCACCCCGGATGCGGTGTACGCCCGGGGCGTGGCGCTGGTCGAGGCCGCCCACGGGGTCCGGGAGGGCGCATCGGCGCTGCCCACCGACGACCTCGACGACCCGTGGGGCCGGGGCGACCAGTGTTTCAGCCGGGTGGCGGACGAGATCGAGGAGACGGTGCAGCCGCTCGCGGCGGCGCTGCTGCCCTGACCTACGGTGGCTCTGCCGCCCCGGTCCCCGGCGGCTCTGCCGCCCCGACTCCCGGCGGCTCTGCCGCCCCGACTCCCGGCGGCTCTGCCGCCCCGACTCCCGGCGGCTCTGCCGCCCCGACTCCCGGCGGCTCTGCCGCCCCGACTCCCGGTGGCTCTGCTGCCCCGATCCCGCGGCTGATCCGGTGCCCGGCCGCGTGACGACCCGTCCTCGTGAATTTCCTGCGGGTTCAGGGGAAACTGATCCCGAAGAGGGCGATTAGCCCCATTCTGGGATGGTCCTGCCGGCTCCTGCGGGGAGAGCTGATGACCCGGACCCACCTGGAAAGAGCGTTCACCGTCCTGTTCGCCGGGCTGCTGGCCGGGCTGGTGCTGGCGGCGGCGGCCCTACCTGCCGCCCTGGTGTTCGGGCTCGGCTTCTCGGCGCTCGCCGCACCGTACTCGGAGCTGCCGAACACGCTGCGCACGCCGCCCACCGCCCAGCGCTCCAACCTGTACGCCAACGACGGCACCACCCTGATCACCTCCTTCTACCAGGAGGACCGGGTCGAGGTGCCGCTCGGCGAGGTGGCGGAGGTGATGCGCCAGGCCATCGTGGCCGCCGAGGACGCCCGGTTCCACGAGCACAACGGGGTGGACCTGCGGGGCATCGTGCGGGCCTTCACGGTCAACCAGCGCGACGGCACCACCCGGCAGGGCGCGTCGACGCTGACCATGCAGTACGTCCGCAACGTGCTCAGCACCGATCCGCGGCTGACCGAGGCGCAGCGCGCCGCCGCCTCCGAGGTCAGCACCGCCCGGAAAGTACGGGAGATCCGGTATGCGCTGGCCCTCGAGCGGGAGCTGAGCAAGGACGAGATCCTGGCCCGCTACCTGAACATCGCGTACTTCGGTGCCGGCGCGTACGGCGTGGCGGCGGCCAGCGAGCGCTACTTCTCGAAGACCCCGGCCCGGCTCACCCTCGCCGAGGCGGCGCTGCTCGCGGGCCTGGTGCGGTCCCCGCACACCGACGACCCGATCAACGGCGACGCCGACGCCGCCCTGCAACGCCGCGCGTACGTGCTGGACCGGCTGGTCGAGTCGGGTCAGCTCGCGCCCGACGACGCGGCGCGGGCGAAGGTCGAGCCGATGCTGCTGCGCCCGAGCGAGACGCCCAACGACTGCACGGCGGTGCCGGAGGGGCGCAACGACTGGGGCTTCTTCTGCGACTGGTTCACCCGCTGGTGGAACGCGCAGCCCGCGTTCGGCGGCAGCGTCGACGAGCGGCAGCGCACCCTGCGCCGCGGCGGGTTCTCCATCGTCACCTCCCTCGATCCCGCCGTGCAGCGGGCCACCGCCGAGCAGGTACGCCGGGTCTACCCGGCCGACCATCCGCACGCCCTGCCCACCGCCGTGGTGCAGCCCGGCACGGGACGGGTGCTCGCCCTGGCCGTGAACCGGGTCTACGGGGTGGCCGCCAACCCACCGGGCCAGCAGAACCACCCGAACACGGTCAACCAGCTCGTTGCCGGCGGCGGCACCATCTCCGGCTACCAGGCCGGGTCGACGTTCAAGCTGTTCGCCATGCTGGCCGCCCTGGAGTCGGGGCTGCCCCTGCGGACGGAGTTCGACGCGCCCACCCGGATTCTCACCCACTTCCCGATGGACGTCGACGGCCCGGCGAACTGCGACGGCTACTGGTGCCCGCGCAACGCCAGCGCCGGCATGAGCGGGCCGCAGGACATGTGGACCGCGTTCGGACAGTCGGTCAACACGTACTTCGCATGGCTGACGGAGCGGGTGGGCGCCGACCGGGTGGTGGAGATGGCGCAGCGGCTGGGCATCGTGCTGCGGGCCCCCGGGGACGCCCGGATAGCCAGCGAGGATGCCCGCAACTGGGGGTCGTTCACCCTCGGCGTCGCCGCCACCACCCCGCTCGACCTGGCCGGCGCGTACGCGGCGGTGGCGGCCGAGGGCACCTGGTGCCGCCCCACCCCGGTGCTGGCGATCACCGACGCGGCGGGGCGTCCCGTCGCCGCCGCCGAGCCGGACTGCCGGCAGGCGCTGGACGCGGACGTGGCCCGTGCGGCGGCGGACGCGGCCCGCTGCCCGGTGGGCGACCAGTCGATGTACAACGCCTGCCGCGGTGGCACCGCGACGCGGTTGCGCGGTCAGCTCGGTCGGCCGGTGGCGGGCAAGACGGGCAGCTCGGAGCGGTACGAGACGGAGACGGTGGTGGCCTTCACCCCGCAGCTGGTGGTCGCCGCCATGGCGGCCAACCCGGACGACCCGCGCGACGCCGTCGGCTTCCAGGTGCAGTCGCAGATCGTCGAGTCGGTGGGTGAGGTGCTCGCGTTCGCCCTGCGCGACAGCCCGGTGCGCGACTTCGTGCCACCGGGCGAGGCGACGGCGTTCCGGTTCACCGGGGAGCGGACGGGCAACTGACGCCGGTCGGCCGGCGGGGCACCTGACGCCGGTCGGCCGGCGGGGCACCTGAGGCCGGTCGGCGGGAGCGGACGGGCATCCGACGCCGGTCAGCGTCGGCCGGACACCCGGCCGGCCGCGAGGTGTTCGGCGCCGCGGGCGATGTTGCGGGCCATCCCTCCGAACACCACCGCGTGGAACGGTGCCACGGCACCCCAGTAGACGTGCCCGGCCAGGCCACGCGGCAGGAAGACGGCCCGCTGCTGGTAGCGGCTTCCTCCACCGTCGAGCGGCAGGATCCGCATCTCCAGCCAGGCCCGGCCGGGCAGCCGCATCTCGGCGCGCAGTCGCAGCAGCTCGCCGGGCACGATCTCCTCGACCCGCCAGAAGTCCAGTGCCTCGCCGACCTGGAGGTGGTGCGGGTCGCGCCGGCCCCGACGCAGCCCCACCCCGCCGACCAGCCGGTCCAGCCAGCCGCGTATCGACCAGGCGAGGGGGAAGGAGTACCAGCCGTTGTCACCGCCGACCCCCTCGATGACCCGCCACAGTGCCTGCGGCGGCGCGGCCATGTCACGCTCGCGCAGGTCGGTGTAGGCCGTGCCGCCCGACCACTCGGGGTCGCTGGGCAGCGGTTCGGCCGGGGCGTCCGGGCCGCTCGCCGTCGACCAGCGGGTCTCCACCTCGGCGTCGCGGACCTTCGCCAGCGCCAGGGCGACCGCCTCGTCCAGGCCGGTGAGGCCGTCCGGCGGGTCCGGCACGTACGCGGCGATGTCGTGCTCGTGGGCGACCGCCTCGGTGACGAGGCTCTCCACCAGCGGCCGGGCGATGGCGTTCGGCACCGGGGTGATCAGGCCCACCCAGTGCGAGGAGAGCGACGGGGTGAGCGCCCGCACCGGCACGATGAGCCGTCGGCGCAGCCCGGCCACCCGCGCGTAGCGCTGCATCATGGCGCCGAAGGTGAGCACGTCCGGCCCGCCGATGTCGAAGGCCCGGTTGACGTCGGGCGGCAGGGTGGCGCAGCCGACCAGGTAGCGCAACACGTCGCGGACCGCGATCGGCTGGATCCGGTTGTGTACCCAGCGTGGGGTGATCATCGCCGGCAGCCGCTCGGTCAGGTAGCGCAGCATCTCGAACGAGGCCGAGCCGGACCCGATGATCACGGCGGCCCGCAGCACGGCCGTGGGCACGCCGCCGGCCAGCAGGATCCGGCCGACCTCGGCCCGGGACCGCAGGTGGGCGGAGGGTGCGGCGGTGCCGTCCGCCGGCGGCTCCGGCCCACCCAGGTAGACGATGCGGCGTACGCCCGCCGCGCGGGCCGCGGCGACGAAGTTCTGCGCCGCCTCCCGGTCGGTGGCCTCGAAGCCGGCCTGCCCGAGGGAGTGCACCAGGTAGTACGCCACCTCCACGTCGGCGAACGCCGCGGCGAGCGTCTCGGGGCGGCGCAGGTCGCCCTCGGCGATCTCGACCTGTCCCGCCCAGGGCACGTCGCGCAGCCGCCTGGCCTTGCGGGCCAGGCAGCGGACGGTGTGCCCCTCCGCCAGAAGTCGGGGCGTCAACCGCCCGCCGATGTAACCCGTCGCACCGGTCACCAGGCATCTCACGGTTCCCAGTGTGCGGCCCCATAGACTCTCGCGCTGTGAAGACCGTGACGGGCACCCACCGGGGGCCGGATTTCGAGCAGTCGCGCGCCGACGTCCGGGCGTACCCCCGATGAGCGCGCCTCGGGCGGGGGAGCCGGGCGCGCTCCGGGCCCGGCTGCCGCACCTGCGGTTGCCGCTGGCGGCCTGCGCGGTGCTGGCCGTGATCGGCGTGCCGGCCGCGGCGGTGGTACGCGGCCCGACCGGCGGGGCGGGGGTGGCCGCCGGGATCGGCCTGGTGGTGTTCAGCTACCTGGTGTCGAGCCTCTCGGTGGCCTGGGCCGACGCGGTCAATCCGAGGCTGATCATGTCGGTGGGCCTGGTCACCTACGCCACCAAGATCGTGCTGCTGGGCGTGGTCATGTCCGCCGTCGCGGCGACCGGCTGGCCCGGCCTGCCGGACATGGGAGTGGCGATCATCGCCGGGGTGCTGGTGTGGACGGGAGCCCACCTGACCTGGGCGCTGCGGTCCCCGCTGCCCACCGTGGGCGAGCCGAACGGTCACTGACCGTACGGCTGGAGTTCTCCCGGCGTTTCGTCGGCCTGTAGGACGGGCGTGACAGGAGTAATCTGGGCGCCGGCAGAACCGCCAGAGCCCGCCGCCCGCACGCTTCGCAGTGTGGGGGGTGCCGCGCACTCACTGGTACGCCGGCTGATAGTGTTCGCCTCGTCATGGCCGACGACCCTCACCGTGGACAGTCCGACGAGCCCTCGTCGGAAGGCGTTGCTGGAGCCGTTCTCGGCTACCTGCTCGCCGGCATCGTGGTGTGGGGGTTTCTCGGCTGGTTGGCGGAGGGCCTCCTCGGCGTGCCGACCGGTCTGGGAATCGCCACGGGCATGATGCTCGGCGCAGCCGGAGCGATCTACCTGATCATGAAGAGGCTCAGTGCCTGAGTGTCGGCACGTGCGGGTCTGTCGAGTGCGGAGGATGACACGGTGAGCGGACAGCTTGTCGCCGCAGAGGGCCTTCCCTGGCCCCCCAGCGTCGGAGACTTCTACCCGCCGGAGCTCGCCGGCCCCTGGGTCACGAAGTTCACCCTCATGGTCTGGCTGGCGGTCGGGCTCCTGATCCTCTTCTTCATGGCCACCTACCGGAACCCGAAGCTGGTTCCGAGCAAGGGCCAGTGGTATGCGGAGTCGCTCTACGGCCTGGTGCGGGACAACATCGCCCGGGAGCAGATGGGCAAGGAGGGCATCCGCTTCGCGCCCTACTTCACGGTGCTGTTCAGCTTCATCGTGCTGACCAACCTCTTCAGCATCGTCCCCGGGCTGCAGATCTCGCCCAACTCCCACATCGCCTTCCCGATCGTGCTCGCGGCGATCTCCTACGTGATGTACCTCTACATCGGCGTCCGCAAGCACGGCCTCGGCAAGTACCTCAAGATGAGCCTGGTCATCCCCGGCGTGCCGTGGCCCATGCACATCCTGCTGATCCCGATCGAGTTCCTGCAGAACTTCGTCGTCCGGCCGGTCACCCTGGCCCTGCGACTGTTCGCCAACCTGTTCGCCGGCCACCTGCTCCTGCTGGTCTTCACCGTCGGCGGCTTCGTGATGCTCGCCTCGGACAGCCTCTTCGTCCAGGTGACCTCGGTTCTCTCCTTCGCGATGGCGATCGTGATGGCCTTCTTCGAAGCCCTGGTCGCCATCCTGCAGGCATACGTCTTCGTCACGCTGAGCGCGAACTACATCGGAACGTCGCTCGCCGACGAGCACTGACACAGACTCGGCGGGCCGCCCGGCCCGACCTGGCTTCTGGTACCGACCGCGTACGCGTGAGACCTCACGCGTCAACTAGGAGGAATACCCGCAATGGACGTTCTCGCCGCCATCAACGGTAACGTCAACACCATCGGCTACGGCCTCGCCGCCATCGGCCCCGGTATCGGCGTCGCCCTGGTCTTCGCGGCCTACATCCAGTCGAGCGCCCGCCAGCCGGAGTCCGCCGGCTACAACCGGACCTGGCTGGTCCTGGGCTTCGCCCTGGTCGAGGCGCTCGCGCTGTTCGGTCTGGTGCTCGCCTTCGCCGTCAGCTGATCGCCCGTTCTCGACCTGGAGGTCTGAGATGTTCATCGCCGCCGAAGGTGTCGAGCACAACCCGATCCTGCCGATCTGGCAGGAGATGGTCATCGGGTCGATCGCCTTCGCCCTGCTCTGCTTCGTCCTGCTGAAGTTCGTCATGCCGCGCATGGAGGCGATGTACCAGGCGCGGGTCGACGCGATCGAGGGTGGCCTCAAGCGTGCCGAGGCTGCCCAGGCCGAGGCCAACCAGTTGCTCGAGCAGTACCGGGCCCAGCTCGCCGAGGTGCGTACCGAGGCGGCCCGGATCCGGGACGACGCCCGCGCCGACGCCGAGTCGATCCGCACCGACATCCTCGCCAAGGCGCGCGAGGAGTCCGACCGGATCATCGCCGCCGGTCGGGACGCCCTGGCCGTGGAGCGGCAGACCATCGTGCGCGACCTGCGCGCGGAGGTCGGCGGTCTCGCGGTCGACCTGGCCAGCCGGATCGTCGGTGAGTCGCTGGCCGACGAGGCCCGTCGCAAGGGCACCGTCGAGCGCTTCCTCACCGGCCTCGAGAGCGCGGGGGCCCGCTGATGCAGGCCGCCAGCCGGGAGTCCTACACCGTCGCGGTCGAGCGGCTGGAGGCGTACGTCCGCGACGCCCAGCCGCCGGCCGTCGCCACCACCGGCGGTGACCTGCTCGCCGTGGCGGACCTGCTCCGGCGTGAGGTGCGCCTGCGTCGGGCGCTGTCGGACCCGGCGCGGCCACCGGCCGACCGGACCGGCCTGCTCAACTCCGTGCTGGCGGGCAAGGTCGGCGCGGACGCTCTCGACCTGCTCACCACCCTGGTCTCCGGTCGGTGGTCGGCTCCGTCGGAACTGCTCGACGGCACCGAGCGTCTCGGCGTGCGGGCGCTGCTGGCCAGCGCCGACGCCGCCGGCGAGCTGGGCGAGGTGGAGGACGAGCTGTTCCGCTTCGGTCAGGTGGTCGCCGCCGACGCGCGGCTGTCCAACGCCCTGTCCGACCCGATGGCGCCGACGGCGCAGCGGGCCGAGCTGGTGCGGATGCTGCTGACCGGCAAGGCCCGGCCGGTGACCGTGCGTCTCGCCGAGGTGGCGCTCGCCGGCTTCGGCGGGCGGTCCTTCGGCATCGCGCTGTCCCGGCTGGTGGAGCTGGCCGCGGAACGTCGGGACCGGCAGGTCGCGTACGTGACCGTCGCGGCCCCGCTCAGCGAGGACGAGGAACGGCGGCTGGGCGATCACCTGTCGGCGATCTACGGTCGACCGGTGGCCGTGAAGCTGACGGTGGACCCGGCGGTCCTCGGCGGGGCCAGTGTCCGGGTGGGTTCCGACCTGTACGACGGAACGATCCTGCGCCGCCTGAACGAAACCCGCAACGCGCTCGCGAAGCGCTGACCCGCACCCCGCGAAGCGCCCGGAATGACAGTCGACCCACGGACCGGTCGGTACTAGGTATCCCGGGCCCCTGATACTTAAGGAAGCAGAGGATGGCCGAGCTGACCATCTCGACGGAGGAGATCCGCGGCGCCCTGGAGCGCTACGTCTCCTCCTACTCGCCCGACGTCTCCCGTGAGGAGGTCGGCACCGTCGCCGACACCGGCGACGGCATCGCCCACGTCGAGGGCCTGCCCTCGACCATGACCAACGAGCTGCTGGAGTTCGAGGACGGCACGCTCGGTGTGGCGCTGAATCTCGACGTCCGGGAGATCGGCGTCGTCGTCCTCGGTGACTACTCCGGGCTCGAGGAGGGGCAGCGCGTCAAGCGCACCGGCCGGGTGCTCTCCGTGCCCGTCGGCGACGCCTTCCTCGGCCGCGTGGTCAACGCGCTCGGCCAGCCGATCGACGGCCTGGGCGACATCGCGAACGAGGGCTACCGCGAGCTCGAGCTCCAGGCCCCGAACGTGATGGCCCGGCAGTCCGTCTTCGAGCCGATGCAGACCGGCATCAAGGCGGTCGACGCCATGACGCCGATCGGCCGGGGGCAGCGGCAGCTGATCATCGGCGACCGTAAGACCGGAAAGACGACGGTCGCGCTGGACACCATCCTCAACCAGCGCGAGAACTGGGCCTCCGGCGACCCGAAGAAGCAGGTCCGCTGCATCTACGTCGCCATCGGCCAGAAGGCCTCCACGATCGCCTCGATCAAGGGCATCCTGGAGGAGGCGGGCGCGATGGAGTACACCACCATCGTGGCCTCCCCGGCGTCCGACCCGGCCGGCTTCAAGTACCTGGCCCCGTACACCGGCTCGTCCATCGGCCAGCACTGGATGTACGGCGGCAAGCACGTCCTGATCGTCTTCGACGACCTGAGCAAGCAGGCCGAGGCGTACCGGGCCGTGTCGCTGCTGCTGCGTCGCCCGCCGGGCCGCGAGGCGTACCCCGGTGACGTCTTCTACCTGCACTCCCGCCTGCTGGAGCGCTGCGCGAAGCTGTCGGACGAGATGGGTGGCGGTTCGATGACCGGCCTGCCGATCATCGAGACGAAGGCCAACGACATCTCGGCCTTCATTCCGACCAACGTGATCTCGATCACCGACGGCCAGATCTTCCTGGAGACCGACCTGTTCAACCAGGGCGTCCGGCCGGCCATCAACGTCGGTACCTCGGTCTCCCGGGTCGGTGGCGCCGCGCAGGTCAAGCCGATGAAGAAGGTCTCGGGCTCGCTGCGGCTGAACCTGGCCCAGTACCGCGAGCTGGAGGCGTTCGCCGCCTTCGCCTCGGACCTGGACAAGGCCTCCCGCGCCCAGCTGGAGCGCGGTGCCCGCCTGGTCGAGCTGCTCAAGCAGCCGAACTACTCGCCGTACCCGGTGCAGGAGCAGGTCGTCTCGGTCTGGGCCGGCACCGAGGGCAAGCTGGACGACATCCCGGTGGGCGACGTGCGGCGCTTCGAGACCCAGTTCCTGGAGCACCTGCGGCGCAAGCACAACGCCACGCTCCAGGCGATCGCCGACAACAAGTGGGGCGACGACATCACCGGCGTGCTCGACCAGGCCATCGCCGAGTTCAAGCAGGGCTTCCTCGGCCACGAGGACGAGCGTCGGATCAACGAGGCGCCGGCGGCGCCGCTGGAGGGCGAGGAGAACCGCGAGACGGTGACCCGCTACAGCGGCGATGCCGAGGCCGAGAAGCAGTAGGGCCGGGCCATGGCGGCGCAGGTACGTGTTCTTCGTCAACGGATCCGCTCGGCGAAGGGGATGAAGAAGATCACCAAGGCGATGGAGCTCGTGGCGACGAGCCGGATCGCCAAGGCCCAGGCCCGGGTGGAGGCGTCCCTGCCGTACGCCCAGGCCATCACCGGCGTGCTCACGGCGCTGGCGTCCAACGCGCGGATCGACCACCCGCTGCTCACCCCGCGCGAGCGGGTACGGCGGGCCGGCATCCTGCTGGTCACGTCCGACCGGGGCCTGGCCGGTGGTTACAGCTCCAACGCCATCCGGACGGCGGAGTCGCTGATCGCCCGGCTGAAGGCCGACGGCAAGGAGCCGGTGCTCTACATCGTCGGCCGTAAGGGCGTCACGTACTACCGGTTCCGGAACCGGCCGATCGAGGGCAGCTGGACGGGCTTCTCGGAGCAGCCGTCGTTCGCCGACGCACGCGAGGTGGGTGAGACGCTGGTCAAGGCGTTCTCGGCCGGCGCGGACGACGTCGACGGCGACCCGGGGGTCGACGGGGTGCTCGGGATCGACGAGCTGCACATCGTCTACACGGAGTTCCACTCCCTGATGACGCAGAACCCGGTGGCGCGGATCATCGGGCCGATGCAGGTCGAGGACCGGCCCCGGGCCGAGGGCGCGCTGCCGTCGTACGACTTCGAGCCGGACGCGGAGGCGCTGCTCGACGCGCTGCTGCCGAAGTACATCAACACCCGGATCTACGCGGCGTTGATCGAGTCGGCGGCCAGTGAGTCGGCGGCCCGGCGGCGGGCGATGAAGAGCGCCACCGACAACGCCGAAGAGATGATCGAGAAGTACACGCGTGAGATGAACTCGGCCCGCCAGGCCGGGATCACCCAGGAGATCAGCGAGATCGTCGGCGGCGCGAACGCGCTGGCCGCGTCGGGAAGTGAAGTGTGATGACTGTTTCCACCGCTGCTGGAGGACCAGCCGAGACCAAGACGGCCACGGGTCGTGTGGTCCGGGTCATCGGCCCGGTCGTCGACGCCGAGTTCCCCCGCGACGCCATGCCGGAGCTGTTCAACGCCCTGCACGTGGACGTGACGCTCTCCGGCGGCGAGAAGACGCTGACCCTGGAGGTCGCCCAGCACCTGGGTGACAACCTGGTCCGCGCCATCTCGATGCAGCCGACCGACGGCCTGGTCCGCGGCACCGAGGTCCGCGACACGGGCCGGCCGATCAGCGTGCCGGTCGGCGACGCGGTCAAGGGCCACGTGTTCAACGCCATCGGCGAGTGCCTCAACCTGGCCGAGGGCGAGACGCTCCAGCCCGACGACTACTGGGGCATCCACCGCAAGGCCCCGGCCTTCGCGGACCTGGAGCCGAAGACGGAGATGCTGGAGACCGGCATCAAGGTCATCGACCTGCTCGCCCCCTACGTCAAGGGCGGCAAGATCGGCCTGTTCGGCGGGGCGGGCGTGGGCAAGACGGTGCTCATCCAGGAGATGATCACCCGGGTCGCCCGGAACTTCGGTGGTACCTCGGTCTTCGCGGGCGTTGGTGAGCGCACCCGCGAGGGCAACGACCTCATCGCCGAGATGACCGAGTCCGGCGTCATCGACAAGACCGCACTGGTCTACGGCCAGATGGACGAGCCGCCGGGCACCCGGCTGCGGGTGGCGCTGTCGGCGCTGACCATGGCCGAGTACTTCCGGGACGTGAAGAAGCAGGAGGTGCTGCTCTTCATCGACAACATCTTCCGCTTCACGCAGGCCGGCTCCGAGGTCTCCACCCTGCTCGGCCGTATGCCGAGCGCCGTGGGTTACCAGCCGACGCTGGCCGACGAGATGGGCGAGCTCCAGGAGCGGATCACCTCCGTCCGGGGCCAGGCCATCACCTCGATGCAGGCGATCTACGTGCCGGCGGACGACTACACCGACCCCGCCCCGGCCACCACGTTCGCCCACCTCGACGCGACCACCAACCTGGAGCGGTCGATCTCCGACAAGGGCATCTACCCGGCCGTGGACCCGCTGGCGTCCTCGTCCCGGATCCTGGCCCCGGAGTTCGTCGGCCAGGAGCACTTCGAGGTGGCCACCGAGGTGAAGCGGATCCTGCAGCGCTACAAGGATCTGCAGGACATCATCGCCATCCTCGGCATCGAGGAGCTCTCCGAGGAAGACAAGATCACCGTGGCCCGGGCCCGGCGGATCGAGCGCTTCCTGTCGCAGAACACCTACGCGGCGGAGCAGTTCACCGGCGTGCCGGGCTCAACGGTCTCGATCAAGGAGACCATCGAGGCCTTCAAGAAGATCAGCGAGGGCGAGTACGACCACTTCCCCGAGCAGGCGTTCTTCATGTGCGGCGGTCTCGACGACCTGGAGAAGAAGGCTGCCGAGCTGATGAAGGGCTGACCCTGGGTCAGCGCACGAACACCAGGAAGGCCGTCCCGGTAACGTCGGGGCGGCCTTCCGTTCACTTTTGCGCCGTATCGTCTCCGCTGCCGGTTTCCACGGTCGGCGACTGCGCCATCCGCGAGATACCGTCTATTTCGCGTTCGTCCTGAGACGAGCGTGGATCGTTGCCACCATGCGGCTGCGCGCACCCGTCCACGGTGCCGGGGCGCGACGAACGGAGTTGCTCGTGGGAAAGGCCGGCAGGGTCGGCGGGCGGGCCAGACGGCGGCCGTCCATCTGGGCGGGGGTGCCCTGGTGGGCCCGGGTCTGCACCGTCTTCGGCGCGGTGCTGATGTTGCTCAGCGGCGCGGTACTGGTGGGTGCCGAGGCGCTCGTCGCCCGCTACGAGGGGGCGGTCGGCAAGGCCGACCTCTTCGGTGACCAGGCGGCGGGCGCCAGCGATCGCACGAGCGACATCAAGGGCCCGCTGAACATCCTGCTGGTCGGTATCGACCCCCGGAACGCCGACACCCCGCCGCTGGCCGACGCCATCATGGTGCTGCACGTGCCGGCCGAGATGGACCGGGCCTACCTGTTCTCCATGCCGCGCGACCTGTATGTCGAGATCCCCGGGTTCGCCAAGGCCGACTTCGACGGCGGCACCGACAAGCTCAACGCCGCCATGTCATACGGCAGCCGGGTGCCCGGCCAGCAACCGGACGCCGCCCGTGGCTTCGAGCTGCTCGCCACGACGGTGCAGAACGAGACCGGGATCGAGCGCTTCGACGCCGGCGCGATCATCAACTTCTCCGGCTTCAAGAAGATCGTCGACGCGATGGGCGGCGTCACGATGAAGATCGAGCGTGAGGTGCGCTCCGAGCACCGCGAGCCGGACGGCACCCACCGTAAGGGCAACCCCAACGGAGACGGTTACATCGGTCCGCAGGCCGTCTACCCCAAGGGCGAACAGCATCTCAGTGGTTGGCAGGCGCTGGACTACGTGCGCCAGCGTTACCCGGAGAACGGCGTCCCCGACGGCGACTACGGCCGCCAGCGGCACCAGCAGCAGTTCGTCAAGGCGATGGCCGGGCAGGCCCTCAGCGCCGACGTGGTGACGAATCCGATCAAGCTGGACCGGGTGCTGCGCGCCGCCGGGGAGTCGTTGATCTTCAACGGTCGGGGGCACAGCGTGGTCGACTACGGCCTCGCGCTGAAGAACATCCGCCCCAGCAACATCCAGATGGTCAAGCTGCCGGGCGGCTCGCTGATCGAGAACGGCGAGTATCTCGGCGAGCGGTTCGACCCTGCGGTGGAGGACTTCTTCGCCGCGCTGGAGAACGACCAGCTCGACCTGTTCCTGCTGGAACACCCGAAGTTCGCCAGCAAGGCCGGCTGATCGTGGCGTAGCTCTCGCCACCCGCATGCCGGCGGGCTCCGGCTCGGGACTAGACTTTGCCAATCCGCCGCCGCAGCAAGGAGACAGCGTGGCACAGCAGCTTCACGTCGAGCTCGTAGCCGTCGAGGAGAAGGTCTGGTCCGGCGAGGCCGAGATGGTCGTCGCCCGGACGACCGAGGGTGAGCTGGGTGTGCTGCCGGGGCACGCGCCCCTGCTCGGCCAGCTCGCCGAGCCCGGTCAGGTGCGCATCAAGCTCGCCGGGGGCGAGCAGGTCGCCTTCGAGGTGGCTGGTGGGTTCCTGTCGGTGGGCCCGCAGGGCGTCACCGTGCTGGCCGAGAACGCCACTCCGGTCTCCGCCACCGCGCAGAGTCACTGAGCAGTCCCGCCGATGGAGGTCGTCGAAGGGATCGGGATCTGCTTCGCCGTGATCCTCGGCGCGGTCCTGTTCCTCTTCGTCCGGCGGGCCCTGGTCACCCGTAGCGGTGGCATCATCCGGCTGAGCGTCCGGACCACCACCGTGCTCGACGGTCGTGGCTGGTCGCCCGGCTTCGGCCGGTTCGTCGGCGACGAGCTCCGCTGGTACCGCATGTTCAGCTTCGCCGTACGCCCTCGGCGGGTGCTTCGCCGCGACGGGTTGACGGTCGAGCGGCGGCGGCTGCCGGAGGGGCAGGAACGTCTCTCGATGCCCGCCGACTGGGTGATCCTCCGCTGTACCACCGGTCACCTTCCGGTGGAGATCGCGATGGCGCGGTCCACCGTCACCGGATTCCTCTCCTGGCTCGAGGCCGCCCCGCCCGGGGCGGCCTCGCCGCGTCTCGCCGCCCAGGACTGGCCTGCCGCCTGACGCCGCCCCGCCCTCGCGGCGCGCAGCCGGTCGGCCCGCCGGGCACGTAGCCCAGCGTCCGGCCGCCTGCCTCGTCCGGCCGTCACGTGTCGCGCCCTGCCTCGTCCGGCCGTCACGTGTGGCGCCCTGCCCGCCCGGGCCCGCTGCCCGCTGCCCGCTGCCCGCTGCCCGCCGCACGAGGTGCGGCAGGTCACGGTGTCCCGAGCCTGGATCCCCGCAACATGCGGGATCTCGCGGTCTCCCGACCCCGCGCCCGAGAAGCCCAGCCCAGGCAGGGATGGCGGCGGCGAGGCCGGGTACCCGGACCTCCAGGTGGTGCGGCTGGCCGACGGTCAGCGCTTGCCGCCCGGCACCCATAGCACATCGCCGTTCGGATTTGCCGTTCTTGACAGGATGAACAGCAGATCCGACAGGCGGTTGAGATACTTTGCCGGGAGAGGGCTGGTCCGGTCCGGGTCGTGGCCGACGAGGGCCCACGCCGCGCGCTCGGCACGCCGGGCGATCGTCCGCGCCACGTGCAGCAGTGCCGCGCCCGCGGTGCCGCCGGGGAGGATGAAGGAGTCCAACTTGCCCAGCCGCGCGTTGTACTCGTCGCACCAGCCTTCGAGTCGTTCCACGTACTCGTCCGTGACCCGCAGCGGCGGGTACTTCGGATCGGGCTCGACGGGGGTGGCCAGGTCGGCGCCCACGTCGAACAGGTCGTTCTGGATCGAGGCCAGCACCGCCCGCAGTTCGTCGTCGAGCTGTCCGAGGGCGAGCGCGACGCCGATCGCCGCGTTGCACTCGTCGACGTCGGCGTACGCGGCGATCCGCGGATCGGTCTTCGGCACCTGTTCGTTGTTGCTCAGCCTGGTCATGCCGGCGTCGCCGGCCTTGGTGTAGATGCGCGTGAGGTGGACGGCCATGACGCACAGCCTACGGATACCGGACCTGACGATCCCGACGCGGCCGGATCCGGCCGCGGGTTGGCCCGCCACGGTCGGCCCCGGCGACGCGGGGGCGGCCCCGGCGGTCGGCGACGTCGACGTGATCCGGGTGCGCGGCACGGCCCGGCTGGCGGGCACCGTGCACGTGGTGGGGGCGAAGAACTCGGCGTTGAAGCTGATGGCCGGCGCGCTGCTCGCCCCGGGGCGCAGCGTCATCACCAACGTGCCACGGATCACCGACATCGCGATCATGGGCGAGGTGCTGCGACGCCTCGGGTGCGCGGTGCACTTCGACGCCGACGAGCCGGTCGATCCGATGGTGGCGGGGGGCGGTGTGGCCCGCTCGCGGTCGGTCGCCATCGACGTGCCGGAGGCGCCGGGTGTCGAGGCCGACTACGACCTGGTCCGTCGGCTGCGGGCGTCGATCTGCGTGCTGGGTCCGCTGCTGGCCCGGCGCGGCTACGTCCGGGTGGCCCACCCGGGCGGCGACGCGATCGGGTCGCGGGGTCTGGACATGCACGTCTCCGGTCTGACCCGGATGGGCGCCGAGATCTCCGGCGAGCACGGCTTCGTGATCGCCGCCGCGCCGCACGGCCTGCACGGCGCGGACATCGTGCTCGACTTTCCCAGTGTCGGTGCGACCGAGAACCTGGTCATGGCGGCGGTGCTGGCCGACGGCGTGACGGTGATCGACAACGCCGCCCGGGAGCCGGAGATCGTCGACATCTGCACGATGCTCGCCGGAATGGGCGCGATGATCGACGGCGCCGGCACGTCGACCCTGACGATCATGGGGGTTCCTGCGCTGCGGCCGGTTCGGCACGCGACGGTGGGGGACCGCATCGTGGCCGGCACCTGGGCGTTCGGGGCGGCGATGACCGGCGGGGACGTCACCGTGACGGGGGTGGACCCGGGTTTCCTGGAGGTCGCGCTGGACAAGCTGGTCTCGGCCGGCGGCCTGGTGGAGACCCGGGGGGACAGCTTCCGGGTACGCATGGACGACCGACCCCTGGCGGTCGACGTGGTGACGCTGCCCTATCCCGGTTTCGCCACCGATCTGCTGCCGATGGCGATCGGCCTGGCGGCGGTGAGCGAGGGAGCATCCCTGATCACGGAGAACATCTTCGACGGCCGGTTCATGTTCGCCAACGAGATGATGCGCCTGGGCGCGGACGTGAAGACCGACGGCCACCACGCGGTGGTACGCGGCCGGGAGCGGCTGTCGGGCGCTCCGGTGCGGGCCACGGACATCCGGGCGGGGGCGGGGCTGATCATCGCCGGGCTCTGCGCGGACGGGACGACGGAGGTGTCGCACGTGCACCACGTGGACCGGGGCTACCCGGATTTCGTCGCCGACCTGCGCGCGCTGGGTGTCGAGGTGGAGCGGGGCACCGCCGCGGACGCGCCCGACCTCGTCATCTGACGCCGTCGTCGCTGCGGGCCGGGCACGGCGAACCGCGCCTGCCCGTCCTGCCCGGCCGCACCAGACCGGCCTTAGCATTCGTTCAGTCCCGCCGACTAGGGTGCTTCCCAGACACCCAATCGCAGCGAGGGAGAGAGCAGATGGCGGGTCGACTCGCGGTCGTCGGTGCCGGGCTGATGGGCTCGGGGATCGCCCAGGTGGCGGCGCAGGCGGGCTGGCAGGTGACGCTGCGGGACCTGGACGACGCGGCCACGAAGCGGGGCGTGGACGGCATCCGCAGGTCGCTGCAGAAGTTCGCCGACAAGGGGCGGATCGCTGCCGGGGAGGTCGAGGCGACGCTCGACCGGATCACCCCGACGACCGACCTGGAGGCCGCCGCCGACGCGGACATCGTCGTGGAGGCGGTGTTCGAGAAGCTGGAGATCAAGCACGAGGTGTTCCGCGCGCTGGACAAGATCTGCCGGTCCGACGCGGTGCTGGCCACCAACACCTCGGCCATCCCGGTCACCCAGATCGCCACGGCCACCGAGCGCCCGGAGGCGGTCGTCGGCACGCACTTCTTCTCGCCGGTGCCGATGATGAAGCTGTGCGAGCTGGTGCGTGGCTACAAGACCAGCGACGCCACCCTGGCCACGGCGAAGACGTTCGCCGAGGAGATCGGCAAGACCGTGGTGGTGGTGAACCGGGACATCGCCGGCTTCGTCACGACCCGGCTGATCGCGGCCCTGGCGATGGAGGCGGTCAAGCTGGTCGAGGCGGGTGTCGTCTCCGCCGAGGACCTGGACACCGCCTGCAAGCTCGGCTTCGGCCACGCCATGGGCCCGCTGGCCACGGTCGACCTGACCGGCGTGGACGTGCTGCTCAACGCCACGCGGAACATCTACACCGACACCGCCGACGAGAAGTTCTTCCCGCCGGAGTTGCTCCAGCGGATGGCCACGGCCGGCGACCTGGGCCGCAAGACCGGCAAGGGGTTCTACCAGTACTGACCGGTTCGGGTGGGGCCGGGTGCGTCGCGCGCCCCGGCCCCGCCGTCGGGTGCCGCCCCGCCCTGGCTGAGCGGTGCCCGGCCCCACCGCTCAGCCGTCGCGCTTCGTCGTCCAGCGGAACGTGGTCAGGCACAGCACCAGGCCGATGACGCACCACAGGGTGAGCACCAGGGCGACGCGGCCCAGTTCGAAGGAGCCGCCGGGCTCCCGGGTGCCGAAGCTGTCCGGCAGGAAGACCGCGCGCAGGCCCTGGCACATCCACTTGAGCGGGAACAGCGCCGCGATCTGCTGCATCCAGTCTGGCAGCCTGGTGAAGACGACGAACACGCCGGAGATGAACTGGAGCACCAGGGCGACCGGGGTGACCACGGCCGAGCCGCTGCGGGCGGTGCGGGCCAGCGACGAGATGGCGATGCCGCAGAGGGTGCAGGCGGTGACGCCGAGCACGGCCACCCACCCGAAGGTGAGCCAGGTGGCGGCGGTGGCCGGCAGGTCGAGGTCGAACAGGGCGACGGACACGGCGAGCAGCAGGGCGGTCTCGGCGACGCCGATCACCACCACCATGATCACCTTGCCGGCGAACCAGACCCACGGGGGCATCGGCGTGCCCCGGTAGCGCTTGAGCACGCCCCGGTCACGTTCGATGGGAATCCAGATGCCGAGGTTCTGGAAGCTGACCGTCATCAGGCCCGTCGCGATCATGCCGGTGATGAAGTACTGCGTGTAGCTCACCCCGGGGGCGATCTCGTCGCTGAAGATCGCCGCGAAGATCAGGATCATGATGACCGGGAAGCCCATCGTGAACACGACGGACTCCCGGCTGCGCAGGAACTGCCGGATCTCCAGCCGCCCCTGACGCAGGGCGAGGGTGCCCGCGCCGAGCCGCCGGGTTCCGGTGGCGGGGACCGGGGTCGCCGGCTTCGTGGTGGTGGTCATCAGTGTCCGATCATCCTCAGGTAGACATCCTCCAGGGTCGGCCGGGTCACCGTGAGTCCGGGGACCTCGCCGCCGAAGCGCGCGGCCAGGTCGGCCACCAGCGCCGTCGGCGTCGCGCTCTGCGCGCTCTCCACCCGCCCGTCGGGGGTACGCCAGGAGACGGTCGCCTGGGCCTCCTGCCGGTTGCCCAGCCGCTCGGGTACGGAGACCTCCACCAGCCGGCCGCCCGCGATCACCCCGACCCGGTCGGCGAGGGCCTCGGCCTCGTCGAGGTAGTGGGTGGTGAGCACGATGGTGGTGCCGGCGGCGGCGAGGTCGCGGATCAGTTCCCAGAACTCGCGCCGGGCCTCCGGGTCGAAGCCGGTGGTCGGCTCATCGAGGAAGAGCAGGTCGGGGCGGCCGACGATGCCCAGCGCCACGTCGAGACGGCGTTTCTGCCCGCCGGAGAGGGTGTGGGTGCGGGCGTCGGCCTTCGCGGCGAGCCCCACCCGTTCGACCACCTTGTCGGGGTCGTCGGCGTGGGGGTAGAAGCCCGAGAAGTGGCGCACCACCTCGGCCACGGTCAGTTCGTCGAACTCGCCGGTGCCCTGCAACACGATGCCGACCCGGGACCGCCAGTCGGGCGTCGGGTCGGCCGGGTCGACGCCCAGCACGGTCACCTCGCCGGAGTCCCGCCGCCGGTAGCCCTCCAGGATCTCCACGGTGGTGGTCTTGCCGGCCCCGTTGGGGCCGAGCAGGGCGAACACCTCACCCCGGCGGACGTCCAGGTCGACGCCGGCCACCGCGACGGTGTCGCCGTACGCCTTGCGCAGCCCCCGGACGCGGATCGCGACCTCGTCACTCATGCCGTCAAGTGTGCGACCCGGGGGTGGGGGAGGCGCGCCGGGGGTGTGGCGGTCCGGCACATGTCGACCGCTTCCCGCCCGGTCGTCCGCTCCATCGGGCTGTGTGGTTTTCCACAACCCGTTTTACTGAACGGTAACTTAAACTCCGGCCATGGATGAGAAGGCTGTCCCCGGCCGGCTGCCCGAGCGCGACCGCCCGTGGGTGATGCGCACCTACGCGGGGCACTCCTCGGCCGCCGCGACCAACGCGCTCTTCCGCCGCAACCTGGCCAAGGGGCAGACCGGCCTCTCGGTCGCCTTCGACCTGCCCACCCAGACCGGGTACGACCCGGACCACGAGCTGGCCACGGGCGAGGTGGGCCGCGTCGGCGTGCCGGTGGCGCACCTCGGCGACATGCGCGCCCTGTTCGACGGCATCCCGATCGCCGACATGAACACGTCCATGACCATCAACGCCCCGGCGATGTGGCTGCTCGGCCTGTACGGCACCGTCGCCGCCGAGCAGGGCGCCGAGCTGACCCGCTGCGCCGGCACCACCCAGAACGACATCATCAAGGAGTACCTGTCCCGGGGGACGTACATCTTCCCGCCGGCGGCGTCGCTGCGGCTGACCGCCGACATCGTCGCGTACACGCTGCGCGAGATGCCGAGGTGGAACCCGGTCAACATCTGCTCGTACCACCTCCAGGAGGCCGGCGCGACCCCGGTGCAGGAGGTCGGCTTCGCACTGGCCACCGCCGTCGCGGTGCTCGACGCGGTCCGCGACTCCGGTCAGGTGCCCGCCGAGCGGATGGGCGACGTGGTGCAGCGGATCAGCTTCTTCGTCAACGCCGGGGTGCGGTTCGTCGAGGAGATCGCCAAGATGCGGGCGTTCGGCGCGCTCTGGGACGAGATCACCCGCGACCGCTACGGGGTCGGGAACCCGAAGCAGCGCCGGTTTCGCTACGGCGTGCAGGTCAACTCCCTCGGCCTGACCGAGGCGCAACCGGAGAACAACATCCAGCGGATCGTGTTGGAGATGCTCGGGGTCACCTTCTCCCGCGACGCCCGCGCCCGCGCGGTGCAGCTGCCGGCCTGGAACGAGGCGCTGGGCCTGCCCCGGCCGTGGGACCAGCAGTGGTCGCTGCGCATGCAACAGGTGCTGGCGTACGAGTCGGACCTGCTCGAATACCCCGACCTGTTCGAGGGCTCGCACGTGATGACCGCGCTGGTCGACGAGATCGTCACCGGTGCCCGGGTCGAACTGGACACGGTGCTGGAGATGGGTGGCGTGGTCGCCGCCGTGGAGACCGGCTACCTCAAGAGCGCCCTGGTGGCCTCGCTGGCCGACCGCCGCCGCCGGATGGAGAACGGCACCGACGTGGTGGTCGGCGTCAACCGGTTCACCGAGACCGAGCCGTCGCCGTTGACCGCAGCCGGCGCCGAGGCGGTCGAACAGGTCGATCCGGCGGTCGAGGCGGCCGCCACGGCCTCCGTACGCCGGTGGCGGGCCGGTCGGGACGCGGCGGCGGTGGACGCGGCCCTGGCCCGGCTGCGCGCGGACGCCGCGACCACGGCGAACCTGATGGACGCGACGCTGGCCTGTGTCAGGGCGGGGGTGACCACCGGCGAGTGGGCGGGCGCGCTGCGGCAGGTGTTCGGTGAGTACCGCGCACCCACCGGCCTGGCCGCGGCGGCGGTGGCCGGCGGCGACGCGACGCTCGCCGGGGTCCGGGGCCGAGTCACCGCCACCGCCCGGGACCTCGGCAGCGGCCGGCTGCGGCTGCTCGTCGGCAAGCCCGGCCTGGACGGGCACTCCAACGGTGCCGAGCAGATCGCGGTCCGCGCGCGGGACGCCGGATTCGAGGTCGTCTACCAGGGCATCCGGCTGACGGCGGGGCAGATCGTGGCCGCGGCGGTCGAGGAGGACGTCGACCTGGTCGGCCTCTCCGTGCTGTCCGGCTCGCACCTGGCCGCCGTGCCGGCGGTGCTCGACGGTCTGCGCGCCGCCGGCCGGGCCGACCTGCCGGTGGTGGTCGGCGGGATCATTCCGGCCGGGGACGCCGAATCGCTGCGGGCTGCGGGGGTGGCACGGGTCTTCACCCCGAAGGACTTCGCCCTGACCGGGATCATCGACGAGTTGGTCACGGTCATCCGGGAGGCCAACGGACTGGCCTGAGGCCCCTGATACGCCGGACGGGAGCGCTGCCGCGCTCCCGTCCGGTCACGTTCCGGCTCCCCGCCGCTCAGCGGCCGGTGTACGTCATGCAGTCGGCCATGTCGTTGTCCGGGCCGACCCTGATCGCCGGGGCGTGGCACTCCAACTGCTCGTTGTGCTGGCAGTCGGACCGCTGGCACGCGCCGACCTGGGCGATGGTGCCGTCCAGGCCGGCCCGCACGGCGGGCATCTCGATGAACGTGTGGCAGTGGGCATGATCCATGCTGCCGATCGTGATGGCGAAGGCATGGCAGTCGCCGGTGTGGTTGTAGGCGCAGGCCGAGACCACGCACTCCTCGACGCGGGGCATCTCCATCGCTGCGGTCATGTCGCCCTCCTCTAGTGGATTGCCCCGATTTTAGGCAGTTCGCGGATATCCGGTCCGCCGGTTGCCATTCAGGCTGGGCGGAACCCGGCTGACACGGTCACGGCCGGCCCGTCAGGAGACGGCCGCCAGCCGCCGGGACGGGCATCCCGCGCCGGACGCGGTGTGTCGTCACGCCGACTTCGGGGGGTCCGTCCGGTTTCGGGGTGTGGTCGGGGTCGCCCGCGGGTGGGAATGGCGGGTGGGTGGGGGTGGTTGTGTGGGGTGGCTGATCGAGCAGGGCACGTGCCACCTCGGGTGCGGCGACCCCCCCCGGTGGGTTCCGGGGAATGGGTCGGGCCGGTCGGTGGTTACACATGGTCCCGGCGCCGCGAGGGGCATCCCCCGGTACCGGACATCCCCCCTTGGTTCTTTGAGCGCCTGTCGGTGCTTGCACCCACCGTGTCCCCCCTTGTGGTGGGTGTCGACCCCCGAACGGAGCTGTTGTCATGACCTCGAAGCTGCTGCGTAAGAGTGTTCTCGGTGTTGCTGGTCTGGCGTTCGCCGGTGGCATGGCCGCTGGTCCGCTGAACCACGGCACGGCCGAGCCGGTCAACGCCGCCCCGGCGGTGGTGCAGGCCGACAAGCCGGTGACGGGCAAGCCCGACATGGGCAAGCTCATCCCGCATGGTGTGCAGGGCGCCCAGTCGCGTATCGACCTGTCCGACGAGCAGGTCGCCAACGCCAGGGCGATCATCGCGGCGACGAAGAAGGCCGGGATGGACGAGCGTGCCGCGGTGGTGGCGATCGGTACCGCGTTGCAGGAGTCGAAGCTGGAGAACCTGGGTCACCTGGGTGACCGTAACGACCACGACTCGCAGGGCCTGTTCCAGCAGCGCCCGTCCAGCGGCTGGGGCACGGTCGAGCAGATCACCGACCCCGAGTACTCGACCCTGGCGTTCCTGAAGGGCCTCAAGCAGGTCGACGGCTGGCAGGACATGCCGCTGACCGTGGCCGCGCAGACCGTCCAGGTCTCGGCGTACCCCGACCACTACGCCCAGTGGGAACAGCAGGCCGCCGACCTCGTCGCCGAACACTGGAACAGCTGACCCCCCCCGGACCGACCCACACAGACCTTCCACACAGGGGGAACGAAACCGCTGGCCGGCACCCGACACCGGGTGCCGGCCAGCGGCGTCCGCGCGTACCCGTCAGACCCGGAAGCCGGCCTCCCGCGCGGCACGACGTTCCCGGCGGCGCTGCGCCCGACGGCGGAAGAACCACCCCAGGAAGAACGGCAGGACGACCAGGAACGCCAGCACCAACACCGGCAGGACGATCGCGACCAGCGACATCAGCACGCTCGCCGCGTCCTCGGCGGTGCTCGCCACCGGGGCTCCCACCCCACCCGTGGAGGCGTTGACGACCGGCCGCGCGGCGGACTTCAACAGGTGCACGCCGAGCGCGATGAGCACGCCGACGATCACCGGCGCCCACTGGCCCGTCGAGGAGAAGAAGCTGTCCGGGTCGCTCACCGTGACCGTCTCCGACGCGGAACCCGCGCCGAAGACCAGACCGCCGGCCGTGGGCCGGACCACCGTCTGCACCACGTCGTTGACGTGGTCGACCACCGGGACCTTGTCGGCCACCACCTCGACGGCGAGCAACACCGCCAGGATTCCCAGCACCCAACCGTTGCCCAGCCACTGCCAGCTGCCGGGCAGGTCGACCACATCGCTGTAGCGGGCCAGCAGGCCCAGCGTGAGAAGGGGAATGTAGGCGTTCAACCCCGCCGAGGCGGCGAGACCTGTGCCGGTGAGCACTTCGAGCATCATCTCAGCATGGCACCGGCACGCCAGTGCCGCTCGGCAGCGCCGGCCGGGCCCTCCGCTAGGCTCGTCGGGTGCGGTTGGTCATTGCGAAGTGCTCGGTGGACTACGTCGGACGGCTCTCGGCCCACCTGCCGCCGGCCACCCGGCTGCTGATGGTGAAGGCGGACGGTTCGGTGTCGATCCACGCCGACGACCGGGCGTACAAGCCGTTGAACTGGATGAGCCCGCCCTGCCGGCTGGAGGAGGCCCCCGGCGTGTGGCGGGTCGTCAACAAGGCCGGCGAGGAACTGCGGATCACCCTGGAGGAGATCTTCCAGGACACCTCCTACGAACTCGGCGTCGACCCGGGGCTGCGCAAGGACGGCGTCGAGGCACACCTGCAGGAACTGCTCGCCGCCAACCCGGAGGCCCTCGGCGAGGGGTTCACGCTGGTGCGGCGGGAGTACATGACCGCGATCGGCCCGGTCGACCTGCTGTGCCGGGACGCCAGCTCCGGCGCGGTCGCTGTCGAGGTGAAGCGGCGCGGCGAGATCGACGGCGTGGAGCAGCTCACCCGCTACCTCGAACTGATGAACCGTGACCCGCTGCTCGCGCCCGTCACCGGCGTCTTCGCGGCCCAGGAGATCAAGCCGCAGGCCCGGGTGCTGGCCACCGACCGCGGGATCCGCTGCGTGGTGGTGGACTACGACAAGCTGCGCGGCATCGAACGCGACGAGCTGACGCTGTTCTGACCGCGCCACCCGGCCGGCCCACGCCCGTCCGCCGGCCGGATGGCCGCCGTACGGGGTGCCGGTGTACGGGGTGCCGGTCGCGTCGTCAGGGCGTACGCACGGCGATCAGCGACTTGGGCAGGCCCGCCACCCGCTCGACGAGGAGACGCGAGTCGGGAAAGTAGTGCCGCATCTGCGAGCGATCCAGCAGCTCCGTCCAGAGCACCTGGTGCAGGGCCGCGTCGTGGGTGCGGGTGGGCTTGTGCCCGAGCGGCCACCGCTGGGCGACGGCGGTACGCAGCCGGACGGGCAGGAACTGCATGCCCGGGGCGATCCAGTGCGGCTCGATGGGGAAGTAGCGGTACGGCGTCTGCACCCAGTGGCGCTCGGCCAGGGTGTGCACCGCGTCGGCGAACCGCAGCCGCCGTTCGTGCCCGCCCACGTGCTCCAGCACCGAGTTCGAGTAGACCAGGTCGTAGCGGTTCCGGGCGATCCGCTCCGGCAGGTCGCAGGCGTCGGCGCGGTCGATGTACGCCCAGTCCGGCACCTCCGCCGGCGGCGCCTCCAGGTTCACCACGTGGACGCGGGCGGGGCGGACGCTCGCCCGGGTCCACGTGCCGAGCCGGCCACCGAGGTCGACGACGTGCATGTCGGCGAGATCCGGAAAGGTCCGTGTCAACCACTCGGCGCGACGTTGACGCTGCCGTGCGCTCCACGAACCCGCACTGTCGACAAGGTGGAAGCGCAATCGATGGGGGCCCATTTAACGCAATGTACCGCTCCGGGTACGGAGGCTAAACCCGTGCAGGCGTCAGGGGGATCTCATGATCGGCTATCCGACAATCACCTGCCGTACATGGCCCGGACCGCCTTCACCAGACGGGCCACGTCGGCGGGCGTCCGGTCGAAGGTGGTCGACGGCAGCAGCGAACGCGCCCGGCGTCGGGTGATCGCCTTCGCCCGGCCGAACTCGCGCAACCCGTCCTCGCCGTGGATCCGCCCGAAGCCCGACTCACCCACGCCGCCGAAGGGCAGTGTGGACATTCCCGCGAAGGTCAGCGCCGAGTTGACCGACGCCATGCCGGAGCGCAGGCGGCGGGCGATCGCCACCGCCTGCCGCCGTCCGAACACCGAGCCGCCCAGCCCGTACGACAGGGCATTGGCCCGCCGGACGGCCTCGTCGGCGTCGCGGACCCGGGTGACGGTCAGTGTGGGCCCGAAGGTCTCCTCCCGAACGGCGACCGAGTCCTCCGGGACGTCCACCAGCACGGTGGGGTGCACGTACGGCGGACGCACCGCCTCCGGCCCGCCGAGCACGGCACGTCCGCCCCGGGCCAGGGCGTCGTCGATGTGCCGCCGGATCACGTCGAGCTGGCTCGGCATGGTGATCGGACCGACGTCCGAGTCGTCCGCGCCCACGGTCAACCGCCCGGCCCGCTGCACCACCTTCGCCACGAAGGCGTCGAAGACCGGCTCGACGGCGTAGACCCGCTCGATGCCGATGCAGGTCTGCCCGGCGTTGGTCATCGCGCCCCAGACACACGCCTCGGCGGCGGCGTCCAGGTCGGCGTCGCTGTCGACGATCATGGCGTCCTTGCCGCCGGCCTCCAGCAGCACCGGGGTCAGCGACTCGGCGCAGGCCGCCATCACCTTCTTCGCGGTCGCCGTGGAGCCGGTGAAGGCCAGCTTGTCCACCCCCGACCGGCACAGCGCCGCGCCCACGTCGCCGAGCCCGTGCACCGCCGTGAACACCGGCTGCTCGGGCACCACCTCGGCGAAACTGTCCACCAGCCACTGCCCGACGGCCGGCGTGTACTCGCTGGGCTTGAGCACCACCGCGTTGCCGGCCGCGAGGGCGTACGCGACGGAGCCGATCGGCGTGAAGACCGGGTAGTTCCACGGGCCGATGACGCCGACCACGCCGTACGGCTGGTATTCGAGGTGGGCGGAGTGCTCGGCCAGGATGAGCCGCGAGCGGACCCGGCGCGGACCCAGCACCCGGGCGGCGTTGCGGGCCGCCCAGTCGACGTGCTCGACGGCGGTGACGATCTCGACGACCGCGTCGGCGACGGGCTTGCCGCCCTCGGTGTGCACCAACTCGGCCAGGGTGTCGATCCGTCGGGCGAGCAGGGCGCGCCAGCGCAGCAGGCGTCGACGACGCTCGGCGGAGCCGAGACCGGACCACCACGCCCCCGCCTCGCGCGCCCGCCGCACCGCGGCGGCGACGTCCTGGGGACCGGCGACGGGCAGGCGGCCCGCCTCGGCGCCGGTGGCCGGGCTCGTCGAAACCAGCAGTCCGTCTTCGATGACCGGGGTGCCCGGCACATGCACAGCCGTCATGGCGGAAGTCTAGACCTGAGAACTACTCGCGGGTAGGGCTGTCGACCGGGCGGTGCGGCCTCGACCTCGTCGAGGACCTGCCGGTGGGCCCACCGGCCGACGCGGGGCCCGACGGGTCGGCCGGTCGACGAACCGTCGAACGCGAGGTGCCCGGGCGGTGACGTGGAGATGGCCGGCCGGTCGGTTCAGGTGACTACCGTCGGATGGCAGGCTGGCGCGCGGGGTGACCATCGGGGTGGAGGGCTGACTTGCTCATGGATAGAGATCCGCAACTGATGCCGGTACTGACGGTGGCGGGTGGGCCGATGCGGGGACTCAGCTTCCGCCTCGGCCCCGAACCACTGGTGCTCGGGCGGGCCGACACGGTGGAGATCGTGCTCCACGACCCGCACCTGAGCCGGCGGCACGCCGAGGTGTGGCTCGCCGGTGAGGGCGTGTCCCTGGTGGATCTCGGCTCCACCAACGGCACCTGGGTGAACGACCGACGCCTCACCGAGGTGACGCGACTGGTCGACGGCGACGTGATCCGGATCGGGCGCACCGAACTGCGCTTCTTCGATCCCGGGGTGGCGCACACCGATCCGGTGGGGCTGCGGCTCGGGCCGCCGCGCCACGACCGTCGGCCGACCCTGCCGCTGCCGATCGCCGTCGGCGACCGCACGGCGCGGTGACCGGTCCTGGTCGCACGGCGCGGTGACCGGTCCTGGCCGCCGCGCCAGGTGGGCCCGGGCGCCACCGACCGGGGACTGCCGGTGGTGGCCGGGCCCATGGACACCCCCGCAGGGCCGTGGCAGCATGCCGCGGATGAGGACCGAGCAGCTCACCGTGTCGGCCAACGGGATCAACCAGTCCGTACGGGTCGCCGGACCGCCGGATGGCGTGCCGGTGCTGCTGGTGCACGGCAACTGTTCGTCGTCCGCCTTCTGGGAACCGCTGATCCGGCGGCTGCCGGACACCCTGCGGGTGGTCGCGCCGGACCTGCGGGGCTACGGCGACACCCGGCGGGCCCCGGTGGACGCCACCCGTGGCCTGGCCGACTTCGCCGATGACGTGGCCGCCCTGCTCGACGACCCGGCACTGGTCCCCGCCGGCCGCCGCGCCGTGGTGGTGGGGCACTCCCTCGGCGGGGGAGTCGCCATGCGCCTGCTGGTCGACCACCCCGACCGGATGGCGGGGCTCCTGCTGGCCGCGCCGGTGTCGCCGTACGGCTTCGGCGGCACCCGCGACCTGGCCGGCACCCCCACCACGCCGGATTTCGCCGGCACCGGTGGCGGCACCGGCAACCCCGACTTCGTGGCCCGGCTTGCCGCCGGTGACCGTGGTGGGGATCCGACCAGCCCCCGCACCGTGCTGCGCAGCAGCTACGTGGCGGACCCCGGCTGCCTCGGCGACGACGAGGAGCTGCTGCTCGACAGCGTGCTGTCGACCGCCACGGGGGAGGACAACTACCCCGGTGACGGGGTGCCGTCGCCACACTGGCCGGGAACCGCGCCGGGGCGGCGGGGCGTGCTCAACGCGCTGTCCCCGGCGTACTTCCGGATCGCCGACGATCTGGTGGCCGTCACGACGAAGCCGCCGGTCACCTGGGTGCACGGCGACGCCGACGTGATCGTGTCCGACGCGTCCCTGTTCGACCTGGCACAGCTGGGCGCGCTCGGCGTGCTGCCCGGCTGGCCCGGCGCGGCGGACTGCCCGCCGCAGCCCATGGTCGGGCAGACCCGCGCCGTGCTCGACCGGTACGCCGCCGCCGGCGGCAGCTACCGGGAGGTGTCGCTGCCGGGCTGCGGGCACACCCCCCACCTGGAGCGCCCGGCCGAGTTCGTGGCCGAGCTGCTGGCGCTCACCGGGGGTGCGTGAAAAATCCCACGGCGTCTCGACAACCGGGTGTCACGTGGCAGACTCGCGCCCATAACTTAGTGGCCGTTCAAGTCGGCGTGCGGAGCATTGGGGAGGCCGGTCGTGGCGCGGGAGTTCACCAGTGTGGGAGTGGTGGGTCTGGGCACCATGGGTGCCGGCATCGTCGAGGTGTTCGCGCGTAACGGCATCGACGTCGTCGCCGTGGAGATCTCCGACGCCGCCCTGGAACGCGGCCGGGTCACCCTGACCGGCTCGACCGACCGTGCCGTGGCCAAGGGCAAGCTGGCCGCCGCCGACCGGGACGCCCTGCTGTCCCGGGTCACCTTCCAGGTCGGCCTGGACGCCCTGCACTCCGTCGACCTGGTGATCGAGGCCGTCCCCGAGCACCTCGACCTCAAGCAGCGGATCTTTGCCGAACTGGACCGGGTCTGCAAGCCCGAGGCCATCCTCGCCACCAACACCTCGTCGCTGTCCGTCACCGAGATCTCCGTCGCCACCGCCCGGCCCAACCAGGTCGTCGGCATCCACTTCTTCAACCCCGCCCCGGTGATGAAACTGGTCGAGGTCGTCCGGACGGTGGTCACCTCGGCCGACGTGATCGCCGACGTGGAGGCGCTCTGCGAGCGGCTCGGCAAGGTCGACGTCACCATCAGCGACCGTGCCGGGTTCATCGCCAACGCGCTGCTGTTCGGCTACCTCAACCACGCGGTCAGCATGTTCGAGTCCCGGTACGCGACCCGCGAGGACATCGACGCCGCGATGAAGCTCGGCTGCGGCCTGCCGATGGGCCCCCTCGCCCTGATGGACCTGATCGGCCTCGACACCGCGTACGAGATCCTCGACACCATGTACCGCCGGGGCGGGCGGGACCGCCGGCACGCCCCGGTGCCGCTGATCAAGCAGATGGTCACCGCAGGGCTGCTCGGCCGCAAGTCCGGCCGGGGCTTCTACACCTACGAGCGGCCGGGCTCCCCGGTCGTCGTACCCGACGAGCAGACGCCGTCGGCGACCGAGCTGGCACCCGTCCCCGGCGCGCAGGGCTTCGCGGCGGCCGGCGGGACCGCGCCGGCGAACCCCGCAGCCGTTGCCAAGATCGGCGTTGTCGGGTCCGGCACGATGGCCACCGGCATCATCGAGGTCTTCGCCAGGGCCGGCTACGAGGTCGTCTCGGTCACCCGGGGCGCGGAGAAGTCCGCCAGGGTCTTCGAGTCGGTCAAGACCTCGCTCAACAAGGGCGTGGTGCGCGGCAAGCTCAGCGAGGCCGACCGCGACGCCGCCCTGGGCCGGATCAACTGGTCCGCCACCCTGGAGCACCTGGCCGACGTCGACCTGGTGGTCGAGGCCGTGGTCGAGGAACTGAGTGTCAAGCGGGCCCTGTTCGCCAGCCTCGACGAGATCTGCAAGCCGGGCGTCGTGCTCGCCACCACCACCTCGTCGCTGCCGGTGATCGACGTCGCGATGGCCACCCAGCGTCCCGCCGACGTGGTGGGCCTGCACTTCTTCAACCCGGCACCGGTCATGCCGCTCGTCGAGGTGGTGCGGACCATCCGCACCTCGGCCGAGACCACCGCCACCGCGAAGGCGGTCTGCGCGAAGCTGGGCAAGACCGGCGTGGTCTGCGGCGACCGGGCGGGCTTCATCGTCAACGCCCTGCTGTTCCCGTACCTCAACGACGCGGTGAAGATGCTGGAGGCCAGCTACTCCAACGCCGACGACATCGACCACGCCATGAAGTTGGGCTGCGGTTACCCGATGGGCCCGTTCGAGCTGCTCGACGTCGTCGGGCTGGACGTGTCGCTGGCCATCCAGCGGGAGCTCTACCTGGAGCTGCGCGAGCCGGGCTTCGCGCCCGCGCCCCTGCTGGAACACCTGGTCACCGCCGGCTACCTGGGTCGCAAGACCGGCCGCGGCTTTCGCGACCACACCAGGCGCTGACGCCGTCGGCGGTGCGGCGGGCCGGGTCGTAGGCTGACGGACGTGAGTCCTCGTCGCAACCGACCCCGCCGGGACGACAGCGCGCGTCTCGACGCCGACCGGGTGCGCCACGGCGTCGCCTCGGTGCAGCAGTGGCGCGACGGCGACTGGCAGGTACGCGCGATCAGCGGCGGCGCGTCCACCAAGACGTACCGCTGCCCCGGATGCGACCAGGAGATCCCGCCCGGGGTGGCGCACCTGGTGGCCTGGCCCGCCGACGGACGTGGGGACCTGACCGATCGGCGGCACTGGCACAGCGGGTGCTGGAAGGCCCGGGACCGGCGCGGGCCGGTGGTGCAGCGCGGGCGGAGCGCCCCCCGGTACGGCTGAGCGATCTCCGTCACCCGGTTGCGGCCCCGGCGGGCGGCGCGCGGCGGCACGCGGGAGACTGGGCGGGTGAGCACAGCGATCCGTGCGTCCTCGATCCTGCCGGGCCGCCGCGAGGACATCGACCTGCACACGGCGGACGGGCTGCGGCTGGTCGGCGAGCTGTCCCGGCCGGTCGACCGGCCGCCGGTGGCCACCCTGGTCTGCCTGCACCCGCTGCCCACCCACGGCGGGATGATGGACAGCCACGTCCTCCGCAAGGCGGCGTGGCGGCTGCCCGCCCTGGCCGACCTGGCGGTGCTGCGCTTCAACACCCGGGGCACCAGCAGCCTGCGCGGCACCAGCGAGGGGGCGTTCGACGGGGCCGTCGGCGAGCGTTTCGACGTGGCCGCCGCCATCGAGTACGCGGAGTTCCACGAGCTGCCGAACGTGTGGCTGCTCGGCTGGTCCTTCGGCACCGACCTGGCCCTGAAGTACGGCTGCGACCCGTCGGTGACCGGGGCGATCCTGCTCTCCCCGCCGCTGCGCTTCTCCACCCCGGAGGACCTGGCCACCTGGGCGGGATCGGGCAAACCGGTGACCGCCCTGGTGCCCGAGTTCGACGACTACCTGCGACCCGACGAGGCCCGGGAACGGTTCGCCGCGATCCCGCAGGCCGAGGTGGTCGGTGTGCCCGGGGCGAAGCACCTCTGGGTCGGCGACGCGGAGACGGTGCTGGACGAGGTGGTCCGCCGGGTCGCCCCGGCTGTGCCGCTGCCGCTACCGACCACCTGGGACGGCCCGATGGAGACCGGTGACGTGAGCGCGTACGCCGACCGCACCGTGGCCTCCTTCGCCGACACCCCGGTGCCGGGCCCTGCGCCCGATGGGGCCGCCTGACGACCGTCCGGGGGCGCCCGGTGGCCCTGGACTGCGACGTCCCGGCCCGCGTCAGTGGGAGCCGCTCCCGGAGTCCCGCGCGTTCCGGGGGTGCCGGCACGCCTCCCGGCCACCCTCGCCGAGCGTGGCACCCGACTCAACTGTCGTGGCCGCCGCGCCCCCGACCGGGTGGCCGCCCAGCACGTCGGCGAGTGCTGCCCGGCTGCTGAGGCCGAGTTTGGTGTTGATCCGGTACAGATGGTTCTCGACGGTACGCACCGACACGACCAGCCGGTGCGCGATCTCCCGGTTGGACATGCCCTGCGCGGCCAGCGTGCCGATCTCCCGTTCACGCCCGGTGAGGGGCAGCGGGCGGCCCGTGGCCCTCGTCGTCGGGGTCCCGATCCCCTCGCAGTCCTGGATCAGCCGTCGTACTCGCGCCTCAGCCTGAAGCGCGGCCCCGGGCTGGTGCGCCCTGCGGTACGCGACGGTCGCCTGTGCGGCCGCGTCGGCGGCGGCCAGCCGGTCTCCCATCGCTTCCAGCAGGTCCGAGGCCGATCGGAGGGCGTCGCCGTTGTCCGAAGCCAGCGCGATCGCGTGCGCCGCGGCGGCCCGTGCGCGCGGGCCGTGCACCTGACGGGTCAACGCGGTGAGCCGCTCGACGGCTGACCGGTCGCCGAGGCACGTCGCCGTGTGCAGCGCCAGGACCTCGTGGGCGGACTGCCCGGTCGCCGCCGCCACCGACGCGGCCTCCCACGCGAGCGCGACCGCCTCACTGGACACGCCCTGCGCCGCAGCCAGCCACGCCTGTGACAGCAGCATGTCCGGCCGGAGGCACCGGATCATCGGGTGTTCCTGGGCACGCAGCTTCGCCGCCGCCTCTGTCGCGGCCGTCAGTTCACCGGCGAGAGCCAGCGCGCGGACCAGGGGGATCAGGCAGACATGTTCGAAGCCACCAGCCCGGTCGAACGGCTCGAACCCGGCGTACGCCTCACGCAGCCAGCGTAGGGCGCTGACCGGCCGGCCCTGGGCCAGGAGCACGTCTCCCACCAGCAGGCTGGCGATCGCCGTCGGGAGCTCCAGGCCCCGGGCCGACTCCCAACACCTGTGCGCCACGTCGGCGGCCTCCCCGAGGTAGCCCGCCAGGCGCAGGCCGAGCAGCTGCGCGGTGATCAGCGGAAACCGCAGGAAGGCGTACTGCGCCGCGCGGCCCGCCGCAGTCGTACCCTGTGCCACCAGGCTGGCGAGCTCGTCGGCCCGGCCGACGGTGGCCAGGCCGATGACGTATCCGGTCGTGGCGAGGAGGACCGATTCGTCGGGCAGCAGCGGGGATTCGAGTGCCCTCGCCGCGGCCTCGATCGCTCGGACCGGGCGGGCGAGTTGTCCGTCGAACAACGCCCGTAGCGCCAAGAGCTGCCGTCGGCCGTCATCCCCGGCGACCTGGGACTCGGCGGCATCGAGGATCGCCTCCGCCTCGGCGGGCCGGAATGCCATCCACGCCAGGTCGATGGCCTGAGCCATCGTGGCCCGGACCAGCTCGGCATCTGTCCCGGCGGTCGCCGTCAGCACCGCGAAGTCGGCGCCGGATGGACGACTCAGCCCGTTGAAGGCTCCCAACACGATCATGGCTGCTTCGAATCCGCCGCCGGCCGCCTGCGCCGCGCGCCCGAGCCGTACCGCCATGGGGAGGTCACACAGCTGGCCGGCACGGCGGCCCGCCTCGATCAACAGCTGCCGGTCCGGCTCCAGATCCGAGTCCACGGCCAGCACGGCGCGACGGAGGATGTCGTCGGCCCGGTGGCACCCGGCGTCAGCGAGCGCCCGACTGACCCGTCCACGCAGTCGCCGCGCCCGCAGTGTTCCCATGCGGGCGCGCCTGACCTCTCCGAAGAGGGGATGTGCCAGCCTGGCTTCGAGGTGTCGCCCGACAGCTTCGACGTGGATGAGGCCGTCCTCTTCGGCCCGTTCGATCGCAGCCGGGTCGGTGAGCCCGGCGAGCAGGCGGACATCCAACGGCTCTGCGAGGGCGAGCACGTCGACCACCAGAGACTCCGGCTCGGTCAACTCGCCCATCCGGATCGTCACCAGATCTGTCAATCCGGGTGATATCAGCGCCCCGCCGGACCATCGCCAGATCCCCCGGACCGACTGCAGTCGGCGGGCCTCCACCTCCCCGACGACGAAGTGCCGCAGGTACAACAGGTTGCCTCGGGTGAACTCCCACACCCGGCCCACAGTCGTCCGCTCCACGGGGCCGCCCAGCACCGCCTCCAACAGGGCTCCGGTCTGCTGCTGCCCGAGCGGCCCCACCTCCAGCCGTTCGAGGTGGCCGTCCTTCCACAGGCGGGTGACGAGGTCCGGTACCGCCTCGCCGGTACGTACGGTGGCCACCACCACCACCGCGGCCTGTACGACGAGTTGGTGCACCAGGAGCGCCGACATCTCGTCCAGCAGGTGGGCGTCGTCGACCCCGAGGACCACCTGACCGTCGCTCGCATTCGACCGGAAGGCGCCAACGGCTTCGGCCACGAGCACGGTGGGGTCACCGCGCAGGCCACCGAGTAGTCCGGTGAACGCCCCCAGGGCAAGCCTGCGCGACGACGCCGTACCGGTGACCCAGCCAGTGGTGACTCCCCGGTGGCCCGCCAGCGCGACCGCCTCGCGCGCCAGCCTGGTCTTTCCCACCCCGGCCGGCCCGGCCAGCATGATGCCGTGCCCTGCGCCGGCACGGATGGCGGTGCCGATCTTCTGCAACTCTTCCTGACGCCCCGCGAACGGCCACGCTCGCCTCATGTGCGAAGGTTAATGTCGGTAGAGGCGATACAACAGCGTCAATGCGGAAGTGTCTTGTTTCGGTCCTCGTGATGGCGCTGGCGTCGGGCGTACGGGCGGTGTGGCCCCACCAACCAGGTACCGTCCCGTTCGGCCGTCGCCGTCGCGAACCCGTCCGACACCGCAGCCGGGAACGCCCAGCCCTCCCGACCGTACTGTGGGGTGACTGGCTCTTGAGTGCCGCGCTACTCACGACATCGACTCACCTCACAGGTAGCTTTTGACCTGCGCCTGGCTGGCCGGATCTCACGAGCGGACGAGCACGGCCGGTCAGCCTGGATCCGTGCGGCGGCGCCGTCCCGAACCGACGCTCTCGCGTCCCGAACCGACGTCCTCGAAAGAATGGGGTGTTGCGACAATCATGAAAAGGATCGGAAAGGCTCTCGGGATCGTCGCGCTTGCGACGGTCATGGTAATGGCTTTCGGTGCAGTTCCTGCCCATTCGGCCCGGGCGGGCGGCGCGAGGGTCGCACCGCTGATCGTCCCCGTACCCGGTCAGTACTACGAGATCAGATCCCAGGCCGTCCCCTCTCGGTGCCTGGACGTCGCGAACGCCGGAAACGGCGACGGAGTGGCGGTCGTGGTGGCGGACTGCTGGGGTGCCGCCCACCAGAAGTGGCGGTTCGTCGACGTCGGCTACGGCTACTACGACATCCGTCCGCTCAACAGTCAGCGGTGTCTCGACGTGGCGGGGTCGGGCCTCGACCAGGGCGCGCTCGCGATGCAGTGGGCGTGCTGGGGCGGCGCCAAGCAGCGCTGGCGACTCCAGGAGTTCGCGAACGGCTACCACGAGATCAGGAACCAGCTCACCCAGAGGTGCCTGGACATCACCGGCAACGGCCTCGTCCACGGGGCCCGGGCGATGATCTGGGACTGTTGGGGCGGCGCCAAGCAGCGCTGGCTTCTGGTACCGATCAACGCGTGACCTCTGACGTCGTACGACTGACGGGCCCGTCACCGACCGGCCCGTCAGTTCGTGGTGACCCGGGTCGGTGGGGCCGGTTCGCACTGCGGGCCGGTTCCCTGCCGTCGCGGTCCCGAGCGGGAAGATGACCCGGCCAGCGGGCCCACCACCCCCGGGGCCGCATCCGGTGGCGGGACCACCGGGTTACTCGCTCTCGACGGAGACCGTGCTGGGCTTCGCGCTGCGCTCGTCGGTGGTCGGCTTCGTCGGCCGCTTGCCGTTCTCGCCGGTGCTGGTGATCTTCGTCGGCGTCGCCCCCCGGCCACCCTCACCGGGCACCGCGGCGACCGTCGGCTCGCCGTCCACGCCGGCGCTCGCGGCACCCCCGTCGAGGGTCGTGACGGGCTCGGCCGTCGGCTTGGCCAGCGTCGTGCCCGCGTCTCCGGAAGGCGGAGGCGCGCCGCCGTCGACCGCCGGGGCCGGACCGTCGCCGGCCGAGGTCGCCTGGAGGCGCAGCTCCATCAGCTGCCGTTGCAGGTTGTCGGACTCCTGCCGGGACTCCCACGTCTCCTGCCGCAGGTCGGCGAGCTGCTGCTGGGCATGCGCGATCTCCAGCATGACCTTCGCCAACTGCTGGCGGCCCGCCGCCGCCTCCTGCTGCGTCGCCGCGAGGTGCTGCTGCGTCGTTGCCAGGTGCTGCTGGGTGGTGGCCGCGTACTCCTCGAACTGCCGCCGGGAGGTCGCGACGTGCTCGTCGGCCTGGCGACGTTTGTCGGCTGCCTCGGCCTCGGCCCGGCGCAACAGCTCCGCCGACTGCTCCTCCGCCTCGCGGCGCATCGTCACCGCGTCCTGCTCGGCGGCCTCGCGGATCCGGGCGGCACCCTGTTCGATCTCGTTCTTCCGGGCCGTGTACTCGGCCTCCAGCGCGGCGCGACGTTCCTCGAAGCCGGACTCCAGCTCAGCGGCGCGGGCCGTGTGCTGCCCGTCCAACTCCGCGACCCGGGCCTTGTACTGCTTCTCCAGCTCGTCGCGGCGGGCCGTGAACTCCTGCTCGGCGGTCGCCCGGCGCTGGGCCAGCTCGCGGTCGGCTGCCTCCCGCCGGCTGTTGACCTCCTCCTCCACGCCGGCCCGCCAGGCGCCGAGTTCCTGCTGTGTCTGGGTCCGGGTCTGCTGCACGTACGCCTCGGTCTCGCCGCGCATGCGCTGCACGTACGCCTCGGTCTCCGCGCGGCTGCGCTTCGCCGCCTCGGCGGCCTGCGTGGTCAGCCGCTCGGCCTCCTGGCGGGCCTTGTCGCGGGCCGCCCGGCCAGCCTCGGAGGCGTCGTCGATGATCTGCTTGGCCTCCCGGCTGGCCTTCGCATGCGTGGCCCGACCGGCCTCCGTGGCCTGGTCGACGAGGCGCTTGGCCTCCTCGCGCGCCTTGGCGTGCACCTCCTTGGCCGCCTCGCGCAGCTCGGCCGACTCGCGCTGGGCCGTGGCGTGCGCCTCGCGGGCCGTCTCACGCAGCCGGTTCGCCTCCTGCTGGGCCCGGGTGTGGATCTCCTTGGCGGCGTCCCGTAGCTGGACGGCCTCCTGCTGGGCCTTGGCGAGCGCCTCCTCGGCGGTTCTGCGCAGCCTGGCCGCCTCCTCCTTGGCGGCCTTGAGCGCACTGTCCGACTCGCTGCGGCGGGCGGCGGTGTGCCGCTCCTCCTCGGCGCGCCGGGCGGCGAGGGCGATCTCGAAGTCCTTCAACGCCTTGCCGGCCTCGGCACGGGCGTCGGCGATGATGTGCTCGGCGGCGGCGCGACGGGCCTGGATCTCCTCGTTCGCGGCGGAGACGATGTCCTCGGCCTGCTCCTCGGCGAGGGTGAGGATCTGCTCCACCCGGGGACCGAGGTGCCGGAAGGCCGCCCGGTCGACAGTGGCCCCGGGCCGGTGCGTCTGAGCGAGGTCGCGCTGGAGCACCTCCACCTGACCGGCCAGCTTGTGGATCTGTGTGTACGCCTGTTCCCGCTCCGCAGTCAGGGCGGCGATCTCGTGCTCCGCACGAGCGACATACCGGTCGACCTGTCGTTTCTCGTACCCCCGCAGAGCGGACTCGAAGCTGGGCTCCGTGGTCACATCCCCGCCGAGAGCGAACAGTTCCTCGCCGTGCGACATGCCCTCATCCTCACACGCACCGGGCCCTGCTGGGGCGATACGGACGCCCCTGTTGGGAGGTAGTTCACTCTCGGTTGCCGGACGGCCCGGAAGCGCGTACGGCGCGGGGCGCCACCGGTCACCCGGTGTCACCCCGCGCCGTTGTCATGCCCCGGCTGGGCCGGTCAGTTGGACGCGTCGGCGTTCACCTTCTCGTCGGCACCGTCGGCCTTCTTCGCCTCCGGCTTGGCCGCCGCGGCGGCCGGGGGCACCCCCGGCACGATCCCGGCGAGGCCGGAGAGCATCTGCCCGAGCTGGGAGGTGACGGCGTCCTTCTGCCGGGTGAGGTCCTCGACCTCGCGGCGGGCCGCCTGGGTGGTCAGCTCGGCCTCGGTGCGGGCCTCGGTGAGCAGGCGCTGCGCCTCGGCACGCGCCTCGCCGAGGGTCTTGTCGGCCAGCGCCTTGGCCTTCTCGACCGTCTCGGTCGCCGTGCGCTCCGACTCGACCCGGCGGGCCTCGGCGCGCTGCTCGATCTCCTTGGCCCGCTCCTGCGCGGCCCGGGCCCGCTGCTCGGCCTCGTTGACCAGCTTCTGGGTCTGCGCCACCTGGGCGGCGTGCCGCTCCGACTCCTCGCGCTCGGCCTTCTCCCGGCGCTCGGCGAGCTGGAGCTCGAGAGCCTGGAGGTCCTTGTCCCGCTTGTCGCGGGCGTCGGTGAGCAGCTTGGTCGCCTCGGCGCGCTTCTCCTCGGCCTCCCGCGCGGCCTTCGCCCGCTGCTGGGTGATCTCCCGCTCGGCGGTGGCGCGCAGGGTGGCGACCTCCCGCTCCACGGTGCTCTTCAGCTCGGCCACCTCGTGCGCGGTGACCGTGCGAAGCTGCTTCGTCTCGCGCTCGGCGTCCGCGCGCAGGGTGTCGGCCTCGCGACGCGCCTGGACGCGAACCTCGGCGGCCTCCCGCTCCGACGCGGTACGCACGGAGCCGGCCTCGCGCTCGGCGGTGGCCTTCATGGCCGCGGCCTCGGCGCGCGCCTTGTCGGTGATCTCCCGCGCCTCGAGGCGGGCGGCGGAGAGGATGCCCTCCGACTCGCGCTTGGCCTCGTTGCGGTGGTCGTTGGCCTGCTCCTCGGCCAGCCGGAGGATCTGCTCGACCCGGGTGCCCAGGCCGGAGAGGGTGGGCCGGCTGTTCTCCTCGAGCTGCTTGCTGGTGTCGGAGAGCTTCTGCTCCAGAGCGGACAGTCGCTGCTCGGACTGCCGGAGCCGGCGTTGGGCGTCGTTGAGCGCCTGCTCGGCGTCGGCGCGGTCCTTGGTGGCCTGGGAGAGCGCGGCGTTCAGCCGACCGATGAAGTCGTCGACCTGACCGGTGTTGTATCCGCGCAGGCCAACGGTGAAGTCGGGCTGCGAGTTCGCGTTATCGAAGAACGCGAGAGGGGAGGACTGCTGCTGGGGCATTGGGACATACTGGCAGACGCACCAGGGTGCTTCGCAAGAGCGGGGCCCGGCTTTGACGTCCGAAATACATGGTCAACTCGTCGCCCGTCGACGGTCGGACCAAAGGGCGATCTTGGCAGGTCCCGGGCAGGACGGGCAGCACGCGCGCTGACGGGAAAAGGGCCGCGGGGGTTATCGTCCCGCGGCCCTTTGGCATCCGGTCGGCCGATCACGTGAATACGTGCCCGGCCGGCCGGATGAAAGCCCAATCGTCGCTCGCCGTAATGGTCACCGGCGCATCGTCCGTTCCGTCAGCGCCCCCGGAACCGGTTGATCGCCGACTCGTGCCGGGCGCGCCGCTCCGGATCGCGTACCCCCAGGCCGTCGGTCGGGGCCAGGCAGCGTACGCCGACCTTGCCCTGGTGCGCGTTGCGGTGCACCTCGTACGCGGCCTGGCCGGTCTGCTCCAGCGGGTACGTCCTCGACACCGTCGGGTGGACCTTCCCCAGGGCCACCAGCCGGTTCGCCTCCCACGCCTCGCGGTAGTTGGCGAAGTGGCTGCCCACGATGCGCTTGAGGTGCATCCACAGGTAGCGGTTGTCGTACTGGTGGAGGAAGCCGCTGGTGGAGGCGCAGGTGACGATCGTGCCGCCGCGCTTGGTCACGTAGACACTCGCGCCGAAGGTCTCCCGGCCCGGGTGCTCGAAGACGATGTCCGGGTCCTCGCCGCCGGTCAGCTCCCTGATCCGCTCGCCGAAGCGGCGCCACTCGTCCTGGTCCTGGGTCTGCTCGTCCTTCCAGAACCGGAAGCCCTCCGCCGACCGGTCGATGACCAGCTCGGCGCCCATCTTCCGGCACAGTTCGGCCTTCTCCGGCGAGGAGACCACGCAGACCGGGATCGCCCCGCCGACGAGCGCCATCTGGGTGGCGTAACTGCCCAGGCCGCCGGAGGCGCCCCAGATCAGCACCACGTCACCCTGCTTCATGTTCGCGCCGTGGTGGGAGACGAGCTGTCGGTACGCCGTGGAGTTGACCAGGCCGGGGCTGGCCGCCTCCTCCCAGCTCAGGTGGGCCGGCTTGGGCATCAGCTGGTTGGCCTTGACCACGGCCAGTTCGGCCAGGCCGCCGAAGTTGGTCTCGAAGCCCCAGATCCGCTGCTGCGGGTCGAGCATGGTGTCGTCGTGGCCGGCCGCGTCCTCCAGCTCCACCGACAGGCAGTGGGCCACCACCTCGTCGCCGGGCTTCCAGCGGCTGACGCCGGGGCCGACCCGCAGGACCACGCCGGCGGCGTCCGAGCCGACCACGTGGTACGGCAGGTCGTGCCGGCTGGCCAGCTCCGAGGTGCGGCCGTAGCGCTGGAGGAACTTGAAGGTGGACAGCGGCTCGAAGATGCTGGTCCACACGGTGTTGTAGTTGATCGCGCTGGCCATCACGGCGACGAGGGCCTCACCCGGGCCGAGCTGTGGGGTCGGCACCTCCTGCAGGTGCAGCGCCTTGCGCGGGTCCTTCTCGCGGGTGGTCAGGCCGTCGAACATCCGGGTGTCCTCGGCGCGTACCACGACACCCCGGTAGCTCTCCGGTACCGGCAGGCCGGCGATGCCGGCCAACTCCCGACCGGGGTCCGACGACCCCTCCGCCGACATGATCGCTTCGAGGATGTCCTGCACGGTGACCTCCGGTTCTCCCCGCGTCCCGCGCGGGCCTGTGCTGCCATCGTCGGCACCGGTGCGCGCCCGCCGCCATGTCGGTGTCCGACACATCCGGGCCGGTCGCGCTCCTGTGGGGCGGACGTTACTGAACGGTAGCTAGGGTCGGAAGTCCTGTGTGAAAAAGTGCATCGGCGGATGGGTCGGCGGGTGCGCCAGGTCGCGGTGCCGGGGTGCCCGGGGCACCGCGACCTGGGCTGTGTGCCGCACCGGTGTCAGTGGTCGGCGGCCGGCTCCACCAGTTCGACCAGCACGCCCCCGGCGTCCTTCGGGTGGACGAAGTTGACCCGCGACCCGGCGGTGCCCCGCTTCGGGGCCTCGTACAGCAGGCGCATCCCGCGCTCGCGCAGCGCCGCGCAGGCGACGTCGATGTCGGCGACCGTGTACGCCACCTGCTGCACGCCCGGACCGTTGCGGTTGAGGAACTTGGCGATGGTGCTCTCCGGCGTCAGCGGGGCGAGCAGTTGCACGAAGCCGCCCTCGGCCGTCGGTCCCACCGCCAGCATCGCCTCACGGACGCCCTGCTCGGTGTTGGTCTCGGTGTGGACGCAGCGCATCCCGAACGTCCGCTGGTAGAAGTCGATCGCAGCGTCCAGGTCGACGACCGCGACACCGACGTGGTCGATGCGACGCAGTCCGACGTCTGTGACAAAGTCGGCAGCGGGCTCGACGGGGGAGTTCTCAGCCATGACGCTAGTCTGACCGAACAATCGTTAAGGCGTACAGGTCGGCACCCCCTCGGAGGCAGGCATGGCTTCGGTGATCGTCAGCGGCGCGCGGACCCCGATGGGGCGCCTGCTGGGCAACCTCAAGGATCTTCCGGCGACGAAGCTCGGCGGTGTGGCGATCAAGGCCGCCCTGGAGCGTGCCGGCGTCGCCCCCGACCAGGTGCAGTACGTGATCATGGGGCAGGTGCTCCAGGCCGGTGCGGGGCAGATCCCGGCCCGTCAGGCGGCCGTCGAGGCGGGCATCCCGATGTCGGTGCCGGCCCTGACCATCAACAAGGTGTGCCTGTCCGGCCTCGACGCGATCGCCCTGGCCGACCAACTGATCCGGGCCGGCGAGTTCGACGTCGTGGTCGCCGGCGGCATGGAGTCGATGACCAACGCCCCGCACCTGCTGCTCGGTCAGCGTGGCGGCTACAAGTACGGCGACGTCGTGGTGAAGGACCACATGGCCCTCGACGGCCTCAGCGACGCCTGGGACTGCTGCTCGATGGGTGAGTCCACCGAGCGGCACGGCGCGCGGCACGGGATCAGCCGGCAGGAGCAGGACGAGTTCGCCGCCACCAGCCACCAGCGGGCCGCCGCGGCGCAGAAGAACGGCCACTTCGCCGACGAGATCACCCCGGTGGTCATCCCGCAGCGCAAGGGCGACCCGCTGGTGATCAGCGAGGACGAGGGCATCCGGCCGGACACCACCGCCGAGTCGCTCGGCAGGTTGCGCCCCGCGTTCGCCTCCGACGGCACCATCACCGCCGGCAGCTCGTCGCCGATCTCCGACGGTGCCGCCGCCGTGGTCGTGATGAGCAAGGCCAAGGCCAAGGAGCTGGGGCTGGCCTGGCTGGCCGAGATCGGTGCGCACGGCAACGTCGCCGGCCCGGACAACTCCCTGCACTCGCAGCCGGCCAACGCCATCACCCACGCGCTGCGCAAGGGCGGGCTGGGCATCGAGGACCTCGACCTGATCGAGATCAACGAGGCGTTCGCCCAGGTCGGTATCCAGTCCACCCGTGACCTCGGGGTCAGCCCGGACAAGGTCAACGTCAACGGCGGCGCGATCGCGCTGGGCCACCCGATCGGCATGTCCGGTGCCCGCCTGGTGCTGACTCTCGCGCTGGAACTCCAGCGCCGGGGCGGCGGCACCGGCGCGGCGGCGCTGTGCGGCGGCGGCGGGCAGGGCGACGCCCTGATCATCCACGTGCCGGCGGGTGCCGAGAGCGGGCAGTGAGCGCGGTGACCAACCCCGTCGACCACGCCCCGGCCACGGCCACCGTTCCGGTGCGTCGCAGCCGGGACGTACCCCTGCTGGTGGAACGGGCCCGGGCGGGCGACCCCCGGGCGGTGGCCCGGCTGATCACCCTGGTCGAGTCCGGCGACGAGACGCTGCCGCGCATCGCGGCGGCGCTCGCGCCCTATGCGGGGCAGGCCCAGGTGGTCGGTCTGACCGGATCCCCCGGGGTGGGCAAGTCGACCACCACCAACGAGCTGGTGCGGGCCCTGCGCGCCCGCGGCCACCGGGTCGGCGTGCTGGCCATCGACCCGTCGAGCCCGTTCACCGGCGGGGCGATCCTCGGTGACCGGGTCCGGATGCAGGACCACGCCACCGACCCCGGGGTCTACATTCGCTCCATGTCCAGCCGGGGCCACCTCGGCGGGCTGTCGGCGGCCACCCCGCAGGCGGTGCGGGTGCTGGAGGGTGCCGGCTGCGACGTGGTGCTCGTGGAGACCGTCGGGGTGGGGCAGGCCGAGGTCGAGGTCGCCTCCCTCGCGGACACCACGCTGGTGCTGCTCGCCCCCGGCATGGGCGACGCGATCCAGGCGGTCAAGGCGGGGATCCTGGAGATCGCCGACGTGTTCGTGGTCAACAAGGCCGACCGGGACGGCGCCGACGCCACGGTGCGCGACATCCAGGGCATGATCGCCCTGGGTGAGCGTGGGCCGGGGCAGTGGCGACCGCAGGTGGTCCGCGCGGTCGCGGCCCGGGGCGAGGGGATCGACGACATCGCCGCCGCGATCGACAAGCACCGGGGCTGGCTGGTCGAGCACGGCGAGCTGCGCCGCCGGCAGGAGGCGCGGGCCGCCGCCGAGGTCGAGGCCATCGCGCTCGGTGCCCTTCGCGCCCGGATCGGTTCGCTGCGTGAGGGTACGCACCTGCCGGCCCTCGCCGCGCGGGTCGCCGAGGGTGCCCTCGACCCGTACGCGGCGGCCGACGAACTGCTCGCCGCCATCGCCCCTGAGGCGTCCACACCGGACCCGTGATGAGTACGCTCGCACCGCCGCGCGACGGGCGTGCGGCGGTGCGAGCGGGCGGGAGACCATGGGCGACGAGGTGACGCGGGAGCTGGCGGTGACGCCGGCCGCGGTGGCGGGCGGGGCGACGCACGTCTCCGACGAGGTGGTGGAGAAGATCTCCGTGATCGCGGCCCGGTCGGTGCCGGGCGTGGCGGAGCTGGGCGGCGACGTGGCCCGGTTCGTCAACGCGATGCTCGACCGGGTCGGGCTCGACCAGGTCGGCGACGCCCGTCGGGGCTGCTCGGCCCACGTCGCGGACGGTGCGGCGGTGGTCAACCTGGTCATCGTGATCACGGCCGGGCACGCGGTGCCGGAGGTGACGGCCGGGGTGCGGGCGAAGGTGACCGAGGCGGTCGAGGCGTACGGGCTGCGGGTCGACGAGATCAACATCCGGGTGGACGACGTGGCGCTCGGCGAGCCGGGGGCGGCGCCCTCGACCTGAGCGTTCCCGCACCTCGGGTTACCCGCCGGTACGAAGTTCCTTAGCGATCGTTCAGGCGGGCCTCTACACTCGGGGTGCAGTCGAGGACTCGAGGAGGAGCCCCGGGGATGAACGCCGACGAGATCGCCGCCGGACGGGCCCGCTGGCAGGCCCGCTACGACGCCGCGCGCAAGCGGGACGCCGACTTCACCACGCTCTCCGGGATGCCTGTCGACCCGGTCTACGGGCCCCCCGAGGGGGTGGCGTACCCGGGCTTCGAGCGGATCGGCTGGCCGGGCGAGTTCCCGTACACCCGGGGCCTGTACCCGACGGGCTACCGGGGGCGGACCTGGACGATCCGGCAGTTCGCCGGCTTCGGCAACGCGCAGCAGACCAACGAGCGTTACAAGATGATCCTCGGTGCCGGCGGGGGCGGCCTGTCGGTCGCCTTCGACATGCCCACGCTGATGGGGCGCGACTCCGACGACCCGCAGTCCCTCGGCGAGGTGGGCCACTGCGGCGTCGCGATCGACACGGCCGCCGACATGGAGGCCCTCTTCGACGGCATCGACCTGGCCGGGGTCACCACGAGCATGACCATCTCCGGCCCCGCGGTGCCGGTGTTCTGCATGTACCTGGTCGCCGCCGAGCGGCAGGGCGCCGACCTGTCCACGCTGGACGGCACGCTCCAGACGGACATCTTCAAGGAGTACATCGCGCAGAAGGAGTGGCTGTTCGACCCCGAGCCCCACCTGCGCCTGATCGGCGACCTGATGGAGTACTGCGCGCGGGAGATCCCCCGCTACAAGCCGCTGTCGGTCTCCGGCTACCACATCCGCGAGGCCGGCTCGACGGCCGCGCAGGAGTTGGCGTACACGCTCGCCGACGGCTTCGGGTACGTCGAACTGGGGCTCTCCCGCGGCCTGGACGTCAACGTCTTCGCCCCCGGACTGAGCTTCTTCTTCGACTCGCACGTCGACTTCTTCGAAGAGATCGCCAAGTTCCGCGCCGCCCGCCGCATCTGGGCCCGCTGGCTGCGCGACGTCTACGGGGCCACCAGCGAGAAGGCGCTCTGGCTGCGGTTCCACACCCAGACCGCCGGGGTGTCGCTGACCGCGCAGCAGCCGGTCAACAACGTCGTCCGTACGGCTGTCGAGGCGCTCGCGGCGGTGCTCGGCGGCACCAACTCACTGCACACCAACGCCCTGGACGAGACGCTCGCGCTGCCGACCGACGAGTCGGCGGAGATCGCCCTGCGGACGCAGCAGGTGCTGATGGAGGAGACCGGGGTCACCAACGTCGCCGACCCGCTCGGCGGCTCCTGGTACGTCGAGGCGCTCACCGACAAGATCGAGGCGGAGGCGGAGGAGATCTTCGCTCGGATCCGGCAACTCGGTGGCGAGGGCCCGCACACGATCGGCCCGATGACCTCCGGCATCCTGCGCGGCATCGAGGACGGCTGGTTCACCGGCCACATCGCCGAATCCGCCTTCGTGTACCAGCAGGCGCTCGAGAAGGGCGACAAGAGGATCGTCGGGGTCAACTGCCACACCGGCACGATCGCCAAGGACCTCGAGATCCTGCGCATCTCACACGAGGTGGAGGTGGAACAGCGCCGGGTCCTTGCCGAGCGCAAGGCGGCCCGCGACGACGCTGCCGTCCGGGCGGCCGTGACGCGGATGGTGGAGGTCGCCCGCAGCGGCGGGAACATGATTCCGGCGATGCTCGACGCCGCCCGCGCCGAGGCCACCCTCGGCGAGATCTGCGACGCCCTGCGCGCGGAGTGGGGTGTCTACCGCGAACCCGCCCGCTTCTGACGCACCGCCCGACTCCCGCCGGCCCCGACGATCGTCGGGGCCGGCGGGAGTGGGTGGTGAGCAGGGCCGGGTGAGGGCGTGACAGGTGCAACTGTCGGCGTCGCGGTTGATCGGAGTTGGGCCGCCAGCATGCGAGACTAGGTAACCATGAGCGACCCACGGATCACCTCGTCGATCTTCACCCGCGGCGCGGTCGACCTCAGCGCGCTGCGCACCCCCACCCCTGCCCCCGCCCGCCCCTCCACCGCCCCCAGCCAGGCCGCCCCGTCGGCGGATCTGCCCGCCGGTGTCCCCGGCGGCGGAGGCGTCACCGTCATCGACGTGACGGAGGCGACCTTCCAGTCGGAGGTGCTGGAGCGCTCGCTGAGCACACCGGTCGTGGTGGACTTCTGGGCCGAGTGGTGCCAGCCGTGCAAGCAGCTCTCCCCGATGCTGGAGCGGCTGGCCGTCGAGGGTGGCGGCGCCTGGGTGCTCGCCAAGGTCGACGTGGACGCCAATCCCCGCCTCGCCCAGATGTTCCGGGTGCAGGGCATCCCGATGGTCTACGCGGTGGTCGGCGGTCAGCCGGTCGACGCGTTCTCCGGCGTGGTGCCCGAGGCGCAGCTGCGCCAGTGGCTCCAGGCGGTGCTCAAGGCCGGCGGCGTCACCGTGGCCGAGCCGGAGGACCCCCGGCTGGACGAGGCCGACGACGCCCTGATGAGCGGCGACCTCGACGCGGCCGAGCAGGCGTACCGCAAGATCCTCGCCGAGACCCCGGCGGACCCCACGGCCGAGGCGGGCCTGGCCCAGGTCGGCCTCGCCCGTCGGGTCGGGGGCACCGACCCGCGGGCCGCGCTCGCCGCCGCCCAGGCCAACCCCGACGACGTCGAGGCGCAGCTCCTGGCCGCCGACGTCGAGGTGCTCAGCGGCATGGCCGAGCAGGCCTACCAGCGGCTCGTCGGTCTGGTCCGGCGCACCGCCGGTGACGACCGGGAGAAGGTACGCCAGCACCTGGTCTCGTTGTTCACCATCGCCGGCCCCGACGACCCCGCGGTCGCCTCCGCCCGCCGGGCTCTGGCCAGCGCCCTGTTCTGAGCACGACATACGCCAGCGCGGGCCGGCGTTCCGGCCGGCCCGCCCGACACCTGAGGACGGGAGCCCATGATGCGCCGGATCGCCGTCCTCGACGCGCCCACCAACCTTGGCCTGCGCCCACCCACCCCCACCTCGGTCCCCGGCTGCGGCAAGGCGCCGGGAGCGTTGCGTGACCACGGCCTGCTGGCCCGCCTGCGGGCCCGCGATGCGGGGCACCTGACCGCGCCCCGCTACGACCCGGGCGGCTGGCGACCCGGCGACGGGGTGTGCCACGCCCGGGAGATCGCCGACTACTCGACGGCCCTCGCCGACCGGATCGGCGCGATCATCGACCGTGGCGAGTTTCCGCTGGTCCTCGGCGGGGACTGCTCCGTCCTGCTCGGTTCCGCGCTGGCCATGCACCGGCTCGGTGAGGCGGTCGGCGGTCGCATCGGCCTGGTCTTCGTCGACGGCCACTCCGACTTCCGGCACCCGGGCAACGCCTCCTACGTGGGCGCGGCGGCCGGTGAGGACCTCGCCCTGGTCACCGGGCGCGGGCAGGCCGACCTGGCGGCCATCGAGGGTCGCCGACCGTACTTCCGGGACATCGACGTGGTGGTGCTCGGCATCCGGGCCCAGGACGAGTACCGCCTCGACCTCCAGGCCGCCGGGATCACCACCCGGCCGGTGCCGGCGCTGCGTGCCGAGGGCGCGGCCCGCACCGCGCAGTGGGCCCACGAGCAGCTCGCCGACTGCGCCGGCTACTGGGTGCACGTCGACGTGGACGTGCTCGACCCGGCGGTGATGCCGGCGGTGGACGCTCCCGACCCGGGCGGGATCGCCTTCGCCGAGCTGGAGATCCTGCTGTCCGGGCTGGTCGACACCCCGCACTGCCTCGGCGTCGAGTTGACCGTCTTCGACCCCGACTACGACCCGGACGGCGCGTACGCGGCCGAGATCGTCAACACGGTGGTGGCCGGGCTCCGGCCGGTCACCGCGCCTTCGGCGCGGCCGCCCCGGCTGCTCGCCGAGCCGCCCGACCCGCGGACCCCGGCACCCCGCCGAGCGGACGGGCGGCCGACGCCGCCGGCCGCGGCCGGCGGAAGGTCCACCGTGGCGGCCGAGGCGTCGGACGGCACGGTGCCGGAAGCCGATGACACCGTCGACCCGGCGGTCGACCGCACCACGGACCACACCGCCGCTCCGGCCGCCGACGCCGGCGTCGACCGGGCCGCCGATGTCGAGAGGGCCGCCGGCGTCGACCGGGCGGTCGATCACGCGGTCGGCCCCGGCTGGGAGCCGGTCGGTCCACCCGCGGCCGCCGGTCCGGGCCTGCTGCGCCGGGTGCCGAAGCCCGACGGGGAGCCGACCGCCGTACCCGGTGCGGAGATCGCCTGACCAGCACCGCCCGGCCCGGAGACGGCCGACGGACACCACCGCTCACCGGGCCGGCCGGGGAACCCGACGGCGGTCGGCCGCGAACCGACACCCGGTGCCGCCCCGGCGAGGTCTCTCGGCCGGGGTCAGCGGGGCAGGGCGCGGAGGAACCGCTCCGCGATCGGCACCGCCGTGCCGCTGCCCGACCCGCCCCTCTCCACGAACACGGCCACGGCCACGTCGTCCTGCCAGCCGACGAACCAGGCATGGGTGTTCGCCGGGTCGTCGTCGTACTCCGCGGTGCCGGTCTTGCCGTGCACCGGCCCGCCCGGCACGTCCCGGAGCGCGCTCCCGGTGCCGGCCGTGACGACCTCACGCATCATCGCCCGGACCGCCGCCACCGCCTCGGCCTTCAGTTCCGGCCCCGACGCGGCGGGCTGGGCGGGGGCCGGGTCGAGCAGCAGCGTCGGCTGTTCGAACCGGCCCCGGGCGACCGCGGCTGTGGCCGAGGCCATCGCCAGCGGGCTGACCAGCGTGGTGCCCTGCCCGATCGCGGCGGCGGCCTGCTCGGTAGCGCCGCCGTTGGCGGAGACCCGGCCGGTGAACGCGTCCAGGCCGACGTCCCAGGTGGCCTCCAGCCCGAGCGAGCGGCCGGTCACGGCGAGCCCGTCCGGGCCGAGCTTCGGCGCCAGCGCCGCGAAGGCGGTGTTGCACGACTTCGCGAAGTCGGTGCGGAACGGCACCGCCCCGAGGGCGAAGTCGTTGGAGTTCCGGAAGGCCCGCCCGTCGACGGTGAAGGTCTTCGGACAGCCGACGGTGGTGTCGGGGGTGACGGCTCCCCGCTCCACCAGCCCCAGTGCGCTGACCATCTTGAAGGTGGAACCGGGAGGCACCTGCGCGGTGAAGGCCAGGTTCTCGCCGGCCGCGCCGGGACCGTTGGCGGCGGCGAGCACCGCGCCGTCGCTGATCCGCACGGCCACCAGGGCCGAGCGCCGCTGCTGCCCGCGCAGGGCCCGGTCGGCGGCGTTCTGGGTCGCCGGGTCGAGGGTGGTGCGCACCGGTCGGCCCTGCTGCGGCTCGCGGCGGAACGGCTCGGCGCCGGTGGGGGCCAGAATGCCGTCGCCGGCGGGGCGTTCCACCACGACGGTGAGCCCGGGGGTGCCGCGCAGCCGTTCGTCCCACCGGCCCTGCAGCCCGCCGTGGCCGACCAGGTCGCCCGGGGAGTACCGGTCGGGGAACCTCGCCAGGTCGTCGGCCTGCGCCGGGTCGACCGTGCCGAGGACCGCGCGGGCGAACTCACGGGTCGGGGCCAGGTCGAGCTCGTCGGCGATGAACCTGGTGCCCGGCAGGTCGTAGATCCTCGGCTTGATCTGCCGGTACGCCTCGTCGCGCAGGACCACCACCTCGACGAACGCGCCCGGTTCCGCCTCGGCGAGCCGTTCCGGCAGGCCGGACAGGTCGACCGGCGGGGTGATCGCCGGCCGGACGGCACGGAAGGCGGCGTCCAGTTGGCGGGTCAGCGCCCCCACGTCGGCGACCGCGTCGGGCTGGACCCCGACCCGTACCACCGCGCGGGGCGCCACGATGGGACGGCCGGAGCCGTCGAGCACGGCGGCCCGGGCCGCCGGATCGCGGCGCAGACCCAGCCGGTCACCGCGGGTGAGCTGTTCCTGCACGACCTTCGGCTCCCAGATCACCTGCCACTGGTCGTCCCGACCCCGGGTGAGCCGGACCGGCCGTTCGTACGCCCAGCGGGTGTCACCGGGCAGGGTCCACTCCACCCGGACGGTCGCGGTGGCGGTGTCCCGGGTGATCGTCGGGTCGCCCTGCCGGGTGAGGGTGGGCGGGGTGTCCGCCAGTTCGCCGGAGAGTTCGCGGATCTCCCGGGACACGGCGTCGGCCGGGACCTTCGCACCGGTCGGGTCGACCAGGCCCACGGCCCGCAGGTCGCCCGAGCGCCAGCCTGCCAGGAACGCGTCCACGCTGCGCTGCGGCCCGTCCTCGCCGGAGCAGGCGGTGAGGGTGGCCGCGGCCACCAGGCAGGCGGCGAACGCCGCCAGCCGGGAGCGGTGGTGGGGGTACGGCTGGTGCATCGGCGGTCCCTCCGGTTCGGTGCTGCCCCCGCACGCTAGTACGGTCGCGCCGTCCGCAATGTCCCCCACCGAGGGCGCTCACGTGCAAAGAGGGAGCCGGGACGGTGTGATGAACAACGGGAGGCGGGGTATTCCCGGATCCGGCCGACCTCGTACCCGCACGGGTGAAAGGACGACAAGTCCCGATCCGGACGTCCGGCCAGTGGTCCACCGACGGAGGGCCCGAACGGTAGGGCCTAGGCTGGGCGGCAGAGTGACCCACAACGCGGTGGGTCGAGGGGAGTGGCACCGATGGACCGGCGTCCGGCTACGAAACCGGGACCCGACACCCGGCAGGTTGACACCGGCCGGGACGACAACTTCGATTCGGCAACCGATTCGGACGGCTTCGGCCGGATCGACACAGGCGTGACCGGGATGACCGGTTCGAGCATCGACACCCTCTACGACCTTGGTCTGCCCGCGGAGGCGCTGGGCGACGACCTGGAGGATGCCGAACTCGACGAGCCGGTGCCCAACGCCGAGCGCCTGGTCGCCCAGGCCGTCGCGCTCGCCGGCGACGACCACGACGCGGCCACCCTGGTGGGCCGCTTCTGGCGGTTCGCGCCCGACGAGGAGCTGATCGGCTTCACCGCCGAGGAGATGCTCGACGCGGCCCGCGCGCATCGCGACCTGGCCCAGCAGCGGGTGCCCGGCGAGCTGAAGCTGCGCATCCACTCCCCGGACGCCGACCAGCACCACAGCGTCGTCGAGATCGTCACCGACGACATGCCGTTCCTGGTCGACTCGGTGACGGCCCTGCTGAACTCCCACCACCTCGACGTGCACCTGCTGGTCCACCCGCTGGTGGTGGTCCGCCGGGAGCCGCTGGGCCGGCTCACCGAGGTCTCCGCCGACGTCGAACCCGACGACGCGATCGCGGGCGACCTGGTCGAGAGCTGGATGCGCATCGAGATCGACCCGGTCCGTGACCCGGAGGAGCGCGACAAGCTGCGCCGCGAGTTGCAGCGGGTGCTGACCGACGTGCGGGAGGCCGTGGAGGACTGGCCGAAGATGCGGCAGCGGGCGATGGCGCTCGCCGACGAGCTGGCCGACGCCCGGACCTCCGACAACCGTCCGCCGGTGCCGGAGAAGGACATCACCGACTCGGTGGAGCTGCTGCGCTGGCTCGCCCACGACCACTTCACCTTCCTCGGCTACCGGGAGTACCGGCTGGTGCCGGGCTCGGCGGAGGGCGGTCCCGCGCTGGAGGCGGTGCTGGGCACGGGCCTGGGCATCCTGCGGCAGGATTCGCCGGAGGCCCGGGCCCTGTCGTCGATGACGCCGGAGGCGCACGAGAAGGTCACCGAGAAGCGCCTGCTGATCATCACGAAGGCGAACTCCCGGGCCACGGTGCACCGGTCGGCCTACCTGGACTACATCGGCTTCAAGATCTTCGACGACGCCGGCCAGGTGGTGGGGGAACGCCGCTTCCTGGGCCTGTTCTCCACGGCGGCGTACCGCACCAGCGTGCAGGAGCTGCCGGTGGTGCGGCGCAAGGTGGCGGAGGTGCTGGACCGCTCCGGCCTGTCCCAGCGCAGCCACTCCGGCAAGGACCTGCTCCAGATCCTGGAGACCTATCCGCGCGACGAGCTGTTCCAGATCAAGACCGACGACCTGTACCACGCGGTGATCGGCGTGCTGCGGATGGCGGGCCGCCGGCAGTTGCGGGTCTTCCTGCGCCGGGACGCCTACGGGCGGTTCATCTCCTGCCTGATCTACCTGCCCCGGGACCGGTTCACCACCCAGAACCGGCTGCGCATGCAGGACATCCTGCTGCGCGAGCTGAACGGCATCGGGGTGGACTACACCACCCGGGTCACCGAGTCGATGCTCGCCCGGGTGCACTTCATCGTCCGTACCGACCCGACGGACCCGCCCGGCGAGATCGACGCGGACCTGCTCGCCGAGGAGCTGGCCGACGCCACCCGGCTGTGGGACGACGACTACCGGCTGGTGCTGGAGCGCAAGCTCGGCGACGAGCAGGCCAAGCACCTGTTCGCCCGGTACGCCGACGCGTTCCCGGAGGGCTACAAGGACGGCCACACGCCGTACGAGGCGATGAAGGACCTGGCGAAGCTGGAACTGCTGGAGGAGCCCGGCCAGCTGGAGATGCACCTGTTCCGCAAGCAGCTCGCGCCGCGCGCGGGCGGTCGCGGCGTCGACGAGTCGATGAACGTGCGGTTCAAGGTCTACCGGTACGGCGAGCCGATGATGCTCTCCGCCGTACTGCCGGTGCTGCACTCCCTCGGCGTGAAGGTGGTCGACGAGCACCCGTACGAGGTGGAACGCGTCGACGGCCGGATCTGGCTGTACGACTTCGGGCTGCGCCTGCCCGAGGGGCACCAGCAGTTGGCCGAGGTGCGCCCGCACGTGGAGAACGCCTTCGCGGCGGCGTGGCGGGGCGAGGCCGAGGTGGACGGCTTCAACGAGCTGGTGCTGCACGGGGGCCTCACCTGGCGGCAGGTGGTGGTGCTGCGCGCGTACGCGAAGTACCTGCGGCAGGCCGGCACGGTCTTCTCCCAGGACTACATGGAGTCGACCTTCATCGCGTACCCGCACGTGGCGGCGCTGCTGGTGCGGCTCTTCGAGGCCCGGTTCGCACCCGGGTCGACGACCGCCGAGCAACGCCAGCAGCAGAGCAAGGAACTGATCGCCGAGATCCACTCCGCCTTGGACGACGTGGCCAGCCTCGACCAGGACCGGATCCTGCGGTCGTACCTGACGCTGATCCAGGCCACCCTGCGTACCAGCTTCTACGCCAAGCCGCTGGCCGGGCGGCCGAAGCCGTACGTGGCGTTCAAGCTCGACCCGCAGGCCATCCCGGACCTGCCGGCGCCCCGGCCGAAGTTCGAGGTCTTCGTGTACTCGCCCCGGTTCGAGGGCGTGCACCTGCGGTTCGGGCCGGTGGCCCGGGGCGGCCTGCGCTGGTCCGACCGGCGCGAGGACTTCCGTACCGAGGTGCTGGGCCTGGTCAAGGCCCAGATGGTGAAGAACGCCGTGATCGTGCCCGTGGGTGCGAAGGGTGGCTTCGTGCTGAAGCAGAAGCCGGGCGACCGGGACGAGGCGGTGGTCTGCTACCAGCAGTTCATCACGGCGTTGCTGGACGTCACCGACAACATCGTCGCCGGGGAGATCGTGCCGCCGGAGGACGTGGTGCGGCACGACGGCGACGACCCGTACATGGTGGTGGCGGCCGACAAGGGCACCGCGACCTTCTCCGACATCGCCAACGAGATCTCCGTGGCGCAGCAGTTCTGGCTCGGTGACGCGTTCGCCTCGGGCGGTTCGGCCGGCTACGACCACAAGGGGATGGGCATCACCGCCCGGGGCGCCTGGGAGTCGGTGAAGCGACACTTCCGCGAGCTGGGGCACGACACCCAGACCGAGGACTTCACGGTCGTCGGCGTGGGCGACATGTCCGGCGACGTGTTCGGCAACGGGATGCTGCTGTCGGAGCACATCCGGCTGGTGGCGGCCTTCGACCACCGGCACATCTTTCTGGACCCGGACCCGGACGCCGCCGTCTCGTACGCCGAGCGCAAGCGGCTGTTCGACCTGCCGCGCTCGTCGTGGGAGGACTACGACCAGGAGCTGATCTCGGCCGGCGGCGGGGTGTTCGCGCGTACCGCCAAGTCGGTGCCGGTCAGCCCGCAGGTCCGCGCGGTGCTGGGCCTCGACGAGGACGTCACCCGGCTCAGCCCGCAGGAGCTGATGAAGGCGATCCTCACGGCACCGGTCGACCTGTTCTGGAACGGCGGCATCGGCACCTACGTCAAGGCGGCGAGCCAGACCAACGCCGAGGTGGGCGACAAGTCCAACGACGCGATCCGGGTCAACGGCAAGGACCTGCGCTGCCGGGTGGTCGGTGAGGGCGGCAACCTGGGCTGCACCCAGCTCGGCCGGATCGAGTACGCCCTGGCGGGCGGACGGATCTACACCGACTTCATCGACAACGCGGCCGGCGTGGACTGCTCCGACCACGAGGTGAACATCAAGATCCTGCTGAACACCGCCGTGGCCGACGGTGAGCTGACCGTGGCGGAGCGGGACGAGTTGCTCGCCCAGATGACCGACGAGGTCGCGGAGCTGGTGCTGCGGGACAACTACGACCAGGCCAGGGCGATCAACAACGCCCAGGCCCAGGCCGCCTCGTTGCTCCCGGTGCACCGGAGGATGATCAGCGAGCTGGAACGCTCGGGGGCGCTGGACCGGGCGTTGGAGGCACTGCCGCCGGACGAGGAGCTGGCGGTGCGGGCCGAGTCGGGGCTGACCGCGCCGGAGTTCGCGGTGCTGCTCGCGTACGTCAAGATCGTGCTCGAGACGGAGATCCTCGCCGAGGGGCTGGCCGACGAGGAGTGGACGACCGACGTCCTGGTCAACTACTTCCCGACGCCGATGCGGGAGCGGTTCGCCGACCGGATGGGCCAGCACCGCCTGCGCCGCGACATCGTGACCACGGTGCTGGTCAACGAGGCGATCAACCGGGGCGGCATCTCGTTCGTCTTCCGGGTGGTCGAGGAGACGGCGGCGTCGGCGGCGGACGTCATCCGGGCGTACGTGGTGGTCCGCGAGGTGTTCGGGCTGCGTGACCTGTGGGCCGCGGTGGAGGCCCTGGACAACCGGGTCGACCCGGAGGTGCAGACCGCCGTCTACCTGGACACCCGGCGGCTGCTGGACCGGTCGGTGCGCTGGCTGGTGACGAACCGTCGCTCGCCGATCGACGTGCCGGCCGAGATCGCCCGGCTCCGCGACGGGGTGGCCCGGCTGCTGCCGGATCTGGAGGAGCGCTTCTACGGCAGCGAGCGGGAGTCCCTCGCGGCACACATCGACACGATGACCGGCCGGGGGCTGCCGCGTGGGCTGGCCGAGCAGGCCACCCGCCTGATGTACGGCTTCGGTCTGCTGGACGTGGTGGAGACGGCCACCGGCACCGGCCGGGACGTCGGAGAGGTGGCGTCGGTCTACTTCGTCATCTCGGACCGGTTCCGGGTGGACTCGCTGCTGTCGAAGATCTCGCTGCTGCCGCGGGAGGACCGTTGGCAGACCCTCGCCCGGATGGCGCTGCGCTACGACCTGTACGCCGCGCTGGCGGCGCTCACCGCGGAGGTGTTGGAGGCCACCCCGGCCGACCTGCCCCCGCAGGAGCGGGTGCAGCAGTGGGAGCAGTCGAACGCGACCTCGATCCACCGCGCCCAGCGGGCGATGGGAGAGTTCGACGAGTCCCGGGCGGACCTGGCGGCACTGTCGGTGCTGCTGCGTCAGATCCGCACCCTGGTGCGTACCTCCGCCGCCTCCTGACCGGCGCGGGGCCCGGCCGCTCGGCCGGGCCCCGCGCCGGTGCGGTCACCCCACCAGGGAGGCGAAGACGACCACGTTGTCCGGGTAGTCGCGGGTCGCCTCGTCGAAGACGCCGCCGCAGGTGACCACCCGCAGACCCGGCCGGTCGCTGGGGCCGTACACCAGTTCGGTGGGAAAGGCGGCCTTCGGGTACGAGCGCACGTCGTCGACCTGGAAGGTGAGCTGCCGGCCGTCCTCACGCGTGACGCCGACGGTGTCGCCCCGCCGGAGGGCGCCGAGGGAGAAGAAGACCGCCGGCCCCGTCGCCGCCGAGTCGACGTGTCCGACGATGACGGCGTTGCCCGCCTCACCGGGGCTGGCCCCCGGTGAGTACCAGCCCGCCAGGTGGGCCTGCTCCAACGGGGGAACCTCGACCGTGCCGTCGGGGTTGGTGCCGAGCGACATGACCTGCGCGTGCACCCCGATGCGGGCGATGGTGACCGTGGTGGGTGCGGACCGGGGCAGTGCCGGCACCGCTGCCGTCGGGTTCGTCGCGACGACGGGCGGCGGGTCGGCGGCGGCCCCGGCCTGGGCCGCCGGTTGGGGTGGTCGCGGGGCGGGGGCGGTCTTGAGCGAGGCACCGATCAGCCCCGCGCCGACCATGGCGAGCAGGACGACGACGGCGGTGCCGGCGGCACGCCACGGTGTCCCGTGGCGGCCGCCGGCCCGTGTCGCCGTGACGTCAGGCGACGGACGCATCGGCCCGACGCCGGCGCATCAGCACGAGGCCACCCAGGGCGGCGGCGCCCACCAGGCTCGCCCCTGCCGTGGCCAGCTCGCGGTCGGTGCCGGCACCGACACCACCGTCACCGCCGTCGACGCCGCCGTGCGGCAGGACGACCAGTTCGCCGGTGCCGCAGGACCCTTCCAGCTCGTAGGTGCCGGGGGCGGCGTCCGGGGAGACCACGGCCTCGCCGTAGTAGACGAAGTCCTTCTTGTGCTCCCAGCCGTGGTCACGCTCGTCGGACCCGCCGGCCCAGTCGCTGTCGTGGTCCTTCCGGTCGCGGCTGTCGGCGCCACCGAGGTAGTCGTCGTGGTTCATCCAGTCACCACGGCCGTATCCCTCGTGGCCCTTGTCGTCACGGCCAGCCTCCGCGTCCTGGCCGTGCTCGTAGCCCTTCCGGTCCTTGTCCTGCCCGTCGGGGGCGACGTCACCGCCACCCTGGCCACCGGCTGACGGCTGGTCGCCCTCGGCCGGCGGCTGGGTGCCGTTGGCCGGCGGCGGGGTGGTGGTGGGTGTCGGCTGCGGGCTGCTGGTCGGCGGCTTGGGCCGGCCGTTGTCGTCACCACCCCGGTCCTTGCCGTCCCGATCGCGCCAGTCGCCGCGGTCGCCGCCCCGGTCCCCGTGGTCGTGGGCCGGCTTGAGCTTCACCTTGCCGGTCACCTCCGACCAGACGTACGCGTGCTCCTGCGGCTCCTCGCAGACCTGGAGCAGCTTGACCTCGTGGCCCGGCTTGACAGCGTGGGGCTTGGCGTAGACCTTGCCCTCGTCAACGGGCTGGGGGCCGTCCGCGAGGGCGACCGTCGGCGAGAAAACCAGCAGGGAAGCGCCACCGAGGGCGGCACCCGCGACGACCTTCCCGAGCATCCTGTTAGCCATGACCTGCGTCACTCCATCCCTGGTTGTCCTGGGCCCGGTGACAACCGAGCCAGAACCGACGTTAGACCGTTTCACGACCTATGAAGGGAAAAATTCGTGTTTTGCGGTTAGCTCCCGTCAAGACGCCTTCGTGAGGTCCTGTGGACATTCGGGGTTGGCGACCGGGTTGGCCGCCGCTAGCGTGGTTCGGGGCCGCGCTGACCTGCTGGTCGATGCGGGGCGATCGTCCCCGTCGGCGCGGGGGCGTCCGGCTCCGGCGTGCGCCGCCCGGTGAGCTCACCCGCATCCAGGCATTGCTATGGAAGCGCTCCCATGCAAGAATCTCTGCACGCGGTTCGGGGAGCCACACCGCGTAAGCAGGAGTCGAGGGCACCGGTTCGTCCGGACGACACCCGCTGCCGGCCGAGGCCGGTGCGTCACCCCACCACCAACGCCCGTCCGGGTCGGGCGTCCCCGAAGAATCCCGTTGGCACCGGCGGTCGTCCGCAGGACGTCCCACGGGCCACGTGCCGGGCCGTACGCGGATCCGGTCTCGCCCAAGGAGTTCATGTATGAATCTGTGGAGAAGGCTGTCCGGCCCCCGTCGGGCCGTAGCCCTCACCGGCGCTGGCGCGCTGGTGGCGGGCGCGCTGGTGACCCTTCCGGTCACCGCCGCCCACGCCGCCACCCAGTGCAACGTGACCTGGACGACCAACCAGTGGCCGGGCGGTTTCACCGCCAGCATCGACATCAAGAACGTCGGCGACGCGCTGAACGGCTGGACGCTCGGGTTCACCTTCCCCGACGCCAACCAGCGCCTCACCCAGGGCTGGTCGGCCGTCTGGAGCCAGTCCGGGGCCAACGTCACCGCGCAGAACCAGTCGTGGAACGGCTCGCTGGCCTCCGGCGCGAGCACGAACATCGGCTTCCAGGGCACCTGGAGCGGCAGCAACCCGGCACCGAGCGCGTTCACCATCAACGGGGTCGCCTGCAACGGCACCTCGCCGACGACGCCGCCGCCCACCACGCCGCCGCCGACCACGCCTCCGCCCACCACCCCGCCGCCCACCACGCCTCCGCCCACCACCCCGCCGCCGGGGCAGAAGGTGGACAACCCCTACCTGAACGCCCAGGGGTACGTGAACCCTGAGTGGAAGGCCAAGGCCGAGTCGGTGCCCGGTGGCAACCGGATCTCGAACACCCCGACCGCCGTCTGGCTGGACCGGATCGCCGCCATCAACGGCACCCCGGACAGCAGCTCCAACGGCGCGATGGGTCTGCGTGACCACCTGGACGAGGCGCTCGAGCAGGGTGCCGACTACATCCAGATCGTCATCTACAACCTGCCCGGCCGTGACTGTGCCGCCCTCGCCTCCAACGGCGAGCTGAAGGCCGACGAGCTGCCCCGCTACAAGGCCGAGTACATCGACCCGATCGCGGCGATCCAGGGTGACGCGAAGTACCGCAACCTGCGGATCATCAACGTCATCGAGATCGACTCGCTGCCGAACCTGGTGACCAACACCTCCGGCAACCCGGGTGGCACCACGATGTGCGACACCGTGAAGGCCAACGGCGCGTACGTCAACGGCGTGGGCTACGCCCTGGCCAAGCTGGGCGCGATCCCGAACGTCTACAACTACATCGACGCCGCGCACCACGGCTGGATCGGCTGGGACAGCAACTTCGGCCCGACCGCGCAGATCCTGAAGGACGCCGCGGTGGCCTCCGGCAGCACCGTGAACCACGTGCACGGCTTCATCGTCAACACCGCGAACTACTCCGCGCTGCGGGAGCCGTACATCAAGATCACCGACACGGTGAACGGCACCACCGTGCGGCAGTCCAAGTGGATCGACTGGAACTTCTACGTCGACGAGCTGTCCTTCGCCCAGGCGTTCCGCCAGGAGCTGGTCAGCCGCGGCTTCAACTCGAACATCGGCATGCTGATCGACACCTCCCGCAACGGCTGGGGCGGCAGCGCCCGTCCGACCGGCGCGGGCCCGACGACCAGCGTGGACGCGTACGTCGACGGTGGCCGGGTCGACCGGCGGATCCACGCCGGTAACTGGTGCAACCAGGCCGGTGCGGGCCTCGGCGAGCGGCCGCAGGCCGCCCCCGAGCCGGGCATCGACGCCTACGTCTGGGTGAAGCCCCCGGGTGAGTCGGACGGCTCCAGCAAGGAGATCCCGAACAACGAGGGCAAGGGCTTCGACCGGATGTGCGACCCGACCTACACCGGTAACGCCCGCAACGGCAACAGCATGAGCGGTGCCCTGCCGGACGCCCCGATCTCGGGTGCCTGGTTCCCGGCGCAGCTCACCGAGCTGATGAACAACGCCTACCCGCCGCTCTCCTGAGCGTCAGGCACACCCGCCGCCAGCAGTAGGTGAGGCGCTGCGGCGGCAGGTTACCCGGGCCCCCGGCCCGACCGCGCACCGGTCGGGTCGGGGGCCCCTCACGTGGGTGGCCCCGGCGTCCCGGCGTCCCCGTACCGCGGTGGCCCGGTACCGCGGTGGCCCGCCGCACCGGTGGCCGGGCGTCCAATGGCCCGGCCGCACCGGCTTCGAGGTGGCGACGGGTCGGGGCACGCGGTGCCGGTGCTGTGGCCGGGTCAGGGCACCGTCTTCTCGATGGCCGCCCGCCCCAGTTCGGCGAGGTCGCGGCGGGCCCGCTCCAGGTTCTGCGGGGTGAGGTCCTGACCCCGCGCCAACACCAGGTCCTCCGGCTCCCAGGGCTGTTCCGCACCGGTACGTACCGTGCCGGTACCGGTACCGGTGCCGGTGGCGCCGGTCCCCGCCGCGTACGGGTCCCCGATGACCTCGTCCTCCGGGCCCACGAAGGACGGAGTGTCGCGGTCGGCGTCGCCCCCGTCCATCAGCTCGGAGATGCCGGTCTCGTCCTCCACGGCCGCGGCCATCTCGGGACTCTCCTCCAGCGGTCGCTGCCGGTCACGATCCGTCATCGTGCTGCCCTCCTGTCCCAGGCGCGTTCGGCGGACCCTGCCGCGTACCCGGTGCGCCGACGGCCATGCGTCCACCGTCGTGCCGCCTACCGCCCTGGACGTGCGACGACGAGGCGCCCCTGCCGGGACGCCCCGCCGGTGGTGCGGTCAGCGACCGAGGACGCGATCGAGGAAGTCGCGGTACTGCCGTACCGCCATCCGCAACTGCTCGGTGTCGGCCGAGCCGCTGTCCTGCCAGCCGCCCAGCTTCTCCTTCTGCGCACGCAGGGCCGCCGCCAGCGCCTGGATCGCCTCGTCGACCAGTGACTGGGCGTCGCCGGCCGCGGCCTTCGGGTCGTCCACGAAGCGCAGCTGCACGTCCCGCCAGCGGTCCCGGAAGCCCTGGGCGGTGTCGTGGTCGAACAGGGTCGCCGGCTCGGACGGCACCGCCGTCGCGGTGGGCCGGGCCGCGGCGCTGAGGGCCTTCTCGGTCTGTGCCGGCACCGCGTCCGGGTCGACCAGCTCCGGGTCGGCGCTGCCGTAGCCCGACGCCCCGGGATCTTCCGGGCCGTCGGCCTGGCCGGTCGGGTCGGCCCGGCGCCCCTCGCGCTCACCGCCGACGGCGCCGTCGCCGGGGCGCGCGGTGCGCTCCTCGCGCGGATCCGGCTCGTCCTCGGGAAGCGGGCTGGCCAGCGCGGAAGCGGCGACCGCACCGCCGACGCTGGTCGCCCCGAAGGCGGTCGGCACCGGGCCAGGCTTGTGGAACTCGCCCTCGTCGTCGCCGGGCCGGCGGTCCCATGGGCGAACCCGCCCCTGGCCGCTGGTCGTGTCCTCGGCCTCTGTCCGGTCGTCCGGTTCGGCGGCGGTGCCGCCGGACGTCGCGGGCGGCACCGGCACCGGTGCGGACCGCACGGCTTCGGGGTGGTCGTTGTCCACCCGCTGCTCATCCTGGCGCATCAGTGATCTCCTCAGCGGTTCGTGACGTCGTGCGGGCTGTCCGGGTGGCGCTGCTGCGGCGTCCGGTGACCGGCAGCCTGGCCGACGGGCTCCTCGCCGAGCAGGTCGGCGAAGAGGGCCCGGTAGTGGACGACCGCCTGGCGGAGCTCCTCGGTGCTGGCCTCGCCCCGGGTGTTTCGCAGGTGGATGTCGTGTGCGTCGCGGTAGTGGGTCAGCGTGCGGGCATGCTCCACCGACAGGTGGGCGATCTGGTCGGAGAAGTCCCCGGTCGGGTAGCCCCGTTCCGCGATGAGCCGGGAGACCAGTTCGTCCGCCTCGCCCACCGTGTCGGCGGGGGAGTCGACGAATCGGACCTGGAGTTCCTCCCAGGCCGCGGCGTACCGGGCGCGCGACTCCGGGTCGAGCGGGGTGAGTGTGAGTTCGGCGTGCCGGCGTTCGCGGTCACGCAGCTCCCGCTCGGCGGCGCTGCGACTGTCCCGCTCGGCGACGACGTGGTCGTACTCCGGTCCGAAGCGCTGCTTGAGCGCCCGGCGTCGGCCGAGGACCACGACGGCCGCGACCACCGCCGCGATCACCAGGACGACGAGAACGATGACGATTACCTGCGTGGGCGACATGGCTCCTCCTTCGTCGCCTGGTATTCCCTCCCTGCACTGATCGCCAATCCCGATCCGGTCACTTTCCTTGTCGGCGGTGACGACCCGGGTGCGTCCGACCCGTCAGCACGGGCCACCCGGCGGGGCATCCGCCGAAGACCGGACCGGGTGCGCAGGCGGGGTCGAGTTCCGGCGTACGGGACGATCGGCGACGAACCGGCGGCCACGTCCACCCGGTCGCCGACCGGCGCCGCACCGGGCACAGCGACACTCGAAACCCGGCCCGCAGCCGGGCGTCGGCGTACCTCGGCCGCCGGCCGCGTACGGGCCGGCTCCACGGACGGTAGTGCTTCCGGCGGGGATTTCGTATCCTGCCCAAGGCGCCCGGGCCGGTGTCCCGCGAGAAGTGGGGCGCGTGCCGGCTGGCGGCGCTGCCCGGCCGGTGCCGGCGTCCCCTGCTGCCACACCCTCCGGGCGAGGTTTGATTGAACACGCGCGACTGGCCGATCCGCTCGAAGCTGACCGCTCTGGTCGTCGTTCCGGTGACCGCGTTGCTCGCCCTCTGGATCTTCGCGACCACCCTCACCTTCGGCCCGGCGCTCGACCTGCTCGCCGCGCGGACCCTGCTCTACGACCTCGGCCGGCCCGGCGAGGTCGTGGTCGCCGAGTTGCAACGGGAGCGTCGACTGTCGACGGTCTTCCTCGCCCGTGCGGAGGCGACCTGTGAGCGGCCACCCGCGCCGTGCGCGCTGCCCGAACTCACCGAGCAGCGCGAGCGCACCGACACGGCGATCGCGGAGCTGCGCCGGCGGATCTCCGGGGACGCGCTGCGTGACGCCGCCTCGGACCTGCTGGACGCCCGACTGGACCGGCTGGTGACCGACCTGGAGGCCCTGCCCGTCGGGCGTACCTTCATCGACCGGCGGGCGATGGACCGGGCCGGCGCGGTGGGCCTCTACAGCGGCATGATCACCTCGGCCTTCCGATCGTTCGCCGCGATGGCCGACCTGCCCGACCAGAACCTGAACCGGCAGGCGCTGGCGGTCACCGCCCTCGGCCGCTCCCGCGAGCTGCTGGGGCAGGTGGACTCCCTGCTGGCCGGTGCCCTCGCCGCCGGCCGGTTCGACGACGGCGAGCACACCCAGCTGGTGCAGACCATCGGCAACCAGCGGTTCCTGACCGAGACGGCGGTCGCCGACCTGCCCGAGACGGACCGGGTCGCCTACCAGCGGCTCACCGAACAGGACGCCTTCGGTCGGCTGCGCTCCATGCAGGACGACATCGTGGCGGCTGGTCGCACCGCCCGCCCACCGGTCGACGCGCAGGACTGGACGGCCGCCTACGACGACGTGTGGCAGGCGCTGCGCGACTACGAGCTGAGCCAGGCCGACGGCCTCGCCGACCGGTCGGTGCCCACCGCCGTACGCATCCTGGTGCGCCTCGCCGCCGCGGGGCTGCTCGGGCTCGTCGCGGTCGTGGCGTCGCTGCTGGTCGCGGTGCGGGTCGGCCGGTCCCTGGCCCAGCGCCTCACCCTGGTGCGCCGGGCGCTCGAGCGCTCCGAGCGACGGCTGCCGGAGGTGGTGGACCGGCTGCGTCGTGGTGAAGAGGTGGACCTCGCCCGGGAGGCGCCGGTGCTCGACCACGGCGCCGACGAGATCGGGCAGGTCGCGCGGGCGTTCATCGAGGTGCAGAAGGTCGCCATCAGAGCCGCCACCGACGAGGTGACCCTGCGTCGAGGGCTCAGCGAGGTGTTCCTGAACATCGCCCGGCGCAGCCAGGGACTGGTGCACCGCCAGCTCGCCCTGCTCGACCGGATGGAACGCGACACGGAGGACCCGGACGAACTGGCCGACCTCTTCCGCGTCGACCATCTCTCCACCCGCCTACGTCGCCACGCCGAGGACCTGGTGATCCTGGCCGGCGCGGCGCCCGGGCGGGGCTGGCGCAACCCGGTCGCCGTGGTCGACCTGATCCGCGGCGCGATCTCCGAGGTGGAGTCGTACGACCGGGTCGACACGGCCGGAGTGCACCCCGCCGGGGTGCTGGGCCGGGCGGTGGGCGACGTGATCCACCTGCTGGCCGAGCTGATCGAGAACGCGACCGTGTTCTCGCCGCCCGACACCCGGGTCGAGGTCCGCGGCGAGCTGGTGGCCAACGGCTACGCGTTGTCGATCACCGACCGGGGGTTGGGCATGAGCGCCGCGGCGATCGCGGAGGCCAACCAGCGGTTGGCCGAGCCGCCGGACTTCGACCCCGGTGAGACCGCCCGGCTCGGGCTGTTCGTGGTCGCCAGGCTGGCCGCCCGACACGCGGTGCGGGTCCGGTTGCGCCCGTCGGACACGGGTGGGCTGACCGCCGTGGTGCTCATCCCGGGCGAGCTGGTCACCGAGGAGCCCTCGACGCTGCCCGCCTCGGCGGGCGGCCCGTCGGCGGCGTCCGGCGGCGATCCCGAGCGGCGACGGCTGGCCAGGGCGACCCGGCTGGCCACGGTGCCCCGCCCGCGCGCCGCCCGGTCGACCCGGCAGCGGCCTGAGCCGGTCGGCGGTTCGGATGCGTACCGCCCGGCCGGTCCGGCCGGCGACGACGGCTCCTCGGCCGTGGACGGGGAGATCGACGGGTTGCCCCGCCGGGTCCGACGCCGGGGGCCGGCCGTCCGGCCCCGGCCGGCGACCGACGGGTCCGACCGGCCGGCCGCCGTGGACGCTGCCCCGCAGGACCCGACCGACGCCGACCGCCCCGTGATGGACGCGCCCACCGCCGCGCAGCCGGTGGTGCGGGCCCGACCGGCGGTTCCCAGTCCCCGTAGCCCGGAGGACGCCCGCCGGGTCATGTCCGCGCTCCAGGCCGGTACCAGTCGAGGACGACGCGCGGCCGGCGGACCCACGCCGTCCGGCGGTGCCGCCGACCGGCCGGAGATCACCGAGAACCCCATCCCGACTGAGAGGGACGCCTGATGCGATCGACGGACAAGAATGCCGATCTCGACTGGTTGCTCGACGAGTTGGTGACGCGGGTGCCCAGTGCCCGACAGGCGGTGGTGCTCTCGGCCGACGGCCTGCTGCTCGGCTGCTCCTCCGGGCAGGACCGCACCGACGCCGAACACCTCTGCGCGTTGGCGTCCGGCTTCGCCAGCCTGGCCCGCGGCGCCAGCCGGCACCTCAGCGGCGGGCCGGTCCGGCAGACGGTGGTGGAGATGGAGTCGACGTACCTCTTCGTCACCGCCGCCGGGCAGGGCGCGTGCCTGGCGGTGGTCAGCGAGGCCGACGCGGACATCGGCCTGGTCGCGTACGAGATGGCGATGCTGGTGACCCGGGTGGGCGAGAATCTCAGCGCCCCCGTACGGTCCACGGCGGGGGTGCCCGATGCGGGCTGAACCGCACCGCCTGCGGCACGAGTGGCTGGACGGGGAGGCGGGTCCCGTGGTGCGGCCCTACACCCTGACCGGCGGTCGGGTCCGTCCGACCGCCGAGGGCTTCGACCTGGTGGCGTACGTGTTCGCGAAACCCGGCGCTGACCCCGGGACCCATCCCGATCTGCATCCCGAGCACCGGCGGCTGGTGGAACTGGCCGGTCCGGGCGCCCCCGTGGTGGATCTCGCGGCCGACCTGGACCTGGCTCTCGGCGTGGTCCGGGTGCTGCTCGGTGATCTGCTGGCCCGTGGCCTGGTGACGGTGCACCAGCCGCAGCCGCTCGCATACCTGCCCGACAATGACATCCTCAAGGCGGTGGTCAGTGGACTCCGTGCGTTGTGATCGCGAGGCACCGGGCCACCGGGTTCCGCTCGCGCTGAAGATTCTCGTCGCCGGAGGCTTCGGGGCCGGCAAGACCTCGCTGGTGAGCGCGCTGAGCGAGGTCCGGCCGTTGCAGACGGAGGAGATCCTCACCGACGCCGGCGTCGGCACCGACGACCTGTCGGGGGTCGAGGCCAAGTCGACCACCACGGTGGCCATGGACTTCGGCCGGATCACCATCAACGACGATCTCCAGGTCTATCTGTTCGGCACTCCGGGGCAGAACCGCTTCCGTTTCCTCTGGGACGAACTGGCGTTCGGGGCGCTCGGTGCGGTGGTGCTCGCCGACACCCGGCGGCTGGCCGACTGCTTTCCGTCGGTCGACTACTTCGAGCAGCGGGGTATCCCGTTCGTGGTGGGCGTCAACTGTTTCGACGGCGCCCGCCGGTTCAGCCTGGAGACCGTACGCCAGGCGCTGGACCTGGACCCCGACGTGCCGATGGTGCTGTGCGACGCCCGGAACCGGCAGTCCGCGAAGCTGGTGCTGATCGCGCTGGTGGAGCACGTGGCGCGCCAGCGGGGCGAGCCTGTCCCCGCCTGACCCGCCACCGGGTCGTCCGCGCCCGGCCGGGGCCGGATCGGGGCGAGGATTGCGGTCTAACCGGTCGGCGTTCGGGGAAGGGCTACTGGTGTGATCGACGGAGGAATCGGCGGAGGGCGGATCCGGTGACAGCTCAGGGCGTGGTCGTCCACATCGGTGGTTACACGGCGGACAACGGCGGCCGGGGCACCGGGATCGTCGCGGCCCGCCGCGACCCGGTCACGGGGGCGCTGACCCCGCTCGGCACCGTCGCCGTCACCCCCGGACCGTCGTTCCTCGCCCGGCATCCGGTCCACCCGGTGTTGTACGCGGTGCACGAGCTGCCGGACGGGCAGGTCAGCGCCTGGCGGGTGGGTGCCGACGGCGACCTCGATCCGCTCGGCGCCTGGTCGAGCGGCGGGGCCGAACCGTGCCACCTGGCGGTCGCCCCGGACGGCGGGCACCTGTTCGTCGCGAACTACGGCGGCGGCAGCGTGGCGGTCCTGCCGCTCGACGCGCAGGGGGTGCCGGCCGGGCGCAGCGACCTGGTGGTGCACGAGGGGCGTGGGCCCGACCCGCAGCGGCAGGAGCAGGCGCACTGCCACATGGTGAACCCGGGGCCGGTGGGGCAGCCGCTGCTCGCCGTCGACCTGGGCACCGACTCGGTGTACCGGTACGACCTCGACGCCGCCTCGGGGCGGTTGGTGCCGCGTGGTCCCCGGGTACGGACGGCCCCCGGTGCCGGTCCCCGGCACCTGGCCCGTCACCCCGACGGGCGGCGCTGCTTCCTCGCGGGTGAGCTGGACGGCACGGTCACGGCGTACGAGCTGACCGGGGACGGCGCGCTGCACCAGCGGGGACGGGTCGATGCCAGCGACCGGGCCGGGCACGTGCAACCGTCGGAGATCGCGGTGGGCGGGGACGGGCGCTTCCTCTACCTGGCGAACCGGGGTGTCGGCACGGTGGCCGTGTTCGCGCTCGGCGGGGAGTTGCCGGAGCTGGTCGCCGAGGTCGACACCGGCGGCGAGTGGCCCCGGCACTTCGCGCTGGCCGGCGAGCACCTCTACGTCGCCGACGAACGGGCCGACATGGTGCGGGTGTTCCGGGTCGACCCGGCCACCGGGGTGCCGGAGGTGGTCGGCGAGCCGGTGGCCGTGCCCAGCCCGACCTGTGTGCTGATCTGACCGTCGGGCCGCGCGCCCCGGCGGTTTCGTCGGGCCCCGAGCCCCGGCGGCCCTGACGGCCCCGGGCGGGCCCCGAGCGCCCGGCCCGGGCGGGCCCCGAGCGCCCCGGCGGACCGGGGCCGGGGGTGCGGGGGCCGTGCACCCTGCGTAGCGGAACGCGGTGACGTGGACTGATTACCCAAAGTTACGAAATGGAGATCAAGTGTTGCTCCTCAGTAACTTTCGTCCGAACGGCCGTGGCAGCTGACCTCCTGGATACGGAAGATGGTCAGCGTGTCTGCAGGCCGCCATCGTATGCGCTCAAACATCCAGGGTGCCGCCGCCGCTGTGTCGGTCGGCGTCCTCGTCGTCACCGTCGGTGGCTGGTTCGGCTATCAACAGCTGGCCGGTTCCAACTGCTCGGGTCGTATCGAGCTGTCCGTCGCGGTGGCGAACGAGCTCGCGCCCGCCGTGGAGGGCGCCGCCGAGCAGTGGGAGCAGGATGGCGCGGCGGTGGGCGACACCTGCATCGACGTGACCGTCACCGCCGCCAACCCGGTCGAGGTCGCCGCCGTGGTGGCCGCCAAGCACGGCGCGAGCCTGGCCGGCGTCGGGCAGGCCAGCGGCACCGCGGTGAGCCCCGACGTCTGGGTTCCGGACTCGTCGACCTGGCTGCTGCGGCTCAAGACCGGCGGTGCCGCCGCCTTCGAACCGGGCAACGGCAACTCGATCGCGATGAGCCCGGTGGTCGTCGCCATGCCGGAGCCGATCGCCACCCGCATCGGCTGGCCGCAGAAGGAACTCCAGTGGACCGACCTGCTCGCGCAGGTCACCAAGGACCGCCCGGTCAAGACCGGCATCGTCGAGCCGACCCGGGACGCGGCCGGTCTGTCGGGTCTGCTGTCGCTGACCACCGCGGCCGCGGGCGCGGGCGGCGAGCAGGCGGACCAGAACCGGATCGGTGCGCTGCGGGCGCTGGCGGCCGAGAGTTCGGCGCTGCGGCAGGATCTGCTGGCCAAGTTCCCCACCGCCCCGGACGCCACCACGATCGCCAACTCCCTCGGCGCGGCGGCGTTGTCCGAGGAGGACGTGATCCAGTACAACGGCCGTAAGCCCCCCGTGCCGCTGGCCGCCCTGTACCTGAAGCCCGCGCCGATGCCGCTGGACTACCCGTACGCGGTGCTGCCCGGCATCGAGCCGACGAAGGCGTCGGCGGCCCGGGTGCTGTACGAGGTGCTGACCACCGCCGCGTTCAAGGACCGGCTGGCAGCGCAGTCCCTGCGCGCTCCCGACGGCAACTGGGGCTCGGGTTTCAGCGCCCCGCAGGGCGCGCCCAGCCCGGCCGGTGGCGACGCCTCGGTCACGCCGTCGGTCCAGGGCGGCGTCGCGGCGGGTGGGCTCGACCCCATCGCGGTCGAGCGGACCGTGTCGAGCTGGTCGATCGCCACCCGGTCGGGCCGGATGCTCTGCATCATCGACGTGTCCGGCTCGATGAAGGCCGCCGTCCCGACCGCCAACGGGGCCACCCGTCAGCAGGTCACCGTCGAGGCGGCCCGGCGTGGCCTGACGTTGACCGACGACTCCTGGTCGATCGGCCTGTGGACCTTCTCCACCAACCTGGTGGGCTCCCGCGACTACCAGCAGGTCGTGCCGATCGGGCCGGTGTCGCGGCAGCGCGGCACGCTGGAGCGGGGTCTCGACACGATCCGGTCCTCCAGCGGCGACACCGGCCTGTACGACACGGTGCTCGCCGCCTACAAGGAAGTGCTCAACCAGTGGGAGCCCGGCAAGGTCAACTCGATCGTGCTGTTCACGGACGGCAAGAACGAGGACGCCGACGGCATCTCCCGGCAGGGCCTGCTCACCGAGTTGGAGCGGCTGAGGGACCCGGAGCAGCCGATTCAGCTGATCATGATCGGCGTCGGCACCGAGGTGGACAAGGCCGAGCTGGACGCCATCACCAAGGCGGCCGGCAACGAGGGCGCGTTCATCGCGACCGACCCGACCAAGATCACGGACATCTACCTGCGGGCCATCGCCCAGCGGAAGGCCCCGTCCTGATCTGACGATCAGCGGAAGGGCCCCTCGTGCCGTCGAAACCGGTACGGGGGGCCCTTTCCGGATGTGGCCGCAGTCGGGAAAACTGACGGCAATGCGTCGGAAGCAATCGGCCACCATGGTTGTCGGGGCAGGATGTCCTGGTGCCCCGGGAGCCGGTCCGCGATCCGGGCGGATCACCGTCCGGGGCTGTCGGCGAGCGAACTGGGAGGGCCGGTGACCTCGGCTACGCTGTTGACCCCCGCGAGGACGTCGACCCCACCGGGCGGCGCGCCACGGGGCGCCGGTGCCCGCACCAACCAGCGCTCCTACATCCGGTCCCTGGTCGTGCTGGACGCCAGCGTCCTGACGGTGGCGGTGCTCGTCGGCTACGCGGCCCGCTTCGGCGGAGCCGCGCCGAGCGGATCCCGGATCCCGTACGTGCTGGTGGCCCCCGCGCTGGTGCTCGCCTGGCTGGTCTCCCTCAAGGCCCTGCGCTGCTACGACGACCGGGTCGTCGGCTACGGTGCCGACGAGTACCGGCGGGTGAGCATGGCCAGCCTGCGCCTCGCCGGCGGTATCGCCATCGCCGGTTACATCGCCGACGTCGGCGTCTCCCGGGGCTTCCTCGGCATCTCCTGCGCGGTGGGCATGCTCGGGTTGGAGGGTGCCCGGTTCGCCGCCCGCAAGCGGCTGCACCGGTCCCGTTCCCGGGGCACCGGCTGGTCCCGCCGGGTCCTCGTGGTGGGCGACACCGCCCACGTGCTGGAGCTGGTGCACACGCTGCGCCGCGAGCCGTACGCGGGCTACCAGGTGGTCGGTGCCTGCATCCCCGACGCCCTGCTGGCCCCCGTCGCCCAACACCTCGGCGACGTGCCCGTGGTCGGGTCCTTCCGGGGCATCCCCGAAGCAGCCGACGCGATCGGCGCGGACACGGTCGCCGTCACCGCCTCCGGCGAGCTGACCGCGACCCGGCTGCGCCGGCTGGGCTGGCAGTTGGAGGGAACGGGCATCGACCTGGTGGTGGCCCCGGCGCTGACCGACGTGGCCGGCCCGCGCATCCACACCCGGCCGGTGGCCGGCCTGCCGCTCATCCACGTCGAGGCGCCCGAGTTCCGTGGCGCACGGAAGCTGGTCAAGGGCTTCGTGGACCGCTCGGTGTCGTTCGTCGCCCTGGCCCTCGCCCTGCCGGTGCTGATCGTCATCGCCCTGGCCGTCAAGCTCGACTCCCGGGGGCCCGTGCTGTTCCGGCAGACCCGGGTGGGGCAGGGCGGCCGGGAGTTCGGCGTGTTCAAGTTCCGCACCATGGTGGTGAACGCCGACGCCCTGCTGGCCGAGCTGACCGCCCGCAACGAGACCGACGGCCTGATGTTCAAGATGCGCGACGACCCGCGGGTGACCCGGGTGGGCCGGCTGCTGCGCAAGTGGTCACTCGACGAGCTGCCCCAGCTCGCCAACGTGCTGCTGGGCCAGATGAGTCTCGTCGGGCCGCGGCCACCGCTTCCGTCGGAGGTGGCCCGCTACGACGGCGACGTGGCCCGCCGGTTGCTGGTCAAGCCCGGCATGACGGGTCTCTGGCAGGTCAGCGGCCGGTCCGACCTGAGCTGGGAGGACGGCATCCGGCTCGACCTGTACTACGTGGAGAACTGGTCGCTGGCGGCCGACCTGACGATCCTGTGGAAGACCTTCGGCGCGGTGCTGCGGGGGCGGGGCGCGTACTGACTGACCCCTCAGGGCTGTGGCCCGTTCCAGTCCAGGCACACCACGACCGCGTCGTCGGCCAGCTCGCCGGAGACGAAGGTGCGCAGGTCGCCGAGGAGGGACCGGACGGCATCCAGCGGGGCCTGCGAGGCGGTACGGCGCAGGAAGTTCTCCAGCATCGTCTCGCCGTAGCGCACGTCCTGCCCGGTCGCCTCGACCACCCCGTCGCTGAGCATGAACAGGCGGTCGCCGCGCCGCAGCTCGACGCGCTGCTCGTGGTAGTCGGTCGCCTCGAACATGCCGAGCGGGAACTGCTCCTCCAGCGGCTGGTCGCAGACCTCGCCGTCGCGCAGCAGCACCAGCCGGGGGGAGCCCGCGTCGACGACGCTGAGCACCCCGGTGCGCAGATCCAGTTCCACCAGCAGCGTCGCCAGGTACTGCCGGCCCCGGTGCAGGTCGAAGACCGCCTGGTCGGCCAGGGCGGCCTGGTCCGCCAGGGACAGACCGGCCCGTCGGGCGTTGCGCAGGGCGCAGGTGGCCAGTGTGGTGAGCATGGAGGCGGCCACCCCCTCGCCCATGCCGTTGATCGTGGTGACCCAGAGCCGGTCGTCGTCGTCCGACCAGTCGAAGCTGTCCCCGCGTACGGCGTACGCCGGTTCGAGCTGCCCCGCGAGGCTGAACGAGGGACGGTCCCGGCTGCGGCCCGGCAGCATCTCCCACTGCATCTCGGCCGCGAGGGTGAGTCGCCGGCTGCGGCACGCCCTCCGGTAGACGTCCGTGCCGGCGTCCACCGCGGACACCTCGTGGGCCAGCGTCCTGGCGATCTCCGCCAACTCGGCCAGCAGGGCCGGGTCGTCGGCCACCGGGCCGGCCCGCAGCACCCCCCGGCGCTCGCCGCGCATCGACACCGGCAGGTACGCCGTCCCGTCGTCGTGGACCGGCGCCTGCGTGTCGAAGCAGCGCCACTCCGGGGCGCCCGGGTCGATCACCGGGTCGCCACCGGCCAGCGGCAGCAGGGCCGCCAGCCGGTAGTCGACCTGGAGCAGGTCGGTGAACCCGACGCCGTGCGCCTCCCGCAGGAGTTCGGCGACGCGGGCCGGCAGGAGCCCGGGGGGCGCATCGGTCAGGGCCCGTCGCACCCGCTCCACCAGCTCACCCATCGTCACTCCTGATCAGAAGCCCAAACGTCGTCGGATTCGGAGTACGCTCGGGGCCACCATGGCGCAACTGCACGGTCCCGGCGGACCCGAGACGAGTATGGCTGTCGAGCTGGACTCCGCGGCAGGGGCCCTGCTGGCGGTCTGGGAGTCGGCGCGCGAGCGCACGACCAGCCGGGTCTCCGCCGCGCAGTTGCGGGTGGTGATGCTGGTGGAGCGGCACGACGGGATCAACCTGCGCCGGCTCGCCAGCGGGCTGGACATGCTGCTCTCCTCGGCCAGCCGGCTGTGTGACCGGCTGGTGGCCGCGGGCATGCTGGAACGCGAGCCGGGGCGCACCGACCGGCGGGAGATCTCGCTGCACCTGACCCCGGAGGCCCACCGCCTCCTGGCCGAACTGCGCGGCGACCGTCGACGCCAACTCGCCGCGATCCTGTCCGGGATGACCGTCGAGGGTCGCGAGGCGCTGCTGCGCGGGCTGCGGGAGTTCAACCAGGCGGCCCTCGCGCGCGACGCCCGGCCGCTGCCGTCGCTGGTGCCCGCGGGGGAGGACTGGCCCGCGGCCCCCGACCCGGAGGTCTCCGCGCCGGAGCCGCGCCCGTCCGGATCGGCGTTCACCGGCCGCACGGCGGACGGGTCGATGGTCCGCACCGCCTGACGCGGGTCAGCCCCGCCCGGGTGCCGCCCGCCGGGCGGCGTTCACGAAGGCCACGCCACGCGGGTGTGCCGCCAGGACGGCCGCGCACGTGGCAAGGACGACCTCCGGCACGTCCCGGCCGGCGTGCCGGTGGGCCATGGCTGCCGACTGCCACGCCGTGAAGTCGAGCAGCAGGTCGACGTCGTCCACCCGCAGCGCCGCTGCCAGGGCGTCGACCAGGTGGGCGACGGAGGTGGCCAGCGCGTCGACCTCGCGCTCCGGTGGGTCGACCGCCCGCAGCGCGGCCTCCACCACCTCCCGTCGCCGGCGCAGCACCACCACGTGCTCGTCGGTGGCGGCGGTGGGTGGCGCGCCCGCGTCGACGGGCGGGTGCCGAACCAGCAGCCGGGCGGCGTCCCGCGCGGAGGCGCCCCAGGCGTACGCCCCGACGGCCGGCGCCCACCGGCCGTCCGCGCCGAAGCCGGGGCCGCCCGCGACGACGGCCACGCCGGCCGCCCGGCACGCCTCGACGACCCGGGCCGCGCGGACCAGCCGGCTGGGCTGCACGCAGCTGAGCAGCACCGCGTCGGGGCCGGTCTGGTGCAGGAAGGAGACCAGGTGCCGGGCCGGCACGCTGGCGCCGAGGAAGGTGACCCGCCAGCCGTCGGCCCGCACCACCTCGGCGACGATGCGGGCGGCGAGGGAGTGCCATTCGCCCTCGACGCAGGCCATTACCACGTGGCCCCGGCGGGACCGGGACGGGGTGCGCGCGGCGACCGCGCCGACGACCGTCTCGGCGATGTGCGTCGCGGCGTGCTCCTGCGCGACGCTCCACCGGCCGGTAAGCCAGCGTTGCCCGACCTCCCGTTGGGCGACGGACACCAGGTCGACCAGCACGTCCGCGACGGTGTGGCCGGCGTCGAGCAGCCCGAGCGCCAGCCGCACCGCACCGCTGTCGTCGGCCCTGTCCAGGTGTTCGAGGTACGCCTCGACGGCTGCCGCCGGCACGGCCCCGGTCGTCGTCTCCCGGCCGGGGGCCGCCACGGGCCCGCGCTCGGCCGCCGGCCCTCCTCCGGCCTCCGCCCCGGGGCCGCCGGCCCCGGCAGCGGCCACCGGCCCGTCGGACCCGGACCGGGCGACGCGGGTCACGGGCGGGCCGCCACGGCCAGCATCGCGATGTCGTCGTGGCCCTGGCCGTCCAGCCACTCGTCGACCAGTTGCAGCACCTGGGCCACCAGCGCGGCCGGGGGGAGCCCGGCACCCGAGGACAGCGCCCGGCGGAGGCGGGCCTCACCGAACGGTTCGGCCTCGCGGGGGCCGCCCCGCGCGTCGGTGACGCCGTCGGTGTGGGCCAGCAGCACGTCCCCGGGCTCCAGGCGTACCTCGGTCTCGACGAAGCGGGCGACGGCCAGGGTGCCGACGGGCATCCCGCCGACCCGCACCGGAGCGACGGTCCCGTCGGCACGCACCAGCAGCGGGTCGGGGTGGCCGCCACCGGCCACCCGGACCCGGACGCCGCCGTTCGGCTCGGCGTCGAGGCGACCCAGCAGCAGGGTGGTGAGCTGACTGTGCCGGGCCGCGTCGGGGATGTCGAGCAGGGCGCGGTTGAGCAGCCGCATCAGCTCCAGCGGTCGCTGCTCGACCAGGCGGAGGGTCTGCAACGACTGGCGCACCCGGCCGGTGAGCACCGCCGCGCCGACGCCCTTGCCGCACACGTCGCCGAGGACGAACAAGGCCCCGTCGGTGGTGGGCCGGACGTCGTAGAAGTCGCCGCCGATGCGCAGGCTGTCCCCGGCGGCCCGGTAGCCCCCGGCCAGGGTCAGGCCCGCCACGGCGGGCAGCTCGGGGGGGAGCAGGCTGTGCTGGAGCACCCGTGCCAGATGGGTCTGTTCGCCGTACAGCTCGGCGGTGGCCAGGGCGGCGCCGGCCCGCGTGGCGAACTCCCGGGCCAGGTCGACGTCGCGTCCGTCGAAGCCGGCGCGTCCGGCCCGACGCACCAGCACCAGGGCGCCCGTCGGTCGGCCGGCGTCGACGATCGGCCTGACCAGCACGGTGTCGGCCCGGCCGAAGCTCGGCGGGACGATCGCACCCAGGTCGGTCAGGTCCACGTCCCGCCCGGGGGAGGGTCCGGTGGTGTCGCCGGCGAGTGCCTCGGCCAGGCCGGGGACCGCGCCGGTGATCTCCCAGCCGGCGACCCCGGTGACCGGCACGCCGTCCTCCAGGGTGTACCGCACCCAGTGCGGAGCGTCCTCGGCGGGCGGCGATGGCAGGTGCACCACCAGGGCCAGGTCGGCCAGGTACGGCACCGGCAGGGTGGCGGCGGCACGCAGCGTCTGGTCGCGGTGCAGGGACATGCCGAGCCGGCTGCCGGCCCGAGCCAGGAAGGCGGTGCGGGAGCGTTCGGCGAGCAGGGCGTCGGTGCGGGCGACGTCCTCGGTGATGTCGCGCACGTACCAGGCGGAGCGGCCGCCCGCGAGGTCGCGCCGGGTGCCCCGGAGTCGACGTCCGCGGTGTTCGGCGTCGAAGGTGTCGGCGCCGGATTCGACGGCCGAGGCGATGGCCGGGACCGGGCAGCCGGGCAGCGAGATGCCGGGGCCGAGTTCCGGCAGCAGCCGGGCGGCCATCGCGTTGACCAGGACCACCATGCCGGCGGGGTCGGTCGTGACGACGGCCTCGGCCAGCCCGTCGAGCAGCTCGCGGGCGAGCCCCGGGTCGGCCGGCAGCGGGTGGGCGGGGCGGGTGCGGAAGTCCTGCCCGCCACCGCTGACCGGGCGGCTGACTTCACCCCGTCGGGTCGTCGTCACCGGTACTCGCCGGGCGCCCTGCTCTGTCGACCTGTGCGCATGCCGGTCGTGCACTCCTCGGGGTCGTCGATTGTCTCCGGGCAAGCGTACCCAGTGCCCGACGGCGCGTCCCGCCCGGAATGCGGGGCCTCAGGCCGGGCGGCCCAGCCAGCCGGCGGGCCGCGCCACGATCCGGCGGACCACGGAGCCGGCCGCGCCGACGGCGGCGGCCGTGGTGCCGAGCTGCGCGGCGGCGACGGTGACCGGTGCCCAGGCCGCGGTGAGGACCCGCCGGGAGATCTCCGCGTGCACGGGCGGAGCGAGCCAGGGTACGAGTGGGGCGTACCCGCCGCCGAGAACCACCGTGTCCAGGTCCAGCAGGTTGACCACCCCCGCCACGGCCACCCCGAGCGCGGTCCCGGCATCGTGCAGGGCGCGAAGGGCGGCCGGGTCGCCGGCCCGGGCCAGCTCGGCCAGGCGGCTGGGAGCGGTGTCCGCGGGCAGGTCGGCACCGGCCAGGCCGGCCGCCGCGAGGATGGCCTCCTGGCCGGCGTACCGCTCCAGGCAGCCCTGCCCGCCGCACCGGCACGCCGGCCCGTCGGGCTGGACGGGGATGTGGCCGATCTCGCCGCTCCAGCCGCGGGTGCCCCGGTAGAGCGCGCCGTCGAGGACGATGCCGGCGCCGATGCCCACCTCGCCGGAGACGTGCAGGAAGCTCGCCGGGCCGTCCGGGCGGGCGTGCAGTTCCCCGAGGGCGGCGAGGTTCGCCTCGTTGTCGACCACGAGTGGGGGGACGCCGTCGACCGACCCGGCCAGCGGCGGGTGACCGGCCAGCAGCCGGGGCACGTCGACGTCGCGCCAGCCGAGGTTCGGGGCGAGGCGCACCACGCCGGCGGCGTCGACCAGGCCGGGCACCGCCAGCGCCGCCCCGGCCAGGCTCAGCCCCTGCCGGGCGGCGTCGGCGCGGGCCCGGCCGGCCAGGTCGACCAGCCGGTGCAGCGTTCCCGCGGGGGTTCGGGGCGCAGGTCGGCGCGGTGCACGGTGTGGTGGCGGACGCGTCCGCGCAGGTCGACCACGCAGACGGCCAGGTAGTCGACGTTGATCTCCAGTCCGAGGCCGGCCGGCCCGTCGTCGGCCAGCACCAGGCCGCGCGAGGGCCGACCCGCCCCGGTACGCGGGGTGGGCGCGGCCTCGGTGACGAGCCCGCCGTGGACGAGGTCCTCGACGACGGCGGACACGGTGGCCCGGGTCAGCCCGGTGTCGACGGCCAGTTCGGCCCGTGACGGGGGGCGCCCGGCGGCGGCGATGCGGCCGAGCACGAGGGCGAGGTTCAGCTCGCGCAGGCTGCCCTGCCGGACCGCCCCGGTGGGTGACTCGGGTCGGCTCACCCCTTGACACTGCCACAGGTCAGGCATTTAATTCAACCACTGAACAAATAGTGGACGACAGCACCGGAGGTCTGCCATGGCACCCCGTCCCACCCCTGCCGACAAGTTCTCCTTCGGCCTCTGGACAGTGGGCTGGCAGGGCCGCGACCCGTTCGGCGACGCCACCCGCCCGGCCCTCGACCCCGTCGAGGCGGTGCACCGCCTGGCCGAGTTGGGCGCGTACGGCATCACCTTCCACGACGACGACCTGGTGCCCTTCGGTGCCGACGCCGCCACCCGCGACGCCGGCATCGCCCGGTTCCGCAAGGCACTCGACGAGACCGGCCTGGTGGTGCCGATGGTCACCACCAACCTGTTCACCCACCCGGTGTTCGCCGACGGCGGGTTCACCAGCAACAACCGCGACGTTCGCCGCTACGCGCTGCGCAAGGTGCTGCGCAACATCGACCTCGCCGCCGAGCTGGGCGCCCACACCTACGTCATGTGGGGTGGCCGGGAGGGGGCCGAGTACGACCTGGCCAAGGACGTGCGCGCGGCGCTGGACCGCTACCGCGAGGGCGTCGACCTGCTCTGCCAGTACGTCATCGACCGCGGCTACGACCTGCGCTTCGCCATCGAGCCGAAGCCCAACGAGCCGCGCGGCGACATCCTGCTGCCCACCGTCGGGCACGCCCTCGCGTTCATCTCCACCCTCGCCCACCCCGACCTGGTCGGCCTCAACCCCGAGGTCGGTCACGAGCAGATGGCCGGGCTGAACTTCGCCCACGGCATCGCCCAGGCGCTGTGGCAGGGCAAGCTGTTCCACATCGACCTCAACGGCCAGCGGGGCATCAAGTACGACCAGGACCTGGTCTTCGGCCACGGCGACCTGCTCAACTCGTTCGCCCTGGTGGACCTGCTGGAACACGGTGGTCCCGCCGGCGGGCCGGCGTACGAGGGGCCCCGGCACTTCGACTACAAGCCCTCCCGCACCGAGGACATGACCGGGGTGTGGGCGTCGGCCGAGGCGAACATGCGCACGTACCTCCTGCTCAAGGAGCGGGCCGCGGCCTTCCGCGCCGACCCGGAGGTGGCCGAGGCCCTGGCGGCCAGCCGGGTCGCCGAGCTGTCCACCCCGACGCTGGCCGACGGGGAGGGCTACGCCGACCTGCTCGCCGACCGGGCCGCGTTCGAGGACTTCGACCCGGATGCCGCGGCGGCGAGGGGCTACGGCTTCGTCCGGCTCAACCAGCTCGCGGTCGAGCACCTGCTCGGCGCCCGCTGAGGCGGCCCGTCATGCCGCTCGTCGCCGGGGTGGACTCCTCCACCCAGTCCTGCAAGGTCGTCATCCGGGACGCGGAGACCGGCGCGTTGGTCCGGCAGGGCCGCGCGCCGCACCCGGACGGCACCGAGGTCGACCCGGCCGCCTGGTGGTCCGCGCTGCGGGCCGCGGTCGAGGCCGCCGGTGGCCTGGCCGACGTGGTGGCCGTGTCGGTCGCCGGCCAGCAGCACGGAATGGTCTGTCTCGACCCGTCGGGGGAGGTGGTCCGGCCCGCCCTGTTGTGGAACGACACCCGATCGGCCGCAGCCGCCGCCGACCTCGTCACGGAGGCCGGCGGTGGGGAGACCGGCCGCCGGTTCTGGGCGGAGACGGCCGGCAGCGTGCCGGTGGCCAGCTTCACCGCCACCAAGCTGCGCTGGCTGGCCCGTCACGAGCCCGCGAACGCGGAGCGGGTCGCCGCGGTCTGCCTGCCGCACGACTGGCTCACCTGGCGGCTGGCGGGCGCACCCGGGCTGGACGCCCTGGTCACCGACCGCAGCGACGCCAGCGGCACGGGCTACTGGTCCCCGGCTGCCGGCGAATACCGCCCCGACCTGCTGGAACGGGCCCTCGGACGGGCGGTGCGGGTGCCCCGGGTGCTCGGTCCCACCGAGACCGCCGGCCGCCTGGCCCCGGCCGTGCTCACCGACCTGACCGAAGCGGGTGGCCCGGCCGACGGGCCGGCCCCCGGCGCCGTGCTGCTCGGCCCGGGTGCCGGCGACAACGCCGCCGCGGCCCTCGGCGTGGGCGCGGGCCCCGGTGACGTGGTCGTCTCCATCGGCACCTCCGGCACGGTGTTCAGCGTCGCCCAGACCCCGGCGGCCGACCCCGGCGGCACCGTCGCCGGTTTCGCCGACGCCACCGGCCGCTTCCTGCCCCTGGTGTGCACGCTCAATGCCGCCCGGGTGCTCGACGCCGCCGCCACGCTGCTGGGCGTCGACCTGGACGCGCTGTCCGACCTGGCGCTCGCCGCACCGCCCGGCGCGGACGGGCTGGTCATGGTGCCCTACCTGGAGGGGGAACGCACCCCGAACCGCCCCGACGCCAGCGGTGCCGTGCACGGCCTGACCCTGCACACCTCGACCCCGGCGCACCTGGCCCGGGCCGCCGTCGAGGGGATGCTCTGCGCGCTCGCCGACGGCCTCGACGCGCTGACCGCGCAGGGTGCCGACGTCCGCCGGGTCGTCCTGGTCGGCGGCGGCGCCCGCTCGGCGGCGGTCCGCCGGATCGCGCCCCAGGTCTTCGGGGTGCCCGTGGTGGTGCCGCCGCCGGGGGAGTACGTCGCCGACGGGGCCGCCCGCCAGGCCGCCTGGATCGCCCTGGGTGGCGCCGCGCCGCCCGAGTGGCCACTGGAGGGCACCGAGGAGTACGCGGCCGAGCCGGTCCCCGCGATCCGGGAACGGTACGCCACCGCCCGCGAACACCACCTGAACCGCCTCGCCTGACCTCGGGGAGCATCCCGCCGATCGGGGCGGTCGCCCCTCGGAAGCTGCCCGGGGGCGATTTCCCCGAGATCGACGCAGGGGGCATGCTGGTGCGGTGCGGCGTGGGGGATGGGGCGGCAGCGGAGCGCACCGCGTCTACAGCGTGGTCGTCTTCGTGCTGCTCGCCTCGCTGGACAACGTGGCGATCGGTCTGGTGCCCCCGCTGTACGGTTCGATCTCCGACGAGTTCGACGTGCCGCAGCGCCTGCTCGGCCTGGTCACCGCCGTCAGCTTCCTGGTCAGCGCGGTGGCGGCGGTGGGCTGGGCGTACGTCGGCGACCGTGGCAACCGTAAGCCGCTGCTGGTGGTCGGCACCCTGCTCTGGGCGGCGGGGACGGGCGGCAGCGCGGCGGCGGTCGGTTACGCCACCTTCCTGACCGCGCAACTGGTCGCCGCGGTCGGACTCGGCGCGGTGGGCTCCGTGGGCTACTCGGTCGTCACCGATCTGATCTCTCCCCGGCGTCGGGGGCTGGTGATGAGCTTCTGGGGGCTGTCGCAGGGGGTGGGCACCCTGGCCGGCACCCTGGTCGGCGGGCTGCTCGGGGCGGTCGACTGGCGTCGCCCCTTCCTGGTGCTGACCCTCGTCGGCCTGGCCGCCACGGCTGCCTACCTGTTCACCTACGACATCCGGCGCGGGCAGAGCGAACCCGAGATCGCCGACGCGCTGGCCGCCGGTGCCGAGTACGACTACCGGATCAGCCGCGCCGACCTGCCGCGCATCCTCAACCGGCGGACCAACCGCTGGCTGATCCTGCAGGGGCTGACCGCGCAGGCCGCGTTCGGATCGCTGGTGTGGCTGCCGGTGCTCTTCGCCGAGCGGGCCGAGGCCCAGGGGTACGCGCCGGCCACCGCGATCGTGGTGGGCACGGTGTTCGCCACCCTCTTCCAGCTCGGCGGGGTGCTCTCCATCGTCGGCGGGCTCGTCGGTGACGCCCTGCAACGGCGTACGCCCCGGGGCCGGGCCCTGGTCGCGGCGGTCGGCATCCTGGCGGCCGTCCCGTTCTACCTGGTGCTCTTCTTCGTGCCGATGCGCATCGACGTGCCCGACGGCGGCGGCACCGGCGCGGTGGTGCGGGCGGTGCTGGCCAGCGTGGTCACCGAGCCGACGGTGGGGCTGAGCCTGCTCACCGCGCTGCTCGCGCTGGCGTTGACGTCGGCGAACTCGCCGAACTGGTTCGCGTTGATCGCCGACGTCAACCCGCCCGAGCACCGGGGCACGGTCTACAGCCTCGGCAACCTGGTCAACGGGGTGGGCCGGGCCGCCGGCAACGGCCTGGTGGGGGCGGCCTTCCACGGCCTGCGGGCAGCTTTCCCGCCGCCGCTGAACTACGCCGTGGGGCTGGCAGCGTTCCAGCTGTTCTTCGTGCCCACCGGCGTCATGTACTGGCTCGCCTCCCGGACCTCGCCGGGCGACATCGCCGCCGTCGACGACCTGCTGCACACCCGCGCCGAACGGCTGTGACCCCGGCCCCGGGGACCGGCACGGCGGTCCCCGGGGCGGGTACGGCGGCGCCCCGGCGGGCGATGCCGTCGGTCAGGAACGGACCCAGACCGTCGCGTCGGTCGGCACCAGGCCGCCCTCGTCGAGCGGGGCACTGGCGGCCACGACCTCGCCGGTCGGTGCCGCGACGGCCGCCGCGCCGAAGTTCGTCAACACGGTCAGCGAACCGTTGCGGAAGGACACCACCTCGTCGCCCGTGGACAGCCATTCCAGGGTGCCCCGACCCAGCCCGTGCGCGCGGCGCAGCCGTAGCGCCGTGCGGTACAGCTCGTACGTCGAACCGGGCACCCCGCGCTGCCGGTCCCGCGCGTACTCCGCCCAGCTCGGTGGCTGCGGCAGCCAACTGGCGTCGGTCGGCCCGAAGCCGTACGACGGGGCGTCGGCCTCCCACGGGATCGGCACCCGGCAGCCGTCCCGCCCCCGCTGGGTGTGCCCGCTGCGTTCCCAGGTCGGGTCCTGCCGCGCCTCGTCGGGCAGGGTGGTGTGCTCGGGCAGGCCCAGTTCCTCGCCCTGGTAGAGGTACGCCGACCCGGGCAGGGCCAGCATCAGCAGGGTGGCCGCCCGGGCCCGCCGCAGGCCGAGCGCCGCGTCCGGCTGCGGATCGCCGATGCCGATGCCGTTCGGGCGGCGGGAACCCACCGGCAGGCCCAGGCGGGAGGCGTGCCGCACGACGTCGTGGTTGGACAGCACCCAGGTGGTGGGGGCGCCGACGGCCTCGGTGGCCTCCAGGGAACGGGTGATCACCGCGTACTGGGCGGGAGCGGTCCACGCCGCCTGGAGGTACTCGAAGTTGAACGCCTGGTGCATCTCGTCGGACCGGACGTAGCGGACCAGCCGCTCGACCGGCTCCACCCAGGCCTCGGCGACCAGGATGCGGATGCCCGGGTAGCCGTCGAGCACCCGCCGCCAGTCCCGGTAGATCTCGTGTACGCCGTCCTGGTCCCACATGGGTGGACGCGGTTTGTCGACCTGCTGGCCGGACAGGATCTCCTGCGGCTCCTGCCAGTCGGCCAGGTCGGCCTGCTTGATCAGGCCGTGCGCCACGTCGATCCGGAAGCCGTCCACGCCCCGGTCCAGCCAGAACCGCAGCACGTCGAGGAACTCGTCGCGCACCTGCGGATTGTCCCAGTTCAGGTCGGGCTGGCCGGTGTCGAACAGGTGCAGGTACCACTGGCCGGGCCGGCCGTCGGCCTCGGTGACCCGGGTCCACGCCGGCCCGCCGAAGACGCTCTGCCAGTCGTTCGGCGGTTCCGCGCCGTCGGGGCCCAGACCGTCGCGGAAGATGTACCGGGCGCGCTGCGGGCTGCCCGGTGCGGCGGCGAGCGCCTCGATGAACCACCGGTGCGCGGACGAGGTGTGGTTGGGCACCAGGTCCACGATCACCCGCAGGTCCCGCTCGTGCGCCTGAGCGATCATCGCGTCGGCGTCGGCGAGGGTGCCGAACAACGGGTCCACGTCACGGTAGTCGGCCACGTCGTATCCGGCGTCGGCCTGCGGCGACGGGTAGAACGGCGACAGCCACACCGCGTCGACCCCGAGCTCGACGAGGTGGTCGAGGCGGGCGGTGATGCCGGGCAGGTCACCGATGCCGTCCCCGTCGGAGTCGGCGAAGGAGCGCGGGTAGACCTGGTAGATGACCGCCTCGGTGTGCCAGGCGGCGGCGGTGTCCTGGGGCAACGGATTGCTGTTCAGGGCGTACTCCCGTGGGTAGGTCCGGACGGGTGGCGGCGGCCTGCCGTTCAGTGTGCCCGGGGCGGCGCGGTCGACTCGCGTACGACGAGCCGAGTGGGCAGGATCACGGAGGTGGTGGCGGTCCCGTCGCCGGCCGCCGGGTCGAGCGGCGCGCCGAGCGGGCCGAGCACGGAGGCGCGGAGCGGATCGAGGGTGGTGGCGCGGAGCGGATCGAGCAGCAACCGGGCGGCGAGCCGGCCCTGGTCGGCGGCGGGCTGGGCGATGGTGCTCAGCCCCAGGACGCCGGCCAGGTCGTGGTCGTCGACGCCGATCACGCTGACGTCCTGCGGCACCCGCAGGCCGGCCTCGCGCAGCGTCGAGATCGAACCCATCGCCATCTCGTCGGAGGCGGCGAAGATCGCGGTGGGCGGGTCGCCCCGGCGCAGGAGTTCCTCGGTGGCGCGGGCACCGCCGTCGATGGTGAACTGCGACTCGACGTCCAGGCTCGGGTCGGGGCGCACCCCCGCCGCGTGCAGCGCGTCCTGGTAGCCGCGCCGCCGGTCGAGGTGAGTGGTGAAAGCCAGTTCGTCGTCGGGGTCGCCGGAGATGTGGGCGATCCGCCGGTGACCGAGGTCGAGCAGGTGGCGGGTGGCGGTGCGGGCGGTGGCCACGTCATCGATGCGCACGCACGGCCAACCGGGTACGGCGCTGCCGGAGCTGATCGTCACGCCGGGCAGGTCGAGCGCGGCGAGTGCGGTCAGGTCGGTCGGTCGCAGCGGGGTGGCGACCAGGATGACACCGTCGGCCCGCTTGGGCAGGTTGGTCGTGCGCAGCACCCGCTGGCGGGTCTGTTCGCGCCCGCCCAGGTTGTACAGCAGCAGGTCGTAGCCGGCCTCGTGGAGGAACTCCTCGACGGCTTCCACGACGGTGCCGAAGAACCAGCGGGTGATGCGGGGAACCACCACGGCGATGGTGCCGGTGCGGCCACCGGCGAGCCGCGACGCGCTCGGCGACACGGCGTAGTCGAGCTGTTCGGCGGCGGCGAGCACCCGTTCGCGGGTGGCCGTCGACACGGTCGGCAGTCCGCGCAGAGCCCGCGAGACGGTGGCCGTGGAGACTCCGGCCAGGCGGGCGACGTCGTCCATTCTCGTCACGTTCTCCCCGCTCCCCGCTGCCCGCCCGCCGCCGCCGGGAGGTGCCCGGCGGCGGCGGGGGGCGTGGATCAGCCCTTGACGCTGCCGGCGAGCAGCCCGCGCACGAAGTAGCGCTGAAGGGACAGGAAGACGATCAACGGCACGATGATCGCGACGAACGCACCGGAGGTGAGCCGTTGCCACTCGTTGCCCCGGGTGCCGGCCAGTTCGGCGAGGCGCACCGTGAGCGGGGCCGTCTCGTCGCCGCCACCGGCGAAGATCAACGCGACCAGCAGGTCGTTCCAGACCCAGAGGAACTGGAAGATGCCGTACGCGGCCAGCGCCGGGGTGATCAGCGGCAGCACGATGGTACGGAAGATCTTCGGGTGGGTGGCGCCGTCGACGCGGGCCGCCTCCATCAGGTCCTTCGGCAGCTGGGACACGAAGTTGTGCAGCAGGAAGACGCCCAGCGGCAGCGCGAAGCAGGTGTGGGCGAACCAGACCTGCACGAACCGTTGCTCGTCGTTGAGGTCCCAGGCCGGCAGCAGGGTGATGCCGCCGAGGCTCACCCCCTCTGAGAAGAAGCTCAGCAGCGGGACGAGCGCCATCTGCAACGGGACGATCTGCAACGCGAAGACGCCGATGTAGATCCAGTCCCGGCCCCGGAAGTTCATCCAGGCCAGCGCGTACGCGGCCAGCGCGGCGAAGGCCAGCGGGAACAGCACCGAGGGCAGGGTGATGACCACCGAGTTGACGAAGTAGCTGGCGAGCTGGCCGGCCGAGGACGATCGGCCGAACAGCACCTGCTCGTAGTTCTCCAGGGTGAGCTGCGGGTCGGAGAAGAACGTCCACCAGCCCGTGGTCTTGATCTGGTCCTCGGGCCGGAACGACGAGACGAACAGCCCGAACGTCGGGATCGTCCAGACGATCGCGATCACGATCGAGATCACGGTGGCGGCGCGGGTGTTGAGCCGCTTGCGGACCCGGCCGGCGGTGGTCTTCGGCTGCGGGTCGGTGGCCGTGGCGCTGAGCGGGGGCGTGGTCGTGGTCATGGGGTCATACCTCCCGCTGCCGGCGCAGGTTGCGCACCTGGTAGATGACGATCGGGATGACCAGGACGAACAGCACGACCGCGAGCGCCGAACCCTGGCCGGTCTGACCGAACCGGAACGCCTGGTTGTACATCTCGGTCGCGATCACGTTGGTGTTGAAGTTGCCGTTCGTCATGGTGCGGACGATGTCGAAGAGCTTCAGCGTGGCGATCGAGATGGTCACGACCACGACGATCATCGCGGGCCGGATGCTCGGCATGGTGATCCGCCAGAACATCTGCCAGGCGTTGACGCCGTCGATGCGGGCGGCCTCCACGATGTCGGCCGGGATGGCCTTGATCGCGGCGGAGAGCACCACCATGGCGAAACCGGCCTGGATCCAGATCATCACCACGATCAGCAGCAGGGTGTTCAGTGGGGCGTTGAGCAGCCACTGCTTCGGCTCGCCGCCGAGCCAGACCCAGATCTGGTTGAGCAGGCCGATCTGGTCGGCCCCCTCGGGCCGGAAGGCGTAGACGAACTTCCAGATGATGCCGGCGCCGACGAACGAGATCGCCATGGGCAGGAAGACCAGCGACTTCGCCAGGGACTCCAGCCTGGCCCGGTCGACGAGCACCGCGTAGATCAGGCCGACGGAGGTGGCCAGCAGCGGCACCAGCAGGACCCAGATCGCGGTGTTGATCAGGATGTCGACGACCTCGGGCCGGTCCAACATCCAGCCGTAGTTCTCCAGGCCGACCCAGTTCTGGCTGTCACCGTCCTTGAAGGACAGGACGAGGGTGCGGATCGCCGGGACGATCAGCCCGATGCCCAGCATCAGCAGGGCGGGCAGCAGGAAGAAGAGGGCGAAGATGCCCTCGCGGGACTTGCGGCGGCGGGGGTCGATCGGTTTGCCGGCGGCGACGGCCGCGGCGATGCGGGCCTCCCGGCGGCGGGCGAGCTGGGTCGGTACGACGTCGAGCAGCAGCAGTAGACCACCCACCACCGCCACGAAGGCGACCAACCCGTACAGCAGCATGACGAGTTTCGCTGACTCGTCGGCGAAGTCGAAGTTCATCCGCCCTCCTGGGAGCGTGGCTGGGACCGGTGGCCCGGCCCTGCGGGCCGGGCCACCGGATCTCGATCAGGTCAGTTCGGCCAGGAGGCTTCGATGGCGTCGAGCGCCGCCTTGGTGTCCTTGCCGTTGATCCAGGACACCATCTCCTTCCAGAACGTTCCGGCGCCGACGGCGGCCGGCATCAGGTCCGAACCGTCGAACCGGAACACGCTGCTGGTGTCCTGGAGGAGTTCGACCGACAGCTTGTCGATCGGGTTGGCGACGTTCGCCACGTCGAGCTTGTTGTTGGCCGACACCCAGTTGCCCAGCTTGGCCCGGCTGTTGGCGTGCTCACCGGAGGCGAGGTACGTCTGCACGGCCTGGACCTCGGGGCGGTCGGTGAAGGCGACGGTGAACTCGCCGCCACCCAGCACCGGCTTGCCCTTGGCCGCGTCGATGGCCGGGAAGTAGAAGGCGAAGACGTCGCCGTCCTCGGCCACCTTGGTGCCCTCGGGCCACTGGTTGGCGTAGAACGACGCCTGCCGGTGCAGGGCGCACTTGTCCTGCGTGATCGGCAGGCCAGCCTCCTGGAAGGAGGTGGTGGCGATGCTCTTCACGCCGCCGTAGCCGCCGTTGACGTACTTCTCGTTGCGCAGGATGCTGCCGGCGCGGTCGACGGCGTCCACCACGCGCGGGTCGTTGAACGGGATGCCGTGGGTGGTCCACTGGTCGTAGACCTCGGGGGTCTGCGTCCGCAGCAGCACGTCCTCGATCCAGTCGGTGGCCGGCCAGCCGGTCGCGTCACCGGACTCGATGCCGGCGCACCACGGCTTCATGCCGCTGCCCGCGATGGTGTCGCTGAGCTTGATCATGTCGTCCCAGGTGGTCGGGACGGTCCACCCCTTCTCCTGGAACATCTTCGGCGAGTACCAGACGAAGGACTTCACGTTCGAGCCGAGCGGGGCGCCGTAGAACTGGCCGCCGACGGTCGAGTACTTCAGCCAGTCGGCCGGGTAGTTCTGCTCGGCCATGGCCTTGGTCTCGGCCGAGGCCGCCTTGAGCTTGCCCGAGTTGGCGAAGCGCTCGATCAGGCCCGGCTGCGGGATGAAGGCGATGTCGGGGGCGTTGCCGCCGTCGACGCGCACCTGGAGCTGCGCCTCGAACTCGCCGCTGCCCTCGTAGTCGATCTCGATGCCGGTGCAGTCGGTGAACTGCTGCCACGAGTCCTGGAGCAGGTCGGCCTCCGCGTCACGGATGGACGCGTAGATCGACACCTCCTTGCCGTCGTGGCCCTGGTAGTCCTGGTAAGGCGCGCACTCCGCAGAATCGGCGTTGCTGTTGCTGCTGTCGTCGTCGCCGGTGCCGCAGGCGGTGGCGCTGAGCGCCAAGCCGAGCACGCCGGCGATCACGAAGGCCTGGCGTGGTCTGGCAAAGACCGCCATGCCGTCCTCCTTCCTTGCCGGCGCGGGGTGGTCGACGTCGATGACCGTGCGCCGGTCCGATGGGCGTCCCACCATGTAAGCGCTTGCATCCGATCTGGTCCACCCCTAAGCGGACACGACCGAGTAACAATCCGGAAACCCCTACGTCTTGTCGTGGGCACGCTCCCACCACAGGCCGCGCCCCCTTTCGCCAGGTGACGACATCTGTCAATCTGTACGCGAGTGGTCGAAGGTTTCCGACATCGGAGGTGCTGGATGGCTAGGCGGTGGTTCGGCCTGCTCGCGGCCGTTGCGTTGGGTCTCGGCGTTCTGGTGCTGCCCGCGACACCCGCGGCGGCGGCACCGACATTCAAGGTCCCGTTCCCCTGCGGCCAGTCCTGGTCCGGGCAGACCCGCACCAACCACAGCCCGGCGTACGCGGTCGACTTCAACCGGGCCGACGACCTGGGCGACCGGGTGGTGGCCAGTGCGCCCGGAACCGTCGACCGGGTCACCGACCTCGGCGGCAGCAGCTACGGCAGGTACGTCCGGATCAACCACGGCAACGGGTACACGACGTACTACGCCCACCTGCGCGACTTCAACGTCTCCGTCGGGCAGACCGTCGGCTACGGCACGGTCATCGGCTGGGTCGGCAGCACCGGCGGCTCGACCGGCCCACACCTGCACTACGAGCAGCGCCGCGACGGCGCCGACATCAAGGTCCGGTTCAACGGGACCCTCGCCCTCTACTGGGGCACCAGGACCTACACCAGCAACAACGGCTGCGCGTCCGGGACCGCCGCCGGAACGGTCAACACCAGCGGCACCCCGCTGACCGTGCGCTCCGGCCCCGGCACCGGCCACGCCGCCGTGGGCACGGTCGCCGACGGGGCCCGGGTGACCATCCGGTGCCAGACCAGCGGCACCACCGTCACCGGCACGTACGGCACCAGCTCGATCTGGGACCGGATCGGCGCGGGTCGCTACGTCGCCGACGCGTACGTCCACACCGGCCACGACGGCTTCATCCCCCACGTCCCCCGGTGCTGACCCCGCCGGCACGGGGCACCCGGTAGCGCCGGGCGCCCCGCGCCGGGCAGGGGAGTCAGCTGTTGAGCTGCCAGATCGAGAAGTTCAGCGCCGCGGCGAAGGTGACCCAGGCCCAGTAGGGCAGCATCAGGAGGGCGGCCGGGCGGTGGACCCGCCAGAACAGCGCCACCGTCACGCCGATCGCCACCCACATCACCACGATCTCGGCGAACGCCAGTCCGTACCGGCCGGCCCCGAAGAACAGCGGGGTCCAGACCGCGTTCAGCACGAGCTGGGCGATCCACGCGTAGAGGGCGGGACCGAAGCCGACCCGCCGCCACACCAGCCAGCCGGCCAGCGCGATCGTCGCGTACAGGAGGCTCCAGACCGGGCCGAACAGCCACGAGGGCGGCGCCCAGGAGGGTTGGTCGAGGCTCGCGTACTCGTCGGCGGTGCCCTGTACGCCCAGGCCGCCGACGGCGGCCGCGACGAAGACCGCCGCCGCGAAGCCGGCCAGGGCCCACCACTGCCGGGCGCCGCCGGTGCGACGCGGGGTGTCCTCAGCGATTATCTCCATGGTCGAGATATCTCCCCGGGCACGCGAGGACAAACCTGCGGGTCGGGTTCCGGACACGACGCCGGGGTCGCCGTGTCCGGTGGCTCCTGTCGGGAGGACGGAGTTCCGGTCACGACGACCCCGGCGGGTCCGGTACGGGGCGGCTCGGAGGCCGCCACGTCAACTGAAGATGCTGACACCACCCGGGCCGACCAACAGCCCGACCACGATGAGGACGACGCCCCACAGGATCTGCCGGCGGAACAGCGCGAAGATGCCGGCGACCACGAGTACGACTGCGAGAATCCAGAGAATCAGCTCCATGTATGCTGAATACCCCCACCCGTCACGCCGGAAACCTGCGGTTGATCGAGGTCCTCACCCAGATGGAAGACGCTGTACGCCTGCTTGATCACCGGGTGGGCGACGTTACGGACGCGCACCCCGCCGGGCGTGGCACCGCGTTCGGAGCCGTGGTGGGCGTGCCCGTGCAGCGCCAGCGCGGTCGGCGCCGAGTCGATGGCCTGCCCCAGTTGGTAGCAGCCCAGGAACGGGTAGATCTCCAGCGGTTCGCCCGCGAGCGTGTCCGGCACCGGCGAGTAGTGGGTCAACGCCACCAGCACGTCGCAGTCCAGCGACCGCAGCGCCGCGCCGAGCCGGTCGGCGGCCTCGGTGGTGGTGCGCACGAACGCCTTCATCTCGGGCTCGCCGAAGTCGCTGGCGCACCGGCCCGCGAACCCGCCGCCGAAGCCCTTCACGCCGGCGATGCCGAGCCGACCGCCCGGGCAGTCCAGCACCATCCCGTCGCCCTCCAGCACGGCGATGCCGGCGTCCTGGAGGGTGGCGACCACCTGCGGCACCTGGTCGCACTGGTGGTCGTGGTTGCCCAGCACGGTCACCACCGGCACGCCCAGGCCGCCGAACTCCTGCGCGACGCAGCGCGCCTCCGCCTCGGTGCCGTGGCGGGTCAGGTCACCGGCGAGCAGCAGCACGTCGGCCTGCTCCGGCAGTTCCTCCAGGGCCGGCCGGAACCGGCCGACCACGTCCTCGTCCAGATGAACGTCGCCCACGGCGGCGATCCGGATCACCATCGAACCTCCCTCACGGCAGTTGCTCGATCTCCGTGGGCGCCTGCGTGCGGATCACCCCGATGTCACTGGTGACGGGCACGTCCGGGAAGCGTTCGGCCACCCGGCGCAGGATCTCCTCGCGGCGGTGCGGGCTCTCCACCTCGCCGTAGAGCACGAGGCCGCGCTCCCGGCGCACCACCGTGATGCCCTGCTCGGCGACCGCCGGATCCTCGGTCAGCAGCCGGTGGATCTCCGCCTCGACGTACTCGTCGGGTGGTCCCGTGGCGACCTCGCGGTGCTCGGTCACGCTGTTCCCCTTCCCTCGGCGGCGCCGGCGTCCGGCACCACGTCCAGCCGGTCCAGCAGCACCAGGAACGCCTCGGCGTACGGCGAGTGCTGCGTCTCCTTGCGTACCCGCTCCCAGTCGATCTGCTCCCGCAGCGAGCGGGCCAGTGGCAGCCCTCGCGCGAAGTCGCAGTAGTGCTGGGAGAAGCTGAGCAGCTTGTGCACCATGAGTTGGGTGGCCGACAGCACCGGCATCTGGATCGCGTCGACCGGGCGCACCACCGTGTCGGTGAAGGTCTCCTCGGTCACCGGCGTCTCGATGGGCCGATGGATCAGGTCGACCATCCGGCCCCCGTCGTAGACCTTGACCAGCCAGTCCTCCGGCGGGCGCTCGGCGACGAAGCCGGCCGAGACGAGGGCCTCCAGGGCGCGTTCCACGTCGGCCTCGCGGATGAGGAAGTCGACGTCGTGCTCGCTGGAGTGCCCGCCGTGGGCGTACACGGCGAAGCTGCCGCCCAGGGCGAACGGGATCTCGGACTGTTTGAGCACGGCGGCGACCTTCTTGAGGGTGTGCAGAAGACTCTCGTCCCCGTGCTCGACCATCTCGATCTCCCGTCGGTACGTGGTGGGGGTGCAGCCGCTTCGATCGAACGTCGGTACCCGGCATTCCGGTCGTCCACACCTGCCGGACGGGCGGGAACGTGCCATCTGCCTTCAAACCGGGCATACCGGCGTGGCGGGTGAGCGTGGATCGGATAATCTGTGCAGGGTGGCCAGATCAACGACAGCCCGGCGCGGCCCGGCCCGACTGCGCGCAGTCGCGCTGATCGGCATCGACGGATCAGGCAAGACCACCCAGGCGCACCGGCTCGCTCAGGCCCTCACCGAGGCCGGGTCGCCCGCCACCTACCACCGCAACGCCGGCGGCCGGCGCTGGCTCGGCCGGCTCGCGCAACGGCTCGGCCGTCCGGACGCCCAGCGCCTGGTGGGGCGGAGCGGGGTGCTGGTCGTCGAGTCCGTACTGCGCTGGCTGGCCATCGCCGCCGCCCTGCTCACCTGTCTCGCCACCGGCCGGGTCGCGGTGATGGACCGCTACGCGGCGTGTCAGTACGCCAGCATCCGGGCGCACGGTGGCGGTTCCCGCTGGGAACGGGTGGCACGCCTCGGCTACCGCCTGTTCCCGGCGCCCCGGGTGACCTTCCTGCTGACCGTCGACCCGGTCGAGGCGTACCAACGCATCGAGCGGCGCGGTACCGACCACGAGAGCATGCCCTACCTGCACGCGGCGGACCTGGCCTACCGGACCCTGCCGGAGTTCGGCACCTTCGTGGTGGTCGACGCCACCGGCTCGCCCGACGAGGTGTCCCGGCGGATCCGGGCTCACCTGGACCGGCTGGGGGAGACGGTCATGGTGCCGTCGGCCAGGGCGCCCCGGCCGGAACCCGTGCAGGCCGCGCCCCGGCCGGGCAGCGGACGATCCGCGGAAGCTGCGGGCGCGACACGGGCCCGTATGGTTGACGACCACGCTGCGTGAAAGTAAGTTTCATGCGTGACGAAGAGTCCGAAGATTTCCGCGAGTCACGAGCCGGGTGGGCTGATCGTCCACATCAGCGGGCTGCTGCCGTCGCTCTCCCCGGCAGAGCAGCGCGTCGCCCGGCTGGTGGTCGCGGACCCGGCGGACGCGGCGCGCCGGACCATCACCGACCTCGCCACCGCCGCCGACACCTCCGAGGCGACCGTCATCCGGTTCTGCCGCTCCGTGGGCATGGACGGCTACCCGCAACTGCGGATCCGGCTCGCCGCCGAGGCGGCCCGCCGGATCGAGCCGCCCGACGCCCGCGTCGTCGGCGGGGACATCCCGCCCGGGGCCGACCTCGCGCAGATCATCGCGACCATCGCCTTCAACGACGCCCGCGCGGTCGAGGAGACCGCCGAGCAGCTCGACCCGGCCGTCTGTGAGGAGGTCGTCGAGGCCATCGCCGGGGCGGGCCGGATCGACATCTACGGCGCGGGTGCGAGCGGTTTCGTCGCCTCCGACTTCCAGCAGAAGCTGCACCGCATCGGCCGTACGGCCTTCTACTTCCCGGACGTGCACACCGCCCTGACCTCGGCCGCCCTGCTCGGTCGGGGTGACGTGGCGGTGGGCATCTCGCACACCGGCACCACCTCCGACGTGGTGGAGGTGCTGGAGCAGGCGCAGGCGCGCGGTGCCGCCACCGTGGCGCTGACCAACTTCCCCCGGTCGCCGATCACCGAGGTGGCCGACTTCGTGCTCACCACCGCGGCCCGGGAGACCACCTACCGTTCCGGCGCGATGGCCAGCCGTCTGGCGCAGTTGACCGTCGTCGACTGCCTCTTCGTGGGGGTGGCGGCGCGCAACCGGGCCCGGGCCCGCAAGGCGCTGGAGGCCACCGCCGAGGCCGTTCGGTCGCATCGGGTGGGCTCGGGGCGGAGGCGGTCGTGACCGCCGGCGCCCTGGAGCCGCGCGAGGTCGCCGCGCCGATCCGCCCGGTGGTGCGGGTGTACGCCCCCACCGAACAGCGCAACCCGCACAGCGTCGACCTCGACCTCATGTCCACCCGCGACGTGCTCGCCGTCATCAACGAGGCGGACCGGCGGGCCCCGGCGGCGGTGGCCGCCGTTCTCGACGAGATCAGCGAGGCGGTGGACCTGGCGGTGGCGGCCCTGCGCGGCGGCCAGCGGGTGCACTACTTCGGTGCGGGCACGTCCGGCCGGCTCGGCGTGCTCGACGCGGTGGAGCTGACCCCCACGTTCAACTCTCCGCGGGACTGGTTCTGCGCCCACCTCGCCGGGGGCCGGGACGCCATGTGGCAGGCGGTGGAGGACGCCGAGGACGACGAGCGGGTCGGCGCGGCCGAGTCGGCCGACTGCGTCCAGGCGGGGGACCTGGTGGTCGGCCTGGCGGCCAGCGGGCGCACCCCGTACGTGCTCGGGGCGCTCGCCGCGGCACGGGCCAAGGGCGCCTCGACGGTGCTGGTGTGCGCGGACCCGCACGCGAAGGCCGCGGACGCCGTGGACGTGTTCATCGGGGTCGACACCGGGCCGGAGGTGGTCACCGGATCGACACGGATGAAGGCGGGCACCGCGCAGAAGCTGGTGCTGAACGCCTTCTCCACGGCCGTGATGGTGCGCCTCGGCCGGGTCTACTCGAACCTCATGGTCGACGTGGTGGCGACGAACGCGAAGCTCCGCGGGCGGACGATCTCGATCCTGGTCGAGGCGACGGGGTGTGCCGAGGAGGTGTCCCGACGCGTCCTCGACGAGGCCGGCGGCAACCTGAAGACCGCCCTGGTCTCGCTGGTCTCCGGGGCGGGGATCCCGGCCGCGCGGGCCGCGCTCGCCCGCTGCGGGGACCAGGTCCGCGGCGCGCTCGCCCTGCTCGCCTCCTGAGCCCCGCCGCCTCCGGAGCCCCGCCGCCTCCGGAGCCCCGCCGCCTCCGGAGCCCGGCGGGACGGTTCCCGGCACACCGTCGGGTGGATCGGGCATACGGCGGGGGTTGAGGTTGTTCCTCCAGGGGCCGGGGTAATAACACCGGCGTGGATGAACCGAGCGGTCCATCGAGCCGTTATCAGCAGTGAGACCCGTCGTCAGCGGTGACCAGGATCGCAGCATGGTGGTGATCCGGGTCGCTGTGCCCGCTGACCGGCAGCGTTGCCGTGGATCGGGTGGCCGGCGTCGCGGGAGCCACCGACCTCACGGGGTGCCTGTCAGGTTCGTCGCCGACGGGATGCTGACAGCAAACATGGACCGTGCTCTCAGCGGATTATCAGGCATTCGTGACACTTTCGACTCACGACATGGAATCCCCGGCGCGTCTCATCTGTTGTGTAGATGTCAGCACCGGATGACAGGGCGCAAGTTGCGGGGGAGGGCTGATGGACGTGGGGATGGCAAGGAACCGGGCAACCGGCGCGAGCGAGGGGACCGTGGGCACCGTGGACAAGAACATCGGCATGCGAACCGACGAGGTCGCCGAGGAGCGCGACCTGGTCGGAGTCTACCTTCACGAGATCTCCCGGACGCCACTGCTGGACGCCGCCACCGAGGTCGATCTCTCGAAGGCGATCGAGGCCGGCCTCTACGCCGAGCACCTGCTCGACTCCGACCGCGTTCCCGCCGGTGTCGGCCGGGACGAGCTGGAGCGGCTGGTCGCCGACGGCGAGCGGGCCAAGGATCTGTTCATCCGGGCGAACCTGCGACTGGTCGTGTCGATCGCCCGGCGTTACGTGCGGTCGGGAATGCCCATGCTGGATCTGATCCAGGAGGGCAACACCGGCCTGGTCCGGGCGGTCGAGAAGTTCGACTACGAGCGGGGCTTCAAGTTCTCCACCTACGCCACCTGGTGGATCCGTCAGGCCATCAGCCGGGCGATCGCCCAGCAGGAACGCACCGTGCGGCTGCCGGTGCACCTGGTGGAGGACGTCAACCGGATGCGCAACGTGGCCCGTCAGCTCACCCGTGAGCTGGGCGGCGACCCGGAGCCGGAGCAGATCGCGGCGTCGCTCGGGGTCACCGTGGAACGGGTCAACGAGCTGGTCCGCTGGTCGCAGGACACGGTGTCACTGGACACCCCGGTCGGCGACGACGGCGACACCAAACTCGGTGACCTGGTCGCCGACAGTGACGCCCCGTCGCCGGAGGAGATCGTCCTCACCGGCCTGGAGCGGCAGCGCATCGAGGGCCTGCTCAACCACCTCGACGACCGGTCCGCAGGGATCATGCGGGCCCGGTACGGCCTGGAGGACGGGCGGGAGCACTCGCTCACCGAGGTCGCCTCGCGGTTCTCGCTGTCCCGCGAGCGGATCCGGCAGCTGGAGATCCAGGCGCTGGGCCGGCTCCGCGAGCTGGCCCGAGCCGAGGGGCTCCAGGCGGCCTGACCGGCAGGAGCCGACATCACCGACGGCCGGCGTTCCCACGGGAACGCCGGCCGTCGCCGTGCCGGTGCCTCAGCGCACCCGGCCGTAGCCCAGGATGGGCATCAGGTTCATGCCCCGCTTGAGCACGTTGCGCCCCGCGCTGGGCGCGTCGATCACCTGCCCGCCGCCGACGTACAGCGCGACGTGGCCGAGCCCTCGGTAGAAGACCAGGTCACCCGGGCGCAGCTCGTCCCGGCCGATGTGGGCCACCGCGCTCCACTGCATCCGGGTGTTGTGCGGCAGCGACCTGCCCGCCGCCCGCCAGGCGGCCGAGGTCAGCCCGGAGCAGTCGTAGCCGTTCGGGCCGGCGGAGCCCCAGGAGTACGGCTTGCCCAGCGCCCCGTACGCGTACCGCACGGCCACGCCGGCCTGGCCCGACACGGCGGGCGCGTCGGCGGCGCTGTCCGGGCGTGCCGCCGGCTGCTCCGTGGCCCGGCCGTACGCCTGCCGGCGCATCTCGTACAGCGACGACAGGTCCCGTTCGATGCGGGTACGGGCAGTCTTCAGCTCGCGGGACTGCGCGGCCTGTCGGTTGAGCGTCACGTCGAGCCGGGTCTTCTCGTCGAGCAGCCGACGCTGGTCGGCGGTGTAGGTGGCGATGCGTGCCTGCCGCTGCCGGGTCAGCTGGTCGAGGGCGCTGAGGCGGTCCAGCACCGAGGTCGGGTCCCCGGCGCGCAGCAGCGCGTCCGCGCCGGCCAGGCTGCCGGTCTTGTACGCGGCGACCGCGAGCTGCCCCACGTCGGCCCGGCTGCGTTCGGTCTGCTGTTCCAACGGGCCGATGCGCTCCCGCAGTCGGTCGACGGCGGCCCGGTTGGCCTTCATCTTCTCGGCCAAGCCGTTGTACGCCTCCACCACCCGCTCCAACTCGGCGGAGGACTTCTCGATCCGCCGGGTCAGCTCGGTGGGGGTCGGCTCGGCCCGGGCCACCGTGGCCGGCGCGATCAGCGCGACCGACAGGAGGGCGACCGTCAGGGCCCGCAACGTGTTCCTGAGTGACGACAAGAGCGGGAAAGCTCCTCTCACCGGCCGTCGCGGGTTGCCGGGGTCCGCGGCGGCGCCGGACCGGTGCCGTCCGGGTGGACGGCGGTGGACCGGGCCCGACCGGCCCAACCTAGTACGTGACGGGTGTGGCCCGCAGGGGAAGCCGGGACGACTGGTGGCCGTGTGACGGCCTGGCCGAGCATCCTCCGTTGCCGACGGGCGGGTTCGGCACGGGCGCGGGGCGGGGTTCTGCACGGGCGCCGGCAGGCGTGTTCGGGCCTTTAGCGAGATAAGAGCGATTCGTCGTTGTAGACGCATGACGTTGCCCCCGGAGTGGTTATGCCCGACAAGACGGACTTGGAGGGCTGATCCCGGCGTGGGTGACTCGGCCAACGGCCCGGCCGGTGGACAAACCGGGCTCCGGCGTTGGCGGGCAGGTCACAGAATGGGTCGCACAGCCGGGAATCCCGTCGACCGGCGTGGGATGCGCGAGGCGGCGGGGGCCGTCCGGCTGGGCCAGCCGTGGAGGAACACCGTGCATCGTGAGCGCGCAACGACGCGTCCGCCGCGATCACCGAAGGTGACCGCCGGTGGAGGAACCAGAGAAACCACCAACCTGCTCTACGCCCGACCCGGGATCGTCGTGACCACCGAACAGTTCAGCGTCGGCGGCGGCACCTGGCGCGTGGCCGACCTGACCCACCTGCACACCACCCGCGGGCCGCACGACCGGGTCGCGGTGCGGGCGACCGTCGTCAGCGCCGCAGTGGTCGCCGGGGTCGGTGTGCTGCTCGGCTTCAGCGGTGGGCTGCAACGGCTCACCGCCGGCGCGTACCTGCTGCTCGGCGCGGTCTTCCTGCTGCCGGTGCTGCTCGCAGTCGCCGGCGACCGCTGGCGCCCCCCTCCCCACGAGCTGTGGGGCCGGTGCCGGGGTGCCGAGATCCTGCTGTTCAGCAGCGACGACGAGCGCCAGTTCGGCCAGGTCAGCCGGGCAGTGCGTCGGGCCCGCGAGATGAACGCCGGCGGCGGCTGGGCTGACCCGCTTGCCGCATTCGGCCCGTGGCGGCCGAACCGCTGACCCGGCGGTGGTGGCGGTCCCCGTGCACAGCCGGTGGTGGCGTCCCCGCGCGCAGCCGGTGGTGGTGGCGGTTCAGCCCGCCACCGGCTCCGGGGCGCGCTGCCCGGCGGCCTCCTGCGCGGTGACCCACGAGCTGACCCGCCGTTCGGCCCAGAACGAGACGAAGGGCACCGTGCCGGCGAGCATCACCAGGATCATCCGCTTCAGCGGCCAGTCCGCCCGGCGGGACAGGTCGAAGGCCGCGACCAGGTAGACCATGTAGAGAAAGCCGTGGACCTGGCCCACGGTCTCCACCACCACCGGGTTGTCGAACCCGTACTTCAGGGGCATGCCGATCACCACCAGCAGGATCAGCACCACACCGACGACCCAGGCGATCCACCGGTAGCGGGTGAGGGCAGCGCGCACCGTCGTCCGTCCTTCCGAACCCGGCTCAGCCGGGATAGTCACCGGGCTTCGCGCCCGGATTGGCGTTCAACCATGACAGGTAGCGGTTGTAGGCGGCCAGGTCGGCGTCGTCCTCCGCCGCGTCGGACCTGGCCCGCGTGACGCGTACCGGCCGGCGTACCCCCGGCCGCGTCGCGGTGGCACCCCCGGGCCGCGTCGCAGTGGCCGCGCCGGCATCCGCCGGTCGGGGTGCGGTGGCGGCGTCGGCGGGTGCCGTGGCGGCGACGGGCGACGGGTCTGTGGCGGCGGACGGTGCCACCCCGGCCGGGTCGGCCTGCGCGTCGCGCAGCGCGTGCCGCACCTCGCGCCACCAGACGAACACCACGAAACCCGCGAAGATCGGCCACTCGACCGCGTATCCCCAGCTGATGGCGTTGCCCCCGGCGGCCCGGCTGAGCTGCCACCAGCCCAGTGCGAGGAAGCCCGTGACCAGCACGACCATGGCCACGTGACGTGCGATCCACGCCGGGGTCCAGAGCCGCCTCATGGCATCGAGGGTACCGGGACGCCCCGCCCTCTCCGACGCGGTGTCGTAGTCGGCCCGTCCGCCCGGGGGTTTGGTGCTCGCGGGGCTGGGCATCCGTACAGCTGCCAACCCAACACGGACAGGGGGGCGACGATGACCGGATCTCGACAGCAGGACGAGTTCAGCCCGGAGCAGCGGGCCGCCGAGTGGGGCGACGACCGGGCGCCCGACCCGGGCAGGGGCGCGGACCTCGACGGCGACCTCGGCGTCGACCCGGCCGAGCTGGCCGACGAGGATCTCATCCGCGAGATGCACAGCCTGCACCGCACCCGGCTGGACACCCTGCGGCACGCGGCCGACTCGGCGCTGGCCAACCACCTGCGCCGTACCGCCGAGTTGGAGACCGAGTACCTGGCCCGGCACCCCGGTCGAGAAGTCGACCCCAACCGGCTGCGGAGCGCGTGATGGCCTCCGCGGAGCGGGGCCTGTCGGCGCCCCCCGAGGTCGTCTTCAACACCGCCACCGATCCGGCCCGCGCGTCGGCGTGGCTGCCCGGACCCCTGCGCGGCGACGGCAGCCCGGCCGAGGAGTTCGACGCGGAGGAGCTGCGGGCCCGCTGGCGTGGGGCCGGCGAATGGTCCGGCGAGCTCAGGGTCGACCCGGCGGATTCGGGCGGGGCCCGCGTGCGGCTCGAACTCGACGGCGGGCCGGACGTCGAACGGATGGCCGACGAGGCGCTGACCGGCCTCGCCCGTGTGGTGGCCGACAACCTCCAGGCCGGCTGACCACCGACGCCACCGCTCCCCGCGACCGTGGGGCGCGCCGAGACCGTGAGGAGACCGGGTGAGCGACCTGAAGCAGAAGGTGGCGAGGCTGCGCCAGGCCTACGCGCCGCACGAACACCGGCCGCTCGGCGGCTACCTGGCGGCGATGGGCACCTACGCGGGCGTGACCGCCGCCATCGCCGGGCTGGTCCGGGTGACCGGCCGTCCCGTGCCGGAGCGACCGGCACCCGCAGACGTGGTGCTGCTCGCCGTCGCCACCCACAAGCTGAGCCGGCTGCTGTCCAAGGACGCGGTGACCAGCCCGCTGCGGGCCCCGTTCACCCGCTACGACCGGCCCATCGGCAGTGGCGAGGTGATGGAGCAGGTACGCGACTCCGGCAGCTCCGCCCGGCACGCCATCGGTGAACTGCTGAGCTGCCCGTTCTGCCTCGCGGTCTGGGTGGCCACCGGGCTCACCGGCGGGCTGGTGCTGGTTCCCCGGCTCACCCGGCTGGTCGCCACCGCGCTGACGGCGGTGGCCGCCTCGGACTTCCTCCAGATGGCCTACGCGGTGGCGCAGCAGGCCGCCGAGGGCGACGACGAGGACTGACGGCGTGGGACGACCGTGCACCCGCCCGTCGGGACCAGGTCCGCGACGGGCGGGTGGGGGTCAGCGCTCCATGCCGGCCCAGCCGTGCGGTGACTCGGGCTCGCGCTCGTCGGCGTCCGCGCCGGTGACGATGTCCCGGTCGACGGCGGTGCGGTCGTGTTCGTTGGCGAAGTCCGGCTCGGGCAGCGTGTCGGTGCCCTCCGGTGGCTGGCCGAGCGCCTGCAGGTCCTCGTGGTCGTGTTCGTCGCGTCGGGGCATCTCGCGCTCCTGTTCCTCGTCGCCGCCGTGGGGGCGGCCCGGGCGGTCCGGGACTCGGTGGGCGTACGCGGCCGGGCGGTCAGGGCTGGGCGCCGCCCAGCAGGTCGGTCACCTCGTCGACGGAGTACTCGCCCTGCGGCAGCGCGGACAGTCGGGAGAGCAGCTGGGAGGGCAGCTCCGCGGCCACCGCGCGGCGGTAGATGTCCGCCTGGCTGATCCGCTCCTGGCCGTGGTAGAGGTCGTCGAGCAACTCGTCGAGGGGCCGGGTGTCCAGGTCCTCGTCCGGTAGGTCGTCCTCCGCCACCCAGATCTCCGCGGTGGGCAGGTCGGACGGGTCGACGGCGGGCGCGTCCGGTTCGGCGGCCGCTCCGACGGTGGTGTCTCGCACGGGTGCGTCGTCGCTCACATGGCTCAGCTACCCGCGACCGAATCGGTCAAACCCGGCATCGTCGCGCGATCCGTCCCGGGGGCGCCCCATTCCGGGTTGTGCCGCCCCGGGCGTACCCCGGGGGCGGCACTGTCCGGGTTCAGGCGGGGACGGGGTGGGTGGCGCGGCGGGTGCGGACCGCCTGGGCCAGGTGGGAGAGGACCTCGTCGGTGGTGTCCCAGCCGATGCAGGCGTCCGTGATCGACCGGCCGTACGTCAGCTCCCGGGTCGGGTCCAGCTCCTGCCGGCCGGCGAGCAGGAAGCTCTCCAGCATGATGCCCGTGATGCCGCGCTGGCCGCCGGCGATCTGGCTGGCCACGTCGGCGGCCACCAACGGCTGGTTGCGGTGGTCCTTGCCGCTGTTGGCGTGGCTGGCGTCCACGACCAGCCGCTGCGGCAGCCCGGCCGCCCGCAGCAGGTCCAGCGCCCCCGCCACCGACGCGGCGTCGTAGTTCGGCCGACCGCCGCCCCCGCGCAGCACCAGGTGGCCGTCGGCGTTGCCGCGGGTGTGCAGGATCGCCGGCGTGCCGGAGTGGTCGATGCCCGGGAACACGTGCGGCACGCCCGCCGCCCGGATCGCGTCGACCGCCGTGGAGATGCTGCCGTCGGGACGGTTCTTCATGCCGATGGGCATGGACAGGCCGGAGGCGAGCTGCCGGTGCACCTGGCTCTCCACCGTACGGGCGCCGATCGCGCCCCACCCCACGGTGTCGGCGATGTACTGCGGGGTGATGGGGTCGAGGAACTCGCAGCCCACCGGCAGCCCCAGGCGCAGCACGTCGAGCAGCAGCGCGCGGGCCTTGCGCAGACCCGTGTTCACGTCGCCGGAGCCGTCGAGCCCCGGGTCGTTGATCAGGCCCTTCCAGCCCACCGTCGAGCGGGGCTTCTCGAAGTACACCCGCATGACCACGAGCAGGTCGTCGGCGAGCCGGTCGGCGGTGGCCCGCAGGCGGTGGGCGTACTCCAGCGCGGCGGCCGGGTCGTGCACCGAGCAGGGGCCGACCACCACCAGCAGGCGGTCGTCGGTGCGGTCCAGCACCCGGCTCACCGCGCGCCGACCGGCCAGTACGGCCGAGGCGAGGGTGGCGTCCAGGGGCAGCTCGTGGTGCAGCAGGGCAGGGGTGGTCAGCGGCACGACACGGTCGATCCGCTGATCGCTGACCCGGTCGGTCTCCGGGGTCGTCACGGTGGGCATCCTTCCGCCGACCGCCCCCGGTGCCGGTGCCCGGGTCGAGCCGGCTGCTCGTACGCGAAAGGGCAGGAGCGTGAAGCTCCTGCCCGGCCGGCTCGTGAACCTGGTGACGTCAGATCATGGTGAAGTCACCGGCTTGCGAGCCGGCTGCCTAAACCATCGATACGAACGCGTCACGCCGGTCAGCGTACCCGACCGGAGCGACATGGCCATCCCCTCGTCGGCAACACCTCGCTTCACGTTCATCTCCGTCGATAGAACGGTCGGTAGTTTCGGCGCCACCGCACGCCGTAATCGGAGGTTTTCGATGGACCGTCGTACCGTCCTGCGCGCCACCGTCGCCGGTGGGGCCGCAGCTTTCTCCGGCAGCCTCTGGGCCGGAGCCGCGCTGGCCGCGCCCGCCCAGCCCGGGGCCAGCCCCTACGGGCCGCTGCAACCCGCCGACGCCCGGGGCATCCAGTTGCCCGCCGGCTTCACCAGCCGGATCATCGCCCGCTCGCGGCAGGCCGTCTCCGGAACCTCGTACACCTGGCACGACGCCCCCGACGGCGGGGCCTGCTTCGCCGCGGGCACCGGCTGGATCTACGTCTCGAACTCCGAGATCTCCGGTACCGGCGGGGTCTCGGCGGTGCGGTTCAACGCCGACGGCAGCATCGCCTCGGCGTACCGGATCCTGTCGAACACCAACCGCAACTGCGCCGGCGGCGCCACCCCGTGGGGAACCTGGCTGTCCGGCGAGGAGGTCAGCCGGGGGTACGTCTACGAGACGTACCCGCAGGGCGGTAAGGCCGGGGTGCGGCGGGCGGCCATGGGGCGGTTCACCCACGAGGCGGCGGCCTGCGACCCGGTCCGTCGGGTGATCTACCTGACCGAGGACGAGTCGACCGGCTGCTTCTACCGCTTCCGGCCCACCACCTGGGGCGACCTGTCGGCCGGCACCCTGGAGGTGCTGGTCGCCGGTTCCGCCACCAGCGGCCCGGTGACCTGGGCCCGGGTGCCCGACCCCGACGGGTCGCCCACCTACACCCGCAACCAGGTCTCCGGCGCGAAGCGGTTCAACGGCGGCGAGGGCTGCTGGTACGCCGACGGCACCTGCTGGTTCACCACGAAGGGCGACAACCGGGTGTGGGCGTACGACGCGGTCAACCAGCGCATCGCCCTGGCGTACGACGACTCGCTGGTCTCCGGCAGCGCGCCGCTGACCGGGGTGGACAACATCACCGGCACGCCGGGCGGGGACCTGTACGTGGCCGAGGACGGCGGCAACATGGAGATCAACATCATCACCCCCGACGAGGTGGTCGCGCCGTTCCTGCGGATCACCGGCCAGTCGTCCTCGGAGATCTGCGGGCCGGCGTTCTCACCCGACGGCACCCGGTTCTACTTCTCCTCCCAGCGCGGCACCTCCGGCTCGTCCAGCGGCGGCATCACCTACGAGGTGCGCGGCCCGTTCCGCTCCTGACCGCGTGCGCGGACCGCGCGCGGGGTAAGGAACCGGACATGACTCACCAGCAGAGCGACCAGGACCGGGTGGAGTCCCGCGCCCACCTCCTGCCCGAGGAGGCGGCGGCCGGCAGCGACGACCCGCAGGCGCAGGCCGACGCGATCCTCGCCGACTCGGACCGGCGGGAGGCCGACCAGAACGCCGCCCCCGACACGGTCCTGGAACGGCGTACCTCCGATCAGACCGTGACCCCGATCGAGCCGCCCGACTGAGCGGTGGCCCCCCGCGCGCTGCGGGAGCCCCGGTAGGTGTGCTCCCGCAGCCAGGCCATCGGGCCCACCGCCCGTAACCCCCACGGCAGGTTCGCCACCGGGTCGAAGGCCAGCGCCGCGTCCTCCTGGGCGCTGAGCTGGTCGCCGAGGCTGACCTGCCCGAACAGCCGCCACGGCCCGACCGCGGACGCGACCCCGAGCACCAGCCGGGGCGCGTCCGCCCGGGTCGCGGCGGTCACCTCGGCCAGGCTGCGGCCCAGGTCGACCGACTCCGGGTCGGCCAGCGCGGCCAGCCACAGCCGCCGCCGGCCGGCCCGGTAGGACATGATCGTCGAGTACGTCCCGGCGAAGCGCCGCCGCGGCAGCGGCAGGTTCCGCAGCACCGGCGCCGCGCCGCTGGAGCTGACCAGCAGGTCGAACGGCGGGCCCTCGGGCCGGTGCAGCCGCACCGCCAGCCCGAGCACGTCCGGCCAGGCGCCGGGGGTGGGAACCCCCTTGGACAGCCGGACGGTCGCCCGGTAACGGCCCGGCTCGTCGAGCAGCGGCACCCCGGTGGGGGGCCCGGATGAGCCCCAGACCAGCACCTCCCCGGCGAAGGTCCGACCCGCCGGGTGCAGCAGACGGGCCCGGCGCACCCGGGCCAGGGCGGCGGCGGCCCGGGTGAGCGCGGCGGCGGCCCGGTCGGCGGGGGTGGGTGACAAGGGTGCGGGCATGCCCCTCCGTACCCGGTGGCCCGCGCTCGATACCGGCTCGCCGCGTGCCGTCTCGTTCCCTTCGTGACCCGGAGATCGGATAGCGTCGGGCCATGCCCGACAGCGGTTACCCCTGGCCCATCGAGACCACCCGACTGGACAACGGCCTGCGTGTGGTGGTGAGCGAGGACCGCACCGCACCGGCGGTCGCGGTCAACATCTGGTACGACGTCGGCTCCCGGCACGAGCCGGCCGGGCAGACGGGCTTCGCGCACCTGTTCGAGCACCTCATGTTCGAAGGTTCGGTGAACGTCGCCAAGACCGAGCACATGAAACTGGTGCAGGGGGCCGGTGGTTCGCTGAACGCGACCACCAACCCGGACCGCACCAACTACTTCGAGACCGTCCCCGCCGAGCATCTGGAACTGGCGCTGTGGCTGGAGGCCGACCGGATGGGTGGCCTCGTCCCCGCGCTGACCCAGGAGACGCTGGACAACCAGCGGGACGTGGTGAAGAACGAACGGCGGCAGCGCTACGAGAACGTCCCGTACGGCGACGCGTGGCTGCGGCTGCTGCCGCTGCTCTACCCACCCGGGCATCCCTACCACCACCCCACGATCGGGTCGATGGCCGACCTGAACGCCGCCGACCTGGCCACCTTCCAGGCGTTCCACGCGACGTACTACGCGCCGAACAACGCCGTGCTGACCGTCGTCGGGGACGCCGCCGCCGCCGACGTCTTCGCGCTGGCCGACAAGTACTTCGGCGCGATCCCGCCGCGCCCGGAGATCCCCGCCGCACCGGACGGGCGGACGGTGCCGGCCGCCGGGCAGCCGGCCGTGGAGCAGGTCGTCGCCGACGTGCCCGCGCCCCGGGCGTACGTCGCGCACCGCACCCACCCGTTCGGCGGCCCCGGGTACGACGTGGTGACCGTGCTGGCCACCGTCCTCGGCAGCGGTCGGGGCAGCCGCCTCTACCAGCGCCTCGCCGACGGGGAACGGATCGCCCAGCCGGATCTGGTCGGGGCGTACGGGGTGGACCTGGCGCACGCCCCCGCTCCGCTGATCGCCACCGCCACCGCCCGGCCCGGAGTCGACGCGGAGCGGCTCGCCGCCGGGCTGGCCGAGGTCGTCGACGAGCTGACCACCGTCGCGGTCACCGCCGCCGAGCTGGACCGGGCCAAGGCGCTGCTGAGTACCGCCTGGTGGCGGCAGATGTCCACCGTCGACGGTCGGGCGGACACCCTCGGCCGGTACGCCACCCAGTTCGGCGATCCGGCGGCTGCCGGCGAACGGCTGCCGGCCTGGCTGGCGGTGACGGCCGAGCAGATCGCCGAGGCGGCTGCCGAGGTGCTCGCGCCCGCCGACCGGGTGACTCTGACGTACCTCCCCGAAGGGAAAGACCAGTGAGCCTGATCGCCGAGCGTCCCGGGCCGGGTGCCGCCCGTCCCTACCGCTTCCCGCAGGTCGTCCGGCGGGACGTGGCCGGTGGGCGGGTCGTCGCCGCGCACCTGCCCGGACAGAACCTGGCCGTCGCGGTGCTGCTGCTCGACGGGGGTGCCGCCCGCGAGCCGGTCGGCCGGGAGGGGCTGGGGGCGGTGCTGGCCAAGGCGCTGGAGGAGGGCACCGCGCAACGCGACGCGACCGCCTACGCGCTGGCCATCGAGGCCCTCGGCACCGAGCTGGTGACCGGGCTGGACTGGGACTCCTTCCAGGTCAGCGTGCAGGTGCCGGTGGACCGGCTGACCGCCGCCGTGGAACTGCTAGCCGAGGCCGTGCGCACCCCCAGACTCGACCCGGACGACGTGCGGCGGGTTCGCGACGACGAGGCCACCGCGCTGCGGATGGACTGGGCGAACCCGGGCCCGCGCGCCGACGCGGTGCTGCGTGCCGACCTGTTCGGCGCGGAAACCCGCTGGGGTCGCCCGCTGTACGGCGATCCGGCGTCGGTGGCGGCGCTGGACGTGGAGGACGTGACGGTCTTCCACTCCGAGTGGTTCATCCGCCCCGGCACCCTGGTCGTCGCCGGTGACCTGGAGCGGCTGGACCTGGCCGCGCTGGGTCGTACGGCGTTCGCCGGCACCGGCGGCGGTGCGGTCGAGCGGGGTGGTCCCGTGGCGGTGCCCCCGCGCGCCGATCGGAAGATCATCCTGGTGGACCGGCCCGGCTCGGTGCAGTCCACGCTGCGCCTCGGCCACCCGGCACCGCACCGGGCCCACCCCGACCACGTGCCGATGACCCTCGCCGGCACCGTGCTCGGCGGGGCGTTCACCTCCCGACTCAACCACCTGATCCGGGAGGTGCGCGGCTACACCTACGGCATCCGCGGTGACTTCGCCTCGGCCCGGCGGTTCGGGCGCTTCGCGGTCACCTCGGGGGTGCAGACCGCCGTCACCGCACCGGCTCTGGTGGAGACGGTCGGCGAGATCACCCGTACCAAGGAGGTCGGGGTGACCGCCGACGAACTGGCGGTGGCCCGGTCCTGGCGGGCCGGCCAGCTCTCCGTCGAGTTGCAGAGCCCCCGGGCGATCGCCGCGGCGTTGACCACCCTGGTCGTGCACGACCTTCCCGACGACTACCACGCCCGGCTCCGTGAGCAGCTGCTCGCCGCCGACGTCGACGAGGTCTCCGCGGCGGCTGCCACCCACCTGCACCCGGAGACGCTGACTCTGGTGATCGAGGGTGACGCTGCGATGATCAGGGACGAACTCACCGCGACGGGTCTGGGTGAGGTGATCGACGCCACCCTGTGATCCGGGCTCCGACCGGCCCGGGCGGTGGGAAAGCGTTCCCCGCCCGGCCGGTCGCCTGGGTAGCCTCGCGGGCATGAGGATCGGCATTGTGGGAGCCACCGGCCAGGTCGGTGGCGTGATGCGGCAGGTGCTGGCGGAGCGCGAGTTCCCGACGGAGCAGGTGCGGTTGTTCGCGTCGGCCCGGTCGGTGGGCCGGAGCCTGCCGTGGCGCGACGGCGAGGTGACCGTCGAGGACGCGGCCACGGCCGACTACGCGGGGCTGGACATCGTGCTCTTCTCGGCGGGCAAGGGCACCGCGCGGGAACTCGCCCCGCGGGTCGCCGCCGCCGGCGCGGTCGTCATCGACAACTCCTCCGCCTTCCGGACGGACCCCGAGGTGCCGCTGGTCGTCGCCGAGGTCAACCCGCACGCCGTCGCCGTGCGCCCCCGGGGCATCATCGCCAACCCGAACTGCACCACCATGGCCGCGATGCCGGTGCTGCGCCCGCTGCACGAGGAGGCGGAGCTGGTCAGCCTGGTCGTCTCGACCTACCAGGCGGTCTCCGGGGCCGGGCTGGCCGGGGTCGCCGAGCTGGACGAGCAGGTCCGCAAGGTCGCCGGGGACGCCGCCGGTCTCGCCTTCGACGGTGCCGCCGTGGAGTTCCCCGCGCCGCGCTCCTTCGCCCGGCCGATCGCCTTCAACGTGCTCCCGCTCGCCGGGTCGATCGTCGACGACGGCTCCGAGGAGACCGACGAGGAGCAGAAGCTGCGCAACGAGAGCCGCAAGATCCTGGAGATCCCCGGCCTGCTGGTCTCCGGCACCTGCGTGCGGGTTCCCGTGTTCACCGGCCACTCGTTGCAGATCAACGCCCGCTTCGCCCGGCCGGTCACTCCGCAGCGCGCCCGCGAGCTGCTCGACGGGGCGCCGGGGGTGACGCTGTCGGACGTGCCCACCCCGCTTCAGGCCGCCGGCCAGGACCCGACCTACGTGGGGCGGATCCGCGCCGACGAGACCGTCGAGCACGGGCTGGCTCTGTTCTGCTCCAACGACAACCTGCGCAAGGGCGCCGCCCTCAACGCGGTGCAGATCGCCGAGCTGGTGGCCGCCGAGACCCGCTGACGACCGGGGACCGTCGGGCGGGCGGTGTCGGTTCCAGCCCGCTCGCGGGCGGTGTCGGTTCCAGCCCGCTCGCGGCGGTGTTACCTGCGTCGGGGCGGCGGGTAGACGGGCCGTGCCGACACCGAGAGGGGAGCACCATGACAACGGTCGGAGAGTTCATGACGACCCGGTTGGTGACCATGGACGGCAACAGCACGCTGATGGCGGCGGCCCAGGAGATGCGTGACTCCGCGATCGGCGACGTCGTGGTGACCGACGGCGACGCCGTGGTCGGTATCGTGACGGACCGGGACATCACGGTCCGAGCGGTCGCAGAGGACATGGACCCGAACAGCACCCGTCTGGACGCGATCACCAGCAGGGACATCATCACCGTCAGCCAGTACGACGACGCGGTCGCCGCCGCCGACCTGATGCGCACGTACGCCGTACGCCGGCTGCCGGTGGTCGACGACGGCAGGCTCGTGGGGTTGGTGTCGATGGGCGACCTGGCCGTCGAGCGGGAGCCGCAGTCGGTGCTCGCCGACATCAGCGCCAACGAACCCAACAACTGACCGACGCGTACCACGGACGCCGGTTCCCGGTTCGGGGGCCGGCGCCGCGCGTCTCCCCCTCCCGTGACTCACCCGATGCGGGCGAGGTTGACCCGGTCCCGACCGGGGACCCCGGTGTGGACCCGGGCACCGGGCTGGATCGACGGGGGGTAGGACGGCGATGCTGGACGCGACCACGCGGTTCTTCGAGGATCTCGACCGCCGGGGGTACGAGCCCCTGTTGGCGAAGTCCTCGGGGACGCTGCGCTTCGACCTGAACGACGGACCGCAGACCACGCACTGGCTGCTGCGCATCGACCGGGGGAACATGCGGGTCAGCCGGGAGGACCTGGAGGCCGACACGGTCGTGGGAACCAGCCCGGCCGTGTTCGACGACCTCGCGACCGGCCGGGAGCAGGGCCTCGCGGCCCTCCTGCGTGGCGACATGACGGTCAGCGGCGACGCCCGGCTGATGGTGCAGGTCGAGCGGATCTTCCCCGGCTCGCCGCACGCGCACGGGCCACGCCGGCGGTTCCCGAAGGGGGCACGCTGATGGCAGCGAGCGGCACGGTGCGGATCCTCGACGGCAGCACGTTCGTCGTCTCCCAGGACACCGGTGACATCGAGGCCACGCCGACCGAGCCGACGGGCATGTTCTCGCTGGACACCCGGTTCCTGTCGAAATGGGTGCTGACCGTCAACGGCGAGCGCCTCAACTCGCTGTCCTACGACGACCTCCAGTACTACGAGGCGCGGTTCTTCCTCGTGCCGGGCATGGCGACCCACTACGTCGACGCGAAACTGTCGATCATCCGGGAGCGGGCCGTCGGAGGCAGCTTCCGGGAGTCGATCGTCATCCTCAACCACGACGAGAAGCCGGTGGACCTGGAGATCCGGATGGACGCGGGGTCGGACTTCGCCGACCTGTTCCAGGTCAAGGACGAGATCCTCAACAAGAAGGGCGAGCTGTACGCCGAGGCGGAAGCGGACCGGCTGCGGCTGGGCTACCGGCGGGGCAACTTCCACCGGCAGACGGTGATCTCGTGCTCCCGTCCGGCGCGGTTCGACAGCAACGGCTTCGCCTACTCCGTCCACCTGGAGCCGAACGAGCAGTGGCACACCGAGATCGACGTGCAGAGCTTCGCGATCGGGCCGGGTGGCCGCGACCTGCGGATGGGACTGCGGGCGCACGGCACCGAACGGCTGGCCCTCCAGCACGACCTGGAGGAGTGGATCGCCAACGCGCCGAAGGTCAACAGCGAACACGACCGGATGGCGGCCACCTACCGGCGCAGCCTGATCGACCTGGCCGCGCTGCGCTTCTCCCCGCTGTCGCTCGGCGGGGCGACGCTGCCGGCGGCGGGCCTGCCCTGGTTCATGACGATGTTCGGTCGGGACAGCATTCTGACCTGTCTGCAGACCCTGCCGTTCACTCCACAGCTGTCCAGGACCACCCTGCGGATCCTGGCCGCGTTGCAGGGCACCCGGTTCGACGACTTCCGGGAGGAGGACCCGGGTCGGATCCTGCACGAGATGCGGTACGGCGAGACGGCCGCCTTCGAGGAACAGCCGCACTCGCCGTACTACGGGGCGGTGGACTCCACGCCGCTGTTCATCGTGCTGCTCGACGAGTACGAGCGGTGGAGCGGCGACGTCGAGTTGGTCAGGGAACTGGAGCCGGAGTGCCGCCGGGCGCTGCGGTGGATCGACGACCACGCCGACCTGGTCGGCAACGGCTACATCTGGTACGAGCGGCGCAACACCGACACCGGCCTGGAGAACCAGTGCTGGAAGGACTCCTGGGACTCCATCTCCTACCGGGACGGCACCCTGCCGCCGTTCCCCCGGGCCACCTGCGAGGTGCAGGGCTACGCGTACGACGCGAAGATCCGCGCCGCCCGGATGGCCCGGGAGTTCTGGGGCGACCCGGCGTACGCCGAGCAGTTGGAGCGGGAGGCGGTGGCCCTCAAGGAGCGGTTCAACCGGGACTGGTGGGTGGCCGACGGCGGGTACTACGCGCTCGCGCTCGACCCGGAGGGCCGCCAGTGCGACGTGCTCAGCTCCAACATCGGGCACCTGCTGTGGAGCGGCATCGTCACCGACGAGCGCGCCGAGCAGATCGCCCGACACCTGGTGGGACCCCGGCTGTTCTCCGGGTTCGGGGTGCGGACGCTGGCCGAGGGGGAGGTGCGGTACAACCCGATCGGCTACCACAACGGCACGGTCTGGCCCTTCGACACGTCGTTCTGCGCCTGGGGCCTGCGCAACTACGGCTTCGCCGAGGAGGCCGCGACCATCGCCAGCGGCATCCTCGACGCCGCCCGCTTCTTCGACGGCCGGCTGCCGGAGGCGTTCGGCGGATATCCGCGGGAGCAGACCAAGTTCCCCGTCGAGTACCCCACGGCGTGCAGTCCGCAGGCCTGGTCGACGGGCGCGCCACTGCTGCTGCTGCGGACCATGCTGGGCCTGGAGCCGCACGAGGGTCACCTGGCCGTGGAGCCGAAGCTGCCGATCGGGATGGGCCGGATCGAGGTGCTGGACATCCCGGGCCGCTGGGGTCGGGTGGACGCCTTCGCCCGGGGCCGCCTCGACCTGCACCGACTGGCGGACTGACGCCCCGGTGCCGGCCGCCGTCGGGTGGCCGGCACCCGGCAGATCCGGCCTCGCCCACCTACGGTGTCGTAACCTACGCGTTGTAAAGTTGGTGAATGCCGGAGTTCGTGTACCCGCCCGTTGTCGCCGCCGCCAAGACGATGTTCCGGGTCCTCGACCTGAAGATCACCGTGGAGGGGGCCCACCACGTGCCGCGCAGCGGCGGGGCGGTGATGGCCAGCAACCACGTCAGCTACCTCGACTTCATCTTCTGTGGGCTGGGCGCGCAGGACTCCAAACGTCTCGTGCGGTTCATGGCCAAGAAGTCGGTGTTCACGCACAAGGTGTCGGGTCCGCTGATGCGCGGCATGCGGCACATCCCCGTCGACCGGCGGGCCGGCGCCGGTTCCTACAGCGCCGCCGTGACGGCGCTGCGGGCCGGCGAGGTGGTGGGCGTCTTCCCCGAGGCGACGATCAGCCGGTCGTTCGTGGTCAAGGAGATCAAGAGCGGCGCGACGCGGATGGCCCGGGACGCCGACGTGCCGGTGCTGCCGGTGGCGCTGTGGGGCGGGCAACGGCTCTGGACCAAGGGCCGCCCCCGCACCCTGACCCGCCGGCACGTTCCGATCACCATCATCATCGGCGAGCCGATGCAGCCCGCCGACTACCCGGACACCAACGCCATGACGGCCGACCTGAAGGTCCGGCTGACCGAGCTGGTGGACCGGGCCCAGCGGAACTATCCCGACTCGCCGGCCGGCCCGGAGGACAGCTGGTGGCAGCCCAAGCACCTGGGCGGCACGGCCCCCACCCTGGAGGAGGCCGCCGAGCTGGAGGTCCGTCGCCGGGCCGCCGCCGCCGACCCCTGGGCCTGACCGTCCGCCGGTTCGCTGGCCGTGAGCCGTTGGCCGTTGGCCGTTGGCCGTTGGCCGTTGGCCGTTGGCCGTTGGCCGTTGGCCGTTGGCCGTTGGCCGTTGGCTGTGGGCCGTTGGCCGTTGGCCGTTGGCCGTTGGCCGGATCGTTCCGCAGCGGGACGTGATGGTGTCTGGGCCCCGGTGGCCGGCCCGGCCAGGATGGACACCATGAGCAGAGCGGCACTCGTCGTCATCGACGTCCAGGAATCCTTCCGCCAGCGGCCGATCTGGGCGTACGTCTCCCGACCCGACGTCGTCGACCGGGTCGGTCGGCTCGTCGCGCACGCCCGTGCCCGCGGCGACCTGGTGATCTGGGTCCTGCACGCCGAGCCGGGCAGTGGCGGCGTGTTCGACCCGGCCCTCGGCCACGTCCGGCTGATCGACGGGCTGCGGCCCGAGCCGGGGGAGCCGACGCTGGTCAAGACCGCGCACAACGCCTTCACCACCACGAACCTCCAGCAACTGCTCACCATGGCGGGTGTCCACGCGCTCACCGTCTGCGGCATCCGCACCGAGCAGTGCGTCGAGACCACCACCCGGCTCGGCTGCGACCTCGGCTACCAGATGACGTTCGTGACCGACGCGACGGCCACCTTTCCCACCCCGCACCGCGACCTGCCCGAGACCGCGACCCCGGAGGAGATCCTGGCCGATCCGCGCACCATGTCGACCGCAGAGATGACCGCCCGCACCGAGTACGCCCTGGCGGGCCGCTTCGCCGTCGTGCGCACCGTCGACGAGGTCACCGGGGATCCCGCGACCACCCCCGACCACCGCACGGCCGCGACCGCCGCCGCTCCCGCCGGCGATGTCGCGAGCTGACCGTCCGTGACCCGGGTCGTGTTCCTGCTGGTTCCGCAGCTGCACCTGCTGGACCTCGCCGGGCCGGCCCAGGTCTTCTCCACCGCCGCCGACCTCGGCCACGACTACCAACTGCACTACGTCGCCGACCGGGAGGTCGTGCCCACCGTGCAGGGCGTACCGCTGGTGGCCGTAACCCGGTGGCCCGACCTGACGCCGGACGACCTGGTGGTCGTACCCGGCTGGCGGCCCGGGGCGCACGGGCCGCAGGGGCCCCTCTCGCCGGCAGACCTGCGGCGGCTGGCCGCCCACCACGCGGCCGGCGGCACCGTCGCCAGCGTCTGCGCCGGGGCGTACGCCCTCGGCCGGGCCGGCCTGCTCGACGGACGTCGCTGCACCACCCACCACGAGGTGCAGGACGACCTGGCCCGCCGGTTCCCCAGAGCGAAGGTGGTTCGCGACGTGCTCTACGTGGTCGACGAGCGGGTCGTCACCTCGGCCGGCATCGCCAGCGGAATCGACGTGGCGCTGCATCTCACGGCCACCCGGCACGGCCCCGCGACGGCCGCCCGGATCGCCCGCGCGCTGGTCGTGCACACCCGACGCAACGGCGACGAGCAGCAGGCCAGCGCGATGCTGCGGCACCGCTCCCACCTGTCCGACGCCGTGCACCGGGCGCAGGACCTGATCGACGCCCGGTTCACCGAGCCGCTGCCCCTGGCCGAGCTGGCAGCCGCCGGCGGTGTCGCCGAACGCACCCTGACCCGGCTGTTCCGGCGGGCGACCGGGCTGACCCCGCTCGGCTACCAGCAGGCGCTGCGGGTGGAACGCGCCGAGCACCTCATCGGGCACGGCACCACCGTCGAAGCCGCCGCCCGCCGGGTCGGCTTCACCGATGCCCGGATGCTGCGTCGGCTGCGAGCCCGGTCGACGCCCGCGCCACCTGCCCCGGACGGTAGTAGTCGTCCCGGGAGTCGAACTCCACCGGCAGCGACCCGGGCAGGGTGATCCGGGCCGTGAGGGGCCCCGCACCGGCGCGGACGACCAGCACGTCCCGTTCCGGCGGGGACAGGTCGACCAGTTCCGGGTGCAGCAGCCGGAACGTGGCCACCGCCCGACGGACCTTTCGGGCCAGCTCGGCCAGCTGATCCGCCGGCCCGTCGAGGGCGAGCGCCGGCTGCTGGATGGTGCGCAGCGCGTCGCACACCACCAGCAGCCGCGTCGGGGCCTCCCTGCCAGCCGCCACCAGCTCCAGCCGCGACGGCCACTGCCAGCGGATCTGCCCACTGACCAGCCCGGCGAGCCGAACCCCGCGCCGGTGCCACACCGGAGTGTCCGGGCTGCCGACCAGCGACAGCGGGGAGCCCGTGCCGGCGTACGCGATCCGCCGGTCGGTCACCGTCACCTCGACGGGGGCGGGCAGCGCCCAGTGCCGCCACGCCTCGCTCGGACCCAGCAGGTAGCCCGCCGCGTGCAGCCGGCACCGGTCGAGCACCCGCTCGCCGGCCTCCGGGACCAGCTCGTACCGCCGGTCGAGCACCGGCGCGTCGTCATCCGGCGCGTCGAAGCGGTGCGGGGCGATGAAGAAAGGGGACGCGTCATCGTGCATCGTCACGGACCTCCGGTGCAGACGGCATCTGACGTCGAGCTTCGTCCGACGCCACGGTCAATGTCATGACACCCGTTAGGGGGTCGGCCAATCGGCGGACGCGTAGGACCGGTAGGTGCCTATCTCCTCCGGTCGGACGAGTCCGTCCTCGATAGCCCGGGCCAGCAGGGCCGCCTTGGTGGCGGCCGGTCGTCCCGCCCGGGTGTACTTGATTCGGGCCCGGTCGACGTACTGCTTCACGGTGTGCTCGCTGATCCGCATCCGCCGGGCCACCGACGCCTTCGACATCGACTGGAACCACAGCAGCAACGCCTCACGTTCCTTGTCGGACAGGGCCGGCCGATCCGGTCGGGGGTCGCCCACGATGGCCCCGGCCAGCGCCGGCGGCACGTACGGCCGGTCGCTCGCCGCCGCCAGCACCGTCGCCACACAGTGCTCCCGGCCCTCGTGCTTGGCCAGGAACGCCACCGCCCCGGCGTCCAGAGCGGCCAGCATCGTCTGCGGGTCGGTGTGTTCCGAGTAGACCACCACCCGGCGACCCGCCGTGCTCAGCTCGGCCAGCTTGTCCAACACCATCCGGCCGTGCAGCCGCAGGTCCAGCAGCACCACGTCGGCGTCCGGCGCCGCCCGCAGCACCTCGTCCGGGTCGTCACCGGTCGCCAGCACGGTCAGGCGGGGCTCGGTGGCCAGCCAGGCGCGAACCCCGTCGACGACCACCGGGTGATCGTCGACGATGGCCACCCCGACCGGTCGGTCCTGCGTCACCTCCGCCACCGCGCCTGCGTCCACCGGATCTCCCCGTCCCGCTCGTCGTGGTGCTCGACCTGCCCGCCACCGTCGGCAGGCGACGCCGCACCTGCCGACCGCGGCTCCGCCCGGTCCGGGGTCACCAGGCTCACCTCGACCCCGTCCGGCCCGGACACCACCGTCACCCGCGCCCAGCCGGTGGCCCCGGCCAGGGCCGCGACCACCGGATCGGCGAGCTGCCGGCGTACCCGCACCGGCAACGGCGGGGGCGTGCCGATCGTCACCAGGTCGATCGGCAGCCCGGTGCGTTCGGCCAGGTCCGCCGCCGCGCGCAGCTCGTGCAGCAGCGGATCGGGCACGTCGTCGGATTCGGCGATCAGCCGGCGCAGCCGGGCCGCGGCCAGCACCGCGCGGCGCTGCACCTGCGGATCCGTCGGATCGGCCCGGCCGTCGGCCAGCTCGGCGAGCACCGCCCCGGCGGCGGAGCCGACCAGCGCGAGACGGTCCCGCCGCTCCCGCCGCCCCTGCTCGGCGGCCTCCCGCTCGGCCGTCAACGCGTTGGCCGTGGCCGAGGCGGTGGCCCGTGCCCTCGCCAGCCGGGCGATCACCGCCGCCCCGGCGAAGACCGCCGTCGGCAGTGACGAGGTGCCGTACACGTACATGGCGTAGCGGGCCAGGTCGACGGCGCTGGTGGCGCCGTACCCGACCAGCGCGGCCAACGCGATCAGCGAGTGTGCGCCGAGCATGACGAGCAGCCAGTGCACCGGCCGCTGCCACAGCGCCACCACGAAGAACCAGCCCAGTGTGCCCCACACCCAGTTAGCGGCGGTGAACAGCAATGTGTCACTCGCCGTGGCGAACACCGCCACGTCCACCGTCACCAGCAGCGCCAGCAGCGGCACCGGCGGCAACGGCGCACGACGCAGCAGCCGGACCCCGGCAGCCACCCCGAGCGCCGCCGTCAGCAGCCACCCGCCGAGCACCACCTCCGGCACCGCCAGCTCCGCCCGGGCCGCCAGCACCGCCGGCAACCCGACCGCGACGTGCCACACCAGCGCGATGACCACCGCCACCAGCCGGGCACCCCCGTCGGAGGTACGCGCCACGTCCGCAGCGGCCCCACCAGGCCCGACCGGAGCACGCTCCGACGCCAGCCCGACCGTGGGGGCCGCCCGCAGGTCAGTCGACATCGGACCACTCCAGCCGGATCCGGGTGCCCGTCCCGGGCGCGGTGTCCACCTCGGCCCGCCCGCCGACGGTCGCCATCCGGCCACGGACCGACTCGCGCAGCCCGTACCGGTGGGTCGGGACCGTGGCCGGGTCGAAGCCCGGCCCGTCGTCGGTCACCTCCACCACGACCGTGTGGGCGTCCCGGCGCAGCCGCAGGGTGGCCGCCGCGCCCGGCGCGTGCCGCACCACGTTGGACAGGGCCGCGTAGGCGCTCTCGGCGACCGCCTCGGCCACCGGAGCCGGCACCGTGCACGGCGGCAACTCGGCGTCCACCGCCAGCTCGGGCAGCCGCTGCCGGACGGCCCGCAGCCGCTCGTGCAGACCGACCGGCGTGGCCGGGGAGACCGTCCGGGCGTCCGCGAGCGCGGCGAGGGTACGCAGGTCGGCCGCGCACCGCTCGCGCAGCCCCGTCGACGGGCCGGGCACCGCGCCGAGCCCCACCATCGTCAGTGTGGCCAGCGCCGTGTCGTGCAGGTCGCGGTTGGCCTGCCGCTCGGCCTCGCGGGCGGCTCGGGCCACCAGCGCCTCCCGGGTCAGCCGCTGGTGGGCCAGGAAAGCCGCGTCGGCGCGGGCGATCCGGCGGCGCATCACCGCCGTCATGAGGGCCGTGCAGACCGTCTGCGCCAGCAGGGTCACCGTGTGCGCGGCGGCCTCGGTCGGATCACCGGCGGTCTGCGCGCCGACGGCGTACGCGACGGTGACCACCAACCCGGCCGGCACCGACCACCGTGCGGGCACGGTGGCCTGCGCGTTGATGACCGTGGTGCTGGCCAGCACCGCCACCCAGCTCGCCTCGCCGGGCAGCACCTCCGGGGCGACCAGCACCGGAACCGACAGACAGGTGACGGTCGTCAGCGCGACGTCGCCCGCGACCAGCGCACCGCCGATGCCGTGCCGCCAGGCCCGCGCGGCGTACCAGAACGACCAGGCCGTGAGCACGACCACGGTGGGCACCAGCAGAACCGGGCGTACGGGCGGGGTGGTCACCGCCAGCGCCACCACCGCGCCGGCCAGCCCGCAGGTCAGCCGCAGCAGCGCCGGCAGGCGGGTGAAGATGAAGGCGAACGCGCCGCCGGCCGGGCTGTCGACAGGGGCCGACGGCGGTGGCGGGTCGGGAGCGGCCGACATCGGAAGAGGCGTCCTTTGCGACAAACGACCCGATCCGGGTCCGCGCTGCGGAGATAGACGCCGGAGGATAGCATGTGAGCAGCGGTTCGTCACTGACAGCGTACGGCGTGTCGCCACCGTACGCTGGATCAGGACTGGCGGTCCCGCTACCGTCGGGCGCCGAGCCGAGGCACGGGGCGCCGGCTGCGCCACGCGTCCGCCTCGTTGCGCAGCCGGCTCCAGTTCCGCCACAGCCACCACGTCTGGGCCACCCCCAGCGCGACGGCACCGCCGAGGAAGAGGATCACGGGGAGCAGTCCCGGTTCGTCGCCCGACAGGTACGCGCGCTCCGGCCGGTCCCGGTCGTAGCTGAGATCCACGTCCTCCCCGATGTACGGCTCGTTCCAGGGAGGATGGCCGACCCAGGCGATGACCTGTTCCCCGGCCCGCGTCGTGAAGGCGACCGACGCCGACCAGTTCCGACCGTGTAGCTCACGGACCGTCCCGACTGCCCGTTCGCCGCGCGCCATCATCTCGTTCCGTTCGTGCAGGCTCACCACGCCGAGGTAGGCGACGAGCAAGGCCACGAACGCGCCGATGGGAACGCCGAGGGCCGGGTGCCGTAGCCAGTAGCCGGGCCGCCATCGGCTGCGCGGCTTCCGCTCGGCCACCGGGCTGACCGTCTGACCGGCGTGCCATGACCGTGCTGCCCGTGCCCGCCGCCGGTACCGTTTAGCCACGCCGCCTCCCTCCGGCTACCGGCCCGTGGATGGCCCATCGGACTCACCCTGGCGCTCGGCTTGCCAGATGGCGTGTCCCTTCAACAGGTAGCCAATCCAGTAGATCGCGAACAGGATCAGGAAGCACGAAAAGAACACTCCCGAGACGATGCTGGCGATGATGATTGCTCCGCCGTCGGCCAGTCCGTGTGCGGCGGATCCGGCAAGGCCCAGAACGAAGAAGATGACCATGTAGATGGGCAGTGTCGGGCTGTCGGCAGGGTGAGGAACGCGAGTCAGCCGTGGGGCGTGAGGGGCTCGGTTGATCACGCCGTGAGTATCAGGGGCTTTGGTCAGTGAAAGCTAGCGGATCTCCGTGTCGGACAGCCGCCAGACCGTCAGGGGAGGCCGGTAGCCCTTGTGGTGCCCGAAGGGGGCGTCCGGCGGCGGCACCTTCCGACGGACCGGGGTTCGAGGCGGAGCGAGGTCTTCCGATCGTGTCGTCCCTTGGCATGGCCCGCTGAGGCATCGAACGATCACTATTGCCGAGAAGGTCTTTACTTAACAACACCCTCTTGGTAAGGGGAGATTGTGGTGCGCCCGGCAGGATTCGAACCTGCGGCCTTGGGATTAGAAGTGGCATTCACGTCCTAGTCCCTAGTTTCAGTGGTTGCTCTAGCTGCGCAAACTGCTTCCCTGGCGCGCCGCACTTTCCCTGGTAGCCGGCATTTCGCACCACGAATAGCTCCACGGCTGGCCTTAATGCCGGTGTCGAAAGGTAGTAACGCTCCGTAAGGCGGGCCTTCCGGTTGGCGCTGGTCCGGGCTGCTTGGTGTCGGCACTGTCGGGGCGCGCGATGTTCTCGGCTGTCCATTCGTCAGGCTTGTGTGCGTCGTCAGACGGCCCGTGCAGCGGGGCCGGACCGTTGATCCGTCGGCGCGCCGCTGGCCTTCGGTCGTCAGTGTGACGGTTGCAGCCCGCTGAGAGATGCAGTAGACGGATACTTCCCGGGCCGCTGTCGAAACTGTGGACCGGGGCGATGAAAATCCGACATCAGGACGGATGGCTGGGTCGGGCAGTGAGGTCAGCTTCCGTGTTGCGGAGGGAGCTCACAAGCGACCTCTACAACCCACCGGTCATGGTCGGCGCTCTCGCAGGACACTCGGAAGGTGGCTGTACCCCCGTCTGGGCGGGCCCGATCAATTACGTAGCTTTCCCCGCTCCCGATAGGCCAGGCGATATGGTCGATCTTCTTGCTGCCGGCCAGCGTATCAACGAGTTGATGTCCGACCGTGCCTACCTCGATCGTCACATGGGCGAGATCAACCGGGCCTCCGTTGGTGAAGGTTATAGCCTCATGCCTGTCGGCTTCGTGGTAACGGGCCTTGATCTTCGGCTGTCGCTGCTTGTGCCACTGATCTCTGATCAGCTTGAGCTGATCGCGTACAGCCCTGGCCTGGTCCCGGCCGTATTTGACGGCAAGTCCGCTGGTAACGAGAGCCAGAAACGAGATGATCACTGCCAGTACGGTCACACCCGGCACCCTAACCGCTGGCCGTGTGTGGTGGTTGCGCCAGGATGCGTGGCTGCCCTCGACGCCGGGGCGGGGATGCGCAACCCTGAGCTTCGTCATCGGCACCGTCACCGGTGTCATCGGTGTCTTCAAGTAGCCCGGCGCAGTCGACGCGACCACCCGACGGCCGGCCGCTGGTCTAAATGGTGAGAATGGCAGAAATCCCCTGTGGTGGGGATTTCTGCCATTGCGGCCATTTGAACCAGCGGGCTACGCGGGTCTGCGACCTGCCGTCGCGGGTAGGGCGTGCACGGTGCCGGCGGTCTGGTGTACGTCGGGGTGGACGAGGAACGCGGGCGACGGTGGTCGTCCGGCACCGGTGCGGGCCGGTGGGTCGAGGTGGCGCAGGTACCCGTGGACTTCGAGTAGGGAGAGGACGGGGTCGAGGTCGGCGGCGGTGGGGATCTGGCTGCGGACGGCCCGGTACAGCTCCTTCTTGGTGAACGTGGTCGAGCCGGTGCGTTCGATCCAGGCGAGCACGAGCCGGGCGTACCGCGTGCTCTTGTCGGCTCCCATGTCGTCGAACGCGGCCAGGGCGTGAGCGGCGAAGTACTCGCCGAGCAGCGCGGCCCGCTCCACCGTCTCAGCGGTGACGGGCTTGCCCCAGCCGTCGCGGAGGTGTTCGGCGAGGTGGATCAGGCCGGCGAGGCGGACCACTGCGCCGGTGTATTTGCTGCCCCAGTCCACGACGTGTCCCCACGCGCCACCGGGGGCGAGACGCGGCTCCACAGCCCGTTCGATGTCCAACACGCGTTCGTTGGCTTCCGGGGTGAGTGGGAGCACGGCGGGGTCGGTCCATTCGGCGAGGGTGGCGACCAGTGCGCCGAGGTTAGCGGCGTAGGCGGTGGCGATGGGTTCGGGTACCGGGTCGGCACCGATTTTCCGGCGGCCAACGGTGTTTTCCGGCAGGCTGAACAGGATTCGGGCCAGCAGCCCTTTGCCTCGGAAGCCGGGCATGTCGGCTATGTCGCGCAGCACGTCGGGTTGCACGGCCAGGCCGAGGGTGAGGGCGGGGTGTTCGACGTGTTCGGGGGCGCGTGAGCGGCGGTTGACGCGCAGCATGTCTCCGGCGTGGCCCTTGAGGAACACTTCCAGGTTGGGAGTGCCGGAGTAGCGGCCGGCGATCGTGGCGAAGATGCCCCCTTCGGGGGAGAGGACGGCGAGGCGTCCGCCCTGCTCGGCGAGCAGGGATGCGGCTTCCTCGCTGGTGACGTCGTCGGCGACCAGTTGCGGTAGGACGGGCACGGTCACGGCGTCGGCATTCATCGCGGCGGCCGTCGCTTCGGCAAGCAGGGTGTCCCGGCCGGACGCGTCGGCGTTCGCGGCGGCGATGGCGGCTTTCTCGGCCGTCTTGCCGGCGACGCGGGCGGCCAGCTCGGCTTCCACGATCGCCGGTTTGGTCCGCTCGACAAGGGTCTTCTCTGCGGCGAGTAGCGGCCCGGTCATGGCGGCGAACACGGCGGATTTGCGGGAGCCGGGCGGCAGCACGACGACGGTGAACAGGTTGGTCGGTTCGCGCCAGGAGCCGCGTACCTCCACTTCGGCGCGGCCCCCGGCGGCGGTGGACAGGGCGGCTAGGGCGATGCAGCCGGCGAGGTCGACGGGGGTTTGGGTGAACTCGGCGACGGCGTAGACGTGCTCGGCGACCCATTCGGGCAGCACGTAGGCCGGGAACTCGGGGAGGTGCCGGCGGTCGCCGAGCGGGATCAGCGGTGCCCACTGGGTGCCGGTGGCGGCGTGGTCGAGCATTGCGCGGCCGGTGGCGAGGACGTCGGCGACGTCGGCACCCTGGTCGGCTTTCTCGGCGAAGTAGACGCCGAGGTCGGCGACCTGGCGGCGGCGGGCGTGGTCGGCGACGATCCGCGCGTAGTGCCCGGCGTTCGCGGTGGTGGGCACAGCGGCAATGAGGGTGTGTAGGTACGGGGCACCGCCGACCTTGGCCAGGTCGCCGGTTGCGGCGAGTCGGGCGGCCAGGGCGATCGGGTCGACCGGTTCACCGGTGGCGTGCATCGCGCAAAGCGTTTCCCACAGCCGACCGTGTGCCGGCCGGTGGAAATCGGTCGGGGCGAGCGTGGGGGCGAGGTCGGCGACGACGGACGGGTTGAGTAGCGCAGCGCCGATCACGGCCTGCTCGGCGGCGTGGTCGTGTGCGGGCGGTCGGGTCACGATGACGCGCTCCTGTCGTGAGGCGGGGAAGACAAGTCAGGCGGCGGTGCGGCCAGGGCGCGGCCGGCGGATTGCGGCGGCGTGGGTCACCAGGTCGCGTAGGTCGGCGAGCAGGGTGCCGAGCTGGCGGCGGGCGGCCGGGTCGACGTCGGCCAGGACGACGCGTACGCGGATCTCGGCGTGTTCGCGGCCGTCGCTGGCCCGCACCCGGACGAGGACGGCGCGAGCGTGGCCGGGCAGGTCGACCACGATCTCTGCCGAGCGATGTTCGTTGAGGTTGCAGCGGTGGTCGCGGGCGCAGAAATCGGTATGACCGGTGCGGCCGGCGCGGGCGGTCACTTCTGGCCTGCCCGGTATTCAGCGCGGACGTATTCGATCAGGCGGCGGCCGATGCGGACGCGGCGACCGGTGCCGTCGCATCTGCGGCAGTCGCGTCGGGTACCGATGGCGGTGCGGTGGTTGCGGCGGCCCCGGCAGCGGCGGCAGCGTCCCCACGGGGCGACGACGCACAGGATCAGGTACCACACTGTGTAACCGAAGGCGGCGAGGCTAGCGAGCAGGGCAATAGTGGTCACGAAACGCCTCCACGAGCCGGTTTGAGGGTGCGCAGGGCTGACGCCGCTAGTGACTAGGACGCTGGCCAGGGTTGGGATTGGTTGCTAGCGGGGGTGCTAGGTCTAGCGGGGAGTGCCGCTAGACCTAGCAACCGATCGCTGTCCGGGTTAGGCGGCTTTGTCGCCGCGCCGCTTGTGACGCTCTGCAACCGCATCGGCGATGTCGGCCCGGTCGATGCCGCGCCGGTTCGCGCCCTTGCCGGTAGTGGGGTCGGTGCCCCACACCTGCCCCGTGGTGATTCCGTACGGCTTGAGCGCCGCCGTCAGCTGATCGCGAGTCAGGTCTCCGTACGCGTCGGCGTTCAACTCGGCGAGCCGCTCCGTCAGCGTCTCCGCCCACACCTTCGGCTCCGTCGCCGGGACCACGGTGAGGATGTCGTCCAACAGGGTGTCCCGCCGCGCCGCCGGGGTCGGCGTGGCCTGCCCGATCGCGTGACCGGTGAGCGTCCCGGCAGCCTCGCGCAGGGCGCGGGCCCGGTCGGTGATCTTCTCGGCGGTGGGGCCGTCGACGTAGAAGGTGCGCACGATCTGCGCGTCGTCGGCCGCGCCGACGAGGTAGCCCACGCCCTTGTCCTTCTTGGCGAACATGGTCGCCCGGATGCCGTTCTTGTATGCCGACGTGCCGAGGATCATGTCGTTCTCGATCTGCCCCATGACCCGCAAGCAGAAGCGGGTACCGGCGTTCGCGCTGACCCCCGTGGGGAGGCTCTTGGCGTCGGGCCGCTGGGTGGCCACGACAAGGATCACGCCCAGGGCACGGCCGAGCTTGATGATCTTCTCGGCGAGTTCCCCGGCTTCCTTGCCGAACTCCGGGTGCGAGAAGAGTTCCTGTACCTCGTCCAGCGCGACCACGAGCCAGTGCAGGCCGAGCTTCTTGCGCCGGGCGAGTTCGGGGGTGACCTTGTTGTCCGGGCACACCGCCTTGGGTAGGCCCTTGATGACGGCGGCGCGGCGCTGGCACTCCTTGCGCAGCTCCCGCAACGCCAACAGCCCCTCTTCGGCGGTGTCGTCGTCCTGCCCCGACGCATACCGCGCCGACACCTTCTCCAACGGGTCGAGTCCACCGGTGCCCTTGAAGTCGAAGCACCACAGTTCCGCGTACGGGTCCAGGGCTGCGGCGAGCATCGGCACCTGCGTGGCGGCCGTCTTGCCGTAGCCAGGGATCGAACCGATGAGCAGGTTCGTGTAGGGCAGGTCGAAGGAGATGATCCGTCCACGCGGGTCGGTGCCGAACGGCACCGGCTTGGCGAGGTCGAAACCGCCGGACGCCTTGAGCAGCGGCCAGGCAGCCGGCTTCGCGGCGGCCATGTCCTGATCCCCGACCCACAGCAGCAGTCGGCCTGGGTGCACCTCCGGCTGTCCCTCCGGCCAGACGCAGCCCAGCGGCCGGGTGAGGCCGGCGGCGAGCCGATCGCGCCGCTCGATTACGTCCCCAGCGGTCACGCCCGGCGGCAGATCGATGTCGGCCCGCCAGCCGGGGCCGTCGCGGGTGATCGGGGCGGTGAAGGCGATAGCGCGGTTGCCCTGCTTGGCAATGGCCTGGCTGATGCCGGAGATGCCGAGCACCGCCAGGGCGCGTACCACCACATCGGAGGTGAGCCGGGCGACCCTGGGCACGACCACGGCGGTGTCGAGCAGCGGCTTGTCGGCCGGCTGACCGAACATCCCGCACAGCGTCACCAGCAGCGCCAGCACGGCCCACCGCGCCCACTCCGGTGCGAGAGCGACCGCCACGCCCCCGGCCAGGGCGATGGCGAGGGTGAAAGTGGCGACGATGCCACGCCACCGCACCCGCCGGTCACGCTGGCGGGACAGCTTGAGGTAGTCCTCGGCGTTCTCTCGGCGGACGGTGGCCTGCCGGACCGGCTCGCCTTCCCAGTCGAACAGCCACCGGGTCGCCCCGGACAGCATCCGCCACGCGCCGGCCGGGGCGCGCAGCGCCAACTTGCCGGCGTACTTCGGCGTACGGGTGGCGTGGTAGGCGGTGGTGTGCAACAGGTGCCCGACCGCCCACCGCATCGTGTCGCGCAGCTCGGCACGCGAGCGCAGCCAGGCCGGCAGGATCGGACGCCGCTGACCGGCGCGTACGCCGTCGAGGGTGAACCGCGGCGCGCGCTGCGCGGCCGGCGAATCGACCAGCACCGGCCCACCGTCGTCGCTGTCGGCGTTGATGCGGGCGGTACGGGCGGCGTCCAGGTCGACCACGTTCGCGTCGGGGGCATCTCCGGTCAGGTCGCGCTCGGCGGCCCGCCAGTCGAATCGGTCGTCGTCTCGGGGGGACGTCATGTTGGCTGTTCCTCCATGTGGGTTGTGGCGGTGGGGAAGGGCCGGCGGCGCGGCGCAGGTTGGTAGCCAGGTGGCCGCGCCGCCGGGCAGGGGATCAGGCGGCGAACAGGGCAGCGATGAACAGCCAGCCGATGTGCCAGGACTGGTCGAGGGCGTAGGCCCCGGTGCCCAAGCTCGGGTTGTCGTCACGGCCGGGGCGGGGTGCGCCGAGGGCGTAGAAGTCGGCCGAGCCGAGGGCGGCGGCGATCCGGCGAAGCGGGGTGCGCCGATCGGCGATGTAGTGGGTGACCGCCGAGATGGTCAGCCCGACCGCCACACCCCACGGGGCGAGCCTCAAGCCGGTGCCGGCGATCAGGAACACCAGCGCCAGGCCGGCGGTGGCGGTGTAGGTGGCGACGTGGGCGGCGCAGGCGATGCGGCCGGTCCAGCCAGGCTGCCCCTTGCAGTCGGCCTGGTGCTGCGTCTGCACCCAGTGATCGGCGACCTGGTGGGCGACGTAGAGGGCGACGAACACGGCTGCGAACGTGGCGGCGTGGCGGCCGGTGGGATCTGCGAACATGGGTGGTCTCTCCCGAGGTCGTTGGCTGAGGGGTGGAGGGCCGGCGGCGCGGCGCAGGTTGGTAGCCAGGTGGCCGCGCCGCCGGGCGGAACTAGTCGTGCGTCCGGACGAGGTGTGCGAGGGCGGCGCCCATGCCGAGCACCGCCACCGGGAGGCAGGCGACGGCGGTGGTGATCCACCACGGGGCCGAGGTGACCCCGGCTGCCTCCAAGAGGTGGTAGGCGACCTGGCCGAGCGCGCCGACGAGCAGCGAGGCGATGGCGGACCACTTGGCGAAGCGGCGGGCCCGGTCCGGCACTCGGCCGGACAGCCACACGTAGAGCGCGTACGCGCCGTACGTCTCCACGCCGATCGGCAGGGTGATCGCCGAGTTGATGGAGAAGCTGTCCCAGATCCCCGGCAACGGGTGGACCACCCCGAACCCGGTGAGTCCGCCGAGTCCGACCCACCCGGACCAGATCGCCACGAACGCGGGCAGTGCCAGCAGCACCACCGGCCACACCACTGCCCGCCGGTTGCCCGTCGAGTCGGCCGGAATCGCCTCGGTCGTGATGTTGGTGCCCAGGTCTGCGACGGGTGCTGCCTGCTCCGACACGACCGGCGGGGTGTTGTCGCTGGCCGGCGGCAGGTCCGATGCCGGAACCGGGTTAGCGGTCGGGTCCGGGACGCTGTCGACCGGGTCGTTGGTGGGCTCGGCGGTGGTCCGTGAAGCGTCGGTGCGGGTCAGCGCGGCGAGGATCGCGTCAGCCTTCGGACCACCCACCCGCAGCTCCTTCTTGATGCGGTTGCGCGACGGGATCTCGCCGAGCTGGTCGGCCAGGTCGCGGGCGGCGGGGATCAGGTCTTCGACCGGCCGGGGGAAGGCCGACAGCGTGGGGGCGGTCATGACTGGTGCTCCTCCGGTGGCGTCGTGGTGTAGATGAGGGAGAAGAGGGCTTGTTGCAGGGCCAGCAGGTCGGCCCCGCATCCGTCGTACGGGCCGCTCATCGGCGGATAGCCGTGCGCGGCGAGGACCTGGGCCACGTCATGCACCAGGCCGAACGTGAAACGGGAGTCCTCAGCCCGCAGCGGGATCGGAAATCGACGGCCCATCGCGGCCACCACCTACGCCGCCCGGCCGTCGGCCGAGCGAACGGCGAGCAGGTCACGCGCCTCACGCAGCACCCGGCGCTGTGCCCGACGAAGCCGCTGCCAGTCCAACTCGGTCGGGCCGGCGTCGCTGGTCAGTACGACGATCTGCGCGTCGAGCAACAAAACCTCAGCCTCGATCAGCGGCAACTCCTGCTCGATCTCGGAGAGTTCAGCGGCGTTCGGCTCGACGTCGGGGGAGTGGTTCGACTCAGTCACTTCGTGTCCCTTCCGGCTGATCTGGCGCTCTTCGATGCGCGCCTCTGTTGCGCAACAAGGTAGCGATACGCGGGTCTGTTGCGCAAGGGGGTAGCGGTATGTTGGTCCGATGAGTGATGCGCGAGATGAGCTGTCAGCAGCTACGAAGCGGTATCGGCGTACCGAAGCTGCTCACGAAGCGGCACGCGAAGCGGTGGTTGCGGCGGTGGTTGCGGCGCTCCGTGACGGCGTTGGTCCGGCTGAGGTCGAGCGGCTGTCGCCGTTCAGCGGTGCGTACGTTCGGAAGTTGGCTCGGGAGCACAGCGTCCCGCCTGCGCCGCCGGGACCGAAGCGGGCAACCCGGTAGCGGTCACCCGGCGGGCCGCAACGCGTAGTTGCTGGCGTCCACCAGGCCGTACGCCAGCGCGGACGCCTCCATTTCGTCGATGGCGCGTGCCGGGATCACGAAGCGGCCACGGACCTTGATGGCGGGGAACTGGCCGGCGTGGATCGCGCGGTAGAGGGTCACCTCCGACATGCCGAGAATCGTTGCGGTGTCCGCGACCGACCGGAACCGAGGGCGGTCGTTCTTGGCGGCGGCGAGGGGTTCAGCCACGGGAGTCTCCTCAGTAGTCTGTGCTTGGCGTTCCGTTCGGCTTGCTGAGACCCAGTGAAGTCGAAAAGAAGCGGAGCGCCCATGCAAAACCAGTGCAACGCTCGGCAATCCGATGCAACTTGCAAGCTCGGGAGACCATGGTGGCGACGGTAGATCGGTGGACAGGGAGCCTTGCCTGTTCGCTTCAAGCTGCCGCCGGAATGACGAACGAAGGATTTGCCGGGTGGCTCGGCATCGCGACGAGGACGGTCGCGTACTGGCACAGTCGGCCCGACACGACTCCCGGGAACGCCAACCAAGACGTGCTTGATGCCGCCTTGGACCGTGTATCGGATTCGGTTCGCTCCCGGTTTCTCGAAATGCTCAGCGGAGCGCATCCGGGGGAAATGCTGGCAGCAGCGGCAGTGTTGTTGACGCTGTGAGCGCTGCTGCTGATTCGATTGCCAACGATTCCTTGCTGATGAGCCTTGCGCTGCCGAACGACTCTATCGAGTCCTTACAGGAAGACGTGATGCTGCTCGCTCGATCGGGAGGAATGGCGGCCTTCGACGTGTTCAGCAGTGCCCGCCGGTTGCGGGACGAAGCGAGGGCTTTGGTCGAGCGCACCCGTCGGCCCGTCGAGCTTGCCGACCTCTACGTGATCATTGGTCAGAGTGCTTCGCTAATGGCCTCTACCGCCTTCGATCTCGGGCACTGGAACGAGTCGGCTGCCCTGGCCAGGGCATCGACGCAGTACGCCGACCTGGCAGGACACGCGTCGTTGAAGGCGTGGACCTACGGCCTGCAAATGACTCTCGCCAACTGGCGCAACGAACCCGATTCCGCCCTGAGCTACTTCGCCCGCGCCATGCGGTCGGCACCGGAGGGCGAGCCGAGACTGAGGCTTCGCTACGTCGCTGCCCGCTCTCATGCGCTGCTCGCGGACTCCGATTCCGTCGCGGCCGTCTTGGAGGCGGCGCAGCGAGACAGAGAAGCGGCAGCGGACCGGCCCGACGAACTTGCCACCGTTACCGGCGGGGAGTTCGCATTCGGCGACGCGCGGGCGGCGGCATGTGCGGCAGCGGCATGGCTTGACCTCCGCAACGGCGAGCAGGCCGCAAGGTACGCCCGAGAGGCGTTGCAGGTGTACGAGGCGTTGCCGTCGCCCAGGCGGCCGTACTCGCAGATCAACGGAACGCAGATCGACGTAGCGGCTGCTCACCTCCACATGCGAGACAAGGACGGCGCGGCTGAAGCACTTCGTACCGTCTTGGACCTGCCGCCGCAGAAGCGCAACGTCTCGCTAACTGGCCGGCTGTCGCGGATCGAGCGCATGCTGAGCCAGTCGCCGTGGGACCGTGATGCGGACGCGCGCCAGCTCGCCGAGCGCATCTCGGTCTGGCTGTCGGAAACCTCAGCGCGCCCGCTCACCTGACTGCTGCCGCCAGGCGGCCAATACCTGCGCTTCCCTTTCCGGGCTGATGCCGATCTCGGCGGCCCGGTCGTGGTTGCTGGCTTCACCGCTCTCCACCATCCACCGCCAGGTGTCGCGGACGGTCAGGGAGAGCGGCCGGCAGCGCAGGCCGGCTGCCTGCGCCTTGGTGGTATCGACGCCCCATACGCCGTCGAACGTGCGCCATAGAGGCAGTTCAGACCACTGCCGGACGCCTTGGCTGAGCAACACCTCATCGGGCACCCACTCGAAGGAAGCGCCCGCCTGGGTGGCGTGAGCGCAGTCCGCCAGTAGTCCGCCGAAGGTGGCACCGCCCACCGGGGCGCAGACGTTGAACGCGCCCGAGGAGCCTTCGGTGATGCTGTGGAGTGTGAACGCGGCCAGGTCGCGTACGTCGACCGGCTGAATCGTGCGGTCGGGGGAGCCGGGGGCTAGGACTTGCCCACCCGCAGCCACGCGGCGCAGCCACCACGGCAGGCGGCCGACGTACTCACGCGGGCCGAGCACGACACCGGGACGCAGGATCGTTGTCCGGTCAGCTCCGAACGCGGCGACGGCTGCTGCCTCGCAGCCGGACTTTTGGTAGCCGTACTGGGTCGGCCCATCCTCGGTGTCAGTGCCATAATCGGGGCCGGCGTCCGGCGGGCAGTAGAGCACCTCGGACTGCTCGCTGAAGGGCTTCAGCGGCCAGTCTTGGTAGACGCTGACCGTGGACATGAAGACGTAGCGTTCGGCTACAGGAGCGAGCGTGCGAGCTACGTCGAGAACGTTCCTAGGCACATAGCCCGAGGTGTCGACCACGGCATCCCAGGGGCCAGCGGCGGCGAGGGTGGTGACGTCCTCAGAGCGGGTCCGGTCGCCCCGGATGGGCTGGACGGCCTCTAGGAAGGGGTCGGAGGTGCCCCGGTTGAACGTGGTGACCTCCCAGCCAGCATCGATGGCGGCCGTGACGATCGCGTGGCCTACGAACCAGGTTCCGCCGAGCACTAGCAAACGCATAGGTCCATCATGCCGAGCAGGGGTGATCGCCCGATCGGCGGAGGACGCCGACAGCCAGTTGCCGAGTTGGTCACGAAATCGAGTCAAGGCGCCCGCAAGCGGGCCGAGCCGGCCGGGCCGCGGCCTGCTGGCGACCTTCGGCCGGCATCGGCCGGGCCGGCCGGCCACGCTTGCGAGTTGCAAGAGCTTAAAAACCTCGGGGCTCCGCCCCGAACTCCGGCCCTCCTCAGAGATGCCGTCGCAGATCCCCTTGCCGGGCACCACAAGGGCTACCAGCCTCCACGCCCTACTGGCGTACGACCTTGTCCCCGTCCGGGGAGGCTGGTCGGTCTGGCGACTGCCCAACGAGGAGATCAGCTCTTACCGCAGGTAGCGCCTTATCACCTTCCTCCGGGGCTTGCTGCTGCCGCGTCGCGGCTTACTCGGCTTGTGCCTCTTCGCACGACTCACCGTCTGGGTACCGCCCACCACGCCGAGGAATACACCCAGGAGGCCCAGGGGCGTGCTTAACCGGTCGTTGATCTTCTCGATCAGTTTGGGATCCTTCGCCTCGACCACGCCACCCGCCACTACGAGCAGGACGGAGAGCGCAATGATTGGCCCAAACCGCTCGATCGTTTTGGCAGAAGGGTCGAGCCGTCGAGCAAAGAGTAGGAAACACCCGAAGAGGTACTGGGCTAGGAAGAGGGCATGCTTGGCGCTCTCGACGCCGCTGCGGGCCGCGTCTGCGATATCCGCGAACCAGCCCGCCGGGTCGGATATCAGTTCAGCCGACTCCTGGCGGAGCACGTCCGCGGGCTGCAAGCCGGCCGGGAACGATATACCCTCCAGCGCTGCGAGCGTCGCCTCCATCGACCGGGCCAGGCTGGCCACATCTATCGTCCGGGCGAAGTTCGCTGTGGAGAGTGTCGCCTCCATCGACCGGGCCAGGCTGGCCATATCTATCGTCCGGGCGAAGTTCGCTGTGGAGAGTGTCGCCTCCATCGACCGGGCCAGGCTGGCCACATCTATCGTCCGGGCGAAGTTCGCTGTGGAGAGTGTCGCCTCCATCGACCGGGCCAGGCTGGCCACATCTATCGTCCGGGCGAAGTTCGCTGTGGAGAGTGTCGCCTCCATCGACCGGGCCAGGCTGGCCACATCTATCGTCCGGGCGAAGTTCGCTGTGGAGAGTGTCGCCTCCATCGACCGGGCCAGGCTGGCCACATCTATCGTCCGGGCGAAGTTCGCTGTGGAGAGTGTCGCCTCCATCGACCGGGCCAGGCTGGCCACATCTATCGTCCGGGCGAAGTTCGCCGTGGAGAGCGTCGCCTCCATGGAGGGGGATTTGGACTGTGAGGTCGAAGTCACCTCCTGCGGTCGCCGTACCTCTTCCTGCTGGTCGTCTTCAGGAAGCTCGTCTGGGTAGGAAATTTCTGCCATCACGATCCTTTGATACAGCGTGCCCGATCACCCGGTCGATCAGGGTTAACGATGGTCAAGAACAGTCGGAGACGACGAAGGCCCCTGACTCGCGTTTCGCAGGTCAAGGGCCTTGCCATTGCCTGGTGGCGGGTAGGGGATTCGAGTCTCTGTAGCTTTCGCGACGGATTTACAGACCATACCCAACCCTGCTGCCGCCAGAGTCTACGACGGTCGCGCGACTTGGCGTGCGCCCCCTGTCACCGCCCTTGGTTGCCGATCGTCCTGTACCTCAGTAAGTCTATTGAAGCCATCTCGGTGCCAGCGGACGTTGTTGCTATCCAAGAACCACAGTTGGCAGAGAAGTCCGCTTGGCGGCCCAGCGAAGTTTCGGACGTGTGCCTGTCTAAAATCAGCCCGGAGAGGTTCGCCAGGTGGCGCGATGATCCATTCTTGGGATTCTTGCAGTCCGTGCCATTGCCCATCGAAGCGGTAGCCGATTTCCACGCGTACGTCACTGACGGATGCGCTGCTGCCGTTTAGTAAATGAACTGACGCAAAACAGGGCTTTCCAACGATGTTGGCATGCGGCGTATCGGGAAGATCAGTTTCTGAGGTAGCCCATGCAGACACGCGAAGGGCCTGGTCGCGCCTCCGGTCCTGGGCTTCGCGCCTACGCAGAGCAATCAAGTCTCTCATCTGAACGAGAGCGATCACGAGCGCGACCAGGACACCAGCCGCCGTGGCGATTGAACCAACGGCAGCCCAGTCCCATCCCCAAGGATCGATCTCTGTTCCTTCCGCTGCCAGCGTCGCAGCATGCTCGGTCATGAGCCGATAGTGCTGCACCAGTACAAGCCGCAGCCGATAGTGACGGACTGCGGGGGAGTGTCGCGAGACACCGAGAAGCGTTTTCGCTGCTAGACCGCCATATGTCCAGGCTATCGGAGCGAGCAACTTGATCTCGTTAGGCGGGTGTCGTCGTCATGGATGAGGGTGGTCTGCGACGGTTGCTCGGCGACCTCGGATGACGTTTACCAAGCCCTCTGCGGTAAGCAGCGCTACGGCGCGATGAGCGGTTCCGACCGAGACGCCATGCGCTGAAGCCAGCTCGGCAACAGCCGGGAGCTGGTCGCCGGGCCGTAGCCGACCGGCGGTGATCTGCTCGCGCAGGTCGGCGGCGATCTTCTGATATGGGCTACTTGCCACACTGCGTTGCGTTGGCGCGGCGGGACGCGGCGGCATCCGGGCCGCCAGAGTCCCGGCGGCCCGCTGGTCCGACTCCGACAGCCAGGCCGCGTAGACCCTGAGCGTGGTTGTCCCGCCGCCGCCATGACCGAGCCGGCCGGCGACGGTCCGCACGTCGACACCCGCGTTGATCAGCTCGGTTGCCGAGTAGTGGCGCAGGGCGTGAATGTGGCTGGTAATGCCGAGCCGAGCCGCGAGTCGGCCGTACCGCTGGGTGATGGTGTCGGGTCGGTAGCCCCGGCTGTTGTCCGGCTCGGGGGAGAAGACGTAATCGGCGGGGTCGGCGTCCGCGTCGAGCTGGGCCAGGCGGTCGAGGTACCGGCCGTGCAGCTCGCGCAGCACTTCGATCGTCTCCGGGTCGAGCGCCACCCGCCGTTGCTGGTGCGTCTTGGTGTTCTTCTCCCGCAGCGCGCCGTCTTCGTCCAGATAGGAACTGCGACGCAGCGTCAGCACACCGGCGGCCAGGTCGAGATGGTGCCAGCGCAGCGCGCACAGCTCGCCGCGCCGGGCACCCGTCGTCATAGCGAGCCACACCAGCGCGCCCCAGTCCGGATCGCGCCACGCCTCGTTGATGATGCGCGCGGCGTCGGCCGGGTTCGGCGGCTGCGGGTCAGGGTGCGGCGGTGCGGGCGGCTCGGCCTGACTGGCGGGGTTGACGGCGATCCAGCGCCACCGGACGGCGCGACTGAGCGCACCACTGAGAATCCAGTGAATCTGGCGCACTGACGACGCGCTGAGCGGCTTGCAGACGTGCGGCCGGCACTTCGCCGTGCAGGTGTGCTCACCCTCTACGCGGTGCTTCACGTACGCCTTGCCGCCGCACCAGTCGCGGCAGCGGCGCAGGCTCGCGTAGAACGACTCCAACGTCTCGGCGTCGAGCCGGCCGACCGGCAGCTTGCCCAGCACCGGCCGTACGTGCTTGTTCAGTTTGTTGACGTAGCCCATGCGCGTGGTGGCCTCAATGTCGGCCACCTCAAGCCACCGGTCTAGGAGTTGGTCGAGTGTGGCGCGAGTGCGCGGGTTGCGCCGCTCGTCCACCTGGGCCAGCAACCGGGTACGCGCCTTCTCGGCTTCCTTGGTGGCGGTGCGGCCGGCGGGGATCACCTCGGTCAGGTAGTGCCGCTTGCCGCTGATCGGGTCGACGCCGGCATAGACCTTCACGCGCAGTGACCCGCTGGGCAAGGTTTCGATCTCGCCGCGCTGGCGTTTGGTGCGTCCGTTCGAGGCTGCCACTGGGCCACCGTAGCGCGCTCGCACCACGAATAGCCCCACGCGAGCTAGTCAGATGGGAGAAGTGCCTGTGCGCCCGGCAGGATTCGAACCTGCGGCCTTGGGATTAGAAGTCCCCTGCTCTATCCGCTGAGCTACGGGCGCGCGTCGTGGGTGTCGCGCGAGAAGGGTACCGCCGCCTGCGCCCCAGGCGGGGGATCGGGTGCCCGTCACGCTTCCACGACGGCTGCCGGGTTGCGTCCCGCGGGGTGAGGGGCCCGGCCGTACGCTCGGCGACGTGCTGCTTGATCCGGAGCTGGAGAACGAGGTCGCCTACGAGCTGTGTCAGCTCGTCGGGCGCGCGATCCTGCCGGTCCGCCGGGGTGGTGAACCGGGTACGGCCTTCTTCCACCAGATGGGAACGGACGAGTTCCTGGTCACCGCCGAGTCGGCCGATCCGGCGGACGGCGAGATCGGGCTGCGGCCCAGCGTGACCGAGCCGGCGGGGGTGGCGCCCGGGGTGCTGCCGGTGCCGGCGGCGTGGTGGAGCCGGCCCGGGGCGTCGGGCGTCGCGGTGCTGCCGGTCGTCCGGCTGCGGGAGCGGGCCGACCGGGAGGGCTGGCGGTGGCGTACCCAGAGCGTGGCTGACGGGTTTGTGGCCGGCGCGGACACGATCGACCGGATCGGCGCGGAGCCCGGGTCGGCCTTCGTGCTCGCGCTCGGCGTGCGCGACGACGGGGCCCGACCGTTGGAGGTGGCGGTGGAGCGGGTGGTCCGCGACGGTGCCGTCGTGCGGGTCACGACCGTGTTGCCCACCGGCTATGTCGGTGCGCCCGTGTTCGGTGTCGAGGCCGCCGAGGGTGGTCCGGCGTTGGCCTGCCTGGGCCTGGTGCTGCCGGCGGTCGGCGGCGGGCATCCGCTGGCCACCTTCGACCGGGTCCGCGCCGCGCTCACCGCACACCCCTGGTCACCGTGATGGGTGACCAGCGTCGAGGCTCCTGACCGGGCTGCGGTGGCGCGTCGCGGTCAGTCGCGGTGTGAGGTCGCGCCCGCCCGGTCGGCCCCGGCCGTCTCCGGTCGCCGGGGTGCCGGCGGGACCGCGTCGGTGGTCGTGGGCCCGGCGCAGAGGAACGCCTCGGCCCACCGGCCCACCTCCGCCAGGACCTTCTCGCGTACGGCGGGGCCGGAGAGGGTGAGATCGTGCATGCCGCCGTCGAAGCGGGCGACGGTGACGTGCCGGCCGAGGCGGGGCGCCCAGCGGACCATGTCCTCCACGTTCAGCACCGCGTCGGCGAGCGCGACCGATTCGTGCCACTTTGTACCCCGGTACGACCGGGTCGAGCAGGCCAGCAGCACCGGCACCGGGATGTCCAGCCCGGCGCGCAACCGGCGCTGGCCGGCGCGGATGGCACCGAGCCAGCCGGCCCGCACCGGGAACCCGGCGAGGGGCTTCCAGGTCAGGTCGTACGTCCACTCGCCGCGATGGTCGACGTGGATGCTCTCGCCGTACACGGTGCCCAGGCCGAAGGGAAGCACGCGCTGCGGCGCCCGGCGGCCCAGGCGCGCGACGGCGGCTGCGAGGGGTCGCCGCACGACCCAGGGGGCGTTCAGGTCGAAGAAGGGACTGTTCAGGACGATCCCGTCGACCAGTTCCGCGTCACGGCGCTCGTGCGCCCACAGCGAGACGATCAGGCCGCCGGTGGAGTGGCCCATGGCGAGGAGGGTGTCGTGGCCGTCGTCGTCCCGGATGATCTTCGCCGCCGCATCCAGCTCGGGGAAGTAGTCACCGAGGTCGTGGCAGAAGTTCGGGGTCTGGTGCGGCAGCAGGCTGCGACCGTACTTGCGCAGGTCGAGCGCGTAGAAGTCCCAGCCGCGTGCCGCGAAGAAGTCGGCCAGGTGGGTCTGGAAGAAGTAGTCGACGAAGCCGTGCACGTAGAGCACGGCCCGCCCGGTGGGGCGGTCGGCCCGGCGGCGGACCAGGGTGGCGACCACCGGTCCCTCGTCGTCGGTGCCCAGGTCGATGGTGTGCCGCTCGTAGGGCTCACCCAGCACGTCCGGTTCCACGCCGCCGACGGTACGCCGGGAAGCTACCGAGCGGTAGCCCCCGCCCACCCTGGTCGGGCGGACGGGGGCAGGTGGGTTGATGTCTCAGTCGCCCTCGGCCTCGCGGCCCGACGGCTCGTGGGAGGTCGACTCCCGGCTCCGGCCGGGGCCGTACGGGGAGACCTGGTCGACCGGAACCGACCGGTGCTCCCGGCTGGGCGAGGAGCCGCCGCCGGGGGCGGGGCCGTCGCTGTCCTGGACCAGCCGGGTCTCGCCGCTGCGGCGCATCTCCGGTTGCTGGACGTTCGGCATGGTGTCTGTCACCTCTCCTCGGTCGTCGCCCCCGCCCCGGACAGCTCGTCGAGGTTGGTCGACGCAGCGGGGGTCGGGGGGCTGTTGTCCCGCAGGTGCTTGTTGTTGCGCGGCTCCTGCCGGGTCTTGGCGTCGTTGAGCCTGCGGCGCAGATCGTCCCGGGCGTCGTGCAGCGCCGCGTTCAGGTCCTCCTCCGTGGAGGTGGCGACGATCTTCTGCCGGCCGGCCACCCAGCACTCCAGGGTGACCTTCTGGCCCTTGGCTTCCCGGTTCTTCACCGACAGCTCCAGCTCGGTGGCGTCGGCGTGGAAGGTGGCCAACCGCGCGTCGAGCGGAGCGAACTGCTCGACGATCCAGTTCCGGTCGCCCTGCGAGAAGCCGGCACCCATCCGCAGGCACTCCGCCACGGTGGCCGGGTTCGTGACGGCGCTCATCGACGCACCTCGCCTTCGGTCGGCACGGCGGTGCGGCTTCGGCAGCAGATCATCGTCGCTGGCCCCTCTCGTCGGACGACAGGCCGCCCGGGTGGGCTGCGTGCCGTCGGTGGTACCTGGCTGATGTTGCTGTACCCAGCGTCCGACCCGTCCGAAACGCCCTGGTCCGAGTGGGCCGACTCACCGTCGGCCAGTCGGGCCGGCCGGCCAGTCAGGCCAGCGAGGGGTCGCCCAGGCGGTGAATCGTTCGCCGAGATCAGGCGGCGGGGCGTCCCCGCGCTGCTCGGCGATCTCCTGGGCGGCCTGAGCCGACAACGCCTTGAGATGGTCGATCAGTTCGGCCCGGCGCTGCCGGTACGCCGCCAGCAGGAGCAACTTCGCCACCGAACAGGGCCACAGCCGGCCGCACGCCCGGCAGCGCCACGACGGGCGGGCGGGATCGTGCTCTGTGACGTGGCGACGGCGGCGGTGTCGGTACGTCACGCGCCGGCCCTCGCGGACGCGCGACGGGCCTGCCTCCGCCGGGGTGCGACAGCGGGGGCCGCAGCCGGTTCGGGGGCCGGTTCCAGCCCTTCGACCAGTACGAACAGGGTCCGTCGATCGATGGCGTCGCCCCGGTGGTCGAGCTGGTAGCAGTCGACCCACGCCCAGCCCCACGGCGGATGCCGGTCGGTCAGGTGCCGGAAGATCCGCACCGTGATCGGGACGACGAACTGCGGGGACGCCGCGCGGGCCAGTCGGTATACGCCGGGGGTGACCGTCGGCGGGGCGACGCTCACCGTGCCGGCCCGACGTTGCGGCGGGCGGCCCACCGCGACGCCACAACGGCGTTGGTGCGGCCGGGCCCTCGGAACGGCGGGACGAGCGGACCGGTCGACCCCGACCCCGCCATGTTGGGCAACCGGGAGCGTGCGGCGGGAGCGGGCCCGGACGAGGGCTGCGGCGTTTGCGGCACGGTGGAACCCCAATCGTCGGCGAGTCGGGAGAGGGGCCGTCGCGCGGATGCTCGCCCAGCAGCGTCGGCCCCTCGACAGCGATGCCGCTGGACTCTTCGTGCCGCCAGCCACGTCGCCGTCTACAAAGCACCTTGCGGTGTGTAGCGTGACACTGACACCGCGTAAGAACATGACCAGTAGACATCTTGGACATCTATCGGAGACAGACCGTGAACGATGCTCTTCGCGCTGCGCTGAGTCAGACCGGTTACACCGTCGAAGCCCTCGCTTCCCAAGTAGGCGTAGACCCGAAGACCGTGGGACGGTGGCTGACGGAAGACCGAATTCCGCACCCGAGCCACCGGGCAGCAGCAGCGGACGCACTGGGTCGCCCTGTTGCGGACATCTGGCCGGACACGTCCAGACGTCGAGAGTTGGCCTGGTTCCGTCCATGGCAGGAAATCGAGCGTGAGGCTGTGTCCCTCCGCTCGTACCAAGGTGTCGTGTTGCCGGGTTTGCTCCAGACGGAGGCGTACGCCCGTGCCCTACTGACTGCCGCCGGCCGGCATGCTCCCGGCGACATCGAGCGGTTGGTCGCCAACCGCCTTGCTCGCCAGGCGGTCCTCGACAGGGAGAATCCGCCGCAGTTCACTGCTGTCGTCGACGAGGCCGCGCTTCGTCGGCCGGTCGGCGGCCGAGAAACGATGCGGACGCAGTTGCTTGCCCTGGTCGCTGTTTGTGATGCCCCGCACGTCCGGCTGCACGTGGTGCCCTCTGTTGTCGGCGCTTACGCAGGGCTGAACGGTCCCTTCGTCATCGCCACAAGCGCTGATCACCGGCTGGCCGGCTACCTGGACACTCAACTGCACGGGCAAGTGGTTAGCGACACCGCTGACATCGCCGCGATACTGGCGGCGTGGGAGAACGTGCGGGGTGAGGCGTTGTCCCACTGGCAATCAGTGGATCTGATCAAGGAAGTGGCGGAGTCATGGAGCTGAGTGGCGCGAAGTGGCGCAAGAGCAGCCGCAGTAGCGGGAACGGCGGGGACTGCGTTGAGGTCGCCGACAATCTGCCCGGCGTCGTAGCGGTTCGCGACTCGAAGGACCAGGCCGGTCCGGCGCTGGCGTTCGAGCCGACTGCTTGGAGGGCGTTCGTGGCGCAGGTCGCCGGCCGGGCCTGACCGCCCCTGACTCGTACGGCGGCGCCCGTCCCCACGCTCGGGGGGCGGGCGCTTCGTGTTGCCGGCCTCCGGAAAGTTCCGGCGGTCGATGCCCGGGGTGGGCGCTTCGTCTGCCGCACTCGGGGTCGGCGGTCGGTGTCGTGACGGTTCTCCGGAATCGCGCGACCGTCGGCCGGATCGCGCTCAGGTCGATGGGGTGGGTGACCAGGGGCGGAGTCTCACCTAGCACATCGACAGCCTGATCAGGTTGTTGTCCACAGGCCACGCTTCTGTCCACAGGGGCGGCTCCCGCGGTGGCCTCGATCAGGCGTGGCCCGCGAGGCTCGGCGGCGAGTCGATTCGCGAAGAACCCAGCCGACCACCCCTGGAGGGACGATGTTCGACACCTACGTCACGATCGTCGGGAACGTGCTCACCGCACCCGAGTGGCGACGCACCACCCAGAGCAACACCCTCGTGGCCAACTTCAAGGTCGCCTCGACCGCCCGGCGGCTCGACCGGGACACCGGTCGCTGGGTCGACGGCAACAGTCTGCGGGTGCGGGTCAACTGCTGGCGTCGGCTCGCCGAAGGGGTGGCGTCCTCGGTCATGGTCGGCGACCCGGTGGTGGTCTGCGGCCGGCTCTACACCCGTGACTGGACCGACGACGCCGGCAACCACCGCACGATCTACGAACTGGAGGCGGTCGCCGTGGGGCACGACCTGTCCCGGGGTCGGGCGCGCTTCCTGCGCAACCGGCCGAGCACGGCGACCAGCGCGGTCTCCGACGCCGAGGCCGAGCAACGGGTGCACGGCGAGATGACCGAGGCGGTGCCGGACGACGAGGCGCCCTCCCGGCCGGACGACCGCCCGGTCGACGACGACGTCGAGATGCTGGGTGCGGCCGGTGCCGACGTTCCGTTCCGGGGCGGCGACTCGTCGACCGTCGGGTTCGACGCGTCGGCTGACGGTAGCGACCTGTCGGCGGATCCGTTCGACGGTCCCGGGGAGGGCCTCGACGCCGGCCCCGACGAGTTGACACCGCTGACCGACATCGATGATGACGCGCCCGGTGCGCCGCCACAGGAGCCGGCCGAGACGGGGCCGGCCACCGGGCGTGGCCGGCGGGGGCGGGGCCGGGTGGCGCAGCCGGCCTGATCGACGGGCCGACGGGCGCGTTCGTGGGCTGGGGCGCTCGGGCCGCGACGGGGGCGGGGTGACGGCGAGTGAACGCCGCCACCCCGCGCGGCCGAGCCACCCCGGCGGCGCGGAACCGGGCAACCAGCCGTCGCGACTGGCCGTCCCGGCCGTTGCGGCCGGCGGCGTCAGGCGGGACGGTCTCGGTAGGCGAGACGGTGGCGGATGGACGGGATGGGATCGGTGGGCGGAACGGGCTCGGTAGGCTGGCCGGTCGGGGGTGGTGCGGGTGCGGGTGCGGCAGGCAGCGGCGAACGCGGCGGGGTTGGTCATGGGTTACGCGATGGACGCGTTGCTCGGCGACCCGCGTCGGTGGCATCCGGTGGCTGGTTTCGGCCGGGCGGCCGGCGCTCTGGAGCGGCGGGTCTACCAGCCTCGGCGTGCACGTGGCGCCGTGTTCACCGCAGCCGCCGTCGGCGTGCCGGTGCTCGCCGGGGTCGCCGCCACGGTGGCCACCCGCAACCGTCCGGTGGCCCGCGCGGCGCTGGTCGCCGCCGGCACCTGGACCGTGCTGGGCGGGCGCACGCTGCGCCGCGAGGCCAAGGTGATGGGCCGTGCCCTGCGCACCGGTGACCTGCCGGCCGCCCGGCAACGCCTCGGGCACCTCTGCGGGCGGGATCCGTCGGTGCTCGACGAGCCCGAACTGGCCCGGGCGACCGTCGAGTCGGTGGCGGAGAACACCTCCGACGCGGTCGTCGCCCCGCTGCTGTGGGGAGCCGTCGCCGGACTGCCCGGCCTGTTGGGCTACCGCGCGGCGAACACCCTCGATGCGATGGTCGGCCACCGCTCGGTGCGCTACGCCCGGTTCGGCACCCCGGCCGCCCGGCTGGACGACGTGCTCAACCTCGTGCCCGCCCGGGTCACGGGCCTGCTCACCATCGCGGTTGCCCCGACCGTTCACGGTGACCGGGAGCGTGCCTGGCAGGTGTGGCGGCGTGACCGCAACGACCACCCGAGCCCCAACGCCGGCCAGTGCGAGGCGGCGATGGCGGGGGCGCTGGGCGTCCGGCTCGGTGGTCGCAACGTCTACTTCGGTCGTTCGGAAGTACGCCCCTACCTCGGCGACGGCCCGCGACCCGAGGCACGGCACCTGAAACGGGCCGCTCGGATCTCCGGTGCCGTCAGCCTGGCGGCCCTCGGCATCGCGGCGGTGTGGCCCCTGACGGGCGGGCTGCTCGCGGGGGCGCTCGGGCGGCGCGGCCTGCGGGCCGTCGCCGACCGGTTGCCGGCCCCCGGGGGCGCGGTGCGCGACCGACTGCTGGCACGCAGGGGCGCGGTGCGCGGCGGGCTGTCGGTCACGGGGGCCCGGTGAGCGGCGGGCTGCTGGTCGCCGGAACCACCTCCGACGCGGGCAAGAGCGTCCTGACCGCCGGCATCTGCCGCTGGCTGCACCGGCAGGGGGTCCGGGTCGCGCCGTTCAAGGCACAGAACATGTCGAACAACTCGGCCGTGGTCGTCGGGTCGGACGGTCGGGGCGGTGAGATCGGCCGGGCGCAGGCCATGCAGGCCGCCGCCTGCGGGCTCGCCCCCGACCTGCGGTTCAACCCGGTGCTGCTCAAGCCGGGCAGCGACCTGGCCAGCCAGGTGGTGCTGCTCGGCGAGGCCGTCGACACGGTCACCGCCGGTAACTTCCGCGAGTTGCGACCCAAGCTCGCCGACACGGCGTACGCGGCGCTGGCCGAACTGCGGGCCGCGTACGACGTAGTGGTCTGCGAGGGGGCCGGCAGCCCGGCGGAGATCAACCTGCGGGCCGGCGACTACGTCAACATGGGCCTGGCCCGCCACGCCCAGCTACCCACCATCGTGGTGGGAGACATCGACCGGGGCGGCGTGTTCGCCTCGATGTTCGGCACGCTGGCCCTGCTGGACGCGGCCGACCAGGCGCTGATCGCCGGATTCGTGATCAACAAGTTCCGGGGCGACCTGGGTCTGTTGCGTCCGGGGCTGGACATGCTGCGCCAGGTCACCGGCCGCCCCACGTACGGGGTGCTGCCCTGGGCGCTGGACCTGTGGCTCGACGCCGAGGACTCCCTCGCCTACGGTCGGGTGCTCGGTCGCCCCGCCGCCCCGCACGGCACCGAATGGCTCGACGTGGCCGTGGTCCGGCTGCCCCGGATCAGCAACGCCACCGACGTCGAGGCCCTCGCCACCGAACCCGGCGTCCGGGTACGCCTCACCGTCGAGCCCGCCGAACTCGCCGCCGCCGACGTGGTCGTGCTGCCCGGATCCAAGTCGACCGTGGCCGACCTGGCCTGGTTGCGCGAAACCGGCCTGGCCGACGCCGTCACCGCCCACGCGGCGGCGGGCCGGCCACTGCTCGGCATCTGCGGCGGCTTCCAGATGCTCGCCCGTGCCATCCACGACGAGGTGGAGAGCCGACGCGGCAGCGTGCCCGGCCTCAACCTGCTGCCCATCGAGATCACCTTCGACCGCCGCAAGACCGTCCGGCAGGCGGCCGGGACGGCAGCCGGGGGAGTGCCGGTGGGCGGCTACGAGATCCACCACGGGTACGTCTCGACCGCCGACGCCTCCCTCGAACCCCTGCTGACGTACGCCGACGGCACCGCCGAGGGTGCGGTACTCGGCTCCGTGCACGGCACGCACTGGCACGGTGCGTTCGAATCCGACGGGTTCCGCCGCCGGTTCCTCACCGAGGCGGCCCGCCTCGCCGGGCGTACCGGCTTCCGGGTCGCGCCCGCCACCTCGTTCGCCGCCGCCCGGGAACGCACCCTGGACCTGCTCGGCGACCTCGTCGAGGAACACCTCGACACGGCGGCCCTGTGGCGGCTGGTCGAGACCGGCCCACCCGCCGACCTGCCCTTCGTCCCGCCCGGCGCCCCGACAGCGTGACCTGGGCCGCAGCCACCGGAGACAACCAGCGTCGGGCGGCAGCGTCCGTGACCTGGGCCGCAGCCACCGGAGACAACCAGCGTCGGGCGGCAGTGTCCGTGACCTGGGGATCGGTTCACCGGGGGCGATGGACGGGTGGCCGTTCGGTTGACGGCAGACGAAGGCGATCATGGGAAGTCGCAGGGCCACCGCCGGCTGGTCACCGCCAGGCGCGGCCGGCGTCAGCGGCGGACGTCGGCGGGGCGGTCCGACAGGGGCAGCCCCGCCGCCCGCCAACCCTCCACCCCGCCCACCGTGTCGGTGGCCCGGTGCAGGCCGAGGGCACGCAGACTCGCGGCGGCCAGGCTGGAGCTGTAGCCCTGCCGGCACACCACCACGACCTCGATGTCATACCCGGTGGCCTCGGGGATCCGCGCGTCGCTGGCCGGGTCCAGCCGCCACTCCAGCACCGTCCGGTCGATCACGATCACGCCGGGCAGGTCGCCCTGTTCCTGGCGTTGCGTGTCGGTGCGGATGTCGATCACGAGAGCGCCGCGCGTGGCGGCCTGCACCGTCTCCTGCGGCGTCAACCGGGTCACGCCAGCGCGGGCCTGTTCCAGCAACGCCTCGACGCCGGGACTCATCACAGAATGGGACACGCCCCGAGCATGCCGGGCCCTACCTGGTCCCACCGGGGAAGCGGTGCGGGACAACCCGAACGGTAACGTCAGTGGCCGTGGTCGCGGTGTTCGAGGCGTACGCCGACCTGGCGCGGCGGGTGCTGGCCGGGCCGGCACGGTTGGGGCGTACCCGGATGGTGGCCGTCGACGGGCCCAGCGGCGCGGGCAAGACCGTGTTCGCCGCGCGTCTCGCGGACGCCCTCGGCGAAGCCCTCGCGGACAGGCCCGCGCCCGACGAAGCCCACGGATCCGCCCTCGGGGAAACCTTCGCGGTCGGTGCCGTCCTCGCGGACGGGCCGGCTGCCGACGAAGCCCCCGGATCCGCCCTCGCCGGCCGACCCACGTCCGGTCCGGGGATCGGAGTCCGGCCGCCCGTCGTGCACACCGACGACCTGCTCGACGGGTGGGACGACCAGCTCACCTTCTGGACCAGGTTGGAGGAACAGGTGCTGGCGCCGCTGCGCGCCGGGCGGCCCGGGGCGTACCGCCGCTACAGCTGGGTGCGGCGCGCCTTCCTGCCGCGCGAGGTGCCGGTGCCCGTCGTGCCCGTGCTGCTCCTGGAAGGGGTGAGCGCGGCCCGTGCTGCCGCCGTGCCCGACCTCACCCTCGCGGTCTTCGTCACCGCGCCCGCCTCGCTGCGGCGCAACCGCGCGGTCTCCCGCGACGGGCCGGGCATCCTGCCGCAGCTGCACCGCTGGCACGCGGGGGAGGACGTCCACTTCGCCGCGGACCGCACCGCCGCCCGCGCCGACCTGGTGGTCGACGGCGCACCCACGCTGCCGCACGACGCCACCCGGTGGTACGTGCGCCGCCGGTGACCGCGACCAGCCAGGCAGGCCAGCCGGGTCGCCACCCGGGCGGAGCATCCCCGTTCCCGGGTTCCACCCCCCGCCGGCCCCGGTAGGGCCGGCATACGATGCCGGTCATGACCCCTCCAATGTTGTCCGAGTCCGAGCTGCGGGCCGCCGTCGAACGGGAGCTGCCCGGCGTGCGTGCCGACCTGGAGCGACTGGTCCGCATCCCCGGCATCGCCTTCGACGGCTTCGACCACTCACACGTGCAGCGGTCCGCCGAGGTGGTCGCCGAGCTGCTGCGCGGCTGCGACCTCGACGTCGAGGTCGTGCGTTCCGGCGGCCAGCCCGCCGTGATCGGCAAACGCGCCGCGCCGCCCGGGGCACCCACGGTGCTGCTCTACGCGCACCACGACGTGCAGCCCGTCGGCGACCGGTCGCTGTGGGAGTCCGACCCGTTCGAGCCCGTCGAACGCGACGGTCGCCTCTACGGTCGCGGGGCCGCCGACGACAAGGCGGGCATCATGGCGCACGTCGCGGCGCTGCGCGCCTTCGGTGACCGGTTGCCCGTCGGCGTGGTGCTGTTCATCGAGGGCGAGGAGGAGTACGGCTCCGAGTCGCTGGAGCGGCTGCTGGTCGAGCACCGGGAGGATCTCGCCGCCGCCGACGTGATCGTGATCGCCGACTCGGCGAACTGGGACATCGGCGTACCGGCGCTGACCACCTCCCTGCGCGGCATCGTCAACTGCTTCGTCGAGGTGCGGACCCTGGAACACGCGGTGCACAGCGGCCTGTTCGGCGGTGCCGTGCCGGACGCGCTCACCACGCTGGTGCGGCTGCTGGCCACCCTGCACGACGACGCGGGCGACGTCGTCGTCGACGGCCTGGTGAGCCGGGAGGGCGCGAGCGTGGACTACCCCGAGGAGCGGATCCGCGCCGAGGCCGGCCTCGCCGAGGGTGTCGGGCTCATCGGCACCGGCCGGATCACCGACCGGCTGTGGACCAAGCCGGCCGTCGCGGTGCTCGGCATCGACGCCCCGGCCACCGACGAGGCCCCGAACGCCCTGCTCCCCACGGCGAAGGCGAAGCTCAGCGTACGGCTGGCACCCGGCGACGACCCGAAGCGGGCGTACGCGGCGGTGCGCGCCCACCTGGAGAAGCACGCGCCGTGGGGGGCGCAGGTGACCGTGACCCTGGAACACGACGGTGACCCGTGCGTCATCGACGCCACCGGCCCGCTGTTCGACGCCGCCCGTTCGGCGTTCCGCGTCGCGTGGGACGGCACCGACCCCGTGGACGTGGGCATCGGCGCCTCGATCCCGTTCATCGCCACCTTCCAGGAGACGTTCCCGCAGGCGGCGATCCTGGTGACCGGCGTGGAGGATCCACACGCCCGGGCCCACTCGCCCAACGAGAGTCTGCACCTGGGGGAGTTCGCCCGGGTCTGCCTGGCCGAGGCGCTGCTGCTGGCCCGGGTGGCCGAGACGGGCAGGAAGGTGACGAACCCGTAACTTCCCCGGTCAAGTCGCTGTTTCCGGTGTGTCGTACGTGTCGCTGTTATAGCCTCTCGAACATGCGTACGAACGAGGTGATGGCCCGCCTGGAGGCCGCCGTCAGCGCTCTCAGGGACGTCGACGTCTCCGCGTGGCCCGAGGACACGCTCAAGGAACAGCTCGGGGACCTGTCGGCGGCCCTGGTCGCCCTGGACACGTCGCTGTCCCGCATCGCCGAGGGGGTCCGCTCCCGCGGCCTGCGCGTCGAGGAACCCGTCCCAGCCTGAGCTGCGCGGTGCCGGCGGCGTGGCGCGGGCCGACCGGCCCGACCGGCCCGCACGACGGCCCGGGTGCGGCAACACCCGGGTGATGTCGGGGGTGGCTGGCAGGATGAGGGCCGTGCGGTTCCTCGACCTGGCAGCCACCTCCGCAGCCGTCGGTGCCACCAGCGGCCGGCGGGCGAAGGTCGCGCTGCTCGCCGACGCGCTGCGTCGCCTCGAACCGGCGGAGGTGGCGGCCGGTTCGGGCTGGCTGGCCGGGGAGCTGCGCCAGCGGCAGACCGGAGTGGGTTGGGCCAGCCTGCGCGACCTGCCCCCGCCAGCGGCCGAGCCGACCCTGACCGTGGCCGGCGTCGACGCGGCGATCGACGAGATCGCGGCGGTGCGGGGGCCCGGCTCGCAGGCCCGCCGGCGGGCGCTGCTCAATGCGCTCTACGCCGCCGCCACCGGCGAGGAGCAGCGGCTGCTCACCGGCCTGTTCAGCGGCGAGCTGCGGCAGGGTGCCCAGACGGGGCTGCTCGCCGACGCGGTCGCCCGTGCGGCCGACGTGCCGGTCGCCGCCGTACGTCGGGCGGTGCTGCTCGCCGGCGACCTGCGGGTCGTCGCCGTGGCCGCCCTCGACGGCGGCGCGGGGGCGCTGGCGGCGTTCGGTCTGCACGTCGGTCGACCCCTCGCGCCGATGCTGGCCCAGAGCGCCCCCTCGGTCGACGCGGCGCTCACGGCCACCGGCACCCCCGCCGTGGTCGACGTGAAGCTCGACGGCATCCGCATCCAGGTGCACCGCTCCGGGGCCGACGTCGCCGTATTCACCCGCAGCCTCGACGACATCACCGGCCGGGTGCCGGCGGTGGTCGCCGCCGTCCGGGCCCTGCCCGCCCGCGAGCTGGTGCTCGACGGTGAGGCCATCGGCATGGACGAGACGGGCCGGCCGCTGCCCTTTCAGGAGACGTCCAGCCGGGCGGCCCGCCGGGGCCCGCAGCGCGGCGCGGAGGGTTCCCCGGTCACCGCAGCGGTGCGGGCCGCCGCCGACCGTGCCGGCGAGACGGCCCTGACGCCGTACTTCTTCGACCTGCTGCACCTCGACGGCGTCGACCTGATCGACCGGCCGGGCCGTGAGCGGTGGGCCGCGCTCGCCGCAGCGGTCGACGAGTCCCTGCTGGTGGGGCGGCTGGAGGTCGACGGGCCCGCGCAGGCCGGCGCCGCGTTCGCCGCCGCGCTCGACGCCGGCCAGGAGGGCGTCGTGGTGAAGGATCCGGCAGCGCCGTACGACGCCGGCCGGCGCGGCGCGGCCTGGGTGAAGGTGAAGCCCCGACACACCCTCGACCTGGTGGTGCTGGCCGTGGAGTGGGGCAGCGGTCGGCGCACCGGCTGGCTGAGCAACCTGCACCTCGGCGCACGCGACCCCCACACCGGGGGGTTCGTCATGCTCGGCAAGACGTTCAAGGGCCTCACCGACGAGCTGCTGCGCTGGCAGACCGAGCGCTTCCTGGAACTGGCCGTCGAACGCGGTGACTGGGTGGTGCGGGTGCGCCCCGAACAGGTCGTCGAGGTCGCCTTCGACGGCGTGCAGACCAGCAGCCGTTACCCGGGCGGGGTGGCCCTGCGTTTCGCGCGCGTGCTGCGCTACCGAGACGACAAGACGGCGGCCGAGGCCGACACCATCGACGCCGTTCGAGCCCTGCGGGCCGGGCGGGTCACCGGCTGACGGTGTCTCGGGGCTGGAAAGCCGCGAGGTGCGGCAGGATGCGGTGTCTCGGGGCTGGAAAGCCGCGAGGTGCCGCACCCGGCGGGATGCGGGATCCAGCCGGGCAGCCGGCTCAGGTCGTGCTGCTCGGCTCGGCGGCCCGGTCGAGGGGGCGCTCGTCGACCACCCCGGCCAGCCGGCGAGCCTCCCGTCGCGCGACCCAGCCGAAACCGACCAACGTCATCACGGCGAAGATCCACCACTGCACGACGTAGCCCAGGTTCTGCCAGTTGTTGGCGTGTCCCACCGGCACCGCACTGAACAGCGGGTCAGCGGCCGGTACCTGCTGGTCGAGGAGCACGTACGCGCCGTGCACCGGGTAGGGCAGTTCCCGGGCGAGCTGCGGGACGGCGATCCGCCGCGTCTCCAACCGTCCGTCGCGCCGGTTCACCGTGCCCGCGCCGCTCTCGCTGGCGTGCACCCGGCCCTCGACGGTCACCTCACCCGCCGGGGCGGGCGGCACCTGCGGCTGGGCCGTCGCGCCGCCACCGGGCACCGGGGGGATCCAGCCCCGGTCCACCAGAACGGCGGTGCCGTCGGCCAGCACGAGCGGAGTCACCACCTCGAAGCCGACCCGGCTGTCGACCGTCCGGCCGCGCACCAGGACCACGTTGTCCGTGTCGTACCGCCCCGTCACCGTCACCCGGATCCAGGTCTTCTCCTCCGCGGGCCCCGGACCGGCGGTGCCCGGACCGCCCGTCGGCGCGGGCACCGCCTCGCGCAGCGGCACCGGGGCCATCCGCAGGCCGGCGTCGATGCGCTCGTTGATCTCCGTGCGCCCCCGGTAGCGGTCGAGCTGCCAGTTGCCGAGCTGCACCATGACCACCGCCGCCACCAGGGTCAGCAGGAAGATGCCCAGCCAGCGCGGGGTCAGCAGGAACCGGTACACGACCACGAGGCTACCCGTATGACCGAGGCCACTGACCCGGCCCGCCCCCGGGTCGGAGGGCGGCTGGTCCGACCCGCCCACGGCCGGCCGCCGGGTGGTGCTCGCGCGTCGACCCGTTCCGCTATCGTCACGCGGGCGGACCGTGCAGGTGTGTCCGCGCCGGTGCGTCCGCGCCGGGTGTTCCACCGCCCCGCGAGGAGTCGACGATGACCGGCGTGCCGCGCCTGGTGCTCAGTGCGCCGTCGTCCGGGCACGGCAAGAACGCGCTGGCGATCGGGCTGCTCGCCGCCCTCGCCGACCGGGGTGTGACCGTTGCCGGGTTCAAGGTCGGCCCCGACCAGGTCGACACCGCGTACCTGGGACTGGCCGCCGGTCGACCCGGCCGGACCCTCGACCCCCGGCTGGTCGGCGTCGAGCGGCTGGCCCCGCTGGTCGCCCACGGGGCCGCCGGCGCCGGGCTCGCCGTGTTGCAGGGCAGCATGGGCCTGTACGACAGCCTCACCGGCCACCCCGACAGCGAGTCCACCGCCGCCGTGGCCACCGCGCTGCGCAGCCCTGTCGTGCTGGTGGTGGACGTCGCCGCGATGGGGCAGTCCGTGGCCGCCCTGGTGCACGGCTTCCGGTCGTACGACGAGCAGCTCTGGCTGGGCGGCGTCATCCTCAGCCGGGTCGCCTCGGCGCGGCACGAACAACTGCTGCGGGAGGCGCTGGACGACGTCGGCGTTCCCGTCTACGGGGCGTTGCGCCGCCAGGACCTCCCCGCCGTACTGCCGGCCCGTCGCTACGGCGCGGTTCCGGCGCTGACCGGCGCCGTCGACGCGACCCGGGCGGTACGCCGCCTCGGCGAGGCGGTCGCCGCCACCGTCGACCTGGACCGGCTGCTCTCCCTGGCCCGGTCCGCGCCGCCGCTGCCGGCCCCGCCGTGGTCGCCCGACGAGCCACCCGCACCGTCGGGACCGCCCCCGGTGGTGGCGCTGGCCGGTGCGTCCGGGGGCGCCTACAGCCACCCCGAGACCGCCGAGTTGCTGCGGGCGGCCGGTGCCGAGGTGGTCACCGTGGACCCGCTGCGCGACGAGGCGCTGCCGGCGGGCGCGCGGGCCCTGGTGGTCGGCGGTGCCCTGCCCGAGTCGTACGCCGAGCAGTTGTCGGCGAACCGGCGGCTCTGCATCGCGGTCGCGGAGCTGGCGCGGGTCGGCCGTCCGGTCGTCGCCGGGGGCACCGGCCTGCTCTGGCTGGCCCGGGAGTGGGACGGGCTGCCCATGTGCGGGGTGCTCGACGCGGTCGGTGTCAGCCGGGAGGGGCTGGTGGCCGGCTACCGGGAGGCCACCGCCCAGGCCGACAGCGTGGTGGCCACCCTCGGCGAGGTGGTCACCGGGCACAAGGAACACCGGGCGGTGTTGACTCCCCGGGCCGGGCAGCGGCCCGCCTGGAGTTGGGACGGCGGTGCCCCGGAGGGGTTCGTGTGGCGGGGCGTGCACGCGTCGCAGCTCGTGCCGCACTGGGCCGCGTACCCGCGGATCGCCGCGCGACTGGTGGCCGCGGCGGCGGTGGACCCGGCGGCCGAGGCGGTGGCCGGTCGCCCGGCCGGGACGGGTACCTGACCGGCCGCCGGGACTTGTCGGCGGTCAGCCGACGATGCGGTCCGACGGCGGGGTGAACTGGCGCACGGGCGTGCCCTCGAGGGCGTCCCGCAGGGTCTCCGCGACCGCCTTGATCGGAATCTGGGACTGGCCGTCACCGACGGCGTTGAACGGGTTGTCCGGGTCCGAGATGAAGCTCGCGGCGGCCAGCTCCGGGGTGTAGCCCACGAACCAGGCCGACCGGGTGCTGTCGGTCGTACCCGTCTTGCCGGCGACCGGCCGGCCGACCGTGCCCCGGACGCTGTCGGCGGTGGACCAGCCTCCGCAGCTGCCCTTGGCCGGGGTGTCGCCGGTGGGGCAACGGGCGGCGTCGGTGGCCGCGCGGGCGGCGTCGGCGCTGACCACCTGCCGGCAGCGCGGCTTGGCGACCTCCCGTTCGATGCCGGAGGCGGTCTTCCAGGTCGTCGGGGTGCCGTCCCGGTCGTAGATCGCCGACACCGGGATCGCCTCGCAGTAGCGGCCGTCGGCGGCGACGGCGCCGTACGCGTTGGCCATCTCCAGCGGGGTGGCGTCGGAGACGCCCAGGGTGAACGCGCCCCACGTGTCGGCCTTGCCCGGGGAGGCGTGCTCCCGGTCGACGTCGGTGCGCCAGCGCAGCCCCAGTTGTTCGGCGAGCCGGACGGCCTTCTCCGCGCCGACCTGTTCCTCCAGCCACACGAAGTACGTGTTGACCGACTTGCCGAAGCCGGACCACATGGTCTGGGTGCCGCTCATCGCGCCGCTGGCGTTCGACGGCGACCAGCCGTCGTAGACCTCGGAGCGGTAGGTGTGCGGCGCGTTGAACGTGGTGTTCAGGGTCATGCCGGAGTCCAGCGCGGCGAGCATCGGGAACATCTTGAACGTGGAACCGGCCTGGTAGCCCGGCAGGTCGCCACCGCCGAGCAGCGGTGCCACCGTGTTCGGGAAGCTGGCCTTCACGTTCGGCTCGGCCTCCGGGTTGGAGCTGGGCCCGTTCCCGGCGACGTCCAGCGAGTACGTCCGGTTCACCGCCATCGCCTTGACCCGGCCGGTGCCGGGCTCGGTGACCACGATGCCGTTGGCGTAGGGACTGCCGGTGTTCTTCTCGGTGCCGACGTGCTTCTCGGCAGCCGCCTGGATCTTCGGGTCCATGCTCAGCACGATCCGGTAGCCGCCCCGGCGGAGCTTGTCGATCCGCTCCAGCGGGGTGGCGCCGAACGCCGGTTGCGCGCTCCACCAGTTCTTCACGTAGTCGCAGGCGAAGCCCCAGCTGTTCCACTCCTGGGGCACGGAGGCGCAGTCGCTCGGGGGTAGCTGAGCCGGAGCCGGATGGGCTCGTCCTTCAATGCGTCGGCGTCGTCTCGGGACAGGTAACCGAGCTGGGTCATCCGGTCGAGCACGTAGTTGCGTCGGGTGGTGGCGTCCTTCTGGTCCGAGCTGGCCGGGTCGTACCGCGACGGGCTCTTGACCAGGCCGGCGAGGGTGGCCGCCTCCACGGGGCTGAGGTCCTTCGGGGCCTTGGAGAAGTAGATCTGGCTGGCGGCGTAGACGCCGTACGCGCGATGCCCGAAGTATGCCGAGTTGAGGTACCGCTCCAGGATGTCCTCCTTGGTGAGCTCCTTCTCCAGGTCCACGGCCATGCGCATCTCCCTGACCTTGCGGACGGGGGTCTGGGCGGTGGCCTCCTGCACCTCCTTCGGGGTGGTGGCGCTGTCCCGCAGCGCCATCCGGACGTACTGCATGGTCAGCGTGGAGGCGCCCTGGGAGACGCCGTTGGAGCGGGCGTTGGCGACGAAGGCCCGCGCGACGCCCTTCGGGTCGACGCCGTGGTGCTGGTAGAAGCGGGTGTCCTCGGCGGCGACGATCGCCTGTTGGATGTTCGGCGACATGTCGGCGAGCTTCGTGTACTGCCGGTACTCCTCGTAGAACATGGTCAGCACCGTCTTGCCGTCGGGCGCGTACAGGTAGGAGGACTCGGCGGGCAGGGCGGTGGTCAGCAGCCGGGTCTTGCTCTCCACGGCGTGGGCGGTGGCCTTCGCGCCGAGCCCGGTCACGGCGACCAGCGGGTAGGCGACGGCGGCGACGACGAGGCCGGCGATGAGCCCGGCACGCAGGAGAGGAACGAGACGACCGGCGGCAGCAAGGGGTCGGTTGCTCACACTGCCAAGTTATGACATTTCCGATTCGTCCATGAGAAGAACTCGTGAACGTCGTGCCAGGTGATGCGGCCCACGCCGCGCCTGCCTGTCCCGTGCGCCGCCTTCCCGGCAGGATCGCGGACATGCGCGGTCAGCCGATCGGGGTAGCCCCCGACCCCACCGACGAACCGGATCCGGGTCGGGCGGTGGAGCCCGACCTCGGACACCACGGGGACGCCGAGGTGACCGGCGGCCTCGTCGACCTCGCGGTCAACGTCCGCCGGGCCCCGATGCCCGACTGGTTGGCCGATCCGATCACCGCCGCGCTCGGCGACCTCGCCGCGTATCCGGACCCGGGGCCCGCCCACGCCGCCGTGGCCGCCCGGCACGATCGGCCCCCGGCCGAGGTGCTGCTGACCGCCGGCGCGGCCGAGGCGTTCGTGCTGATCGCCCGGGCGCTGCGCGACGTGCGCCGCCCGGTCGTGGTGCACCCCCAGTTCACCGAGCCCGAAGCCGCCCTGCGCGCCGCCGGGCACAGCGTCGACCGGGTGCTGCTCGACCCGGCCGACGGCTTCCGGCTCGACCCGGCCCGGGTTCCCGCCGACGCCGACCTGGTGATGGTCGGCAACCCCACGAACCCCACCTCCGTGCTGCACCCCGCCGCCGACGTGGCCGCCCTGGCCCGGCCCGGCCGGGTCCTGGTGGTCGACGAGGCGTTCGCGGACACCACCGCCGCCGAGGGGGTCCCCGGCGAGCCCCACTCCCTCGCCGCCCGCCGCGACCTGCCCGGACTACTCGTGGTGCGCAGCCTCACCAAGACCTGGGGGCTGGCCGGCCTGCGGATCGGCTACCTGCTGGGCGACGCCGCGCTCCTGCGACTGCTGGCCGCCGCGCAGCCGCTGTGGGCGGTCTCCACCCCGGCGCTCGCGGCCGCGACGGCCTGCGCCGGCCCCGAGGCGGTCGCGGCCGAGCGCGCGCTCGCCGCCGCGCTCGCCGCCGACCGCGACCACCTGACCGCCCGCCTGTCGGCCCTGCCCGGAGTACGCGTGGCCGGCCGGCCCGCCAGCGCCTTCGTCCTGGTCCACCTGCGGGGCGCCGACCGGGTACGGCACGCGCTGCGGGACCGCGGCTGGGCGGTCCGGCGCGGCGACACCTTCCCCGGCCTGGGGCCGGACTGGCTGCGGGTGGCGGTGCGCGACCGGGCCACCACCGACGCGTTCACCGCTGTGCTGGCGGAGATCCTGGAGGCATGATGCTGGAGCCCACGATCGCGGCGATCAGGCCGCTCGACGAGTCGGCGATGGCCGCCGCCCGCGAACTTCAGGGCCGGCTGACCAAGCCGGCCGGGTCGCTCGGTGCCCTGGAAGACCTGTCCGTACGCCTCGCCGGGCTCGCCGGGGTCTGCCCCCCGCCGCTGCCCGAGCCGGCCGCGGTGGCGATCTTCGCCGGTGACCACGGCGTGCACGCCCAGGGCGTCACCCCGTGGCCGCAGGAGGTGACCGGGCAGATGGTCGGCAACTTCCTGGCCGGCGGCGCGGTGGTCAACGCCTTCGCCCGGCAGGCCGGCGCGTCGGTCACCGTCGTCGACGTCGGTGTCGCCACGCCGGTCGGGCCGGCGGACGGCACCGAACGGCCCGCTGAGCCGGGCCGTGCAGCGGGCGGCCCGACCGGGGTGCCCCGGTTCGTCGAGGCGAACGTGCGGCGGGGCACCCGCGACATGACGGTCACCGCCGCGCTGACCCGCGAGGAGACGCGGGCCGCCGTGCAGACCGGCGTCCGGGTCGCCGGTGAGCTGATCGACGCCGGCGCCGGCATCCTGCTGACCGGGGACATGGGCATCGGCAACACCACCCCGGCTGCCGCGCTGGTCGCGGTCTTCGCCGGGGTCGACCCGGCCGAGGCCACCGGCCGCGGCACCGGGGTGGACGACCCGACGTACCGGCACAAGATCGAGGTGGTGCGGGCGGCGCTGCTCCGGCACGCCCCCGACCCCGCCGACCCCCTCGGTGTGCTGGCGAGCGTGGGTGGGCTGGAGCACGCGGCGCTGACCGGGCTGATCCTCGGCGCCGCCGCGCGCCGGGTGCCCGTCCTGCTCGACGGGGTGATCGCCGTGTCCGCCGCGCTGGCCGCCGTGGCCCTGGCCCCCGACGCGGCCGGCGCGATGGTGGCCGGGCACCGCTCGGCGGAGCCCGGCGCCACGGTGGCGCTGCGCCGGCTGGGTCTGGAGCCGCTGATCGACCTCGGGCTGCGCCTCGGCGAGGGCACCGGCGCGCTGCTGGCGCTGCCGGTGGTCACCGGGGCCGTGCGGGTGCTGCACGAGGTCGCCACGTTCGACTCCGCGGGGGTGGCCGAGAAGTGAGCACCAACCCGTACCCGCTCGGCCTGCGGCTGGCCGGCCGGCGGGTGGTCGTGGTGGGCGGGGGTGCCGTCGCCACCCGCCGGGTGCCCGCGCTGCTGGACGCGGGCGCCGACGTGTTCCTCGTCGCGCCGGAACTGACCCCGGCCCTGCACGGGCACGTCGACGCCGGACGGCTGCACTGGGAGCGCCGCCGGTTCCTCCCCGACGACCTGGACGGCGCCTGGCTGGTCCAGGTCGCGGTCGACGACCCGGTCGCCGCCGCGTCCGTCAGCGCCGCCGCCGCCGAGCGCCGGATCTTCTGCGTACGCGCCGACGACCGGGCCGCCGCGACCGCGTGGACCCCGGCGGTGACCCGGCACGGGCCGGTGACGGTGGCGGTGCTCGGCGGGGGCGATCCGCGCCGGGCCATGACCGTCCGGGACGAGGTGCGTGCCCTGCTGGCCACCCGGGGGCCCGGCGAGGGCGGCACGGCGCCCGCGGGGGCCACCCGGCCGGCGGGTGCCGGCCGGGCGTCCGACCCGGCCGCGGGTGGCGGCCGGGTGGCCCTGGTCGGTGCCGGCCCCGGTGACCCGGAACTGATCACGGTCAAGGGATGGCGGTTGCTCACCGAGGCCGACGTCGTGGTCGCCGACCGGCTGGTGCCCGGACTGCTGCTGGACGAACTGCGCTCGGACGTCGAGCTGGTGGACGCCTCGAAGATTCCCTACGGCCCGGCCCGGGCGCAGGAGGAGATCAACCGGATCCTGGTCGACCGGGCCCTCGCCGGCCGGGTCGTGGTGCGGCTCAAGGGCGGCGACCCGTACGTCTTCGGCCGGGGCGGCGAGGAACTGCTGGCCTGCGCCGAGGCCGGGGTTCCGGTCACCGTGGTCCCCGGGGTGACCAGCTCGATCGCGGCCCCGGCCGCCGCCGGTATCCCGGTGACCCACCGGGCCGTGGCGCACGAGTTCACCGTGGTCTCCGGGCACGTCGCGCCCGACTCGCCGGCCTCGCTGGTGCGCTGGGACGCCCTCGCGGGGCTGCGCGGCACGCTGGTGATCCTGATGGGCCTGAAGAACCTCGCGGCGATCGCCGCCGTCCTCGTCGCCCACGGGCGGCCGGCCGACACGCCCGTGGCGGTGGTGCAGGAGGCCACGACCGGAGCCCAGCGGCAGCTGCGCTCGACGCTCGGCGCGGTGGCCGCCGACGTGCTGGCGGCCGGGTTGCGCCCGCCCGCCGTGGTGGTCGTGGGCGACGTGGTCGACGCCCTCGCGGCCGGCTTCCCGGGCTGACCCCGCCGGCTCGCCCTGCCCCGCCGACTCGCCTCTGCCCCGCCGGCTCGCTCGGTCTCGCCGGCTCACCCTGCCCCGCCGATTCGCCCGCCCCACCGGCTCGGATCGGCGGGGGACCGGCACGGACGACGGCGGCCGGAGAGCGGGAACTCTCCGGCCGCCGTCGCGGTTCAGGCGCGGGTCACTGCTTGAGCATGTTGTCCAGCAGCAGGGCGCAACGGACCACGCCGAGGTGGCTGTAGGCCTGCGGGTGGTTGCCCAGCCCGCGTTCGGCGAGCGGGTCGTACTGCTCGGGAAGCAGCCCCGTCGGCCCGGCCGTGTCGATCATCTGCGTGAACAGCTCCTCGGCGTCGGTGCGCCGGCCGGTCCGCAGGTACGCCTCCACCAGCCACGCCGTGCAGATGTGGAAGCCACCTTCGCGGCCGGGCAGGCCGTCGTCCCAGTGGTAGCGGTAGACCACCGGACCGCTGCGCAGGTCGGCCTCGATCCTGAGCACCGTCGACAGGAAACGCGGGTCGTCGCCCGGCAGCAGCCCCGACAGGCCGATCCACAGCGAGGACGCGTCCATGTCCTCGTCGCCGTACGCGACGCTGTACGCCTCGGCGTGCTCGTGCCAGCCGTACTCCAGGACGTTGGCACCGATCCGGTCGCGCAGTTCCACCCACTCCGGTCGGTCCTCGCCACCGTGCTGGCGCACCACGTGCAGTGCCCGGTCGACGGTCATCCAGCACATCACCTTGGAGAAGATGTGGTGCCGCGGGGGGAGGCGGGCCTCCCAGATGCCGTGGTCGGGCTCGTGCCAGCGCCGGCGGACCGCCTCGACCATGTTCTCCAGCACCCGCCACTCGTCGTCGCGGACCGAGCCACGCGCGTCGGCGGTCGCCGCGATCAGGTCGGCGATCGGCCCGAAGACGTCGAGCTGGAGCTGGTGGTTGGCGAGGTTGCCGACCCGGACCGGCCGGGAGCCGGCGTAGCCGGGCAGCGTGTCGATGACGGCCTCGGCGCCCAGCTCGAAGCCGTCGACGGTGTAGAGCGGGTGCAGCCGTTCGGGGTGCCCGCCGGTGCGCTCGACGCAGCCGTCGACCCAGCGCAGAAACGCCTCGGCCTCGTCGATGGAGCCCAGGTCGACCAGCGCCCGCGCGGTCATCGCCGCGTCCCGCAGCCAGCAGTAGCGGTAGTCCCAGTTGCGGACCCCGCCCAGTTCCTCGGGCAGCGAGGTGGTCGCCGCGGCCAGGATCGACCCGGTGGCCTCGTGGCACAGGGCCCGCAGGGTGAGCGCGCTGCGGGCCACCAGCTCACGGGCGGTCGACGGCAGCCGCAGCGAGGCCACCCAGTCCTTCCACGGCTGCTCCGCGGCGGCCTGGCGCTCGTGGATCGGCAGGCGGTGGTGCTCCAGGCTGTGGGTGCCGAAGCGCAGTTCCAGGATCACCTGGCCGCCGGCGGCGGAGAGGTCGACCACCGCCTTGCCGGTCTCGTACCCGCCGTCGTTGGTGACCTCCCACTCGACGCCGGGGGAGTAGAGCGAGGCGGGCTCGTTGGAGCCGAGCACGAGCAGCCCGTCGCCGACGGGCTGCAACTGCACCGCCACCTGGCCGAACTCGGGCCGGGGCGCGAACTCCACCCGGGCCCGGCCGCTGCCGGTGAGCACCCGGATGAGGACCGAGTCACCGGCCACGATGGCCGGCCCGTCCGGGGTGGCGACCGCGTCCGGCGTGTCGAGCCAGTCGGTGACCGTCAGCCCCGACCAGCGCGTCTCCACGGTCATGGTGCCCGAGCGATAGCGCTGGCCGAGCGGGATGCCGCCGCGCTCCGGCGCCACGCTGAAGTGCCCGGCCGGGTTGCCGCCCACCAGGTCGGCGAAGATCGCGGCAGAGTCGGGCTTGGGGTGGCAGAGCCAGGTGACCCTGGCCTCGGGGGTGAGCAGCGCGACGGTACGGCCGTTGGCCAGCATCGAGTGTCGCTCGATCGGCACCGCCCGCTCGCCGAAGAGCCAGTGCCGGCGGGTCTCCAGCAGCAGCCCGAGCGCACGGGCCGCCTCGATGGGCTCGGCGACCCGGTAGCCGGCCTTCGTGTCACCCGGACCGATCTTGATGCCGACGTCCGGGCCGTGCAGGTTGCCGAAGGCGTTCTCGTCGGTGACGTCGTCGCCGATGAACAGCACCGCGCTGGCCGAGAGTTGGGTGCGTAGCTGGTCGACGGCGGTGCCCTTGTGGGTGGCGACCACCGACAGCTCGATGACCTCCTTGCCCTGGGTGACGGTGACGTCGTCCCAGGTGGCGGGGCCGTTGCGGACCGCCTCGACGGCAGCCGCGGCGACCTGCGGGTCGACCCCCCGGGTGTGCACCGCGACGCTGGCGGGCTTGCGTTCCAGCCGGATGCCGGGGTGGGCGGCGGCGATCTCGCGCAGCGCGTCGCGCAGCCGGGTGCGTACCGCGATCAGCTCGGGGGAGAGCCGCTCGACGAAGCCGATGTCGAACTCGGAGCCGTGGCTGCCGACGAGGTGGACCTCGCTGGGCAGCCGGGACAGCGCGGCCAGGTCGCGCAGCGCGCGGCCGGAGACCACCGCCACGGTGGTCTGCGGCAACGCGGCCAGGGCACGCACGGCCGCCACGGATTCGGGCAGCGGCACGGCCTTGCTCGGGTCCGACACGATCGGGGCGAGCGTGCCGTCGTAGTCACAGGCGATCAGGAGCTGTGGGACGCGGGCGATGCGGCCGATGGCGGCGCGCAGCTCCGGGTCCATCGTCCCCGCGGGCGGGGTGACGATCTCGTTGGCAGCGGCGTTCACGCGACCTCCGCATCCGGAACCCTGAGTTCGGTCAGGAACGAGTTCGCCCAGTGCCCCACGTCGTGTGTGCGCAGATGGCGCTGCATCGTCCGCATACGTCGACGGGCCTCGGCCTTCTCCACGTGCACGGCCCGCAGCAACGCGTCCTTGACCGCGTCCGGGTCGTGCGGATTACACAAAAATGCCTGGCGCAGCTCGGTGGCGGCGCCGGCGAATTCACTGAGCACGAGCGCGCCGCCCTGGTCGGCGCGCGATGCGACGTACTCCTTGGCCACCAGATTCATTCCGTCTCGCAGCGGGGTCACCATCATCACGTCGGCAGCGACGTACATCGCGGCCAGTTCCCTGCGACTGTACGACTGATGCAGGTAATGCACCGCAGGCACGCCGACCCTGCCAAATTCGCCATTAATCCGACCAACCTCGCGTTCCACCTTGACGCGAAGTGCCTGGTAGTGCTCCACCCGTTCGCGACTCGGCGTAGCAACCTGCACCATAACGGCGTCCGGTACTGTCAACTTTCCGTCAGAGAGTAGTTCCCGGAAGGCCTTGAGGCGAAGCTCGATGCCCTTGGTGTAGTCGAGCCGGTCCACGCCCAGGATGATCGTCTTCGGGTTGCCCAGCTCCTCGCGGATCTCCTTCGCCCGCGCCTGGATCGACGGGTCGGCGGCCAGCTGTTCCATCTCCTTCGTGTCGATGGAGATCGGGAACGCGCCGGCCTTCACCTTCCGGCCGTCCACCTGGATCATCTGACCCTCGTACCGCAGGCCGAGCAGGTGACGCGCCAGCCGGACGAAGTTCTGCGCCGCCAGCCGCTGCTGGAACCCGATCAGGTCGGCGCCGAGCAGCCCGCGCAGGATCTCGGTGCGGAACGGCATCTGCATGAACAGCTCGATCGGCGGGAAGGGGATGTGCAGGAAGAACCCGATCCGCAGATCCGGTCGCAGCTCGCGCAGCATCGCCGGGACGAGCTGGAGCTGGTAGTCCTGCACCCACACCGTGGCCCCCTCGGCGGCCACCTCCGCCGCGGCCTCCGCGAACCGGGCGTTGACCAGCCGGTACGCCTCGCGCCAGCGTCGTTTGTAGGCGGGAGTCTCGACGGCGTCGTGGTAGAGCGGCCAGATCGTCGCGTTGGACTGGCCCTCGTAGTAGCGTTCCAGTTCCTCGGCGCTCAACGGGACCGGGTGCAGCCGGATGCCCTCCAGGTCGAAGGGGTCGGGTGCCGCCCCGGTGCCGCCGGCCCAGCCGACCCAGGTGCCCTGATGTTCGGCGAGGACGGGGTGCAGCGCGGTGACCAGGCCGCCCGGGCTGCGCCGCCACTCGCGTCCTTCCGGTGTGCTCACCTCATCCACCGGAAGTCGGTTCGCCACTACGACAAAGGAGCTGCGGACGGTCACGTTCGGCCACCTCCGGATGCTGACTGGTCAACCCGCGATGAGCGTACTGAGCGTAGCTGCGAGGTCAGAGGCCCAGTGCCGGAGTCACCTACCCTTCCCACGCTCGCCGAACCGAATACGTGATCTTGTTGACAATCCGGCGACCCGCCGACAGCCCCGGGGGCGGGGTGATGTGGGCGCGGTGCGGCGTACCTGTCAGGATTGACGGCGGCGTGCGCGTGGCCGGCCGGTGGCCGGCGGTGGCGGGTGGAGTTCGCGGCCCGCGCCCGTGCCCCGCAACCCAGACGCAACCGACGGAGGTAGTCCCCACCGTGGCCCAGTTCATCTACGTCCTGGAAAAGGCGCGCAAGGCGCACGGCGACAAGGTCGTGCTCGACAACGTGACGCTGAACTTCCTGCCGGGGGCCAAGATCGGTGTGGTCGGGCCGAACGGCGCCGGTAAGTCCAGCCTCCTCAAGATCATGGCAGGGTGGGACCGGCCGAGCAACGGCGAGGCCCGGCTCATGCCCGGCTACAGCGTCGGGATGCTCGCCCAGGAGCCTCCGCTCAACGACGCCAAGACCGTGCTCGGCAACGTCGAGGAGGCGGTCGCCGAGACCAAGGCGAAGCTGGAGCGGTTCAACAAGATCGCCGAGCAGATGGCGACGGACTACTCCGACGAGCTGATGGAGGAGATGGGCAAGCTCCAGGAGGAGCTGGACCACGCCGACGCGTGGGACATCGACTCGAAGCTCGAACTGGCCATGGACGCGCTGCGCTGCCCCCCGCCGGACGCCGAGGTCACCCAGCTCTCCGGTGGTGAGCGCCGTCGCGTCGCGCTGTGCAAGCTGCTGCTGGAGGCCCCCGACCTGCTGCTGCTCGACGAGCCCACCAACCACCTGGACGCCGAGAGCGTGCAGTGGCTGGAGCAGCACCTCGCCAAGTACGCCGGCACCGTCATGGCGATCACCCACGACCGGTACTTCCTCGACAACGTGGCCAACTGGATCCTGGAACTGGACCGTGGCCGGACCTACCCGTACGAGGGCAACTACTCCACCTACCTGGAGAAGAAGGCCGCCCGGCTGGCCGTGGAGGGGCGCCGCGACGCCAAGATGAAGAAGCGGCTCTCCGAGGAACTGGAGTGGGTCCGCTCCAACGCCAAGGCTCGGCAGACCAAGTCCAAGGCCCGGCTCGACCGGTACGACGAGATGGCCACCGAGGCGGAGAAGACCCGGAAGCTGGACTTCGAGGAGATCCAGATCCCGCCGGGCCCGCGCCTGGGCAACACGGTGATCGAGGCACAGCACCTCACCAAGGGCTTCGGCGACCGGATCCTCATCGACGACCTGTCGTTCTCGCTGCCGCGCAACGGCATCGTCGGCATCATCGGCCCGAACGGCGTCGGCAAGACCACCCTGTTCAAGACCATCGTCGGGTTGGAGCAGCCCACCTCCGGCCAGGTGCGGGTCGGCGAGACGGTCTCCCTGTCGTACGTCGACCAGAACCGGCAGGGGCTCGACGGCGACAAGACCGTGTGGGAGGTCGTCTCCGACGGCCTCGACCACCTGATGGTGGGCAAGGTCGAGATGCCCTCCCGGGCCTACATCGCCGCGTTCGGGTTCAAGGGCCCCGACCAGCAGAAGCCGACCAAGGTGCTCTCCGGCGGCGAGCGCAACCGGCTCAACCTCGCGCTGACGCTGAAGCTCGGCGGCAACGTCATCCTGCTCGACGAGCCCACCAACGACCTGGACGTGGAGACGCTGTCCAGCCTGGAGAACGCACTGCTGGAGTTCCCCGGCTGCGCCGTGGTCATCTCCCACGACCGGATGTTCCTCGACCGGGTCGCCACCCACATCCTGGCCTGGGAGGGCGACGACGAGAACCCGGCGAAGTGGTTCTGGTTCGAGGGCAACTTCGAGGCGTACGAGAAGAACAAGGTCGACCGCCTCGGCGCGGAGGCCGCCCGGCCGCACCGGGTGACCTACCGCAAGCTGACCCGTGACTGACGGGCCCGGCCGTGGCTGACCGGTTCGTCTACCACTGCACGCTGCGGTGGTCCGACCTCGACGCGTACGGTCACGTCAACAACTCGCGGTTCCTCACCCTCTACGAGGAGGCGCGGGTGGCGTTGATGTTCGCCGGTGGCCGGGCGTGGGGAGTGGGTTCGTTCGCCGACGGTGTGGTGATCCGCCGGCACGAGGTCGACTACCTGCGCCCGGTCGACTACGCCCTCGGGCGGGCGACCGCCGAGGCCGCTCCGACCGTGCGCATCGAGCTGTGGGTGGAGGAGATCCGGGCCGCGTCGTTCACCGTGGCCTACGAGATGTACGACGGTGACCGGCTGGTCAGCCGGGCCCGCTCGGTGCTGGTCCCGTTCGACCTGGAACGCCAGGTGCCCCGACGGATCAACGCCGGGGAGCGCGAGTTCCTGATCGCGTACGCCCCGGCCGGGGGCGTGACGTGAGCGGCGACCGGGGGCGTCCCGGTGGCCCGGGTCGGCACCCGGTTGCCGGCCGGCCCGCCGGTGCGGCGGCTACCGGGACGGTCCCCGACAGTGGGCACGGGCTCGTCGACGTCGCCGACGCGGGTGCCTTCCTGGCCCGCCTGGTCCGCCTGGAGCCGGCCGCGCCGGTCCGGCTCCGCTCGACACCCGACGCGGGGCGCACCGCCCTGTGGGCCCGCCTGCCGTGGGGGGTCCTGGTGGTGCGCCCGGTGGCCGGGGACGGCCCGGGTGACGCCACCGTCGCCGCCCAGGAGTTGCTGGCCGAGTTGACGGCGGGCGGCGGCGCGCTGCCGGCCCGCCACGACGCGCAGTGGCGGTGGCCGCTGCCGCCGCCGGCCAGCCGCCGGGTGGAGGTCCTCCCGGCCACCGAGGTGCGTCGGGTGGCCGAGGCGGCGGCCGGCACGCTGCGGGAGGCCGCCGCGCACGGGGTGGCGGGGCGGGCGGTCGGCCAGCGGGTCCTGCGGGACGCTCTGCTGGACCACGTGCCGGTGGTGGTGCGGCCGGACGACGGCCCGGAGGAGCCGGTCGAGGTGAGCCAGCGGCTCGTGCAGGGCCTGGTGCGGATGGGGTTCCTCGGCGCGACCGACGGCGACGTTCAGGTGAGGACGGTCGGCCGATGGGTCGGCCTGGTGGGACCGTACGGAGCGGCATGGTCGCAGAAGGCTACGGATCTCGCCGTAAAGCCGCTCTGAGTTCATCCGAACGGATGACCCATGGTCGTTCTTCTGGGCCGGGGCGGGCGTTGGGGGGATGCTTCGTCCCGGCTGTCCGGGTACCGTCCATCCTCGGATCCAACGCACCGTAGGCGGCTGGATCCGCTGGGGAGTGAGGTGCGCGAGCGATGCCGTGGTGGTCATGGCGCCCCGGTCCCGCCAGTGGCGGTGATCCGGAAACTCGAAGCGGAGTCACGGTGGAGGGCAGCGTCAGGGTCGGTCCGCCGCCCCCGCGACAGCCCGGGGACGACTGCCCACCGACGACCGAGCGTCCGGTGATCGACATGCCGGCCACAGTCGAACCCGTAACCCTGAGCCGGGTCTGCAACGCACTCGACCTGCTCGACGTGCGTTATCTGGCTGATGGTGACGGCAATCTGCTGGCCATGTGGGAGCGACACGCCGTGCTGGTCGCTCTGGAGGGCCCCGAGGACGAGATCCTGGTGATGCGGGCCCGCCCGCACGCCACCGTCCCGCCCGACTGGGCCGACCGGGCATACCGGGTGGTCAACGAGTGGAACCACACCCGCCGCTTCTGCAAGGCGTACGTGGGCGACCCCACCGAGCGGGGGCAACTGCCGATCTACGCCGAGTTGCAGGTGCCACTCGGCGCGGGAACCCACGACGCGCTCCTGGTCGAACTGCTCGACTGCGGCGCGGCGGTGGCCACCAGCTTCGTGGACTGGCTGCACGACGAGGGCGCCCTGCTCTGAGTGGTGCGATCCCGCCGCACGGGGCCTCCCTGCGCGGCGGGCCCGGCTCAGCTCGGGTCCTCCATCACGTTGACCATGAAGTAGGCGGCCCGTTCCAGGTAGTCCCACAGGGCGGTGGCGAGCGCCGGCGGCAGGTCGAGCCGGTCGACGGCATGCCGCATGTGGCGCAACCACGCGTCCCGCTCGGCCGCACCGATCCGGAACGGCGCGTGCCGCATCCGCAGCCGCGGGTGCCCCCGTTGGGCGGAGTACGTGTTCGGGCCGCCCCAGTACTGGATGAGGAACAGGGTCAGCCGGTCGGCGGCGGGGCCGAGATCCTCCTCCGGGTACATGGGCCGCAGCAGCGGATCGGCGGCGACCCCCACGTAGAACTCGTCGACCAGCTTGCGGAAGGTGGGTTCACCGCCGACGGCCTCGAAGAGGGTCACCGCCTCACCCTGGCGGTCGGACTCAGCTGCGGAATTCACCGTTCCATCCTGCCAGGTGCCCGGTCGGCCGAGCCGGGGCGGGAGCGCGGTGGACGGGTGGGCCGCCTCAGGGGCTGGTGACGTCGGCACGGCTGGCCGGGCCGCCCGGCGCGGGCAGGTTCGCGGTGCCGCGGCGCGGGGCGCGGGGCGCAGCGACGGGCCCCGGTGGCACGCCGACCCCGCCGGCCTGCCGGGCGGCGGTGACCGCCGCGTCGATGGTGCTCCCGCTCGGCCAGCGCAGCGCCACCACGGACATCAGCACCACGCCGGCCGCGCTCCACACCCCCACCACGGCCGGGATCGGGAAGCGCTCGGCGAGCAGCCCCGTGACCAGCACCGCCATGCCCTGGATCACCTGGACGCCGGTGGCCATCACGCCGAAGGCGCGGGCCCGGAAGCCGTTCGGCAGCGCCTGGACGAAAAGGCCGTTGGCCACCGGCATCAGGCCGGCGACCGCGAACCCGCACGCGGCGGCGAGCACGGCCACCACCACCGGCGGCGGGTCGAGCAGGGACGGCACCAGCATCAGCGGGGCGAGCACCGCCAACGGGCGGATCAGCGCCAGCCGGCGGGCCGGTGCGAAGGCCCGGCTGATCACCAGACCGCCGAGGATGAAGCCGACGGGCCCCGCCGCCATGATCACGGCCTGGGCGGCACCGGCGTCCAGGCCGCCGTCGGCCCGTTCGTTGGCCCAGGCCGCCGCCAACCCCTCCGGGACGATGGAGAAGAGCATGGCGCTGAAGACCAGCACGGCGATGGACCGCAGCACGGGGTTGCCGAACACGAGGCGGAACCCGGCGGCGGTCTCCCGCAGCAGGTGACTGCGGTGGGCCGAGGTCATCGCCGGCGGATGGTCGTCGACACCGAGGCGCACCAGAACGGCGGACGACAGGAAGGTGGTCGCGTTGACGAGCAGGGCGGCCGTCGGGCTGACCGTCGCCAGGCCCGCGCCGAGCAGGTAGCCGACGACCTGGGCGGCCTGCCCCATGCTGGCGTTGAGTGACAGCCCCACCACCAGCCGGTCGCCGGTCAGCACCAGCGGGATCAGCGCCGACTTCGCGGCCTGGCTCGGCGGGTTCGCCAGCGTGGTGGCGAACAGGAGCAGCAGGATCACCTCGACCGGCATCCCGGGGATGGCGATGGCCACCATCAGGGCCGCCCGGACCACGTCGCACACCACCATGACCTGCCGGTAGGGGTGCCGTTCGGCGATGGTGGCCAGCAGTGGGCCGCCGACCAGCCAGGGCAGGTAGCTCGCGGCGAACGCGGCGGCGGACAGGGCGACCGACTGGGTCTCCTGGTAGATGAGCAGGGTGACTGCGGCCCGGGCCAGGTAGTCACCGATCCAGGACAGTGTGCTGGCCGCGAAGATGGCGCGGTACTCGCGCTGGGCGAACACTTCGCGGAAGGTTGCCGGCCCTTCCGGGGAGGGTCGCTCGTCGGACACCGTCGCCTCCATCGTCCCCGCACGGCCCACTCGTGGTGGCCGCCCCGGGAACCGTCGTCAGATCTTGCAGATCAGCGAGGACGTGACCACGCTCCGGGGAGCGCGTTCACCGGATTCTGCCCGATCGTCCGACAAACTGGCTAGGGCGGACGGATCGATCGTCGCATCTCCGACTGAACGAACGGACGATACCCGAGGGGCCGTGCGGCCCGGAACCCACCGCGTGAATTCAGAGCGTTCCACCGGGGCTGGCCTGGCCCGACGGCGGGACAGGCAGGCCCGGGTAGAGCCGCGCCGCCGCGATCTTGGCGGTGATGCCGGAGTTCTCCAGCGCCTCGGCCAGCCGTCGACGCAGCTCCCGACCCACCACGAACTGGGCCTCGGCGTCCGTCTTGACCACCACGCGGATCACCGCGCCGTCGATGGTCATCTGCTCGACGCCCAGCACCTCGGGAGGCTCGACGATCTGGGGGGACAGCTCCGGGTCGACCGCGAGCGAGGCGGCGGCGGTGCGCAGCACCGCGGCCGCCTGCTCCGTGCTGGCGAACCCGATCGGCAGATCCACCACGACCAGCGCCCAGCCCTGGCTCTTGTTGCCCACCCGGATGACCTCGCCGTTGCGGATGTACCAGAGCACGCCCCGGGCGTCGCGCACGGTGGTGACCCGCAGCCCCACGGACTCGACCACGCCGGACGCCTCGCCGAGGTCGACCATGTCGCCCACCCCGTACTGGTCCTCGATCAGCATGAACAGACCGGCCAGCAGATCCTTGACCAGGCTCTGCGCGCCGAAACCGAGAGCCACGCCGGCGATACCCGCGCTGGCCAGCAGCGGGGCCAGGTCGAAGCTGAACTCCTTGAGCACCATCAGCAGCGCGATGCCGTAGATGAAGGCCGTGCTCATGCTGCGCAGCACCGAACCGATCGCCTCGGCGCGCTGCCGGCGCCGCTCGGGCACGAACTCGCCCGGTTCGGCCGCCGCCGTCGGGATGCGCTCACGCAGCGGGCGCAGCATCGTGGGGACACCCGCGTCGCTGGTGGTGCGCACCAACCGGCTGATCGTGCGGTGGACCAACCACCGGGCGGCGACGGCGAGCAGCAGGATCAGGACGATCCGCAGCGGCTTGACCAGGATCCAGTAGCTGCCCTCGGCGAACCAGACCGAGCCGGTCCAGTCCCACACGCCCCGGCACAGCGCCTCGTCCAGGCACTCCGGGCTCGGGGTCTCGTCCGGGGCGGGACGGGGCGGGGCGGGGGTGGGGGTCAGCGGCGCGGTCACCCTGTCTTCGTACCGCAACCCCGTCGGCAGGTCGTCGCCGACCCACCGACGGGTGGGGTCCCCGCAGGTACGCAGGATTAGTACGTGCATTCCCGGTTCCGATCAGGGACGATTGGCGCGACGGACGTCGGTGATCCGGCCGGCGTCGACGTGGTGTATGGCCCTGTGCCCGGCACCGGTCGGCGATGGCGAGGTGGGCCGCTGAACCGGGAGGGTGAGCGCGATGCCTGACATACGACCCACGGTGGGCTCCGGCGCGTTGGTCCTCAACGCCACCTACGAGCCGCTGTGTGTCGTGTCCGTCCGGCGTGCCACCATCCTCGTGCTCACCGCCAAGGCCGTCTGTGTCACCGACGGCGAGGGCATCCTGCACAGCGCCCGCAATTCACTTCCGGTGCCGTCGGTCGTCCGGCTCACCCGGTTCGTCCGGGTTCCCTACCGCGCCCACGTCGGCCTGTCCCGCCGGGCGATCTTCGCCCGCGACGGGTGGCGGTGCGCATACTGCCGGGGCCCGGCGGAGACCATCGACCACGTCTTCCCGCGCAGCCGGGGCGGACGGCACGCCTGGGAGAACGTCGTGGCGGCGTGCGCGCGGTGCAACCACACCAAAGGCGACAAGACCCCGGCGGAGCTGGGCTGGCGGCTGCACGCACTGCCGACCGTGCCGAAGGGCACCGCCTGGCGGGTGCTCGGTCACCGGACCCCGGATCCGCGCTGGGTGGACTGGCTCGACCTGCGCGAGGCCGAGGCCGCCTGAGCCGAGGCCGCCCCGGTCGCGCCCGCCTGAGCCGCGCCCGCAGCGGGCCGGACTCCGGTGCCGTCGGTCACCGCGCCCGTACCAGGGACGCGAACACCACGACGTTGTCGGCGTACCCGGTCTCGCCGCCCACCCACGCCCCACCGCAGGTGATCAGCCGCAGCTGTGGACGGCTGAAGTCGCCGTACACCTCGTCGACCGGCAGCCGCTCCTTGTCGAAGCGGGCCACCCGGTCGACCTCGAACACCGCCACCGAGCCGTCGGAGCGGCTCACCTCGACCCGGTCACCCCGGCGTAGCTGCGGCAACTCGTGGAAGACCGCCGGGCCGGTGTTGGTGTCGACGTGTCCGACGATGATCGCCGGCCCGTACTGGCCCGGGGTGGGGCCCTGGTCGTACCAGCCGGCCTCCTGGGCGCGGGTGGCGTCCGGCGCGGCGACGCTGCCGTCGGCGGCGATCCCCACCTCGTGCACGGGAGCCGCCACGTCGATCTCGTCGATCTCGATGCCGACGGGTTGGCTGGCCGGCAGCACCGGGAACTGCGTCGGCGGCGGGCGCAGCCCGGCGATGAACCGGTCGGGCAGCACGCGCAGCCCGGTCACCCGCTCCACCCCGAGCATCGTCACGATCAGCAGCATCAGGACGCCGATCGCCAGGACCGGCAGCCCGGGGCCCGACCGGACGAACCGGCCACCCCGACCGGGCCGGACCCGGACGTGCCGGCGACGCGGCGGCACCGGCCGGGCGGCCGGGTCCGGCATCGGGACACTGGCCGAGACCGCCTCGCCGGCCACCCGGCGGGCCCGCGCCGCCGTCGCGGCGAGCAACCGGCCGGAGGCCCGCAGCAGGCGGTGCCCGGCCCGCCCGCGGACCCGGCCCGACCTGCGGCGGGAGCGGACCATGACGGATCCGCCCCTCAGGAACCGGTTCCGGCTCGGCGGCGGCTGCTGACCAGCCCGAACACCACCGTGGCGACCACCAGCCCGGCCCCGCCGAGCAGCAGCACCGATCCGGTGCCGCCGGCCGTGCCGCCGCCACCGGTCGCCGGACCCTTGCTCGGCTGTTCCATGTTCAACACCGTCAGCGTGGTGCTGTCGGTGTTGCCGTTGTCGCAGCGCAGGTTGACCGGGTAGCTGCCGGCGGGCCTGTCGCCGGGGATGGTGACCGAACCGGTGAGGAAGCCGTTCTCCGGTCGCAGGAACACCCGGTCGAAAGCCTCGGAGGTGACTTCGGCCTGTTTGTCGTTGACGTTGTCGCAGCTGGCCCGAAGGTTCACCCGGGTGCCCGCCTGGGCGCTGTTCGGGGTGACCTCGATGAAGGTCTCGTCGCCCGCGCGGACCGGTGCCGCGCCGGCGAGGACGAGGGCCCCGACCATTGCGAACGCCGCGAACAGGCGGACGATGGTGGACGGGACGCCGAGCGCGTCCCCGTACGGTCGCAGACCCCGCATGATCCTCCCTCCCGGCACCGGCGTACCGGCCCTGCTGGGGCGACCCGCGGGGCTTTCCCCCTGGTGGCGGAGCTAACCCGGGCCGTCGACGGGCAGCGGGGTGACCGGCTGCCAGTCCAGCGGGGTGGACAGCACCATCGTGCTCGACGGCTGCCCGTACGGGGCGAGCCGGTCGATGACCGACTCGAAGTCCCCGATCGACCCCGCCGCGACCTTCAGCACGCTGCACGCGTCCCCGGTGATCCGGTGGATCTCCAGGATCTCCGGCCAGCCGGCCACCTCCGGGTCGCGCAGGATGCAGCGGGGGCCGTAGCAGGACATCCGGATCAGGGCGACCACCGCGCGGCCGGCCCGGGCCAGGTCCACGTGCGCGTGGTAGCCGGTGACCACGCCCGACTCCTCCAACCGCCGGACCCGCTCGGCGACGGCCGGCGGGGACAGGTGCACCCGGCGGGACAACTCGCTGAAGGACAGCCGTGCGTCGGCCTGTAGTTCGCGCAGCAGCGCCCAGTCCATCTCGTCCACGCCTGAACCTTACGCGTGACAGGCCGGTCGGGGATTTTGCCGTCCCTTCGGAAGGTCCAACGGGCTAAGCGCCGTTGATCCGGCATTCCATCGCGGGTGTTGACCGAGGGACCATGTCCGAACCCGCGCGAGGAGGGAGCGGAGACGTGGAGCAGACGGAACTGCGGGCGGACCCGCCGTCGGCGGTGGTGCGCCCGGTGACCCCGCGACAGCGGGCGGCAAGGGCCGCGCGCAACGGCGGCGAGCCCACCCTGGAGTTCGCCGAGCGGGTGCCGTACGACGCGTACGTGCGGGCCAGCACGCTGCACCGGTTGCAGCAGCCGCTGAGCGACGACCCCGGCGAGATGTCGTTCCTGATGGTCAGCCAGATCATGGAGCTGTACTTCGGGCTGACCTGCCACGAGCTGCGCGAGGTCCGGCGGCTGCTGCGCGCCGACCGGGTGTGGGACGCGTCGGCCCCGCTGCGCCGCGCCGCCCTGCACCTGGAGGGGCTCAACGCGGCCTGGCGGGGGCTGCGCTGGATGACCCCCGCCGACTTCAACCGGTTCCGCGACCTCCTCGGCGAGGGCTCCGGCTTCCAGTCGGCCATGTACCGCCACCTGGAGTTCCTGCTCGGCCTGCGGGATCCCGCGCTGATCCGGCCGTTCCGCCGGCAGACCGAGGTGCACGCCGAGCTGACCGCCGCGCTGGCCGCGCCGAGCGTCTGGGACGAGGTGCTCGCCCTGCTCGCCCGGCACGGCCACGAGTTGCCCGACGAACTGCTGGCGCGTGACGTGTCGGTCGAACACGAGCCGCACCCGGCGGTCGAGGCGGCCTGGGTGCGGATCTACGCCGAGCCCGGTCCCGACAACCACCTGCACCTGTTGGGCGAGGCGCTGACCGAGGTCGCCGAGCAGTTCGGCGACTGGCGGCACCACCACATCAAGGCCGTCCAGCGCACCATGGGCGCCAAGGTCGGCAGCGGCGGTTCCGCGGGGCTGGCCTGGTTGCAGCGCAGCATGGCCCGGGTGGTCTTCCCGGAGCTGTGGTCGGCACGTACCGCGATGTGACACGAGAGCGAGTGGACACCCGACGATGAGCGGAAACGACACCGACCCCGGAACCGGGCCACGGCGCTTCGCCTCGGGCGAGGCGGAGGCCCACCGACTCGACGCGGCCGACCCCGGCCACCGGCACCTGTTCCACGTGCCGCCCGCCGACGGGGGGCGCTACCCGGAGGCCGCGTACCTGGCCGGCAACTCCCTCGGCCTGCAACCCCGGGCCACCCGCACCGAACTCCTCGCCGACCTGGACGCGTGGCGTCGGCTCGGCGTCGAGGGCCACCTGGAGGCGGATCGCCCCTGGCTGCCGTACCACGAGCTGTTGACCGGGCCGGCCGCGCGACTGGTCGGCGCCCGGCCCACGGAGGTCGTGGTGATGAACTCCCTGACGGTCAACCTGCACCTGCTGATGGTCAGCTTCTACCGGCCGGCGGGCCGGCGGACCCGCATCCTCATCGAGGACAGCGCCTTCCCCTCGGACAGCTACGCGGTGCGCAGCCAGGCCCGCTTCCACGGCCTCGACCCGGACACCACCGTGGTCCGGCTGACCCCGCGCCCCGGCGAGGACACGCTGCGCACCTCGGACGTCACCGACTTCCTCGCCGCCGAGGGCGACACGGTGGCGCTGGTGCTGCTCGGCGGGGTCAACTACCTGACCGGTGAGCTGATGGACATCCCGACGATCACCGCCGCCGGCCGGGCCGCGGGTGCGGTGGTCGGCTGGGACCTGGCGCACGCCGCCGGCAACGTGCCGCTGTCCCTGCACGACTGGGACGTCGACTTCGCGGCCTGGTGTTCCTACAAGTACCTGAACTCGGGGCCCGGGGCGCTGGCCGCGGTGTTCGTGCACGACCGTCACCTGGGCGACCCCACGCTGCCCCGCTTCGAGGGCTGGTGGAGCACCGAGGCGGCGACCCGCTTCGAGATGCCCCCGGTGTCCCGCCCGCCCGCGACCGTCGAGGCGTGGCAGATCTCCAACCCGCCGATCTTCGCGATGGGCCCGGTGCGCACGTCGCTGGAGCTGTTCGACGCGGTCGGCATGCCGGCGCTGCGGGAGCGCAGCCGGCGGCTCACCGGATACCTGGAACGGCTGCTCGACGAGGTGACCGCCAGCCGGCCCCTGACCGTCGTCACCCCGCGCGACCCCGACCGGCGCGGCTGCCAGCTGTCGGTGCGGCTGGGCGCCGGCAGCGCCGCCGACCTGACCAAGCGGCTGCGCCACGAGCACGGGGTGGTCGCCGACGCCCGGGAGCCCGACGTGGTGCGGTTCGCTCCGGTGCCGCTGTACTCCACGTACCACGACTGCTGGCGGGTCGCCGACGCGCTCGCCGCGACCGTCACGGAGGAGCGGCGGTGACGGAACCAGACGAGATCGCGGTGGTCGGCGCCGGCCTGGCCGGCTGCCTGCTGGCCTGTTTCCTGGCCCGCCGCGGCTACCCGGTGGCGCTCTACGAGCGACGGCCCGACCCGCGTACCGGCCGGGTGGAGCGGGGCCGGTCCATCAACCTGGCCCTGTCCGAACGCGGCCTCGACGCCCTGCGCCGCATCGACCTCGACAAGCAGGTGATGGCCGACGCACTGCCGATGCGCGGGCGGATGGTCCACCCCGTGACGGGCGAGCCGGAGTTCCAGCCGTACAGCGTCACCGGCGACCGGGCGATCAACTCGATCAGCCGGGGTGCGCTGAACAACGCGCTGCTGGACGCCGCCACCGCCCTGCCCCGGGTGCGCGTCGCCTTCGACCACCGGCTGGTCGGCCTCGACCCGGCCACCGGCGCGATGACCTTCGAGACCCCGCAGGGCACGGTCGCCGCGTCCGCCTCGGTGGTGCTGGGCACCGACGGCGCCGGTTCGGCGGTACGCGGTCAGCTCCTCGGTCACGGCCTGCTCACCGAGAGCCTCGACTTCCTCGACTACGGCTACAAGGAACTCACCGTCCCGCCGCGCGACGGCGACTTCGCGCTCGACCCGGCGGCCCTGCACATCTGGCCGCGCGGCACCTCGATGATGATCGCGCTGCCCAATCCGGACCGCTCGTTCACCTGCACCCTGTTCTGGCCCACCCACGGCACCGAGAGCTTCGCCTCGCTCGGCAGCCCGGCAGCGATCGTCCGGCACTTCGCACAGCACTACCCGGACGTGGTGCCGCTGGCGCCGGACCTGGTCGACGACTACCAGCACAACCCGGTGGGGGTCCTCGGCACGGTCCGCTGCGACCCCTGGCAGGTCGGCGGGACGGTCGGCCTGCTCGGCGACGCCGCACACGCCATCGTGCCGTTCTACGGTCAGGGCGCCAACTGCGCCTTCGAGGACGTGGTCGCTCTCGACGGCTGCCTCGACGAGTGCGGCGACGACTGGTCGGCGGCGCTGCCGCTGTTCCAGCGGCGGCGGCAGCCCGACGCCGAGGCGATCGCCCGGATGGCGCTGGCGAACTTCGTCGAGATGCGGGACCGGGTGGCCTCTCCGGTGTTCCGCGCCCGCAAGCGGGTCGAGCACGCGCTGGAACGGGCCCTGCCCGGCCGGTACGTCTCCCAGTACGAGCTGGTCTCCTTCTCCACCACCCCGTACGCGCAGGTGCGCCGCCGGGTACGCCGGCAGTACCAGGTGGTGGGCGCGGTGGCGGCCGGTGCGGTTGCGGCACTGGCCGGCGCGGCCGTGGCGATCGGGCGAGGAGGCCGGCGATGACCCGGTGGGATCCCCGGTTGATGGCCGGCACCGCGCCGGACGGTCCCGGCCTGCTGCGCCACTTCGTCGGCGGGGAGTTCGTCGACGCCGGGCGGCGGTTCACCAAACGCAGCCCGGTCACCGGCGAGCCGGTCTTCGAGGTGGTCGAGGCCGACCGCGCCACGGTCGACGACGCGGTGGCCGCCGCCCGCGCCGCCCTGCGCGGCCCGTGGGGGCGCACCGGCGAGCGGGAGCGCGCCGAGGTGCTGCGCCGGGTCGCCGACGAACTGGAACGCCGCTTCGACGACCTGGTGGCCGCCGAGGTGACCGACACCGGCAAGGCGGTCTCCCAGGCCCGGACCCTGGACATCCCGCGCGGCGCGGCCAACTTCCGGGCGTTCGCCGAGATCGTGGCGACCGCGCCGACGGAGTCGTTCACCACGGTCACCCCGACCGGTGGCCGGGCGCTCAACTACGCCGTGCGCAAACCCGTCGGCGTGGTCGCGGTGGTCGTGCCGTGGAACCTGCCGCTGCTGCTGCTCACCTGGAAGGTCGCCCCGGCCCTGGCCTGCGGCAATGCCGTCGTGGTCAAGCCCAGCGAGGAGACTCCGGCGTCGGCGACGCTGCTCGCCGAGGTGATGGCCGCCGCGGGCGTGCCCGCCGGGGTGTTCAACCTGGTGCACGGCTTCGGCCCCGACTCGGCCGGCGAGTTCCTCACCCGGCACCCGGACGTGGACGCGATCACCTTCACCGGCGAGTCCACCACCGGCGGCACCATCATGCGGGCCGCGGCGGACGGGGTGAAGGCGGTCAGCTTCGAGCTGGGCGGCAAGAACGCGGGCCTGGTGTTCGCCGACGCCGACCTGGACGCGGCGGTGGCCGGCTCGGTGCGGTCCAGCTTCACCAACGGCGGCCAGGTCTGCCTCTGCACCGAGCGGCTCTACGTGCAGCGGCCCGTCTTCGAGGAGTTCACCGCACGGCTGGCGGAGCGGGCCGCCGCGCTGCCGTACGGGTGGCCGGCCGACGAGGCCACGGTGAACATGCCGCTGATCTCGCACGCCCACCGGGACAAGGTGCGCGGCTACTACGACCTGGCCCGGGTCGAGGGCGCCGAGGTGCGCGCCGGGGGCGGCTCGCCACGCTTCGGTGACGCCCGCGACGGTGGCGCGTACGTCCAGCCGACCGTGCTCACCGGCCTCGGCCCGCACGCCCGTACGACCACCGAGGAGATCTTCGGCCCGGTCGTGCACGTCGCCCCGTTCGACGACGAGGACGAGGCGTACGCCCTGGCCAACGGCACCGAGTACGGCCTGGCGGCCACGGTGTGGACCCGCGACGTGGGGCGGGCGCACCGGGCCGGCGCCCGGCTGGACGCCGGTATCGTCTGGGTCAACACCTGGTTCCTGCGCGACCTGCGTACCCCGTTCGGTGGGGTGAAGGCGTCGGGGATCGGCCGGGAGGGCGGCGTGCACTCCCTGGACTTCTACTCCGAACTCACCAACGTCTGTGTGGACCTGTCATGAACGTCGACCATGAGGCCGCGGCCCGGGAGTTGGCCGAGGCCCGGGACAGCGGCAGACCCTGCCCGCCGTTGCGGGGGCGGCTGCTGCCGCCGGGGGACGTCGCGGCGGCGTACGCCGTGCAGCAGTGCCAGATCCGCGGCTGGCTGGCCGGCGGCGCACGTCGGGTGGGCGCGAAGATCGGCCTGACGTCCCGGGCGGTGCAGGAGAGTTTCGGGGTCTACGAGCCCGACTTCGGGGTGCTCCTGGACCGGATGGCCGTCCCGGACGGCGCGGAGGTGCCCGTCGACCGGCTGCTCCAGCCCCGCGTGGAGGCCGAGGTCGCCTTCGTGCTCGGCGCCGACCTGCCCGACGGCCGGGTCACCACCGTCGACGTGGTGCGGGCCGTCGACCACGTGCTGCCGGCCATCGAGATCGTCGACTCGCGCATCGCCGGCTGGGACATCTCCATCGTCGACACGGTGGCCGACAACGCCTCCAGCGGCCTGTTCGTGCTCGGCACGACGCCCCGCCGGCTCGCCGACGTGGACCTGCGCCTCGCCGGCATGGTCCTTTCGCACGCGGGAGAGCCGGTCTCGGTGGGCGCGGGCGCGGCCTGCCTGGGCAATCCGCTGCACGCGGTGGCGTGGCTGGCCGGCACGGCGGCGCGCGCCGGTGACCCGCTGCGGGCCGGTGACGTGGTGCTGTCGGGGGCGCTCGGGCCGATGGTGCCGGTCACCCCCGGTGCGGCGTACGAGGCGCGGATCTCGGGCCTCGGCTCGGTGCGGGTCTGCTTCGAAGGGAGAGACGAATGACGACCGGGGTGGCGGTGATCGGGTCCGGCAACATCGGCACGGATCTGATGATCAAGGTGCTGCGGCTGGGCGGTGACCCGGCGGGTCGGCCACCGGGGGAGTCCACCGTGCCGCGTCCGTCGGGTCCGGGTGGCGACCCGTCGGGTTCGTCGGGGAGCCTGCGGATGGTGGCGATGGCCGGCATCGACCCGGACTCCGACGGCCTGGCCCGCGCCCGGCGACTCGGCGTGGCCACCACCGCCGACGGTGTGGACGGCCTGGTGGCGATGCCCGAGTTCGCCGACGTGGAGCTGGTCTTCGACGCCACGTCGGCCGGCGCGCACCGCCGCAACCACGAGGTGCTGCGGGCGCACGGGCGTGTCGTCGTCGACCTGACCCCGGCGGCGATCGGCCCGTACGTCGTGCCGCCGGTCAACCTCGACCAGCACCTGCACGAGGGATGCGTCAACATGGTCACGTGCGGCGGGCAGGCGACCGTGCCGATCGTGGCCGCCGTCGGCCGGGTCACCCCCGTCGCGTACGGGGAGATCGTCGCCTCGATCGCGTCGAGGTCGGCGGGGCCGGGCACCCGCGCCAACATCGACGAGTTCACCGAGACCACCGCCCGGGCCATCGAGGTGGTCGGCGGCGCCGAACGCGGCAAGGCCATCATCGTGCTCAACCCCGCCGACCCGCCGCTGCTGATGCGGGACACCGTCTACTGCCTCTGCCCCGACGCCACCGCCGACCGGGCCGCGATCGCCGCCTCCGTGGCCGACATGGTGGCCACCGTCCAGGAGTACGTGCCGGGGTACCGGCTCAAGCAGGACGTGCAGTTCGACCCCGTCGACGCGTACGTGCCGGCGCTGGGGCGGCACCTCACCGGGCTCCAGGTGTCGGTGTTCCTGGAGGTGGCCGGCGCCGGGCACTACCTGCCGGCGTACGCCGGGAACCTGGACATCATGACCTCCGCCGCGCTGCGTACCGCGCAGCGGCTGGTGGCCCTGCGCCCGGCCGGCGGCCCCGCGCCGGCGCAGCCCGCGGGGGTGACCGCATGACCGACCTGTACATCCAGGACGTGACGCTGCGCGACGGCATGCACGCCATCGGGCACCGCTACACCCTCGACCAGGTGCGCACCATCGCCGCCGCGCTGGACGCGGCCGGGGTGGCGGCGATCGAGGTGGCGCACGGCGACGGCCTGGCCGGGTCCAGCGTCAACTACGGTCACGGCGCGGCGGCCGACGCCGACTGGATCTCCGCCGCCGCCGAGGTGCTGACCGGCGCGAAGCTGACCACGCTGCTGCTGCCCGGCATCGGCACCATCGCCGACCTGAAGGCGGCGAAGGCGCTCGGCGTGACCAGCGTGCGGGTCGCCACCCACTGCACCGAGGCGGACATCTCGGCCCAGCACATCTCCTGGGCCCGGGAGAACGGCATGGACGTGGCCGGATTCCTGATGATGTCGCACATGGCCGACCCGGCGGGCCTGGCCGCCCAGGCGAAACTGATGGAGTCGTACGGCGCGCACTGTGTCTACGTCACCGACTCCGGTGGCCGGCTGCTGATGTCCGACGTGGCGCAGCGGGTCGACGCGTACCGGCAGGTGTTGGAGCCGACGACGCAGATCGGCATCCACGCCCACCACAACCTGTCGCTGGGGGTGGCCAACAGCGTGGTCGCCGTGGAACACGGCCGGGTCCTCGGCGACGGTCCGGTCGGGTCCGCGCACGGCCGCACCGTCCGGGTGGACGCCTCGCTCGCCGGCATGGGCGCGGGAGCCGGCAACGCCCCGCTGGAGGTGTTCGTGGCGGTCGCCGAGCTGCACGGCTGGAAGCACGGCTGTGACGTCTTCGCGCTGATGGACGCCGCCGACGACGTGGTCCGCCCGTTGCAGGACCGGCCGGTCCAGGTCGACCGGGAGACCCTCTCCCTCGGGTACGCGGGGGTCTACTCCAGCTTCCTGCGGCACGCCGAGCGGGCCTCGCAGCGGTACGGGGTGGACGTCCGATCGATCCTGGTCGAGCTGGGGCGCCGCCGGATGGTGGGCGGCCAGGAGGACATGATCGTGGACGTGGCACTCGACCTCGCCGGCAGGGAGCAGTCATGATCGGTCCGGACGTGGCGGGCATCGCCGAGAAGCTCGGTGTGGCCGCCGACACGGCCACGGCCATACCGCAGCTCGCCGCCGAGACCGGGCTGGACGTCGACGCCGCGTACGCGGTGCAGACCGCGCTGGTGCAGCGCCGCGTCGACCGGGGCGAACGTCTCGTCGGGCTGAAGATGGGGCTGACCAGCCGGGCGAAGATGGCCCAGGTCGGCGTGGACGAGGTGATCTGGGGACGGCTCACCGACGTCATGCGGGTGCCCGACGGCGGCACGGTCGACGTCGGCGACTTCATCCATCCCCGGGTCGAGCCGGAGGTGGCGTTCCTGCTGGACCGGCTGCCCGAGCCGGGCGAGCCGGTCGGCGCGTTCACCGACGCGGTCCGCGCCGTCGCCCCGGCGATAGAGCTGATCGACTCCCGGTACGCCGACTTCACGTTCTCGCTGGCCGACGTCGTCGCCGACAACACCTCCGCCGCCGCGTTCGTGGTCGGGCCGTGGTCGCCGGTGCCCGACGGCCTGGACAACCTGGGCGTGCTGCTGGAGGTCGACGGCCGGGTGGCACAGGTCGGCTCGACGGCGGCGATCCTCGGCGACCCGCGCCGGGCGCTCGACGAGGGCATCCGGCTGGCGGGCCGGCACGGGGTGCGGCTGCGCTCCGGCTGGGTGTTCCTCGCCGGGGCGGCCACGGCCGCCGTGCCGTTGCGCCCCGGCGCGCACGTGCGTGCCGTCGTCGAGAGGCTCGGCGTCGCGTCGCTGCGGGCGGCGTCATGAGCGGGGCGCGGGTCGTCGCCGGCAAGGCGGTTCCCCGGGGGGCGTTTCCGCACGTCAAGGTGGCGGGTGGGTTCGTCTTCGTGTCGGGTACGTCGTCCCGGCGGCCCGACAACACCTTCGCCGGGGTGTCGGTGGACGAGTTCGGCACCACCGACCTGGACATCCGCGTGCAGACCCGGGCGGTGATCGGCAACCTGCGTGACCTGCTGCGGTCGGTGGGCGCGGACCTGGCCGACCTGGTGCAGGTGACGTCGTACCTGGTCAGCATGAACGACTTCGGGGGATACAACGAGGTGTGGGCGGAGTTCTTCGACGCCTCCGGGCCGACCCGGACGACGGTCGCGGTGCACCAGCTGCCGCACCCGCACCTGCTGATCGAGATGCAGGCAGTGGCCCTTCTTCCCGGGAGGTAAGTCGTGAGTGACATCCCCGAGCCGTTCAGCTTCCCCGGTTGGCTCGCCGACCATCAGCACCTGCTCAAGCCGCCGGTGGGCAACCGGGAGCTGTTCCCCGGCTCCGACGACTTCATCGTGATGGTGGTGGGCGGGCCCAACCAGCGCACCGACTTCCACGTCGACCCGTACGAGGAGTTCTTCTACCAGATCAAGGGCAACATGCACATCAACCTGATGACGCCCGAGGGGCCGCGTACGGTGCACGTGCGCGAGGGGCAGATGTGGATGCTGCCGCGCAACGTGCCGCACTCGCCGCAGCGGCCGGAGGCCGGCTCGATCGGCATGGTCGTCGAGCGGGTCCGCCCGGAGGGCACGCTGGAGAAGTTCCAGTGGTACTGCCCCGGGTGCGGCCACCAGGTGCACGAGGTCGAGTTGCAGGTCCGCGACATCGCCGCCGACCTGCCCCCGGTGTTCGCCGCGTTCTACGCCGACGAGGCGGCCCGCACCTGCGGCAACTGCGGTGCGCTGCATCCGGGCAGGGGCTGATGCGGGCTCCGGTGGTCGACGTGCACACGCACGTCGTACCGAAGGGATGGCCGGACCTGGGCGCGGCGTGCGGCGGGTCCGGCTGGCCCTGGCTGCGGGTCGACTCCGAGCGCGCGGCCATGATCATGATTGGGGAGACGGAGTTCCGGCCGGTGGGGGCCGAGTGCTGGGACGCGTCGACGCGACTGGCGGACATGGCCGCCGACGGCGTCGACGTGCAGGTGGTCTCACCCACCCCGGTCTTCTTCGGCTACGAGCGCCCGGCCGACCAGGCGGTCAGGGTCGCCCGGATCTTCAACGACCTCACCCTGGAGGTCACCGCCGCCGGCGGCGACCGGCTGGTGCCGTTCTGCCAGGTGCCGTTGCAGGACGCGGACGCGGCCTGCGCCGAGCTGGACCGCTGCCTCGCCGCCGGCCACGCGGGCGTCGAGATCGGCAACCACGTCGGCGACCGCGATCTGGACGACGCGGGGGTGGTGCAGTTCCTGACCCACTGCGCGCAGGTCGGCGCGCCCGTGTTCGTGCACCCGTGGGACATGCCCGGCGGCCCCCGGCTGGACCGCTGGATGGCCCGCTGGCTGACCGGGATGCCCGCCGAGACGCACCTGTCGGTGCTGGCGATGGTGCTCGGTGGCGTCTTCGACCGGGTGCCCGAGAGCCTGCGGATCTGCTTCGCGCACGGCGGCGGCAGTTTCCCGTTCTGGCTGGGCCGGGCCGACAACGCCTGGCACCGCCGGGCCGACCTGGTACGCGGCGCGTCCACCGCCCCGCCCGGCTCGTACCTGGACCGGTTCTGCGTCGACTCGGTGGTCTTCGCCCCGCCGGCGCTGCGCCTGCTGGTCGACACGATGGGAGCGGACCGGGTGCTGCTGGGCAGCGACTACCCGTACCCGTTGGGGGAGCGGCCGGCCGGTCGGGTGGTCCGCGAGGCGGACTTCCTCACCGACGCCGAGCGGGCGGCCCTGCTCGGCGGCAACGCGCTGCGCTTCCTGGCCCGCCCGTCTGGCTGACCCCCGCCCCGTCCCGCCGATCCCGGGGTGTCGTCACGTGTGGAACCGGCTGGTGACGACGTCCCCGGGTCGACGCGGCGGGCGCGTGGGCGCGTGTGGTCAGGAGTGCGGGCAGGTGTCCCGGTACTCCTGGATCGTGGTGCCCCGGGGCGCGGGGCACAGGAACTGCTCGTAACGGGTGTCGTCGTCGACGAACCGCTTGAGCCAGGAGATGCTGTACTTCGCGACCGTCACGTTCGACGAGGTGGGCGCCGAGTGGCTGGCGGCGTTCAACTCCAGGTACGCCTTGTCCAGGGTGGCCGGCATGCTGGTGTAGAACGGCTCCGAGTGCGACGACACCGGCGCGACCGTGTCGTTCTCCGCCCCGATCACCAGCGTCGGAACCCGTACCGACGACCAGTTCTTGGTGGAGTGCCAGCCGGTCAGCGGAATGGCCGCCTGCAACTGGGGCCGGGTCGCGGCGGCCGACAGGCTGCCGCCGCCGCCCATCGAGTGGCCCATCACCGCGAGTCGGTTGCCGTCGACCCGGGCGCGGACCGCGCTGGTGTTGCGCACGTAGTCGAGGGCGGCGAGCAGCTGGGTGCCCCGGCTGGCCGGCTGGTCCCACACGGACAGGGTGTCGATGGTGATGACCACGAAGCCCTGTGAGGCCAGCCGCGGGCCGAGCCAGGCCACGCTGGACTGGCGGGCGGTGAAGCCGGGGGAGATCGCCACCGCGCCGAAGGTGCCCTCGGCGGTGCTGGTCGGGTAGTAGATCGTCCCGCCGCGGAAGCCCTGCACGCTGGAGGCCGAGACGGTGGTCTGGGCGATCGCGAACGGTCCCCGGGTGGCCTCGATGCTGGCCACGCTGGGTGCGGGGCCGCGCTGGTAGGGGTTGGCGGCAGCCATGAAGTCGACCGCGTCGGCCCGCAGGGCCGGTGCGGCGGCCACGCCCACGCCGGTCAGGGCGAGGGCCAGCAGGGGACGGAGGGCGTGGTGGAACCAGCGGCGGCCGGATCGCGGCCGGGGCTGGTAGTCGTCGGGTGAGGGGACAGGCTGCACGTGGCGGCTCCAGACGGACGCGGTGGCGGTGACCCGTGGAAGGCGGGGCACCCGGTGTATCGATCGCCGTTGGTCGATCGCCTCATCGTCCGGGGACGGATGCGGACGTGGGCAATCCCGGTCTGGTCATGTCGGTGCGATATGGAACCGTGTCGGGGGGAGCGGGACGGAGGCCGGAGGGGCAGGATGGGCCCATGGCCGAGCCGCACGACCTGACCGCGCTGGAGCAGGCGGCCGCGATCGCGCGCGGCGAGCTGTCCAGCCGGGAACTCGTCGCGCACCACCTGGACCGCGTCGCGGCCCTCGGCGACACCGTCGGGGCGTTCGTCACGGTCACCGCGGAGGAGGCCCGCCGGTCGGCCGAGGCCGCCGACGCGGTCCCGGCCGACCGGCGCGGCCCGCTGCACGGGGTGCCGACCGCGATCAAGGACCTGACGCTGACCGCCGGGGTCCGCACCACCTTCGGCTCGGCCGCCTTCGTCGACTTCGTGCCGCCCGTCGACGCCGACGTGGTCCGCTTCATGCGGGCCGCCGGGCTGGTCAGCCTCGGCAAGACCACCACCTCGGAGCTGGGCTGCTCGCTGTACTCCGAGGGCCTCGTGGCCCCACCGGCCCGCAACCCGTGGGATCTCGCCAACACCGCCGGAGGCTCCAGCGGGGGGGCGGCGGCGGCGGTGGCCGCCGGCCTGGTGCCGGTGGCGCAGGGCTCCGACGGGGGCGGCTCGGTGCGCATCCCCGCGGCGCTGTGCGGGCTGGTCGGCTACAAACCGAGCCGGGGCGTGGTCCCGGGCGGCCCGGTCGGTTTCGGCGCGTTCGGGCTGCCGACCAACGGCCCGATCGGGCGTACGGTGGCCGACGTCGCCGCGCTGCTCGACGTGCTGGCCCAGCCGGCGCCCGGTGAGCCGTACCTGCCTCCGGCCGCGCCCGCCGACGGCTACCTCGGTGCCGCCCGGACGGCCGCCCCGGGCCGGCTGCGGGTCGGGCGCTTCACCACCCCCATGCTCGCCGACGAGCCCGTGCACCCCGACTGCGTCGCCGCCGTGGACCGGGCCGCCGCGCTGCTCACTGCCGCCGGCCACGAGGTGGTCGAGGTGCCCGCGCCCGTCGGGCCGCAGGTCTGGCCGCTGTTCGAGATCGTCTGGTATGTCCTCGCGCTGGCCCCCGTACCGCCCGAGGCGGAGAGTGTGCTGCTGCCGCTGACCCGGCTGCTGCGGGCCCGGGGAGCGGAGATCTCCGCCGGCACCCTCATCGCCACGCTGAGCGAGTTGCAGGCGCAGGTACGCCTCGGCGCCCGCCGGACGGCCGGCTGTGACCTGCTGCTGTGCCCCACGCTCGCCGCCCCGCAGGCACCCGTCGGGTGGTTCGTCGAGGGCCGGCAGCCGGCGGAGGACTTCGACCGGCAGCGGCGGTTCTCGCCGTACTGCGCGGTGTTCAACGTCACCGGCGAACCGTCCGTTTCGCTGCCGTTGGGAACGACCGCCGGGGGCCTGCCGGTCGGGGTGCTCCTGACGGGCCGGTACGGCGACGACGTGCGACTCATCGCGACCGCTGCGCAACTGGAGCACTCCAGTGGCGGGTGGGATCGCCACCCCGCAATCTGGCGGGCGGTGGGCTCCGCTAACGTGAATGGCGGCGGAGTCGGACGGCCAGCGTCGTGACCGTCCACCCGGCCCAACCAATCAACATCTCTTCTTCCGCCTGGGGGCGTTGGGATTGTCTGTAACCGAGACGTTGGTGGTCTTCGTCGGCATCCCGGCGGCCGTGATTCTGGTGGTCGCCGGCCTGGCCTACGTGGGTGGTGGCGGCAGCGGTGGCGGTGCCAAACGGTACCGGCCGGGCCGCCCCTTCGACTTCACGCCGGTGTGGTTCCTCGGCCGCCCGGAGCAGCTGGCCGACTCGGCCGGCACCGCGCTGGCGGCGGGTGCCCAGGCGCCGGCGCTGACCAGCCGCAAGCAGGAGCAGGCCGGCGTCGAGCCGCCGGCCGGCGGAACCGGAGGCGCAAGTGACCGTTGGTGAGAAGCAGCCCGAGACCGGGACGGGCACCCCGCCCGAGGTGCTCGACGGGCCGTTCTCGACCCGTCAGCTGCTGCGCATCGACGAGGCGCTGCGCCTGGCCGACAACGGCACCGGCCTGGTCTTCTCGGTCTTCGTCGGTCGCCTCGACGAGCCGATCCGCGAGCACGCGCAGCGGCTGCACCGCCAGCTCGCCGAGCCGGACCGGTCGGTGTTGATCGCCGTGTCGCCGAACCAGCGCAAGCTGGAGATCGTCACGGGCCGGCAGGCGCGCAAGCGCATCCCCGACACGTACGCCAAGCTGGCCGCGCTGTCCATGGTCGCGTCGTTCGGCGGCGGCGACCTGGCCGGCGGCATCATCCAGGGCCTCGACCAGCTCGCCAGCCACGCCGGTCGTCCCTGACCCACCCCGACGACGAAGCCCGGCCCGCGCTGATCCCGCGGGCCGGGCTTCGCTGCTGTCGGGTGCGGTGGGCCGGCGGGCCCCAGGTCGCCGGCGTCGTCCGGGATCACCTGCCCGGCGCCGACGGGGGCCGGTGCCCACGCCGGATCACCTGCCCGGGGGCCGACGAGGGCCGACGGGGGCCGGTGCCCCACCGGCCCCCGGACCGCGTGTCCGTTCCGAGCGGACGGCCCCCCCGACGCACCGGCGAGCCGGCCGAGACCGTCGACGACGACCGCCCGGCGTGCCGGTGCAGGAGGGTCAGGCGCTCTGCGCGTCCTTCGCGCGGGCGGCGAGGGCGCGGACCACGCCGTCGCGCCCCTCCGCCACCAGCCGGCGCAGCGGCGCGGGGTGGCCGTCCTGCGCGAGCCAGGCGTCGGTGGCGGACACGGTCTCCTCGGAGACCAGGTACACCGGGTAGCCGAGCTGCGCGAACTCCTGCGCCGGCTCGCTGTCCCGGCTGGCCCACACCTGCCCCACCGCCTCGAAGAACCGCTCCCGGTACGGGGCGACCAGCTCGACCTGCGACGGGTGGCTGAAACCCTGCAACAGTGCCCGGTTGCGCCAGTTCGGCAGCGACTCCGGCCCGGTGAGCTGCGCCCACACGGCAGCCTTGTTCTCCGCCGTCGGCACGAGCGCGTGGGCGTAGGCCGCCTCCCGCTCGCCGCTGGCCGTCCGGTCGGCGGCCAGCTCCGCCTCGATCTCGTCAGGACCCGCGGCGCCGTTCGCCACCAGCGCACCGAGCAGCGTCCAGCGCAGCTCGGTGTCGACGGTCAGCCCCTCGGGCACACCGGTGCCGTCGAGCCAGCCGCGCAGCACCGCCAGGTCCTCGGCGGAGCGGGCCGCCGACGCGTACGCCCGGACCCAGGCGAGCTGGAAGCCGCTGCCCGGCTCCGCGGCGGCGTACGCCGCCTTCGCGGTGCGGGCCAGCTCGGCCCAGCCCGTCGGCGCCCACGCCGGGTCGGCGTAGACGTTGAGCGCCGTGGTGGCCTGCCGCACGGTCGCCGTGACCAGGTTGATGTCGGTCTCGGCGGGCAGCCCGGCCAACACCAGCGCCACGTAGTCGCGGGCGGCCAACTCGGCGTCGCGGGTCATGTCCCAGGCGGCCGTCCAGCACAGCGCGCGGGCCAGCGACGAGTCGAAACCGGCGATGTGCCGCATCACGGTGGCCAGGGAGCGCTCGTCCAGGCGCAGTTTGGCGTAGGTGAGGTCGTCGTCGTTGAGCAGCAGCACGTCGGCGGCCCGCACCCCGGCCAGCTCGGTCAGCTCGGTCACCTCACCGGTCACGTCGACCTCGTACCGTTCGCGGCGCAGCAGCCGGCCGTCGGTCAGGTCGTACAGGCCCACGCCGATGCGGTGGGTGCGCAGCGTCGGGTGGCCGGCGGGGGCCTCCTGGCGCACCAGCACCCGCCCGTAGGCCCCGTCGGCGTCGATGGTGACCTCCGGCCGCAGCGTGTTCACCTGGGCCGTCTCCAGCCACTGCGCGGCGAACTTGCGCAGCTCCCGACCGGAGGCCGTCTCCAGTTCCGACAGCAGGTCGTCGAAGGTGGCGTTGCCCCAGGCGTGCTTGCCGAAGTACGCCCGCAGGCCCGCCACGAACGGCTCCTCGCCCACGTACGCCACGAGCTGCTTGAGCACGCTCGCGCCCTTGGCGTACGTGATGCCGTCGAAGTTGACCTCGACGGCCTCCAGGTCGGGCATCTCGCAGTACACCGGGTGGGTGGAGGAGAGCTGGTCCTGCCGGTAGCCCCAGTTCTTCCGGATCGACAGGAACGTCGTCCAGGCCTCGGTGAACCGGGTGGCGTGGGTGTTGCACCAGTGGCTGGCCCACTCGGCGAACGACTCGTTGAGCCACAGGTCGTTCCACCAGCGCATGGTGACCAGGTCACCGAACCACATGTGGGCCATCTCGTGCAGGATCGTGTTGGCGCGCTGCTCGTACTCGAAGTCGGTGACCTGCGAGCGGAACAGGTAGTGCGACTCGGCGTGGGTGACGCAGCCGAAGTTCTCCATCGCCCCGGCGTTGAAGTCGGGCACCCAGAGCTGGTCGTACTTGGGCAGCGGGTACCGCACGCCGAACTTGTCGTGGAAGAAGTCGAAGCCCTGCTTGGTGATGAGGAACAGGTCGTCGGCGTCCAGGTGCGGAGCCATCGAGGCCCGGCAGAACACTCCCAGGTCGATGCCGTCGTGGCTGTCGCGCACCTCGTGGTACGGCCCGGCGCACAGCGCCGTGATGTAGGTGCTCATCCGCGCCGACTGCACGAAGTGGACGGTCTTCACCCCGACGCCGGCGGTGTCCTCGCGCTCCACCGGCATGTTCGACACCACCCGCCAGTGGGCCGGCACGGTGGCGTGCCACGTGTAGACGCTCTTCAGGTCGGGCTGGTCGAAGCACGCGAACACCCGTTGCGCGTCAGCCGTCTCGAACTGGCTGTACAGGTAGGTCTCGCCGTCGACCGGGTCGACCGTGCGGTGCAGGCCCTGCCCCGAGTTCGAGTACGCGAACTCCGCCTCGACCACCAGGACGTTCTCCCGGGCCAGCCCGGTCAGGGTGAGCCCCTTCTCGGCCGACCAGTCGCCCAGGTCCACCGGCGTGCCGTTCAGCGTCGCCGAGTGCACCTGCTCCGCCGCCACCTCGACGAAGGTGCCGACGCCGGGCTCGGCGCAGGTGAAGCGCACCTCGGTGGTCGAGCGGAAGGTGCGGCCCGCCGCCGCCTGCACGGCGCTGGACAGGTCCAGGCTGATGTCGTATGCGGTCACGTCGAGCAGGCGGGCCCGCTCGGTCGCCTCGACCTGCGTCAGATTGCGCACTCCCGGCACGTTCGTCTCCATCCCACTCTCGCCGTACGCCACGGCGGCGCCCTTCACCGACCGCTCGTGGCGACCGGCTGGAACGAGTCTTCCACGCGCTGGGTTCCAGCGGTGGCCGAGGTCACGGTCTCATTCCCGAGTCGATCGATGCCCTGTGGGGTGAAGATCGCAGAGGACGCCGGACACCGGCCCGACCTCGTCGTGAAGGGACGTCACCGTGAGTGAGCGCACCGTCGTGGACATGTGGTTCGACCCGATCTGCCCGTGGGCGTGGATCACCTCGCGCTGGCTGCTGGAGGTGGAGCAGGTCCGTGACCTGGAGGTCCGGTTCCACGTGATGAGCCTCTCGGTGCTCAACGAGGGGCGGGACCTGCCGGAGCACTACCAGGAGCTGATGCGGACGGGGTGGGGCCCGGTGCGGGTCTGCGTGGCGGTGCGGCAACGGCACGGTGCGGACGCGGTACGCCGCCTCTACACCACCCTCGGCACCCGGATCCACCTCGGCAAGGAGCAGGTGGGCCCGGAGTTGTACACCGCCGCGCTGACCGAAGCGGGGCTCGATCCGGCGCTGGCCGCAGCGGCCGACGACGCGACGTACGACGAGGCGCTGCGGGCCAGCCACTCCGCCGGCATGCAGCCCGTCGGCACGGACGTGGGCACCCCGGTCATCCACGCGCCCGGCCCGGACGGGCGGCAGGTCGCCTTCTTCGGCCCGGTGGTCACGCCGGCGCCGAAGGGGGAAGCCGCCGGGCGGCTGTGGGACGGGGTGCTGCTGGTCGCCGGCACCCCGGGGTTCTTCGAGCTGAAGCGCAGTCGGGATCTGGAACCCATCTTCGACTAGTGCTCCGCCCACGCGCCGCGTCACCGGCGGGCCGGCGGACTCGTTCTCCCGGTGTCCGTCGTGGCGGCCCTGCCGGGCCGCACCCCCGCTGTTCGTGGAGGCACTCCGATGGCGAAGCACCGCGCACCCGGTGACGTTCCGCAGTCGCGGGGCGGGACGACCGCCCCGCCCCGCCGCCCCTCCCGCGACTCCCCGTGGGCCGAGCCCCGGCCGGTGCACCGGCCGGCGGCAGCCGCCCCCGGGGTGGTGGGCGTCGCGAGGGTCGCTCCGACCTCCCGGCTGACCCCGCCGTCCGGGGCCGGGCCGGGCTGGCCGGCGGCGCCGCGTCCGCCCGCCGGCCCGCGCCGCCCGGCCGGCACACCCGCCGCCGGCCGGCACCGCCGCGCCACCGACCCGGTCGACTGACGTGTGGCACGGTCACCAGGTGGACTCGACCCGGGTCCCGCGCCGCCGCCGCCCCGGCCGCCGGTAGCGTCACCGGTCATGACGGTCGTGCATCCGATCGCCCGGGCCTGGATCACCACTGGCGGCACCGGCGCGCAGAACTATGACGAGTTCGCCGACGACGCGGAGATCACCGCGATCATCGACGCGAATCCGCACAGTGCCCTCGGCATCGAGATGCCGCACCGGGCGCCGGAGAGCCTGGGCAGGTCCTTCCTCGACGCGCTGCCCGACGCGGCGGCCCGGCTGGCCGAGGCCAAGGCCGACGGCAGCTACACCCCGGCGGAGGGGGTGGTGGTGCTCTACCGGATCACCGCCCCGGGTGAGCCCGCGGCCTACGGGCTGTTCGCCATGGTCGACACCGACCAGATCTCCACCCGCGCCGACGAACCCGGCCTGGTCATCCGCAACGAGGACGTCTTCATCGCCAAGGTGCGCGAGCGGGTCGCCCTGGCCGAGTCGCTGGGGCACCTGCTCTCGCCCGTACTCCTGCTCCAGACCGGGCGGGGTGACGAGCTGCACGCCGCGCTCGCGGCGGCGACCGACGCGGCGGGCGTGCCGGCGGCGACGGACACCGACCAGGCGGGGCGTACCCACGCCATCTGGCTGCTCGGTCCCGGCCCCCAACAGGACGAGCTGACCGCCCTCGCCGGGGGCGGCGAGCTGGTGGTCGCCGACGGCAACCACCGCAGCCTGGCCGCGCAGACCGGCGGCCTGTCGCGTTTCCTGGCGGTGGTCACCACACCGGAGTCCGTCGCCATCCAGCCCTACAACCGGCTGGTGTCGGAGCTGACCACCACACCCGAGGAGCTGCTCGACCGGCTGCGCGCCACGGGCGCGCAGGTCAGCCCGGCCGCCGGCCCGGTCGAGGTGCCGGCGGCCGGCGGCACCGTCCACCTCTACCTGGCGGGTCAGGGCTACGCGGTGACGCTGCCGCAGGTGGGCCAGGGGCGGCTGGACAACCTCGACCACGCCCTGGTCGAGCGGCTGCTGCTGCGCGACGCGCTGGGCCTCGATCCCGGCGACAAGCGGATCACCTACGTCGGCGGCGACTACCCGGCGAGCTGGCTGGTCGGCGAGGTCGACGCCGGCCGGGCCGAGCTGGCGGTCCTGGTGGCCCCGGTGACCGTGGACGACTTCGTCGCGGTCAACCTGGCGCGGGAGAAGATGCCGCGCAAGAGCACCTGGTTCACCCCGAAGGCGCGCGGCGGCCTGGTCGTGGCCGAACTGCCGGCCTGAGGCCACCCGCCGGTGGGGGCGCCGCCCGCGCGGCGTCCCCCGGAGGCGGCCTGACAGACTGCCCGGTATGCGTGTCTACCTGGGTTCCGACCACGCCGGTTACGAGTTGAAGGTGCACCTGGCCAACCACCTGGCCACGCAGGGCTACGACGTGGTCGACGTCGGCCCGAAGGCGTACGACCCCGACGACGACTACCCGGCGTTCTGCCTGCACACCGGCAGCCGGGTGGTGGCCGATCCCGGCAGCCTGGGAGTGGTCATCGGTGGTTCCGGCAACGGCGAGCAGATCGCCGCGAACAAGGTCGCCGGGGTTCGGGCGGCACTGGCGTGGAGTGTCGAGACCGCGCAACTGGGCCGGCAGCACAACGACGCGAACGTGGTGGCGGTCGGCGGCCGGCAGCACACTCTCGACGAGGCCACCGCGATCGTGGAGGCGTTCCTGTCGACGCCGTTCAGCGGCAGCGACCGGCACGCCCGCCGGATCGACCAGATGGCCGAGTACGAGCGCACCCGGCAGCTTCCCGAGCTGCCCTGATCGCGGCTGCCGGCGGTCCGGGGCGGATCCCGCCCCGCCGTCGGTGTCGCCCCGCCGTCGAGGTCGCCCCGGTCAGCGGCGCGGCGAGTCCTCGCGTCAGCGGCGCGGCAGGTCCTCGCGGGGGGTCCAGTTGCGGCGGACCACGACCACGCGGGCCTCGGCGTCGGCGAGATCCTGTTCCGAGGGCTGGGCGGCGTCCCGGGCACGCATCGCCGCGGTGACGCTGACCTGCGACGACCCGGAGCCGACGAGCCCGCGCAACCCGCGCTCGCCCTCGTCACCGCCGCGCCGCCCCCGGGGCGGCTCGACACCGTCGTGCACCGCGCCGGTGACGGCGCTGCCGCCCTCGCCGGAAACCCGGCCCTGGGCGGGTTGGCCCTGGGCCGGTTGGCCCTGTGGGTGCCGGGCCCGTCGCCGTCTCCGCTCCGCCTCCGCCACCACCCGACCCTACCGCCCTCGTCTCCGATCCGCCCCGGTCCGGGTGGCCGCCGAACACCCGGGGACCGGCGGCCAGGGGCCGGGTCAGAAGACCTCCATGGCCGAGGGGGCGCGGTACCAGCCGATGGCGGCGGCGGTGGCCGTCAGGGCGCCGGCCCGCAGCTCCCGTACCCGGTCCGCGGCGGCCAGTGCCACGAGCCCGCCCCCGCCCAGGTACAGCTCTCCGAGGCACCGGACGTCGCAGGCCAGATCCGCGGGGTCGTCCGTGGGCGTGCAGTCGGCGCCGTCGGGACCACCTCGCAGCCGCCACCGGCCGGTGTTCTCCGGCAGCAGGTCGTCGGTGACCTCGATCACCACGTCGAGCTGGCCCGCGTACCGCCGGGCCGCCAGCGCCGCCGGCACGTCCACCAGCCGCACCCACAGCGCGTCCGCCAGGTGCCCGCCGAGCGCGCGGGGCTCGTTGACCATGCGCAGCAGCGGCTCGTCCACGGCCGCTCGCTGCCAGCGCAGCTGCCGGGTGAGGTCGATCGACAGCAGCATCCGCCAGATCGCCAGGTACGCCTGCGGTGTCGCGGCGACCACCTCGTCGACGTTGGTGACGCCCCGGGGCCCCGACCGGTCCCACTCGCTCCTCGTCCGGAACAGGCCGTACCCGTCGACGCCGTCCGCGCCCTCGTGCAACACCACCCGCCGCTCGGTGGCCCCGCCGCGCTGCGACGCCGGATCGCCCAGCACGTACCGCCACCAGGACTCGCTGCGGGTGGACCAGCCGGGGCGGTCGGGGCGTACCCGCTCGTACACCCGGGCCAGCTCGGCCTGCCGCGCGGGCGGGTCGGCCAGGCGCAGCCGGCCCTCGGCGGGCGTCGGGGACGGCAGGCGCAGCTCGGTGGTGTCGCACTCCACCAGCAGGCGCTGCGCGGCCATGCCGTAGCCGAACCGGGGGTAGATCCGCCCCTCGCTGGCCCACAGCAGCGCTACCGGCTCCCGGCCGGCGTCGCGGATCTCGCGGAGCTGGCGGCGCATCAGCGCGGTCAGCAGGCCCCGGCGCCGGTGGGTGGGCGCCACGCCGACCAGGCTGACGTGGGCGGCCGGCACCGTCGCGCCGGGCACGGTCAGCTCCCGGCTGAACGCGGTCGCGCTGGCGACCAGTTCGTCGTCGTGCACCAGCAGGGTGCGCTCCGGCTCGAACACCTCGCGTTCGATCTCCAGCAAGTCGGCGTCGAAGCCGCCGTGGAAGAGGTCGCCGAGCAGCCGGCCGAGGTCGTCGTACTCCTCGGGACGGGCGGGTCGCATGCTGAGCGGGGTCGTTGTCACCGTTCGTGTCTAGCCGACGAACGCGGGTGGGGCGACCGGTTTGCCGCCTCGATACCCTCGTAGGCAGACGGTGACCGGTGGTCGCCGGTCCAGGGGGAGGGAACGTCGAGATGGCCGACCAGACACAGCCGTGGGCGGAGCGGACCGTGGAGGTGCCGCCACAGCAGGGCGCCGGGGTGCCCCCGCAGCGTGACCCGTACCGGCGCGGGGTGGCCTCCGTCGGCGCCCCCCGCGCTCCCCGCACCTCCCGGACCGAGTCGTTCCCGGCGGTCGAGCCGCACACCGACGAGTGGGCCCGGGACACGACACCGCGCCGGCCGTTGAGCTGGCATGTGGAGCAGCTCAAGCGCGGCGGTGAGTGGAGCGCGGCGGGCGCGTTGTTCGCGTTCGTCTGCTGGGGCGTCTGGGCGATCTCGGGCGGTGGCGACCTCGCCGGCCCGTTCCTGATCTTCCTGCTGAGCCTGCTGGTGGGCGTGGGCCTGTTCGCGCTGTCCCGACTGCTCGGCCGGCTGGTGCTGGAACGCCAGTTGGGGCGGGTGCGGCGCAGCGCCCGCGGCGCGCACCTGGTGACGGCGGTGTTCCTGGTCGGCCTGGGGGTGGCCTACCTCCAGCAGACCACGTGGGTCGTGTCGGCCTGGGGCTGGTTGACCGGCAACTGAGGGGCCGTCCCGGGCGGGCCGACGTCAGCGACCCGCCCGGGGGTCCGGTCGCGGCCGGCCGCGACCGTGGTCGTCACTCCACCAGGACCGCCCGCATACCCGGCCCACCGCCGTTCATCCGTCCCGCGGCCCGGCGGCCGACGTCCCCCGGTCCGGCTCCCGCGCCTCCGCCACCCGGCAGACCGCCCGGTCCGGCGTTTCGCGCCCGGCGTCGGGCGGTGCCGTCCCGCTGTCCCGCGCCGGCGTCGGGGCGGTGCGGTCCCGCGCTTCCGCCACGCGAGTCCTTTCCGTGGGAATGCCATCCGTGGAACCGGCGGAATGTGGTGGCGATTCCGTGCCGAACTGGTGACGACCCCTTTCGGAAAGCGTGGAAGTTTCAGTTCCGAAGACCTTCACAAACTCAGATCAATCAATGAGTATGTGGGGGTGGACGACGAGGGGCCAGCTGAGGACGGTGAGGCCCCGGGGCGGGCGACCATCCCCGCCACCGTCCTGCGACTGGACCGTCCGGAACTCGACGGGACGCGTCTCGTCGTCCGGGCGGTCGACGTCGACCTGCGGGAACAGCGCCGCGTGCACCCCTTCGCGCCGCTGGGCTATCTGTACGACCGCTCCGACCACGACGAGCTGGAATCCGATCTCACTCTCGACGCCGGGCACTACGACGAGGACAACCTGGTCTGGTCGTTCTCCGCCGACGTGCCCGGAATCATCGGGCTCACCGAGCCGCTGTCGTCGGCCGGCACCCCGCCGGCCGGAAACGAAGGAGACCAGGAATGACGACCACGCTCACCCGCAACCCCCTGCGGACGTCCCTGTCCATGACCAGCGGACACGACTTCAGCCAGCCACTGCCGGCCGACCACGAGAAGCAGCCCTTCGGCTACCTGTTCGCCAACTGGGACCCGGGCATGCCGGAGGAGGCCGAGGCGGAGCTGGGCCACTACGACGCCGACCAGCAGGTGTGGGTCACCCCCGACGGCGGCATCACCGCCGGCATCTACACCAAGACCCGGACCTCAGGGGCGAACTGCGGTGACTGCGTGACCGACGACGTCTGCGCCTAGGGACACCCTGTGACCACGTCGCCATCGGATCCCGGGATCCTGATCCTCACCCAGGACTTCGACCCCACGGTCGATCCCGTCGTACGGAGTCTCACCGCGAGAGGCGCCAACGTCGTACGCGTCGACCTGAGCTGCTTCCCGCAGACGCTGACGTTCACCACCTCGGACTTCGATGGCGAACGACGGCGGCTGCTGCACCGCGGGCGGGAGATCGACCTCGGTCGGCTCTCCGGGGTGTGGTACCGCCGTCCCACCGCGTTCCGCTTCGACGCGCAGATGAGCGAGGCCGAGCAGCAGTTCGCCCGCAACGAGGCGCTGCACGGTATCGGGGGCATCCTGCGCGCCACCGACTGCCTCTGGGTCAACCGGCCCGACGTCGACGCCGTCGCCGAGCTGAAGCCCTACCAGCTCCAGCTCGCCAAGCAGTTCGGCATGCGGGTGCCGCGCACCCTGCTCACCAACGACCCGGCCGAGGTGCGGGCTCTCGTGGAGTCCGCCGACCGGCCGATCGTCTACAAGGCGCTCACCGGCGGGGTGATCCACTACCCGGGTGCCTTCCCCAGCGGGCTCTACACCACCAAGGTCGGCGACGAGATCCTGACGCACGCCGACCGGGTCCGGCACACCGTCTGCATGTTCCAGGAGTACGTCGACAAGGCGTACGAGGTGCGGCTGACCGTCATCGGCGACACCTGGTTCCCGGTGGTCATCGACTCGCAGGCCATGCCCACCACCGCCGTCGACTGGCGCGGCGAGAACCACCTGCCCTACGGGCCGTACAAGCCGCTGCCAGACGACGTGGTGGCGAAGGTCCAGCGGATGCTCGAGCGCCTCGACATCGTGTACGCCGCGATCGACTTCATCGTCACCCCCGACGGCGAGCACGTCTTCCTGGAGGTCAACCCCGGCGGCCAGTTCATGTGGATGCAGCACGACCTGGGGCTGCCGCTGGGCGACACCGTCGCGAACCTGCTGCTGGCCGGCGGCCCGTACCGGCGGGGCGAGGTCACCCAGGTCGGCTACTGACATGACGGGAGCGTTGCTGCTCGCCGGTCAGCTCGTCCTGGCGGTCACCCTCGGCTGGTCGGCGGCGGGCAAGCTGCGCCGGGCCGCTCACGCGGCCTTCCGCGCGTCGCTGCCCCGCACCCTCGGTGTGCCGGCGGGGCTGGCCCGGCCACTCGCCGTCGGGGTGGTCGCGGCCGAGGTGGTCACCGTCGTCACGCTGATGGCGGCGCTGGTCGTCCCGGCGCTCGCCCCGACCGGGTACGCCCTGGCCGCCGCCCTGCTGGCCGCGTTCACGGCGGCGGTCGCGGTGATGATCCGCCGGGGCGTACGCGAGCCGTGCCGCTGCTTCGGCGCCACCGACGCCCCGCCCGGCCCCGTCCAGCTGGCCCGCAACCTGGGGCTGACGGCGGTGGCCGGCGGCGGTACGGTCCTCACACTCGGCGGAGCGCGTCCGGTGCCCCTGACGGGCACCGGCGGGCCGCCCGGCTGGTCGGGAGGCGAGATGTCCCACCTTCCCCTGGTGCTGACGCTGCTCACCGTGGTCTGCCTGATCAACACGGTGGTGCTCGCCCTGGTGCTGCGGCAGCTGCGACAGCAGTCCACGCTGCTGAAGGTCAGCATCGAGGGGGTCGCCAACCCGGCGCCGATCATGCTCGCGGCCGGCGCGACGGTCGGCGACTTCACCGCCACCACCGTCGACGGCACCCCGGTCAGCCGGGCCGACCTGCGGGGCGAGACACTCGTGGCCTTCGTCTCCCCGAGCTGCCCGGCCTGCGCCGAGAGCCTGCCCGGCTTCGTCGCCCGGGCCGAGGCCCGACCCGAGGGCCGGGAGGGCGTGCTCGCCGTGGTGCTCGGCGCGGGCGAGGCCGCCGGCCGGCTCAGCGACCAGCTCACCCCGGTGGCCCGGGTGGTCGTCGAACCCGAACGCGGGCCGGTCTCCCGGGCCTTCGGCGTCGACGGCTACCCCGCCTTCGGGCTGCTCGCCGACGACACGATGGTCGCCAGCCACTTCGTCCTCGACCGGGTTCCCGAGACCACCGCGTCGTGACCGCCTCGGCGTGGGGCTCCCTGCTCGCCGCGACCCGGATCGCCCGGGACGCCGCCGCCGGCTGGCTCGTCGTGCGGATCCTGCTCACCGTGGCCACCGGCGCGGTCCCGGTGGCGGCAGCCTGGCTGATGAAGGTCGTCCTCGACCGGCTGGCCGGCGGGGGGCAGCCGTTGACCGGCCCGGTGCTGCTGCTGGCCGCCGCCGGGGTGGCGACGGTGCTGCTGCCCGAGCTGGGTCGGTACGCCGACGCCGAGCTGCAACGCCGCGTCGGGCTGACCGCACGTCAGCACCTCTACGCGGCCGTGGCCCGGATGGCCGGGCTGCGCCGCTTCGAGGACCCGGCCTTCCACGACCGGCTCAGCCTCGCCGCGGAGACCGGCCCCACCGGCCCGCCCGAGGTGCTCAGCAGCTCGCTGGGTGCCGCCCAGGGGCTGATCACCATGCTCGCGTTCCTCACCACGCTGGCCACGATCAACCCGTGGATGCTGCTGGTCGTCGCGGTCGCCGCCGTACCCACCCTGCGCGCCGAGCTGCGCCTGTCCCGGCAACGTGCCGGACTGCTCTGGGAGCAGGGGCACGCGGCGCGGCGGGAGTTCTTCTACGCCCAGCTCATGACCAGCGTCACCGCCGCCAAGGAGGTACGCCTCTACGGCCTGGGCGGGCTGTTCGGCACCCGGATGCTCACCGAGCTGCGCTCCCTCCACGCCGGTCAGCGGCGGATGGACCGGCGGGAACTGCTCGTCGCCACCCTCCAGGGGCTGCTCGGCGCCGTCGTGGCCGGCCTGGGTCTGGTCTGGGCCGTGGGGGCCGCCCGTTCCGGGGCGCTGACCGTCGGCGACGTCACGGTGTTCGTCGCCGCCGTCGCGGGCGTGCAGGGCGGCATGAGCACGGTCTTCGTCAACGCCGGGCGGCTGCACGAGGCGATGCTCGTGTTCGGGCACTACCGGTTCGTCGTCGAGGCACCGCCGGACCTGCCGCCCCGCGCGGGGCAGCTGCCGTCGGCGCCACCGCTGCGGCAGGGCGTCGAGTTCGACGACGTCTGGTTCCGCTACGACGACGAGCTGCCCTGGGTGTTGCGCGGCGTGAACCTGACCATCCCCGCCGGCACGTCGCTCGCGCTCGTCGGGCTGAACGGTGCCGGCAAGAGTTCTCTGGTGAAGCTTCTGTGCAGGTTCTACGACCCGGACCGGGGCAGCATCCGCTGGGACGGCGTCGACCTGCGGGACCTGCCGCCGGCCGAGCTGCGCCGACGCATCGGCGTCGTGTTCCAGGACTTCATGTCGTACGACCTCAGTGCCGCCGACAACATCGGTGTCGGCGACGTCTCCGCCCTCGACGACCTCGACCGCATCGGGGCCGCTGCCCGCCTGGCCGGCGTCGACGAGGTACTGGCCGCGCTGCCGCGCGGCTACGACACGTTGCTCACCCGGGTCTACATGAACGCTGCCGACCGCGACGACCCGGCCTCCGGGGTGGTGCTCTCCGGCGGCCAGTGGCAGCGGGTGGCGCTGGCCCGGGCCCTCATGCGCGACGGCTGCGACCTGCTCGTGCTCGACGAGCCCAGCGCCGGCCTCGACGCCGAGGCCGAGCACGAGATCGGCCGACGGTTGGCCGAGCACCGCGCCGGTCGGACCAGCCTGCTGATCTCCCACCGGATGAACACCGTGCGGGACGCCGACCAGATCGTGGTGCTCGCCGACGGGGTGGTCACCGAGCGCGGCACCCACGACGAGCTGCTCGCCGCGGGTGGCGCGTACGCCCGGCTGTTCGGCCTCCAGGCCGCCGGCTACCAGGACCCGCAGCCGGCCTGACGGCGGAGCCGGTGAGCTGGGCGGAGTTCGCGCACGTGCACCCGTTCTGCCCGGTCGGAGCCGCTGCCGGCGACGTGGCCCGCTGTTCCGGCGCGGACGGCTGGCCGGCGTGGCGGTTGGCCAGGCGTCGCGGGTTGCCCGGCGTGACCCGCCGGCCGGTGCAGGCCGGCGGGCCGCCGGTTCTTGTCAGGGGCCGCAGTAGAGCAGGCGGTTCGCGGTGCCGCCGGTCGAGCCGCCGACCACCACCCCGACGGTGGCCCGGGCGGTCAGGTAGGCGCCGACCTGGGCGGGCGTCCAGGTCGGGTTCGCCGACAGCGCCAGCGCGGCGCATCCGGCGACGTGCGCGGCCGCCATCGAGCCGCCGCTGATGGTCGCCACGGCGGCGTCACCGGTGTGCCAGGTGGAGGTGATGCCGGCGCCCGGCGCGTACAGGTCCAGGCAGGGGCCGTAGTTGCCGCTCGGCGAGCGGCCGTCGGTGCGGGTGGTGCCGGCCACGGTCAGCGCGGCCGGTACCCGGGCGGGCGAGTAGTTGCAGGCGTTGGCGTTCGAGCTGCCGGCGGTGACCGCGTAGGTGACCCCCGAGTTGATCGAGTTCTTCACCGCCGTGTCCAGCGCGGTGCTCGCGCCGCCGCCGAGGGCCAGCAGCGCCACCGCCGGCCGGACCCGGTTCGCGGTCACCCAGTCCACCCCGGCGATCACCTGCGCGTACGTGCCGCTGCCCGAGCAGTTCAACACCCGCACCGGGCGGATCCGCACCTCCTTGGCCACCCCGTGCAGCTTGCCGCCGATGGTGCCGGCCACATGGGTGCCGTGCCCGTTGCAGTCGTCCGCCGGGCCGCCGTCGACCAGGTCGATCCCGCCGCCGACCCGGCCGCCGAAGTCACCGTGGGTGCTCCGCACGCCCGTGTCGATCACGTACGCGTGCACGTTCGGGGCCGTGTTCGGGTACGCGTACCGGCCGTCGAGCGGCAGGGCACGCTGGTCGATGCGGTCCAGCCCCCAGGACGGCGGGTTCAGCTGCACGCCCGGCGGGGCGAGGCTGACGGTGCGGTTCTGCTCGACGTATGCCACGGCGGGGTCGGCGGCGAGACGACGGGCGGCGGACGCGCTCAGCCGCGCCTCGAAGCCGGGCAGGGACGCCCCGAAGACCATCGTCACACTGCCGGCGTGGCGGGCGGCGAGCCGGTGCGCGGTCGCCTCGACGGTGGCCCGGCCGGTGGTGGCGCGGCTGCCGGCGGTCGCGGTGTCACCGGCGTCGCGGAGCACCACCAGGTAGCTTCCGGCTACGGCGGTCGGGGCATCGGCGTACCGGATCGCCCCGGTGGGCGGCGCGGCGGTGGCGGGGCCGGCGGCCAGCGTGCCCACGACGGTGGCGGTGAGCGCCACGGCGAGGGTGCGCCGGGTGCGGGGGAGCGGCATGGGGTTCCTCCTCCTGGCTGCCCTCCCGGCGGCTCGTGGCCCTCGGGAGGAGCGCGACGGGTAACCAGGATGCTATCCAAACATTCAAGTGAATGGATATAGCCGGTGGTGGGTGGCATGAGAAGCGCCCGGCGTCGGTCAACCTTCTCCGCCGGCCCGATGTCCTTCCTTCGTCGCGGCCCTCGGGTCGTTGGCTTACCAGCGAGCGGGTCCGTGGGATCGCCGACGGTATGAACCGTCGGATCGCCCTGGAACGAGATCGGCCCAGGCTCGGCGAGAACGCCGCTGACCTGGGCCGGTACTGGTGGAGCGGGCGACGGGAATCGAACCCGCACCGTCAGTTTGGAAGGCGCACAGATTCGTATACCCCTGTGCGCACCGCGCTTCCAGTGCAGGTTATTGGGCTGTCTCGACCCCTTCAACGTGCGTCACGTGACCTCACGTGCAGGTGGCGCGTGGCGTGAAGTGAGACACCGGTGAGACGTCCGGGTGCCGGTTAGCCCCTGGGCTCCACGCCCGCAGCTCGGCAGATCCGGCGGACAGTCTCACGGGTGTATACGTGCTCGATGGCGGTGAGGATGTCGACTTGCCTCATGCCCTCGCGCGCCTTCGTGACGATCAGCTCGGCGAGCGGGCCGCGCGAGGCGGCTACCTGCTGCGCTGCTTGCTCCCGTCGGCGCTTGGCGGCGGCGAGGGCGTCTTTGGCTGCGTCTTCCTCGGTGACTGCGTCGCGGTAGGTGCGGGCAGCGCGAGTCAACTCGTCATTCATGTGTGGCATGATCCCACGCCACACGTGGCAACATCCATTCAACTGATTGGCCTACTACCATTGACGTGATGCCACACACCCCGTAGGGTTGTGGCATAAGCAAGGCGGCCCCAGGAAGCGACTCCACTCGCAACCCAGGGCCATAGACCAACCACCTGCTAGCACAGGGAGTCAGTCCGCCATGCACGCTATCAGCGCGCTCACCAACCCCGGCGAAAGCATCACCTACACCACGCCGGATGGCCGCACCACCATCACCTTGCAGTACGTCCGCGAAGGCGCGTACCGGGTCGACTACTACCGGGGCACCTACCGCGTAGAGGACAACTGCGGCAGCTACCCCACCGAGCACATCGCCCGCAGCGTCGCCCGCCTCTACGCCGAACTGGCCAAGGCCGAGGCCGAGCAGGCACCCGCAACGCTCGCCGAGATCGCCCAGCAGGGCACCCACCGCCAGGTCCGCCCGACGGTCGCCGGGGCGCACCTCGCCAACGTCACCAACACCCAGCACCGCGCCCTTGCCGCCGCCGCCACCCTCGGCCGCGTCGACCGTGGCGCCGGCCCCACCCGCGCATCGGTGGCCACCCTCAAGGCCATGGCCCGCAAGGGTCTGGTGCGGCTGGTGATGAAGCCGGGCAAGCGGTACGACATCTCCCACGCGCACATCACGCCGGCCGGCGAGCGTGAGCTGACCCGCCTCGACGCCGCCGCCGCCAACGCCTCGCAGCGCACCGCCCTGCTGGCCCGCCACCTCTGACACGTCAGGTCCGGGGTCGGCCACCGTCGGACGGCCCCGGACTCTCTCGCACACCTTCCTGTTTCTTCGAGGCCCCGGCCGTCGGCTGTGTGCGCCTCACATCGGGAGAGGAACCCGAGCATGACCAGCACCATCGAGCAGAACACCACCGCCGACCCCCGCGCCTACGGCCTGGCCCTCGTCACCGAAGGCGTCGCCACCGGCCTGCCGGTCCCGACCAACATCCTCATCGGCAGCACCACCAGCATGTCGATGCAGTTCTCCCGGCACGACACCGCCGCCGTCGACCGGTGGGCCACCTACCTTGAACTGCCCGCCCCCACCCGGCAGGCACACGTCTTCGACGTCGACCGCAACAACCCGTGGCAGACGTACTCGGCGGAGGTCCACCGCAGCGGCAACTTCAACGGATGGTCGGTGACGGTGTGGTGCGCTGCCGCAGCCACCGCCGACGCCATCACCAAGGCCACCACCGGGGGTGCCAAGTGAGCATCACCCCGCAGGCCGCCGCGTCCACCCCCGACGACCGGCGCAGCAACGTCGAGACGTTCCCCGCCATCAACCCCCCGCCGCTGAACCACCCGAAGGTGGACGACCGCACCCCGCTTATCCCCCGCCAGCGGACGGCATCCGACCTGATCGCCAGCCACCGCCCGTTCACCTCGACCGAGGCCGGTAAGGAACTGCTCGACTGGGCGCGGGAAATGCTGGACGACCCGGAGCGGGATCCGGCCATCACCGCCGACATTCGCTGGGTTTTGGCGCTGGCGCGGGACGTCGAGCAGGTCGAGGATTCGCAGTTGCACGCCGACCTCAAGGAGATTCTGGGCACCCCCGGGCCGGTCGGCTCGCTGGGTGACCGGGTGTCTGAGGCGGTGCTGCGCTACACCGACCGGCTCATGAGCGCCGATCCGCGTTGGAACCCCGTATTCCGTGCCCTGTGTCCCGACTGGTGTGACGACTGCCTGCGTGACAGCGGCGGCACCCTTCACACGGGTGTGGTCGGCACCGTCACCGACAAGGTGAACGACGCCGAACCGAGCACCATCGTGGTGCGGGTCGAGCGCAGCGACCGGGACGGCAAGCCGGGGCAGGCGTTCGTGTTCCTCGACGCCGGTTCGGTCGAGTTGAGCCCGGAGGGTGTGGCGAACCTGGGTGCCCTGCTGATCGAGGCCGCCGGGATCGTCAAGAAGGACCGGGCGGGGGCCGCGCGGCAGGGAACCGGCCAGTGAGAATCCGCCTCAACGGCACCGCCGAGCAGGTCAGCGCCACCGCTGACCTGCTCCGGCAGGTGCTTCCCAACACCCAGGTTTCCCGCCCCTACCTCAACCGGACCGGCGGCGACGTTCGCGTCTACCTCACCTGCGACCCGATCCCGTCACAGTCCGGGTTCCCGGCATACGTCCTCACCGTCGCCGAGAAGCTGCGCGCCCAGGCACTGGACGCTGCCGGCCCGGCCGGTGTCGACATGCCCGCCGAACTGGTGCGCCTCGCCGACCACATCGCTGTCGGCGGCGACTGGCAGCAGGTCGACGGCATCGAGGTCGACGGATGGGCGCAGCCGGGCCAGCCGGACGCCGTCCGCATCGGCACCAGCACCCACCAGTACGCCGACGACTTCCACCCGTTCCGCATCGGCGAGCCCGTCAAGGTGCGCCGCACCACCACCGGGGATTCCCGGTGAGCCGCCTACAGACGGTGTACCGACCAGCCGGGCCGATCACCGCCGATGTGCTGGTGCGGATGCTCGCCGAGCTGGGCGAAACCCCGCCGCCCCGCGTACCCCGCCCCTACACGAAGAACGCCGCTATCGGAGTTGCCCGCCGTGGGCACCGCCTGACTTCTTTGGAGACGATCCGATGAACGACACCGACCCGCGCCAGGCCGCCTGGCAGCTCGCCGCCGACGGTGTCGCCGCCGGCCTGCCCATTCCGGAGCACACCACCATCGGAGACAGCGCCCACAACCCCGGTCAGGTGACCCTGCATCTGCGCGACAACGACGCCGAGGCGGTCGAGCGGTGGGCGGCGTGGCTGGACCTGCCCGCCCCGGAGATGACCCTGTCCCCGATCGCGTCGAAGTTGCACACCTCCGGCTGGTTCCGGCCGTACGAGGCGAGGACGACCCGGCACCCGTCCACCGGGCATCACGTCGTGGTCAAGACGTACGTCAGCGTGCCGGCCCCGGCCGACGTCGAGGCGGTGGCCCGATGAACCGTATCGGCCCGCTTGCCCCGCAGTTCGCCCCCAACGGCGGCGTGATCGGGGCCCTCTACACCCGGATCACCGGCCGCCCGTACATCACCGTCGGCGGCCACGCCAGCCGCGACTTCGGCCCCACCCCCGGCGCGACCATCGCCCAGGTGTTCGGTGCGATCCCCGACGACGTGGCTCTTGCCCATGGCACCCAGCTGTACCTGGAAGCCAAGCGGATCCTCCGCGACCAGGCCGCCATCCGCGACGCGCAGATGCGGGAGGTCCAGTGATGGCCAGCAGCATGCCAGGACGGGTCACCGGCATCGGCCTCATCACCGGGTCCACCGGCTACGCCATCACCCAACTCCCCATCGACTACGCGCAGCTCACCGGCTGGACGGCCATGGCCGCAGGTGTCGGCATGGTCGGCGGCGGCGTCGTCACCTGGCACACCAGCCGCCGGGCGACGACCTCGCACATCAACCGCTGGTCGCGGCGCTCCCGCCGCAACCACGGCGTTCAGTCCCTCACCGGGCACCTGAAAACCAGTTCATCGTTCGCCATGCGCGGTCGGGCTACCGCGCTGCGGCCAAGCCTGGCCCGCATGTCCCGTTGGCAGCGGATCCGGGTTCCTGTCACCGAGTACGCCGCGATGCTCGGCAAGTCCGGAGGCCGAACCCTGTACGCGTCCCACGAAGACGTTGTGCTGCGGGTGGCCGGTGCCCGGTCAGGTAAAACCACCGCACTGGCGTGCCGGATCGTTGACCACCCCGGCCCGGCGGTGGTCACCTCCACCCGCGTGGACCTGCTCACCTGGACGGGGCCGATGCGCGCCAAGCGGGGGCCGCTGCACGTGTTCAACCCGGCCGGTATCGGCGATGTTGCCTCAACGTTGAAGTGGTCGCCGCTGGCCGGTTGCAAGGCCATCGAAACGGCGATGCGGCGGGCCGATGACATGATCCCGGCAGCCTCATCCGATGAGCGGGAAGGCTGGAACGACCAGGCCCGGCGGATCCTCGCGCCGCTGCTGTTCGCTGCCGCACGTGGCGGGTTGACGATGGCGCGGGTACTGGCGTGGGTGTCAGCGACCGGCGATCAGGCCACCAAGGCGGGCCGCCAGGTGGAGAGCATCCTCGATGACGCGCCGGAAGCCGCCGCCATGCGGGAGACGGTCCGGCAGTTCTTCGGCATGTCCGGTGAGAACGAACGCACCCGCTCATCCATCGTCACCACCCTGATGCCGGCATTGCAGTGGCTGTCGAACCCGACGGCGGCAGCGATCGGCGACGCGGAGGTCACCGGCGACACCCTCAACGTCGGCGAACTGCTCGACACGCAGGGAACCGTGTACCTGCTGGGCGGCACCAACCGGGTTACGTCGGCGTTGACGGGTGCCCTGGTCGCGGAGATCGCTTTCCGGGCGACGCAGCGGGCCGAGTCGATGCCGGGCGGCCGGCTGGATCCGGCGCTGCTGCTGGCCCTGGACGAGGCCGCCCTGGTGGCACCCGGTCCGCTGGACCGGTGGACGTCCGACATGGGCGGCCGGGGCATCGTCCTGGACATTGCGGTGCAGTCGCTGGCGTGGCTGCACCGGGTGTGGGGTGAGACGGGCGCCCGGATCATCCTCGGCAACGCGGCGGCGGTGCTGCTCGGTGCCGGCTGCAAGGATCCGGCGGACATCGCCCACTGGGAGGCCCTGTCGGGGCTGCGTGACGAGGTGTCGGAGACGCGCGACGCAGACGGCAAGGTGACGTCCACGTCGTCGCGGAAGGTGCCGGTGCTGTCGCGGGACCAGATTGCGGCGCTGCCGAAGTTCCACGCGGTCGTGTACGGACTCGGCCCCATCTCGATCATCCGGACGCCGAACATCTGGCGGAGGCGTGACGCCCGCCGGGCCATGGCGCGGGCAGGTCGGCAGGTCACGGCAACCAAGTTCGCGGAGAAGCTGGCCGAGGAGGTGTCCAAGTGAGCGGCGTTGAGGAGACGCTGCGCGCCCAGATGCTGGCGGTGGTGAAGGAGGTTCAGCGGGTTCAGGCCAGCGTGGCTGGGCTGGCGAACACCGCCGCCACGGCGAAGGCCACCGCTGAGGCGGCGCAGGCGGCCACGACCCGGCTGGCCGAAGAGTTGGTGGCGCTGGTGCGGGACAGCGAGCTTGGCGGCCAGGTCGACGGCGGTGACGTTCAGCGGCCGGTGCCCGGCCTGTCGTGGTTGACGGTGTCGGATCCGGACGAGGCTGACCGGCTGATGCGCGGGTTCGTGGACTGGCTGGCCACCGTCTACTGCCGGTGGCAGTCGACGCCGCTGCCGGACTGCTGGGCGTGGCATCCGCCGGTCGTGGCCGAACTGCTGGCGCTGCGGGATGCCTGGTATTCAGCGGTCGACCGGGAGACGGGTTCAGCGGCCCGGCAGATGGACTGGGTGGACCGGTACCGGCCGGGTGTTGCCCGCCGTATCGGCAAGGAGATGGCCGGTTGTTCGCTGAGCAAGCACACCCCTGACCGGCCGGAGGCGTACCGGCCGCCGCGCGTGCATGGGGCCGAGTTGGTGGATGCGTTGGCGGCCTGGTGGTGGCAGACGGGCGGCCGGGAGACGGCACCGGGTCCGTCTCCCGCGATGCTCGCGGAGTCGAAGGCCCGCGCGACGGAGGTCGAGTGACGATGACGAAGCTGTTCAGCGGCATGTTCAGCGATAAGAGGGTGACGTTCCTTCTCGGCTTCGCCGCCATGGCCGCAGCGGTCTACCTCACGGCCTCCGGGGAGTACAAGCTTGCCCAACTCGTCGGCTACGGCGACTTTGCCTGGGCGTATCCGGTGGCGCTGGACGTCTACTTGGCCGCCGCCGCCCGGCAGCGGTCGAGGTTGGATCTCGTTATCGCCATGGCCTTGATGGTCGGTTCTCAGATCGTCGTCGGCTTGCTGCACGTGTTCATCACCCCCGGCGAGCAGGTGCCGTGGGGGGTGGTGATCGTGGCGAAGTGCCTTCCGCCGATCATCGCGATGCGGACCACCCTCGGGATGCACGGCAAGCGTGACGAGAAGTCCCCGGAGGTGCTGGCTGCCGAGGAAGCGACGCGGCAGGCCGCCGAGCGGGTGCGTGAGGCGCAGCAGCGGGCAGCCGAGCGGGAGCGGGCGGCGGCGGAGCGGGTGCGTGAGGCGCAGGGGCGTGTGGCTGACGCGGAGCGGGCGCAGGCGGACATCGCGCGGCGGCTGGCGGCCGAGACTGAGGCACGCGAGGCGGCCGAGCAGACGGCCCGTGACGCGCAGGAGAAGGCCGCCCGTGCGTCAGCCCGCCGGGCGAAGACGCACACGGACAGTGACGGCGACGCGGGCGCGTCAGGCAAGCCGGCGGTGCGTCAGGTGAGGCGTCCGGCCGCTGACGCACAAGCCACGGTGACGCACGACGCTGACGCATCGGCGGTCGGTGACGCACCCGGCGAGGTCAACGTGACGCACGAGGTGACGCAGACGAAGGTGACGCATCCCGGCGACGGGGACGAGGACGGCGCGTCACTGACGCGCGAGGAACGGATGACGCTCGCGGTCATGGAGGTGCTGAATGACGCATCGGTCAGCGCGAGGGCGGCGGCGTTGAAGCATGACGTTGACCCACGGGCGGTGCAGCGGCGTGTCAGCGCGGCGCGTCAGCAGACGGGCGGACACCCGGTAGCCCCGCTGCGCGGGGCGGCGGTCAACGGCCAGCAGCCCAACCTCAACGGCAACCAGTAGGCCAACAGCACGGGGACGGTTTCGACCAGGCGACAGCCAACCAGGAACCGTCCCCGAACCCTCTCAGCAAGCCAGCCAGCACACCCACCACCACTTCCAGCCAGCACCAGCAAGCAGCCCAGCAGTCAGCACCGAGCAGCACAGTCAAACCCTCACCCAGTAGCCAAGTCGATCGAGAGCCAGCAGGACCACAGAAGTACACACCTAGGCATCTCGACCGAATAGGTTTTGATCTTGGCCCTACGGGCGGGCAGAGGAAGGGACATCAGTCGATATGTTGTCGATCTCTAGCGGCCACTCAGCCGAGTACCTGTACGGCCAAGTAGCCGGCGGACGCGAGTCGTACTACCTCGACGCCACCACCGACGGCGAAGCCCCCGGCCGATGGTGGGGCGGCGGCGCCGACAAGTTCGGCCTCACCGGTGAAGTCGCCGTGGACGACATGGAGGCGTTGTACGGCAAGTTCCTCGACCCGCGTGACGCACGATGGTCCGACCCGGCCACCCGTGCGTCAGCCGACCGTCTCGGCCGCGCCCCCGGCCGGTACCGCCGTGCGTCAGACATCCTCAACGAACGCGTCACCGAGACGTACGGCATTGACGCATCACGGCTCACGGAGATGCGTCACCACGCTGACGCATCCGACGACCCGACGCGCGCCCTGCGTGACGCACTGGTTGACGCAACCGGGGCGCTGCCGGAAGACATCACGGCGATGATGCGTCAAGCGGAGCGGGCCGAGCGTCAGCCGGTGGCGTTCCTTGACCTGACGTTCTCACCCGTCAAGAGCGTCACCGTTCTTCACACTGCGTATTCGCGGATGGAGCTTGACGCACAGCGTGCCGGCGACGACGAGGCCGCCCAGGGGTGGGCGTCGAAGCGTCGCGCGGTCGAAGAAGCCGTGTGGGAAGGCAACCAGGCGATGCTGCGGCACATGACCGAGCAGGCCGGCTACTCGCGGGTCGGGCGGCACGGGGCCGGCGGCGGCCGGTGGATCGACGCCCCGGACTGGACGGTGGCGTCGTTCTTCCAGACGACCAGCCGGGACTTGGATCCGCAGTTGCACATTCACAACGCTGTCTTGAATCGAGTGGTGTGCGCCGACGGTGAGGTGCGGACCCTCGACAGTCAGGCCATCCACCGGCACAAGCAGGGTGCGGGCACCATCGGCGAACGGGTCATGGAAGAGGCGTTGGCGACCAAGCTGGGTGTGCGGTGGCAGATGCGCGCCGACGGCACGGCACGGGAAGTGGTGGGCGTCGACCAGGAAATCATGGACATGTTCTCCACCCGAACCGCGAAGATCACCAAGAAGTTGGCGGAGAAGATCAGCCGGTTTCGTGAGCAGGTCGGCCGCGACCCGAACTCCCTGGAAATCGACCGGCTGCGCCGCCAGGCGAGCATGGCCACCCGCCGCGCGAAGACGCACGAGGGGGAGACGAAAGCCGAACAGCTCGACCGGTGGGCGGAACGTCTCCACGCGAAGGTTGTTGGCGGCCTCCACCGGGTCGCGCAGACCGTCGGCGGGCACACCCGGCAGACGCCAGCCGAGGCATGGTCACCTTCCGGGGTGATCGCTGAGGCTGTCGCCGCCTGCCAGCAGGCCGAACCGACGTTCGACCGGTCGAAGCTGATCCGCCAGATCCTGCTGGCGCTGCCCGACAACCTGGGCGGTCTGACCCCCGAACAGGTCAACGTGATCGCCGAACAGCTCGCCGATCAGGCGCTGTCCGATGACGGCCTGGTCGTGCCGGTCACCGGCCGGCAGGTCACCGAGGAAGTGCCGGACGAGTTGAAGGTGGCCAACGGGCGTAGCTCGTACGCGTCGCCGGCTGGCATGCGGTACGCGATGCGGGATCACGTGGTCGCCGAGCAGGCGCTACGGCGGGCGGCGGTGCGTCGCGGCGCTCACACTGTGCCGGCGGCCGACGTGGATGCGTGGCTTGCCGACGACGACATGGGGCGGATGCTCGGCGACGACCAGGCCGCCGCAGTGAGGAGCATTCTCACGTCGGGTGCCGTGGTGTCGGTGTTGTCGGCACCGGCCGGCACCGGCAAGTCGTTCACGGTCGGGGCGGTGTCGAAGGCCCTTGCCGACTTGGACGGCGGCCGACTGTTCGGGTTGGCAACCTCCCAGATCGCCACTGAGGTGTTGGCCGACGACGGGGTTACCGCGATGAACACCACCCGCTGGCTGGCAGCCCAGGACCGGCTGGCGTCCGGCAAAGCCACCTTGGATGACATGCGGTGGGCGCTCAACGACAACGACATCGTGGTGGTCGATGAGGCCAGCATGGTCGACACCGACGACATGAACCGGATCCGTGAGTACGTCGAGCACCGGAAGGCCCGGCTGCTGCTCGCCGGTGACCCGCGCCAGTTGGCATCTGTGGGTGCGGGCGGAGGCATGGAGATGCTGACTGACGGGTGCGCGCAGGTGCACACCCTCGCGGAGGTTCGCCGGTTCAAGGCCGGGTGGGAAGCTGACGCGTCGCTGCGGCTGCGGGACGGCGATGTGTCGGTGCTGGACGAGTACGACCGGCGAGGCCGGATCGTGGACTGCGGCACCCTGGACGCGGCGACCAGTTCGGCGGCCCGCGCGTACCTGGGTGACACCCTGGCCGGTTTGCGGTCGCTGGTGGTGTGCCCCACCAACGAAGCCGCGTCGGCGGTGTCGGCGACGATCCGTGACCAGTTGGTGAGCTTGGGTCGTGTCACCCCGGAGGGGGTGCTGCTCGATGGCGACTGCGGCAACACGGCCGGGGTCGGTGACGTGGTGATGGCCCGCCGCAACAACTGGGCTCACGGCCTGGTCAACCGCCGCCGGTACGTGGTGGAAGAGGTCAACGAAGACGGGTCGCTGCGCGTCACCCTAGAAGGTGACCCGGCCCAGGTCCGTACCGTCCCCGCCGCGTACGTGCGGGAGCACGTGGTGTTGGGCTACGCGGGCACCGTCCACGCCGCGCAGGGCGTCACCGTCGACACCTGCCACGGCGTCACTGACGGATCCATGTCGCTGGAAGGCCAGTACGTGGCGATGACCCGAGGCCGGCAGGGCAACACGATGCACGTGGCCACCTACCAGGAAGGTGAGGACACGCCGACCGGTGAAACCCACGGCCGAGGTCGGCGGGACGCGTCGGCGGTGCTGGGCGAGGCGTTCGACCGGGACGCCGAAGAACAGCGGGCCGCACTGTCGCAGGGTGCCGCCGACCGGGAGCGGGTGGCGTCGATGCACACCATCCACGAGCACCGGGAGCAGGCAATCCGGTTGGTGTGCCGCAACCGGGTCGACGGGTGGTTGGACGAGTTGGCCGCAGATGGTGTGATCAGCGAGGCGCAGCGGGCCGCGTTCGCCGCAGACCAGGGCACCGAACAGCTTTCCCGTCAGCTGCGGGTGGTCGAGCAGGCCGGACATGATGCGCGGGCGGCGCTGCGTACCGCGCTGGCGGCGGGGCCGCTCGACGGCGCGCGGTCGGTGGCGCAGGTGGTTCACCACCGGATCAGTGGCGCGTTCAAGGATGTCGGGCTGGCGCCGGCACCGGGTGCGGTCGACCTCGTTCCGGATGACCTGTCCGAGCAGTGGCGTGACTACCTCGCCGAGTTGGGCGAGCGGGCCGAGGATCGGCGGCGGGAACTCGGCATTCAGGTGGCGCAGGAACAGCCGCAGTGGGCGGTGGAAACCCTGGGTCCGCTTCCGGCGGACATGGCCGAGCGGATGGAGTGGGAGCACCGGGCAAGCCAGATCGCCGCATACCGGGAGGCGTGCGAGTTTGACGACCAGGCGGTGGTGTTGCCGCCTTCTCCGGGCATCTCGTCCACGGAGAAGCGGGCCGCGTGGCATGAGGCGTGGCGTGCCGCTGGGCGACCGGAGGCGGGCCAGGAGGAACAGGATCTGAGCGACGGGGCGCTGCGGGTGCGCGTGAAGGCGTGGCAGCGTGAACAGGCGTGGGCGCCGCAGTTCGTGGATTCGGAGATGCGCGCCACCGGCAGGCAGGCGGCCCAGCATCGGCAGGATGCGGCGGTGCTGCGGGCACAGGCCGAGGTCGAGCAGGATCCGGTTGTGGCGGCGCAGATGCTGGCCGAGGCGGACGAGAAGGCAGCTTTGGCGGGCATGCTGGCCGACGTTGAACAGGACATGGAGTTGGCGGCGGAGGCGCGGGCTGCCTGGTTCTTAGAGGTGGCGGCGACCCGTGAGGCTGCGGAGCGGGCGCAGGCCGAGCTGGCTGCGCGTGGCCGTGATGTCGGTGGCGAGGATGACCGGGTGACGGCGGATGAGTGGCTGGCGGTGCACGCGGAGGCGATGGCGGCCGAGGATCCGCACCGGCCGGTCACTGAACTGGACGTGGTCGACGGCGACCAGGCGGCGGAACGTGAGGTGGTCGACGCGCCGCCGGTGGTCGAAGAGGTGGCGGCCGGGTCGACCGTCGAGGTGGACATGCCGGCGGGTGTGCCGACTGCGGCTGAGGCGGCGGCGGCGGTCGCAGCGGCCCGGTTGGCGTTGGCGGAGGTTGCCGACCGGCGGAGCGCGGAGGCGGCGCACGCGCAGGCTGAGGCCGAGCAGGAGGCCCGGCAGGCGGCGTGGCAGGCCGAGCAGGCGGCCGACGCGGAGACCCAGCGGCAGCGGGAGCGGGAACCCGACTTGGCTCTGTGACCTGAACACGCGAACGGCCCCGGACGATGGTCCGGGGCCGTTTCGTGTCGCCTGTCAGGTCGAGACGGGGCGGGGGGTGGGTGTCAGCGGCAGTTCGTCGGTGTACCCGATCGCATACTCCAACATCCGGTAGACGCCTCGCGCCCACGACGACTGCACGCTGTCCGATCCGGCCGTGCCGTGCATGGCCATGCCAGCCATCCGCATCTGCTCGCTGATCTCCCGCCGGTCGACCGCAGCCTCACGGTCAGGATTCATCGGCGGGAAGGGGGTGTGGCCGAGCAGCCACCAGCCGGCGGCGGTCATGCCGCCAACCCAGTTGTCGGACTGGTCGCGGCGCCACTGCTGGGCGCAGATGTCGACGGCGGCGTGGATGTGCTCGACCGGGCGGCCGTAGACGCCTGCGGGGATCGTGTCGGGCATGTCTTGAGGGTCGCATGCGGGTGCGACAGGCTTCAATGACAGCACGCCGACACTTCGCCGCTGTCTCCATCTCATGCGCGCAGCCGGTCGTGTTCCGGGCGTACGGTGGATTGTGGCGGGCCGCCGGGGTAGAGGCCGGCGGCATCGCCGCCCAGTCCTCTACCTGGGAGCACCAGATGCCGCCACGCGCACACACCATCGTTGACCCGCGATTCCCCGCCGAGCTGCGCCGCCACCGGCAGGCACGCGGCCTGTCGCTGCGGGATCTCGCCCGCCTCGGCCACGTCGGGAAAAGCTGCATCCATGACCTTGAGTCGGGCACGACCAGGCCGTCACGGCAGATCGCCGACCACCTCGACCGGATCCTCAACGCCGACGGCGCCCTCACCGCGCTGGTTGTTGACGCACCGGCGGTCACCACCGGCGACGACCAGCAGCGCCTGGCCTACGTGCACGCGGAACCGACCCGCCTCGACGCCGCCACGGTGAGGATCCTCGCCGACGTGCTGGCCGCGCAGCGTCGCCTAGACGATGTGCTGCCCGCCCCCACCACCCTGCCGTCGATGGTGGCGCAGTGGCACACCGTGCAGCAGCTCGCCGCCCACGCTGGCGGCCCGCACGCTGCCGCCCTACATGAGGTGGCCGCTGAGTGGACCCAGTTCGTGGGCTGGCTGCACGCGTCAGCCCGCAACGACGGTGAGGCGGTGCGGGTGCTGACCGAGGCCGCCACCCAAGCTGATGCGGTGGACAACGGGCCGATGGCCGCGCAGGTGGAAAACTTTCGCGGCTACCTGGAACGGCAGCGCGGCAACCCGCGTGGCATCGTCCGGCATTTCCTTGCCGCCTACCAGACACCCGGCGCGACAGCGTTGCAGCGGGTCGGGGACGCCGTGCAGGCGGCCCACGGGTATGCGCTGCTCGGTGACCGGGCGGCGGCGGTGCGGCTGCTCGGTGAGGCCAGCGACCTGACGGACGCAGCCGAGGCCGAGCGGGCGCCAGTGTTGGCGTACTGGTTGACACCGACGTTCAGCCGCATGGGGTTGGGGTTGGCGTACCTGGCGCTCGGTGACCGGGCGGCCGGGGTGGACAACCTGCGGGCCGGGTTGGGCAGTCTGCCCGAGGATCAGCAGGACGCGACGTGGACGCACGAGTACCGGGAAGCGTTGGCGGCGGCCGGCTGACCTGTCCGGCCGGTGTCCGGCATACCGTGCCGGACACCTCCACCCTGGCTAGTGGCGGTGTGTCATCACACGATGCTTGTGGGTGGCGGTGGTGTGCATCCGAACCCGAGACGATGCGCCCCAGCACCACCACCGCCGCCCTCCCCACGAGCAGGGAGGTGCCGACCGTGCGTGTGTGGCCGTTCAACCGTCGCCGCCGAGTGCAGCCGATCGACCGGACCGGACCGGCCACCGTGTACCCCCACCGGTTGGGGGCGCTGTCACCCGCTGCCGCTGGTGAGGCCGAGTCCCGCGCCTGTTCCGTCGCCTTCTGGAATGAGCCCACGCAGATCCTCAACCCGATCCGGTTGACCCACGGCCAGCGGACCGGCTACCGGCTACCCGGCGACACCCAGTGACCGGCATGTATGACGAATGGTCGGCGTCGGTGCGGGTGTCGCTGGCTGCGCAGACGGTCGCCGAGCACGAGAACGGCGGCACCTGCCGGCAGTGCACCCCGGACGGCTGCCCCCAGTTGGAGATAGACCGGCCGATCCTCGACGCGCACCGGGCCGAACGCGCCCAGTGGCTGGCGGAGAGGACCAGGCGTTGAACCTGACTCCGCAGCAGGTCCAGAATCGGCTGGTCATCGCCGCGAAGGTGATCATCACGGATCATTGGCCGAGGCCGAACCGGCGGGACTGGTGCCCAATCTGCCACTGCCAGTGGATGTGCCAGGCCACCACCACCGCCTACGGCTACCTGCGATCGGTGGGCCGGAGCCGCTACGTGCCGCCTCACGTGCCGGAGCTACCGCCCACCCTGCCACCTCAGGGCACCCCGTAGAAGTACCGGATTCCCGCGCCCGCAACCCGGCAGGGTGTGCGGCATGTGGTCATACCTGCTCAGCAGCATCGGCATCCTCGGCCTCCTTATCGCAGCCCGGCAGCCGCGCATCGGGTGGACGATCAACCTGGCCGCACAAGCCTTGTGGGTGGTGTACGCACTCTCCACCGGCCAGCCCGGATTCCTGCTCGCTGCCGTCGCCTACACCGTCGCCTATGGCCGGCTGCTACGCCGAGCCACCAAGGCCAGCCCCGCCCGGTGCGGGCCGTACGTAGTGGCGGCGGCCCGCTACGGTCGGCATCCATGCAGACCGCTACCGCATCGCTGATCGTGGCCATCTGTGGCCTGGTGCTGGCCTGCCTGTCGCTCGGTTGGCAGGCAGCAAATTACGTGCTCACCGGCGGCCGGGTGAAGGTCCGGCTCAGGGTCGGGGCCATGAACGCGGGCGGGATGATCACGGCGCATCCGCGAAACCTCAACCCGGAATGGCTCGCCGATATCGCCCGGCAGGGATACCCGCAGCCGATCGTCGCCGTCGAGGTGGCCAACGTTGGCAGGCTCCCGGTCACCGTGACCCGGTGGAAGCTGACACACGCCCGTGGCCCATCCTTCGTGCCGATCGGTGAGTCGATCGGCAAGCCACTTCCATGCCGGCTGGACGTGGGTGAATCCGAGACTTGGGCAGTTGGTTTGGATGTGGTGGCCAACGTCGCCAGGGCGGCTCAGGCGGCGTTCAAGTCGGGCGGGTTCGGAATCGTGGGTGCCGTCGAGCTTGCAGACGGGCGGGAAAGGCAGAGCATCGAGAAGATCGAGCTTCGCTGACCGTCAGATAACGAATCTGACGGGTACGCGCTGAACTGCGGTTTTACCCGCCTGTCTCACGCGCTTCTCACCGGATGTTGGCTGGTGCTCGCAGCGGTCATCTGGGCGATTCGCCGCACGGTTCGAGCCACGCCAGGGCGAAGCCGACAGCATCCCACCACCAGGACAGTTCGAGGTACCGCGCGTCCGTGGCGACAATGACCCCGCGCGCTGGGTGGGGGTACCTCGGTTCGAGTCCGGTCGCTGCGAGGGCGGCGATATGGGCTGACACGTCGACCAGGGCCTCGGCGTCGATTCCGGCGAGGTGTGCGCGGGCCGCCTGCTGGGCTGCGAGCAGGTCGCCTTGATGCTGGGCGGCGGCGGACAGTGCGGCCACCGCCTCTGTCAGATGGTCGAGCGTCTTCCTGGTCGTCACGGCGGGTCAGCCTTTGCGGCCGACGCGGGCACGGGCATCCATCTGCCGCAGCAACACCTGCATGTCGCCGACCGTGAACCGCCGTCCGGCCTCGTTGACGGTCAGCGTGTTGGTGACCTGCGTCGGTGTGGCCTGCGAGGATCCGCCGGGCACAAACCTGCCGCCGTACCATCCGGCGCCGATCGACAGCAGATCCTCACCGCGCCGCCGCGACCCGAGCCGGGGCAGGAACATTTCCCCACCCGTGCCCGGCTCAGCGAACCCGTACAGCGCCCTGGCCGAGTTGTACAGGCCACCTTCGGACAGGCGCAGCGGCGGACCAGTGCCGGCGTACACGCCACCGACAGCGTTGGGGGTGAGAACGATCTTCCCGTACTGGGCGAGCAGAGCATCGATCTGCTTCTGCCCCAACCCGGACCGGGCGAGGATCTGCCGCAGCTGGGCAATGTACGAGTCGTACACCCCCGTGGCGGACTTCGACGAACCGGTCTGGTCGAACACAGCCTGCGCTGCACGCTCCGCCGCCCGCAGAAATTCGAACAGTTCCTTCAAGTTGTCGCGGCCCGTCTCATCACCCAGGTCGAACGTGGGTTTCACCAGCGAGAAGTAGTCCGCCAGATCCCCCAGCGCCTCCTGCGCACCAATCCGGGCTTCGGTGGCGGCAATGTTCGCTGCTGATCCTTGCGGGCCGTCACCGAACGTGGGCCGCTGCGTGAGACTGGACAGCAGCTTCTTGATGGTGGCAGCGTTCACGCCCTGCTGTTTGAGGGTGGCCCTCAGCCGCTTGATGTGGCTGTCGTAGGCGGCGTTCGCTGCCTTCACCGACCCGGTTTCCTCGTACTTGGCCTGCGCGGCTTGCTTGGCTGCCTGCACCGCGCTGATGACCGCCGAGTAGTTTTCCCGGCCCTTGGCGGTGCTGAGCGAGAACGACCGCCCGTTCTCCTTCAACTCCTTGTTCAGCGACACCAAAGCGTCGCGGGCACGAATGTAGGCGTCGATCGTGTCCAACCGGCCACCCGACAACCCGCCACCGCTCGTCGACCGACCGACCGACACCAAACCGGACGCCGCCGGCACCACCTGCGGGCCAACAATCCCACCGGCAGCCATCGGCGTAACCTGAGCCCCATACCAGCCGGCCGCTTCATCCAGGATCGACAGGCTTCGGCGAGGATCCCCCTTACGCGGGATGTACGCCTCACCGCCAGTTTCCGGCTCCGCCCACATGATCAACGGCGGGTTCGACGGCGCATACACACCGGCCTGCATGACTCCACCGGCAGCCATCGCCACCGTCGGTGACCACACGCCACCCCACCGCTCGACACCCCGCAGCACCCTGCCGCCGGGCACCCGCAGATCCCCGGTCGACGTCCACCTGACGGTGCCGGTGATGTAGATGTTCTTCGATTTGAGGGCGTCGATGCGGTTCTTCAACACCCGCACCGCAGCCTCAGCCGAAGCGGTGGTAGCCCAAAACGGCACCGTCTTCGACGGCGGCACGCTCTTGACGGCGAAGTTGAAATCCTCCACGTTGCCGGTCGCTTCGGGCAGACCCGGCGCAGACACCGGCACCTCTTTGTAGTCGGGCATCTGCCCGTACTTGGCGATCAGCGCATCAATCTGCTCGGCCGTCAGCTTCTTGTCGCCGAGCACCTTCCGCAGGCGGCCCGCATACCGCTCGTAGGCTGCATCTGCCTTCTCCACCGAATCGGTTTCCCGGTAGACGCCCTCCGCGTACTGCGCGCCGAGCCGCAGCAAATCGATAGTGAGCTGCTTGTTTTCGCGGCCCTTCTCATTGGTCACATCGAAATCGGTGCCGCGCTTGTTCAACGCCCTCCCGTTGCGCTTCAACGCCTCGGTCAGCCGGTCGACAGTTTCCTCAGCCCGAATCTCAGCCTCAGCCGTTTCGATGGCCTTGCCGTTGATCTCGTTGAACACATCGATGAAGCTGCGGCCATTGCGGACAGCTTCTTGCAACCCGTCGCCGAGCAGCCGTGACCGTTCCTCCAACGCCTGCACCGAGTTCGCACCCGTGTGCGCAGCCGTGTGGAGGCGGGTCATCTCCTGCGTAGCGCGGGGCAGCAACTCCACCAACTCGGTGGCGTCCAGCCCGGACTCAGACAGCACCCGGTTCCAGATGGCCTGCGTACCAGCAGCGTCGTTGGTGGTGCGCGCATACTCAGTGATCGCCGCATCCAAGGCTTGGAACCGCTCCACCGAGCCAGTGAAGCTACCGCCTTGAAAAATCTCGTTCAACGATTTGACATGCGGAAACATCGACTCCAATGCGCGGGCCGTCTTGGCGAAGAACCCATCACCAGCCGCCGCAGCCGCTTTGTTCAGGCCGTTCAGTTCGTCCCCGAAAAGCCGGGTAAGCTCCCCGGTCTCCTGCCCAGTCTGCGTGAACTTGCGCAGCGAATCGGTGAGCCGATCTACATTTGCCGCTGCGGGCTCAAACTGCTCGAATGCCACCCCAGCCAGTTGCAGCGCCACCAGAGCAGCCAGTGCCTTACCTGCGACGCCCACAAACCCGGTCAGGCCACGCCCGGCTACCGCACCGGCAGCACCGAGAGCGGTCAACCTCGTTGCGGCACCCTGCGCCGCCACACCCATCAACGTCAACGCGGTACCGGTCTTCTTCGCCGCCAACCCCAAGGCAAAGGCGGCGATAACCACCGCCTGCAAATCATCGTCCAGCGCGTTGAACAGGTCCCACACCACTCGCAGCGCCTGCGAGCCGGCAGCCAGCACCTCGAACATGAGGGCGAGCCCGTCACGGACTCCCGGATCGGCGAGGGCGTCACGGGCGATCCCACCGAGCGGGCCCAGCACGTCAGCCATGCCCTCATACGCGGCGGTCAGCGTGTCAACGATCCCGGCGATGTCGCGGGCCGACCGACCCGAGCTGATGTAGGAATCCAACGCCTCAGCGGTGCCCACGATCGAGCTGTTCTGCCTATTCACCGCAGCCACAACCTGGCCGCTGATGGTCAGGATGTCGCCGACGATGGACAGCAGCGCCCCACCAGTCTCCACACCCGAGCGGAAAAACTCGTCCAGCGAGCCGGTGCGGCGTGCCTTCTCCGCAGCCGCGTTCATGCGGTCAATCGCACCGACCAGGCGGTCACCGATCAGTCGGGTCAGCGGATCCGCCGCCATCATCAGGATGGCCACCGACCGGGCCAGCGCCTGCGTGCGTATCGCCAACTCGTCCATGAAGCGGGCACTTGAGCGGCTGGCCACCCCGATGCCGTCGAGCACCGTCGCATCGGTGGCCGCGTCGGTGAGGGCGGTGAAGGTGCGATCCCACGCCCGCCCCAAAATGACCGCCTCGTTGGTCAACCTGGGCAGGGTGGTGGTCGCCAGCCGGTTGAAGTTGCCCGCTGCACTGCTCAGCGCCGCATCCTGTACGGACTGCTGGAAGTCGAGCAGTTGCGGCTTCAACCGGCCGATCTCGTTGACGAGAGCCTTTGCCGACGGAGACAGGCGGGCGAACGGATCATCGTTGGCGAACAGGTCATCGAGGGCGTCACCGACCCCCATGGTGGCGACCTTGAGGGTTCCCAGCGAGGCGGCAGCGCCACCGACCAGACCGGGAAGGGCACCAGCCGCCGCGCCGGTCGCCACCAGGGCGGGCGCCAGCAGCTTGAGTGATCCGCCGGCAGCGGCAGCACCGCCAGCTACCGCAGCGGTCCCGATGAATGCCCGCCTCGACCAGACGTCCATGGCTTTCGCCGACTTGGTGAGGTCAGCGGCGGTGCGCCGAGACGTGCTGCCCAGCGCCTCCTGCGAGTCGCGGAGACGGCGCGTCATGCGTTCTGCCTCGGTTGCGCCGCTGGTGTAGTCGCGGACCATCAGCCGCAGGCGAACGGACACGGTGCGGTCAGACACGGTCGATACCGGCCTCTCCGTGGATGTCGCGGTCAGCGGCGAGGACCGCGATCTGTGCCCGCAGGTGGGGCCCGTACGCGGCGACCCCCATGAAGGCGCACAGTTTCATCAGCGACGCGATCAACGCCTGCGGGTCGGCGCGGTCGATCAGGTGCCGCACCTGCGGGCCGTCCGCGTCCAGCGCCGCCAGCATCAACTGGCAGGCCGGAAGGACCGGAACCGACTCGGCGAGCAGTAGCCGATGCTCGCCTGCCGTAGGGGGTGTGCTGCTCATGGTGGCGCCTTCCTGGGCGTGTGAGTCAGGGCGGGCCGGCTGGCGTCGGGGTGTAGCCGGCCCGCCCCGGCGAGGGGCGCAGGAACGATCTCGGCGGCAAAAGGAGGTGAAAGCCGCTCCCGTTCCTTCGATCCGGCTACCGGTCCCGGTGACGTTGACGCCCCCACGGCATGGCCTCAGTTGGTGGCGTCTGCCGGCTCAGAGTCGGCGACGCCGAGCGCGACCCGCTCCACGTCGGTCATCTCCGGCGTTCCGGCGTTGACCGCCGAGAGAACCTGATCGGCTTCCGCGTGCTCTGCCAGGTGGGCGAGGTGGTCGGCGTGGTTGATAAGCCACTGCGCCCGCTCGGTGATCCGCTCGGTCAGCGGCACGGAACGCCAGGTGTGCCCGTCGCCGAGCGCCGAGCGGCGCGGTACCGGCCCGTACGAGACGCCTTCCCACGCCGACAGTTCGGCGAGCATCTGATCGGTGCGCGCCTGCCGGGCGGTGGCGGCTTCCCGCAGTTCCTTCGCCCGGCTGCGCAGCACCTCGGCCATGGCCGGAAGCATCGTCCGTCGGGCGGTGTCGAGCTGGGCGCGGGCACTGGCGGCAGCCTGGGCGGAAAGCTGCTGCTCGGTGCGCAGCCGCTGCAACCGGTCAGCGATTGCGGCGAGGTCCGTCTCAGGGTCGTCGCTGGCGGCCAGGTCGTCACCGGCCCGCGCTTCCTGCTCGGCCAGCTCGGCGGCGAGCAGGTCGGCGGCCTTGCCACGTTCGGCGGCCTGCGTGGTCCACCGGGTCAGCGTCTGCTCAGTGGCGGTGAGGGCGGCCTGCGCGTCGGCCAGCGGCAGCACCTTGACGCGCCTCATCGGACACCCCGCCGGACGGTGGTCGGGCGCTGGGCGACGATCTCGGCGACACGCCTTCCTGCCTGCGCGGCGGCACGGTTGACGGCTGCGGTGAGGCTTTCCGCCGTGGCGGCCGGGTTGCCGACCGGGTTGAGCACCGGGGCGGCGGGCCGCACGGCAACCGGGCCGACCGGAACAGCCGACAGCGCCTCAGCAAGCGAGATCATGTACCGGGCGGATGCGATCTGGTCGCCGTGGCGGGACTCGGCCCGCTCCCGGTGCCGGGCCGCGTACTGCTCGGCCTCGGCGTGCCCCATCCCGAGGTAAGTCGACGCCGCCGACGACAGCCGGATCTCCGCCTGGTCGACGACCGGCAGCGCCGATCCGGGGGTGAGGTGTTCGGCGGCCAGGGCGGCAGCCTCCGGGTTGCTGGCAGCGGTCACCCCGTCCAGTGCCTCACGGGCCGCCTGCTCGTTGCGGTACCGGCCGATGGCAGCCTGCCGGGCCATCGCCGGACTGTGCCCGGCGGCCTCGAACATCTCCCGCATCTCGTCAAATGCGCTCATGCGCGGATTTCTCCATTCGCTCTTTCACGTCGGCGAGGTCCAGCCGCCATGTCCGGCCCACATGCCGCCCGTTGATCACCCCGCCGCGCACCAGTTGACGTACACGGTTGGGGGTGACCCCGAGCAGGTCAGCCGCCGTTTCGGTGCCGATCTCCGTTCCTTCACAGTCTCGGCCGGCTGCCGCTGGCGGGTCTGCCGTGACGGCAGCGACGGCAGGCGCATCCCGCCACGCATCGGCGGCGGCCCGGACCGCCCGGTAGGTGTGCAGCGTCTCGGTCAGCCATTCCGCGCCGAGCTGCCCGCGTTCCACCAGCAGCCGCAGGCGGGCCAGCCGGTCCGGTAGGTGTTCGTCCAGCAGTTTCGCCAGCACCACGGCGGCGGGGCCGCTCACGTGGGCGCCCAGCAGCGGGCGGGCCGCCGTGTACGCGGACCCGTCGGTGGTCTGTGTGTCGGACCGCGTGCGGTTCACCGCGCACCCGCCGCACCTGCGCGCTCCGCCAGTTCGTGTCGCAGCCGGGCCAGAGCGTTGATCCGCACGTCGAGTGTGCGGCGGGTGGCAGGGTCGGCGGCCTGCCGCATCTGCTGTAGCTGCTCGGTGAGGTCGTGGGCGCGGGCCAGGGCGAGCGCCGCAATAGCGGCCTCCGGCACGTCGACCGGGCCGTGGTCGGCGGCCAGCCGGTGAACCGAGGTTTTCGGCAGGGCGAGCAGGGCGGCGACAGCACGCCAGGATCGGCCACCGGAATGCAGGGCGGCGGCGAGCAGGGCCACCTCATCGCGCCGACGGGCCGCCTCTGTGGCGCGTTTCCCTCCACCTCTGGGCGTGCCCTTGGTGGCCCGTGTGGGCTTGCGGCGGCGTGGGGGTAGCTCCTGGTGCCCGGCGGCCTCTACGAACGCGGCACGGGCCGCCTCAGGGTCGGCGGCGATGGCCGCTGACACCTGCTCACGCCAGGGGTAGTAGACGTCGCGGTACCAGGCGTCGCGTGCCTCGTCCCTCGCGGGCCGGTCGAGGTGGGTGAAGCTGGGCGGCCACGGTCGCCACCGGGTGCCCTGCGGCCAGTCACGCGGGATACCGGCCCGCACCTCCCACAACGTCAACCGGCCTGCGTCGTCCGGATCCGCCACGCCGTAATAGCCGTCCTGGATGCCGTCGAGTGCATAGGTGGGGTGCTGCATGTGCTGCTCCGTGGGGTGTCGTGCCGGTTGGGACGGGTGTCCCGGCGGGGTGGTGCCGTCATGGCTGTGCGGGTCGGTGGTGGACGGTCATGGCCTGCTGTGGGTTCGGGACGGGGTTGGCGGGTTGCCCATGTTGGCGGGTTCACCGGGCCGGGGTTTGCGCGTCTTGTGGGTTTGCGGGTGGGCCGGTTCGTTTCGGCGTAGGGGTTGGTTTTGGCGTAGGCCGCCAGGGGCGCGGGTGGGTCGCGTCCGGGTTGGTGGGTGCTGGCGTTAGCCCGTCGAGCATGTGGGCGGTGTCCGTGGTGGGTGTGGTGGTCGGCCAGGAGCCGGCGGGTGTGCTGGTGGCGGTCAGGTCAAAAGCGGCATCTGGGAGGGGGAGGTTTCCGCTGTGGGGGTGCGGGTCGGCCGGGGGCCGGGTGCGTCGGTGGTTGGGGTCAGGTCAAGGGCGCCGCTGTGGCGGTGTCCGCCGGGGGCGTGGTCCGTGACACGAGAGCCGACTGGGAGAGGGCGGCGGCCACCGCGTGCCGGGAGGGGGACAAGGGGGACGTGTCCCCCTCCCGTTCGGGGGACAGAAGTTCAGTTACCGGAAGTGACGCAACGACAACACCTCTGACCTGCACAAATAGGAGAGGTGAGAGGTAATAGGGGTGACTTTCAAGATAGGTTTGCGTCCGGGGCAGGGGGACATGTCCCCCTGTCCCCCTTCTGCGGCGATGTGCGGTGGCGGTCATACCGGCCTCGCATCGCCAGGCATCAACTCCCGGTCGTCATCAGCGACGACCACCCATCCTTGCTGAACTGCGTGGAGTAGCGCGGGCTCAAAGAGCGGCTTGTCTCGTCCGGCTGCCGCCTTGCGGGTCGCCCCCTTCGTTGCGCTGCCGCCCTCGTGGATGCGGCGCCCGATCCAACGCGCGATGCGCTCGACGTTCGAGTCGGCCTCACGCTTGGCGGCATGCGCCCTTACCTCGCGGTCCACGTAGACCGCCGTGCGCTGCTCGTGATCCTGGGCGGCCTTCTGCTTGCCGAACTCGATCAGCCTGTCTCGGATGGCACACGAGGTTTCCCAGACCACCCCGGCTAGCGCCCAGTCATCCTCGGTGACGTGCTTGCGGTCATCGAGGATGGCGAGCAGGGCGGCAACCTTGCACTTCATCAGTGATGCGTGGGCGTCCAGCTCGGCGACGATGGCCTCGCCGCGCACCTTGGCGAGGTGTTCCCGCCGTAGCTGGGCGCGCAGATCCGGGTAGCAGGTGATCGTTCCGGTAACCGGCTGCCGGTTCCCGTCGCAGAGCGGCAGCCGGAACGGGGCAGGTAGGTCGGGGGCTTCGTCGGTGACATGCGGGTCGACGGCGGACAGCCACAGGAACCGCTGAGGCGTACCCGGCCCGCTGTCGGCTAGCAGATCCTGCGCTACATCCGGCTGGTAGCCGATGACCATGCCCAGCGAGTAGGACCGCTTAGGTATGAGGCGGGTGGTTTCCTCCCGAGCGTTGGTCTGCCCGAGCGTGCCGCCCACCCATGCGGTGCGGATGGTGGGGGCGATGATGGCTCCTTGCCGCTCACGCATCATCTTGGAGAGCGTTTCGCCTTCATCGATGTAGAAGAAGGCGTTGTGCCTGACCTGCGCGCGGACCTTCTCTGTCTTCGGGTCACCCTTGTTGGGGCCGCTCCGGTGGATCTCACCGGTTTCTCGGTCGATGACCCCCATGAACACCTCGGACATGCCCTCGCCGGTGCCGAGGCCGACGCTGTCCTTGAACCGTTCCTGGTCGACCTCGCCGTTGACGTGGGCGAGGAACGACGGCGGCAGGATCAGTTCCTGGGCGACCTCGACAGCCTTCGTCTTGCCGAACCCTGACGGGCCGAGCAGGTTCACAAACAGGTTCAGGCTTCCGGCGCCACGCCCGAAGTCGAACACCAGTTTGTGATGGGCCATGGCGGATCCACGTGCGAGCACGGCTCCCAGTACGGCATCGGCGCTGTACCCGACGTGGTAGGCCGCGTCTCGGATCTTCCCGAGTTGGGGGCGGGCTTCCCAGAACGACTGTGGCAGGTTCGGCAGCCGCACCAGTTCGGTCGGCTTGGTGTCGCTGTCGTCCACCGGTGGCGGCGGTTCCGGTTGCGCTACCGCGACCGGCGCGGGTGCCGGGTTGGCGGCCACCGGCCGGGAACGGTCATTGCCGAACCCGAGTCGCCGCAGTTCGGAGGCGGCGTCGCTGTCGTTGCCGCCATGGTTGAGGATGGCGAACGCTCGGAACTTGCTGATGTGCACCTCGGCCGGGAACTCGCTGCTGGTGGTCCACACGTACAGGCCGTCATGCCGGCCGCCGGTGCGCGCCGACCAGCCCAGGTTCTTGCCGGGCCGCCGCCAGTAGTCCATGTCGCCGCGCTGGTAGACGTGCTGCCAGCCGTGCGGGCCGAGGACGTCAGGCCAGTCGGTTTGTGCGGCCCACAGGTCGCCGGGCCGGTCGCCGATGTCGTCCCGCTGCCGGGGCGTGCGCGGCCGAGGGGGTTCGGGGGCGGGCATCTCATCGAGAACCGCGTGGACGACCGCGAACAGGGCCACCCGCTCATCCCACGTGATGGTGGGCACCTGGCCGGGTTGCGCGGAACCGGCGAACGACCAGGGCAGCCCACTGCCGTGGGTGGTGCCGTGGCTGGGCGCGACGACAACGAACCCACCTTCACCGCGCGTCTCGGCCAGCACCCGGCGGAACACTTTGGAAGGGTTCTTCCGCCGGATCTCCAACTCGTCCGCCGTCAACTCGTCTTCGCGGGCGGGCCGCTGCGCCACCGGCGTGTTGCCGGGCACCTCCCGGTCGGTGAGCCGGTACAACAGGTGCAGTCCGCCGGTGGGCGACCATTCGGCGTACCCGCCGCCATTGATCAGCCGCTTCCACACGTCGAAGACGCCAGCCGCCTTGAGGGCGGGCACCAGCTTTTCCCGCGCCCCGTCGGCGACGCAGCGGCCTTCAAGCTCGAACATCTCAAGGCCGCCGGACACTGCGCCGCACACTAGGCCGAGCCCGGTACGCCGCTGACCGCCGAACCATTCCTGCATCTGCCGGTCGGTGGGCTGCTCGTACTGGTACTGCTTCCACTTGCCATCGGGCCGCTTCTCACCGTTGGCTTTGATGGGCACAACGGCGTACCCGGCGCTGTGCCACGCCCAGGCGGCGGCGGTGACGTCGGCTGCGGTGATGGTGGGTTCCAGGGTGGCGGTCACGCGGAACACCTCAGGTCGGTGCGGCCGGGGCCGGCTGGGAAGTGGTCGCGGACCTCGCGGTAGTTCTCAAGCGAGCGGAACCACGCGGCGAACAGGACGCCTTGCGCCCAGCCGAGGCATTCGAGCAGGGCGGCGGCTTCCGCGACGGGTTCACAGTGCGCGTAGAGGGTGGGAGCGTCGGCGAGGTTGCCGACCTGGCGGGCCAGCTTGGCTGGTGTGTCCCAGCCGAGGCGGGCGGCCATTTCGACGGCGAGGGATTCGTACATGTAGCCGCCGTTGTTGTCGCGGTGGTGTTGGGCCCGGCTGATCCAGTGGTCGATGTCGAAGGTGGTCACGCGGCCACCTGCCCGGCGGTGTAGCCGTCGATGGCGTCAGCCTCTTCGATCCATGAAAGGTCGACGTCGGCGATGCTGCGGCGGAGTTTGAGCATGCTGCCCAGCGCCGGGTTCCGGTGTAGCAGGAGCCTGCTGAGGAACGCCCGATGATTGTTGTTGATCTTGTACGGCTCTGACTTGGTGACAACGGTGAAGTCGCAGCGGATGCTGGCCAGGACCAGATCGGCACCGATGTACGTCACACCCTCGCGTTGGTACCGGCGGATCCGGTGCTCAAACAGCTTGTAGACGTGTCGGTTGGCGCGGTGGAAGTCGAGGAACCGGCGAGCGTAGTCGAGCGGGCTGCCCTCGTCGTCGCCCTGGTCGACGGCGACCGGCGGAGTCTCGGCGAGGATCCGAGCGGCCTCGGCCTGCCGTTCCTGCTCTGCCTCGGCCATGTAGGTGAACAGGTCCGGGTGCGGCACGGCATGCCCGGTCGACTGAGCACCGGAGGGTGGGGGTTGTTCTACGATGGTCACCGGATTTGCCTCTAGTAGTTGCGTGGTTGGGGTGGTCGGGACTGTGGCGGTCCCGGCCCCTTTTTCGTTTGGGGTGCTCGGCGGGTCCGTTGACCTGCCTTGAGCGGTGAGATTCGCGTGAGATGGCGGGGCATTTCCGCAGGTAACGGCCATGCCGTCAGATCCCTAACCTGACGGTCACGCGGCCGTGGGGGCGCTGGACGTGTCGTCGAGGTCGTACTTGGCCAGGAACCGCGCGGTCGGAACGACCACCTTGCGGCCGACCCGGATTGACGGCAGGTCGCCGCGTTCGGCAGCGACGTAGGCGTGCCGGATCGAGATTCCGAGGACGAGCGCAGCGCGCTTGACGGTGATGGTCGGCTCCGCCGCCGGGTCGGGGATGGCTCGATTGCTGGACAAACTCTGCATGTCCCACGCTCCAAAGGATCAGAACCATGCGCCTCGGTAGAGGTATCCGATGCGCGGGCGGATTAGATCGATACGATCAAGGCACAGGATGCACGCAACGCGCGGGAGTGTCAAGGATGCCTTGCATGCGCATCAAGTTGATGCGAGACTGCCGGGCGTGACTGATGAGAACCCCGGACCGCCCACGCCGAGTAGCAACATCGGCGCGATGGTGCGGCAGATCCGCGAAGCCCGCCGAATGCCCTACACCGAACTGTCTGAGCGCCTAGGCGCGCTCGGACAGCCGATTCCTGTGCTCGGTCTACGCCGCATAGAGAAGGGTGAGCGTCGCGTCGACCTGGACGAGGTTGCGGCGCTTGCCTACGTGCTTGGCGTGCCCCCGATCCGTTTGGTCTTCCCGGTGGGAGATGTGCCGACAACTACGGCGCTGCCCGGTCGCCCGGTCGACACCGGGGCGGCCCTGCTCTGGTTCACCGGCGAGCAGCCCCTCGCAACCGAACCGCTCACCAGCGGCGGTCAGGTGGTCGGGTACGACATCAGCAGCGCGGACTTCAATAGCTGGCACCAAGGCGGCGAGTTCCTGCGCCTGTTCCGACAGCACGACGAGTTGGTTTTGGCGTGGAACCTGGCGCGGATGCACGCCGAGTCTGACCGTGATCAAGCCCGACGGATGGCGTCGATGGCGACCCCAGGAGATGAGTCCGCCGACGCGATCCAGCACAAGGCCATGCTGCGGCGGGCCGAGGAGTCGGAAGCCGAGGCGCATGAGCGTGAACGCGAGCTGCATCAGCATCGCCAAGAAATGCAGCGACGGGGGATGACCCTGCCTCAGCTGCCGGTCAGCCGGAGCGAGATCAGGAAGGGGGAGTAGTGGCCGAGGCCAGGAAGGCTGACCCGATCAAGAAGGTGACGCTCGCAAGTGGTGCCATCCGGTACCGGTTCGTCATCGACGTCGGCCGCAAGCCCGACGGGCGCCGCGACCAGCGGACGTACACCTGCGACAGCCTGAAAGAGGCACGCGCCAAGCGGGCACGCATCATCGCGGACCGGGCCAGCGGCACGTTCGTTCGGCCGGAGAAAACCACCGTGGCCGAACTGATCGACAAGTGGCTAGCCGGCAAGCGGAACCTGAGCACGGGGACCAGGCGCACCTACACGGACTCCCTCAACCACGCCAAGGCACACATCGGCCAGTTGGAAGCGCAGAAGGTCACCAAGGCTGACGTCGACAAGATGGTCACCGGGCTGCTGGCTTCCGGTCGCCGGGTCGGCAACGTCCGTTCCGCGAAGCTCGCGCCGCGCACCGTCAACGCCATGCTGATCACGCTGTCTGCGGTGTTTGAGGATGCGGTGCGGCAGGGGTTCCTGGGTCGCAACGTCGTCAAGCTGGCCGAGCGGCCCAAGCAGACCAAGACGGAAATGCAGACGTGGACCGCTGACAACGCCGCCGTGTTCCTCAACGCGGTTGCCGACGATCGACTGTTCGCGGCCTGGCAGTTGTCCATGTACGGGCTGCGCCGTGGTGAAGTTCTCGGCCTGCGCTGGCCGGACGTCGACCTGATCGGCAAGACGATCACGGTCCGGTGGGCGCGCACGTCCGTAGCCGGCGAGATCGTGGAGAAGGAACCGAAGACGGAGCGGGGGAAGCGAACCCTGCCCCTTGATGACGCCCTGGTGGCTGCTCTCACGGCACTGCAACTGCGGCAGCGTGACGAACGGGAAGAGGCGGGGGAGGCGTACGCCAAGCCGTGCACGTTGGCCGACCCGGCGACCGGGGAGGTGTGCACCGGAAGCCACGTCGTGGTTGACGAGATCGGCTCCCCGTACCGGCCGGAGTGGTACGGGGACCGGTTCGATGCGCTGGCCAGGCGGGCGAAGCTTCCGGCGATCCGGTTGCACGACGCGCGGCACACCTGCGGAACCCTGATGCACCTGCGGGGGTACCCACGGCGGTCATCTCAGCGTGGCTAGGGCACGCGAGTGCGAGCTTCACGCTGTCTACGTACGTGCACAGCCAAGAGACGGCGCTGAATGAGGCGGGGGAGACGCTGCGGCAGGCGCTCGGTGGCACTTCCAAGCCTGCTGTGAGACAACCGTGAGAGATGATCTCTGTTTGCGATCTCTGTAGCTAGGTCCAAGATCGCTCGGCAAGCCTTTGACCTGCACTGGAACTGTAGAGCGGGCGACGGGAATCGAACCCGCACCGTCAGTTTGGAAGACTGAAGCTCTGCCATTGAGCTACGCCCGCGTGCGCCCCGCTGTTGCCGGGCGCGCCGACAGCGTACCCAATCTGGTCGCGGGTCGTGCAGCCGCGCCCGTGCGGCGCGTCGCGACCGGCGCGATCGACGACGGCGGACCCGGCCGGTGACGGTCGAGTTGCGGCATGTCGGGCGGTTCCGGGGCCGGGTCACCGCGTTCTACCGCATCCCGGGGGCGGCTCACCTCGACCCTCCGGCCGGCGCCGGGACACCGGTTTGCGCGTCGGGTGACGCCCCGGCACCCCGGGGCCCGGCCGACGGCATAGACTGCTCGTCGCCACGGGGTGTGGCGCAGCTTGGTAGCGCACTCGCTTTGGGAGCGAGGGGCCGTGGGTTCAAATCCCGCCACCCCGACTGTCGTCCGCGGCCGGGCTGTCCGGGCGCCGCCGTTCGTCGCGGGGTCCCTGGGCGCTGCCGGTCGGCCGCGCCGGCTCGCCTACACTCGATGGGCTGTAAGAGCGCCCAGACTCAACCCGAGATCCGTCAAGGAGTACGCCTGTGAAGAGCACCGTCGAGACTCTGAGCCCGACGCGCGTGCGGCTCGCCATCGAGGTGCCGTTCGTCGAGCTCGAGCCGAGCCTCAAGAAGGCGTACCGGGAGATCGGCCAGCAGGTCCAGGTTCCCGGCTTCCGGCGGGGCAAGGTGCCGGCCGCGATCATCGACCAGCGGGTGGGCCGGGGCACCGTCCTCAACGAGGCGGTGCAGGAGGCCATCCCGCAGAACATCGTCGCCGCCGTGCGCGAGCACGACCTGAAGACCCTCGGCCGTCCCGAGGTCGAGATCACCGAGTTCAACGACGGTGACTCCCTCAACTTCACCGCCGAGGTCGACGTCCGTCCCGAGATCACCCTTCCGGACCTGGACGGCGTCGAGGTGACGGTCGACGAGCTGCAGATCGACGACAGCGAGATCGACGAGCAGGTCAAGAACCTGCGCGAGCGGTTCGCCACCCTCAAGACCGTCGAGCGGGCCGCCGCCGAGGGCGACTACGTGCAGGTCGACCTGAACGCGACCGTCGACGGCGTGGACGTGCCGGGTGGCTCGGCCACCAACATCTCCCACGAGGTGGGCAGCAAGCAGCTCCTGCCGGGCCTGGACGAGGCGGTCGTCGGCCTCTCCGCCGGCGAGGACACCACGTTCACCACCCAGCTCGTCGGCGGTGACTTCGCCGGTCGGGACGCGGAGGTGGCGGTGACCGTGCGCACCGTCAAGGAGAAGGAGCTGCCCGAGCTGAACGACGAGTTCGCCCAGCTGGCCAGCGAGTTCGACACGATCGAGGAACTCCGCTCCGACCTGCGCGAGCGGGTCGCCCGGGGCAAGCGGGTGGAGCAGGTCTACGCCGCCCGGGACAAGGCCCTGGAGCAGCTGGTCGCCGCCGCCGACGTGCCCGCGCCGGAGGGGGTCGTCCGGGACGAGGTCCAGAACCGCAAGCAGGCGATGGTCGACCAGTTGGAGCGCATCGGCGCCTCCCTGGAGGACTACCTCTCCGCCGAGGAGAAGACCGAGGAGCAGATCGACGCCGAGCTGACCGAGGCGGCGACCCAGGGTGTGAAGATCCAGCTCCTGCTGGACACCGTCGCCGACGCCGAGGACGTGCAGGTTTCCGACGACGAGTTCGGGCACGAGATCGTCCACCGGGCGCAGCGCGCCGGCATGGCTCCGCAGCAGTACTACGACCAGTTGGTGCGCTCCGGCGCGGCCGGGGCCGTGTTCGGCGACGTGCGGCGGGGCAAGGCGCTGGCCTCGATCATGGAGCGCGTCAAGATCAAGGATTCGGCTGGCAACGAGGTCACCCTGGACGCCCTGCGTGCCGAGGGCGAGCAGGCGCACGACCACGACCACGAGCACTGATCGTGGGTGAGGCCACCCCTCGCCGCCTGCGGCGAGGGGTGGCCCGCTCCCTTTTCCGGGTACGCCTGACGGGGCTGCGCTGAGAGCGAACAGCGCCCCGACCGGGGCTATGCCGCCCGGGTGAGCGGTTAGTGTCGGACACGACGGTACGGAGAGCGAAGGGCTGCCATGACCGACATGCACATCCCAGCGAAGCCGCTCCGGGCGATCGACGCCCGCGGTGGCGACACCATTGGCAACCTCGACGACTCGGTCTACAACCGGTTGCTCAAGGAACGCATCATCTTCCTGGGCAGCGAGGTGAACGACCAGGTTGCCAACCGCATCTGCGCGCAGCTGTTGCTACTCGCCGCGGAGGACCCGGACCGCGACATCTTCCTCTGGATCAACTCGCCGGGTGGTTCGGTCTACTCCGGTATGGCGATCTACGACACCATGCAGTACATCGACAACGACGTCTCCACGGTGGCGATGGGCATGGCCGCCTCGATGGGCCAGCTGCTGCTCTGCGCCGGCACCAAGGGCAAGCGCTACGCCCTGCCGCATGCGCGGATCATGATGCACCAGCCGTCCGGCGGCATGGGCGGCACCGCCTCCGACATCGCCATCCAGGCGGAGCAGATGCTCTACACCAAGCGGATGTTCCAGGAGCGGGTGGCCTTCCACACCGGGCAGGACCAGGCCCAGATCGAGGCGGACTCGGACCGCGACCGCTGGTTCACCGCCCAGGAGGCCATGGACTACGGCTTCATCGACAAGGTGATCACCGGAGCCGCCCAGGTTCCGGAAGGCGCCGGGACCCTGAGCTGACCGAGGAGCTGACGATGACCGACCTGAGCCTGCCGCCCCAGTTCGCGGCCGTACACAACCGCTACGTCCTGCCGTCGTTCGTCGAGCGCACGTCGTACGGGGTCAAGGAATCCAACCCCTACAACAAGCTCTTCGAGGACCGGATTATCTTCCTCGGTGTGCAGGTGGACGACGCGTCGGCCAACGACGTGATGGCCCAGCTGCTGACGCTTGAGGGCACCGATCCCGACCGGGACATCATCATGTACATCAACTCGCCCGGTGGCTCGTTCACGGCCATGACGGCGATCTACGACACCATGCAGTACGTCCGGCCCGACATCCAGACCGTCTGCCTGGGCCAGGCGGCCAGCGCCGCCGCCGTGCTGCTCGCCGCCGGCACGCCGGGCAAGCGGATGGCCCTGCCGAACTCGCGGATCATCATCCACCAGCCGGCGACCGAGGGCGGGTACGGCCAGGGCTCGGACATCGAGATCCAGGCCCGGGAGATCCTGCGGATGCGGACGCAGCTGGAGGAGATGCTGTCGCGGCACTGCAACCGACCGATCGAGAAGGTCCGCAAGGACATCGATCGGGATAAGATCATGACGGCGGAGGAGTCCCGCGAGTACGGGCTGGTCGACACGATCCTCACCAGCCGCAAGAAGGGCCTGCTGGCCGCGAACGCCGCCAGCTGAGCTGTTCGGTTCGGAGGTCGGCCGGGGCGCGTACCCGGCCGACCTCTGACACACCCGTTTTGGGGGTCGGAGAAACCACCGCCAGCGGGTAACGTCGGTTCCGTACCGCTTCGCCGGTCGGACCGGTGGATGACGAGAAGACGGACGGTGCGCAGCGTCCGCAGGTCAGGGCCGGGGTTCCGGCCGATGAGTGCAGGGAGAACGTAGGTGGCACGGATCGGTGACGGCGGCGACCTACTCAAGTGCTCCTTCTGCGGGAAGTCGCAGAAGCAGGTCAAGAAGCTCATCGCGGGCCCCGGGGTCTACATCTGCGACGAGTGCATCGATCTCTGCAACGAGATCATCGAGGAGGAGTTGGCCGAGTCCGGCGAGGTGAAGTGGGAAGAGCTTCCCAAGCCGATGGAGATCTGCCAGTTCCTCGACAACTACGTCGTCGGTCAGGACCAGGCCAAGAAGGCGCTCGCCGTCGCGGTCTACAACCACTACAAGCGCATCCAGGCCGAGGCGGCCGGCGCGCCGGGCGCCGGCAACGACGGCGTCGAGCTGGCGAAGTCCAACATCCTGCTGTTGGGTCCCACCGGCTGCGGCAAGACGCACCTCGCGCAGACCCTGGCCCGGATGCTCAACGTGCCGTTCGCCATCGCCGACGCCACCGCGCTGACCGAGGCCGGCTACGTCGGTGAGGACGTGGAGAACATCCTCCTCAAGTTGATCCAGGCCGCCGACTACGACATCAAGCGGGCCGAGACCGGCATCATCTACATCGACGAGGTCGACAAGATCGCCCGGAAGTCGGAGAACCCGTCGATCACCCGGGACGTCTCCGGCGAGGGGGTCCAGCAGGCCCTGCTGAAGATGCTGGAGGGCACGGTCGCCAACGTGCCACCGCAGGGCGGGCGCAAGCACCCGCACCAGGAGTTCATCCAGATCGACACCACCAACGTGCTGTTCATCTGCGGTGGTGCCTTCGCCGGCCTCGACCAGATCATCGAGGCCCGCACGGGCCACGGTGGCACCGGCTTCGGTGCCCGCCTGCGAGCGGTGTCCGAACGCTCCACCGACGACATCTTCAGCCAGGTCATGCCAGAAGACATGTTGAAGTTCGGGCTGATCCCCGAGTTCATCGGCCGTCTTCCGGTGATCACCAGCGTTCGCAGCCTCGACCGCACGGCCCTCGTGCGGATCCTCACCGAGCCGCGCAACGCCCTGGTCCGGCAGTACCAGCGGCTCTTCGAGCTCGACGGCGTCGAGTTGGAGTTCGAGCCGCCGGCCCTGGAGGCGATCGCCGACCAGGCCATGCTGCGGGGCACGGGTGCCCGTGGTCTGCGCGCCATCATGGAGGAGGTGCTGCTCTCCGTGATGTACGAGGTGCCCAGCAACCCCGACGCGGCGCGGGTGCTGATCAGTCGTGAGGCGGTCCTGGAGAACGTGAACCCGACGATCGTGCCCCGGGAGTTCACCGGCCGCCGTGCCCGGCGTGACCGGGAGGAGAAGTCGGCCTGACCGGCCACCGGTCCTGCGGGCACACGCCTGGTCCTGACCGGCCGCCCACCCGTACTCTGGCGTCATGCGCGTCGCCGTCTGCCAGCTGAACGCCCGCGACGACCGGAAGGCGAATCTCGCCGCAGCGGAGGCCCTGGTGGAACGGGCGGCGTCCGCCGGGGCGGACCTCGTCCTCCTACCGGAGTACGTCGACTACCTCGGTCCCGCCGCCGGCATGCCCGCCCCCGAGACGGTCGACGGCGAGGTGGGGCGGTTCTTCGCGGGCGTGGCCCGGCGGCTCGGCGTCTGGCTGATCGCCGGGTCGTTTCACGAGGCGGGCCCCGATCCCGCGCACACGTGGAACACGTCGTTGGTGTTCGACCGGGCGGGAGCCCTCGCCGCCACCTATCGAAAGATCCACCTGTACGACGTCGAGATCCCCGGCCGGGTGTCGTACCTGGAGTCCGCGACGGTGGCCCCCGGTGACGAGCCGGTGGTGGTCGACGTCGAAGGGCTGCCGGTGGGTCTGTCGATCTGTTACGACCTGCGCTTCCCGGAGCTCTACCGGCGGCTCGTCACCGAGGGTGGCGCACAGCTGTTGGTCGTCCCGGCGGCGTTCATGATGCACACGGGCCGGGACCACTGGGAGGTCCTGCTGCGGGCGCGGGCGATCGAGAACCAGTGCTTCGTGGCGGCGGCCGGCCAGACGGGTGACCACGATCCCGGCCGCACCTGCTATGGGCGCAGCATGGTGGTCGACCCATGGGGGACTGTGCTCGGCCAGGTGCCGGACGGGCCGGGTGTCACCGTGGTCGATCTCGACCTGGACCGGCTGCGGTCGATCCGAGCGGAGCTACCCAGCCTGGCCAACCGCCGACTGTGACCGGGATGGCAACGGGTCGGGCGAACTGCCGGTCCAGGTGCTTGCCTCCCGCCGGCGTGATGGGCCGAGCCGGCGGTGTCCAGTTACCCCTGACCCGCTCCACCTGACGGGCCGCCTGGCCTTGGCCGCGAGCGCCGGCTTGGCCGCGACGCCGGCAACCTGATCCGGGTAGCGCGCTACCCGGGTCCTGCGCGCTCCCCGGCCCTGGGCGCCACCCGGGTCCTGCGCGCTTCCCGGGAGCGGGCCCGAACTCGCCGGTCTGATCGGCCCGTCGGATCCACCGGTCTAATCCGCGGGCCGACTCAGCCCTCCAGTAGGACGCCGAGGACCGCGAAGCCGGCGATCGCCGCAGCGGTGACAAGCAGTGCCGTGGTCATCCGCGACGGACCGCGGCGAGCCAGTCTGCCCACCGACGCCAGGAGGACAACGAGCACGACGACGCCGATGACGAGCTGCCAGAACGGGAACAGGAGGCCAAGCAGCGCTTCCTCGGCCAAGGCCGGGACCGGTGACCGGTCGACGTCATCCATGCCTGACACTCTGGCACGTCCCGGCCCGCTCCGGTCAGGTGAACAGGCGGGCGGGTCTGCGCTGGGCAGGGTGCGTTCAGCCGGGTGGAGCGAGCCGGCCGCGGTCGTCGGGCAATGCCCGAGGAACAGAACCGTCCTGACCGGAGCCCCGTTCCGGAAGTGCGGCCGGTTCGGCGCGGGGCGTCCCTGGCGGGGCACGGGGTGCCGGGGAGGCGGGAACCCACCGCGGGAGTGGGTGAGCTGGGCAGACGGAGGGCATGCAGGAGTCCGTCCGTTGTGGTCGGACCGCCGTGCGGGGTGGGTTGTTCCCGTCCTCCCGCCTTTCACCAACCCATCGACCAGAGCTGATTTGCCTTCGCGGCAGGGTCC